>DAOUGI010000016.1:0-88788 GCA_034429215.1 Anaerolineae bacterium | reverse complement strand
GCGTGCCAATGCCAGAGCGGTTTGCACTCAACAGGTTCTCTTCTACCTGCTCCATAGCGCTCATCCCGCTCAATACCAGCGAGGTGCCTGACTGATTCCACAACCACTGCAGTGCATGATCAGCCGGAGTCCGTCGGACCGGTGCACTGTCCCACAAGGCCTGGACAGCAGGCGGGATATTGCGCGCCAGCGCCCCACCGCGGAGTGGTTCCATGATCACCACAGCTAGACCCTTGCCGGCAGCGTACTCAAGACCCCTAGTCCCAGCCTGCTCTTCCACATCCATGAGGTTGTATTGGATTTGGCAGAAGGTCCACAAATCTGAAGCGTCCACAATCTCCTGGAACACCTCGTATGTGTCGTGAAAAGAAAAGCCAAGATGGCCGATTCGACCATCGGCCAGGGCTTTCTCTGCCCATGTGAACACGTTCAGATCGCGCATTTTGGGCCAACTCCCTGCGTCCAGGGAGTGGAGGAGATAAAAGTCTATCTGGTCAGTTTGCAGATTGGACAGTTGTTCGTTGAGCAAGCGATCAAAGTCCTCAAAAGCCTCAACCTTCCAGCAGGGTAACTTGGTCGCCAACTTGACGCGCTCACGGTAGCCATCCTGCAAAGCACGCCCCAGGAACGCCTCGCTGGTGCCCTTGTGATAGGGATAAGCAGTGTCCACATAGTTCACGCCTTGGTCAATGGCATACCGGATCATGCGGGTTGCTTCCGGCTCGTCGATCTTGCCATGATCATCATCAATCACCGGCAGGCGCATAGCTCCAAAGCCCAGCGCCGACGGTTTCCAGTCCAGTTGTCCAAAAGCTCGATATTGCATGGTCGTTTCCCCCCAATGCAGTTTTTGCGAAAGAACCGGTCACGATTATACCACGGGCCCAACCAGAAAGCAAAGCGATCCGGGTACTGCTGCTCAGTCCGCCGCGACAAAGTATCGCGGCATCCTTCTGAATACCCCTGATCGGTCAGACACTAAAGCAGGCCGGCTCCTGTCAACCAGACTCGGCTATTTGTAAGTGACCCAGGTTATGCCAAGATCATACCCATAGGAGTCAATCTTGACTTTGGCATAGCGTCCTGTGTTGGTCTTGACGGCGATCACCGTGCCTGGAGTCAGTTGGTTCGAGGCGTTGTTGCTGCCGTTGATAGGGTTGGCTGTGTATGGCTGCGTCTGCAACGTCTGCAGCGACACGACGTCCAAGTTGGGGGTGCCCAAGGGGACCATCATCGCTCCGCTCTGCGGCACCAGGAAGCGGATCGTATTGTCGACCTGCTCCCACCAGACATCAGCCCCTGTCGACGGACCCTCCACACCGGCCTCAAAGTCAAAGGTCCAAGTCCCCTTCAGGGTCGTCGTGCCTTTGGACATCACGGCCAGCTCATTCCAGCCCAAATGGCCGCGTGTATAGTCGCACACCGCCGGCGTATTGGCGCACATCAGGCAGGGGACAAAAGGTGCAGCACAAATCTCGCAGTTGCCATTTGGGATCTGATATCGGCCAGCTAGTTGAGTGCAGTTGCAGCCACTACCCGAATACTCGTCTGGGCAGCCGAATGCGTGACCAGTCTCATGAGCTACCACCCGGCTAAAGTTGTCGATGCCCCAGCCGTCGACCCCAAAGTCCATGACCACGTGATTGCCCCAGTAATAGGCAAACCAGAAGCCTGGATATTTGGTGACGAATATGGCGTACGCCCAGTCAGCGTGGTTGGTAGCCTTGATCTTGTTAATGTAGGCATTCATGCCGTTGAAATCGGCGTTGTAGCCCATCGCCCCCATGGCTGCGTTCCGCCACAGGTCCTCCCACTGGTTCTTGTTCGCCGCCGTAAACTGGCCGGCCGTCATCGAGATCTTGGGCCGTTGAATGTCGTAGAACCACTGAATATTGGCCCTCGGCTCAAAACCCGACAGCATGTTGAGCCCCTCGATCGTCTCTGACAAAACCTTGCTCTTTTCCTGGTCGGTGATCTTGTATTTGGCCACCGTGCTATCGACGTACACCAGCCCGACGGCAATTCGCCCCACGAGCACCGGGATGTTTAGGTCAGGGGTCCCCATAGCAGCCGCGAACATGGCAGGGGCGTATTGGTTCTCGAGATGGCGCAGATGTGCCATCACGTCCACCGGAGGATCCGGCGGATGGTGCTCGGTCTCCCCCCACGACCTGTTCAACTCTGGGCTGGCTAACATCGCCAAACGCCGGTCCACACTAAAGTGCTCGTTCCAGGCTGCCATGGCAAAGCGCAACTGGTGGTCGGCTGCTCTTAGCGTCGTCGTCTCTAGCGGCTCAGTCGTAGCCGATACGATTCCACCCTTGCCCACCAGACGATTGACTTGGTCCGATGGCACAGAGGCAACCATGATCGACGGAGTGTAAGCGTGCAGCACCCGGCCACCGACCTTTTCAACAACCCTTACCGCCCGTTCTACCCCCCTTATCGTCTTCCACTTGAGCTGGAGGAAAACATCCTGCATTCCCCCCACTTGAGTTGCCATCGAATCTCCCTCCTTGTGCATACAATGTGGTTTTGCAGACCGAAGCCAATCCTCTCAGTCCCGATCGACAAGGTGGCCTGGCGAGCTGCAGTCACTAGCCATCGTTGTCCAGCAGTTCCTGCTCACGACGGTGCAACATCCCCCGGATTTCAGGCGGGGGATCTGGTGCCAGAAGGCCCGGTGCGTCCCACGAAAGACCTTCAAAAGCCGGTTCAGGCACTTTGAGCTGCCGAGCAAGGTGCGTGTTCCAAGCAGCAACGGCCATTCGCGTCGCACTCGACGCGCCCTCTAGTGTGCCCCCGGCGATTTCTTCGGTAGACACCAATTGAACGGCAGGATTGATGCGCAGCTCGTCAAGCCGCTCGATGGAAAGAAGGGCGACGGCGGCATACGGCGGCAAGCTCAATAAAATGTGGCCGTCCATCATCTCGACAGCCTCGACGATCGACTGAACCCCTTCCGCTTCCGGCCAAAGCAGAATAAAAGTCTCGTGCATATCTACTCCCCACTAGCTAAGGATGATACGCTTGAACGCCTCGGCAAAAGCCATGCCCTGGCCGGCACCTGCTTCTTTGGCCCAGGCACGGATGCCTTCCCCGAGCCCTTCCCAGCCGCCAACCTGGCTTTTGTGCTGCTCGAGGGCCGCGATCTTGCACTCAATCGTGCCACTTATGTCAATCCACTGGTTTGGTGTGGGATGGCCGTGAATGTATACCTCTTTGACGTCATATGGCTCTAGCCCTTCGGCCAGGAGCTCGGGAAAGATATAGCGGGTGCCAGCCGAGGGAAAGACTGCATCCAGGGCCGCATCCCCGGCAGCACGATGATCAGGGTGGTTCAGGTAGTCATTGCCATAGAAGCGCATCGTCGGATCAGGGCAAACAACAATACGAGGCCGGTAGCGGCGGATAGTACGTGTCAGGTCGCGACGTAAGGACAGCGTGGGCTCCAGGGTGCCGTCCTCGTAATCCAGGTAAACGACCTCGTTCACGCCCAGAACCCGAGCAGCGGCGTCTTGTTCTGCCTTCCTGGTGATGGCCAGCGCTGCCGGCTCGACATTGGGATCGTTGCTGCCCCGGCTTCCGTCGGTGCAGATGACATAGATCACCTCTTGACCGTCCCGGACCCAGCGGGCTACCGTGCCGGCTACGGTAAACTCGGCGTCATCGGGGTGGGCCGTAATAACCATGGCTCGTTGTAGTTGTTCTGTCATTCTGGTATACCCTATGCTTTGCTCAACCGATCCCGCAACCATGCCGCGTGTTTAGTAGCCTTGCCCCAGATCAGACAACGAGCCTTCGGCGTCGCGCAGACTGGCAAGGCTGATGGGCTCGGCATCCTCGCGGTAGTGAGCGCCGCGCGCCTGGCGGTTCTTCCACGCGGCGCGGGCGACAATCCACGCTGATTGGGCCATCCCCCGCAGGCCGATCAACTCGTCGTTCAGCCTCGTGGTGCGGTAGAACTGGTCGATCTCTTCCCACAGGTGGTTGAGATCGCGCAGGGCACGAGCCAGCCGGTGCGTGCTGCGCACCAGGCCGACGTATAGCCACATGGTGTTTTGAATGGTACGCCGGTCGCGATGAACCAGCGCCGGGTCAGGCAGGGCATTGGTGCCTACCTCTTCCCAGGGCGGCGCCTGGTCACCGGTCAGCAGTTCGAGGTCACTACGGGCGGCGATGTCACGGCCGACCCGGTCACCCCACACCAGACCCTCCAGCAGCGAGGTGCTGGCCAGTCGGTTAGCCCCATGCAAACCGGTACAGGTCACCTCGCCGGCTGCGTACAGCCCGCCAATCGTCGTACACCCCCACTCGTCAGCCAACAAACCACCGCAAAAATAGTGGGCGGCCGGAACCACCGGGATGGGCTCACTCGTTATGTCAATTCCGGCGTTGAGGCAGCGTGCATAGATGGTGGGGAATCGCTCGCGGATATGGTCGGGTTTCATCTGGCCGGCCAGGTCCAACAGCACATGGTCATAACTGTTGGTCACCATCTCGTGGTGGATGGCACGGGCCACCACGTCACGTGGAGCCAAATCGCCCCAACGAGGGGAGTATTGATCCATGAAATGCCGCCCATCAAGCGTGTATAGCCGCCCGCCCTCACCTCGCACCGCCTCAGAGATCAAAAAATTGTCGGCGCCGGGAGCAGCCAGAGTAGTAGGATGGAACTGGACATACTCGGCGTTGATGACGCGGGCGCCGGCCCGGTAGGCCATAGCCAAGCCGTCGCCTCGAGCGCCTTCAGGATTGGTGGTATAGCGATAGATGCGCCCCAGGCCGCCGGTAGCAAGCAGGGTGGCCCGAGCCAAGATACAGTAAACCTTTTCCTCCGTCTGGTCAAGAGCATATGCGCCGTGGCAGGTGATCGGCCTGTAGATTGCCAGAGGGTCGGCGGCGTGGTGAGCCGAGGTGATAAGGTCCACGGCCGTCAGGCCTGAGCGCAAGGTGACGTTGGGAAGCTCATGCAGGCGGGCGATTAGCGCCTCCTCGATGGCCCGGCCAGTGGCGTCACCGACGTGCAGGATGCGCGACAGCGAATGGCCACCCTCGCGGGTGTAAGCCAGCTCGCCGGCGGAGTCGCGGTCGAAGGGGACTCGAGCGATGTCGATCAACACGCTCCGGACAAGGTCCGGGCCCTCTTCAGCTAGCAGGCGCACAGCCGCCGGAAGACACAGTCCGGCGCCGGCCGCCTCGATATCGCGGGCCAGCAGGTCTGGCGAATCACCAGGGCCCCGCCCGACGATGCCACCCTGGGCATAGTGAGTATTGCACTCTTCGGCCCGGGCGGCGCGGGTGATGACCAGGATCTGGCGCTGGCGGTCCTGGGCCAGCCGCAGGGCAGCAACCGCGCCGGCGATGCCAGAACCGATGATCAGAACGTCGGTTTCGATGAGCATAGGTTACCCCCTCACCCCGACCCTCTCCCAAAAGCGGGAGAGGGAGCTTTATAGGTCGAGCATGCGCTGGAGGGCCAGGCGGGCGTGGTCGGCGGCGCTGGGCTCGACGGTTGTTTCGTTGACGATCTCGCCACGGGCCAGGGCCTCCAATACCTGGGCCAAGTTCCACAAGGTGACCTGGGACATGGTGCGGCAAAATGGCGGCACATCGGCCAGAGAGACGACACGCTGCTCCGGGTAGCTGCCTTGCAGCCGCTCGACCAGGCGGCTCTCGGTACCGATGGCCCACTGCGCCCCCGGCGTAGCGGCATTGACCTGGCGAATGATGTAAGAGGTCGAGCCAGCCTCGTCGGCCAGATCCACCACCTCCCTCTTGCACTCGGGGTGGACGAGTACCCGGATGCCAGGAAAGCGCTCACGGATAGCTCGGACATGCTCGGGCCGGAACCGCTGGTGGACGTTGCAGGCACCAGGCCATAGGATCACACGAGCCGCCCGGACGGACTCTGGATCAGGTGGGCGCTCTGCGTCCCACAGAAGCACCTCCTCCAGCGGAATGCCCAGCCGTTTAGCTGTGTTGCCACCCAGATGCTGATCGGGGAAAAAGAACGCGCGCGGGCGGCGATCCAGAGCCCAGCGGAGCGCATTTTCGGCGTTGCCAGAGGTGCAGACCAGGCCGCCATGCCGACCGCAGAAAGCCTTGAGGTCAGCCGAGGAATTGACGTAGGTAAGCGGTGTAAACTCGGCCTCGGCGTTGCCGAGAGCGTCTCCCAACAGGCCCCAGGCAGCCTGCACCGCCTCCAACGACGCCGTATCGGCCAGGTAGCAGCCGGCGCTTGGATCGGGCGAGATGACATGCTGGCCCGGTTTGGACAGTATGGCCGCCGTCTCGGCCATAAAATGGACACCGCAGAAAACGATGAACCGAGCGTCGGTTTGGGCCGCGTCGCGCGCCAACTCGAGCGAATCACCTTGATAGTCGGCCAAAGCGATCACCTCATCTCGCTGGTAATGATGCCCCAGAATGATGAGCTGATCCCCCAGGGCCGTTTTCAGTTCCTTCACCCGTACACTCAGATCGCCGGCAGGCGCCTGCCGGGCAAGCGGCCCGTTTTTAGGGAGCGCCACCTTCATGCTCAGGTCGAGCGCCGGCACCGAATGGGTCAGCGAGCCGGCCGAGATATAATCGACCCCGGTGGCAGCGATGGCTGCTACCCGTTCCAAGGTAACGTTGCCAGACGCCTCCAGGGGCACCCGCCCGGCAGCGAGAGCGACCGCCTGGCGCATCTGGTCCAGGCTCATGTTGTCGAGCATGGCTCGGTCCACCGGCGGCTCGATGGCCAGCACCTGGCGCAGCTCTTCCAAATTGCGGACTTCAACCTCAATGGGCAAGGTAGGATAGGCCGCGCGGGCACGGGTCACAGCAGGAAGGATGCCGCCGGCTCCGTCCACATGGTTGTCCTTGATCAGGATCATGTCGTACAGCGCCTGGCGATGGTTGAGGCCTCCTCCCATCCGCACGGCATACTTGTCGAGGATGCGATAGCCAGGTGGCGTCTTGCGAGTGTCAAGGATGCCTGCCGAGGTGGTGGCAATCGCGTCTACGAAAGAACGAGTGAGGGTAGCAATGCCTGACAGGCGCTGCAAAAAGTTGAGGACGGTGCGCTCGGCAGCCAACAGTCCGCGGCCCGGGCCGGTAACATCGGCGACCAGCTCGCCGGGCACTACCTCCTGCCCGTCGGCGACATGGGCGACGAACTGGATGGCCGGATCGACGCGGTGAAACACCGCCTCAGCCACCGGCAGGCCGGCGATCACCCCCGGTGCTTTGGCTACAATCCGGCCGTGGAGCATGGAATCGGCGGGGAGGGTGGAGATACTGGTCGCGTCGCCGGGGCCAATGTCCTCGGCGACCGCCAGCTCGATCAATGGCGCGGCAGCACGAAGCAATGCCGACAGCTCTTCCTTGTCCATGGTTATATTATCCTTTTTCCTGGCGATAGATCCGGGTTCCCGGGTTCTCGCCAGTCAGCGCCCGCGTCAGGCTGCCCGGCTCGCGGCCGTTGACCAGGAGCACCTCGCGCACGCTGCGGGCACGGGCGAACGCATCAAGCATCGTCCGCTCCACTGCCAGATCGGTCAGGTCGAGCGCCAGCAGGTCGTTGACCTCGATCTCGGGGATAAAATCGGCCGTCACATCCTTCTTCGGGTCGGCAGTGAACAGACCGCGCTCATCTTTGACCAGGATGCAGCGCTCTGCGCCAAGCACCTCGGCGGTCAAAAAGGCACCGGCGTCGGTGCGGTGGGCCGGGATGCGGCCCTGCGCCGGCGGCTCTTCCCACAAGCCGTAGGGCGGCATAGCATGCATCACCGGGATAGAGCCCAAGGCCAGGTAAGCCGGCAGCTTGACCAGGTCGTCGTGGCCGATCTTGATCCCGCCATGAGGTGCCAGCAGGATCGAGATCATCAGCGCGTTTTGCTCGCTGATGCTGGCCCCCAGCTTGGCCAGCACTCCGGTGGGCATGCCCAGGTCGAGGGCGATGGCGTAAGCATGCCGACTGCGGGTCCCGCCACCGGTCATGACCAGGAGCGCGCGACCGGCGCGGGCAGCGACGATCTCGTCCAGCAGGGGCAGCAGCGTATGGCTGCCCCGATCGATGACGCTCTGCCCGCCCAGCTTGATCACGCTCAGCTCTGGCAGCGGGCGAAAAACCGGTCCGGTATCGGTCCTGTCCAACAGCGCCTTGTCCATCAACGACTCGGCCATGAGCGGCGTGTCGATGTGCAGCCGGCCGGTATCATCCCGTATCAAACCCATGATTGACCTCCAGACAACTCATAAAGTAGAGGATCGCCTCCAATGCACCGCCACCAATCGCCAGAGCTTTGTCGGAGATAGTGAAGCAATAATCGCGCACCCCGCGGGGGTCTATGTCACCCACTTTCATTCCCTGATGCACAGCGAGGCCATCATGCAGGATGCCCCGAACAACACCAGAAAGTAGGGCCTCGACAGGCCAACCATCCACCTCGGCCACCACTTCACCCTCAGAAACCGGAGCGCCGATGCGCTTGAATGCATGGAATACCCCATCGGCAGGGGCACGCAAGATCCTGCGTTCCGACTCGCCGCCCACGCTGCCGGGGATGCCGGTGTTGGTGGCCGCCCCTCCTGCCCAAAGCACCCGCCCTAGATAGTGGCCGCGCACCGTTTCGATCACAGCGTGGACATCCCGGCCAGCCACAAAGCCCGGCCCTAGGCCGATGACCAGTTCAGCCTCGTCCATCTGTGTTCCCAGATTGCGCTTGGCTATGCGGGCATCGACCACAACCTGCGGCCGAAGCTCCTTCATTATGTCGGCCTGAGGTTCGATGAGCACCGGCACCACTCCGGCAGCCAGGGCCAGCCTTGCCGCCCCAGCATCAGGCACCAACCGGGCACGGAGGTCCTCAACCATAACCTCACCTATGTAGACGGCCTCGGCCAAAGACACTGCCCGGCGGATGACGGTCGGTTGGGCCAGCTCGGTTACAACGACCTGCATGCCCGCCCGGCAAAGACGGTAGGCCACGCCCGTTCCCAGGTCACCGCCCCCTTTGATGAGGACCAGTAAATGCTTCGCTTTGCTCAACATGATAACCCTGTGCCCAGTAGGGAGGGCAACCACAAAGAGGTCCCCCTACAGGTTTTTGATCAGCGCCAGAACCCTTTCCGGCGTGGCAGGCAGGTCGGTGATCCAGCCGCCGGTCGCGTCATGGATGGCGTTGATCACGGCCGGGGCGGTGGGCAGAGTTGTCATTTCGCCCAGGCCTTTGGCCCCATACGGCCCGGTCGGCTCGGCCACCTCGACGATCAGCGGCACGATCTCGTGCGGCATGTCCAGCACGGTAGGGATCTGGTACTCGGCAAAACTGGGCGTGCGCACCAGCCCTTCCTGCTGAATAAACTCTTCCGTCAGCGCATAGCCCAATCCCATGTGCACGCCGCCGCCGATCTGTCCAATGGCCATCGCCGGGTTGACCGCCCGGCCCATGTCCTGAGCAGCCCACAGCTTGCGCACCTCTACCTCGCCGGTTTCAGTGTCTACCTCGACCAGGGCAATCTGGGTGGCATAGCCGTAAGTGATGTGTGGGTTGCACTGGCCAGTCTGAGGATCATAAGTGCTGGTGGGGCGGGCGCTTTTGGTGTGATAGGTAAACTCGGCCTCGATGTGCATCTCGCCGGTTTCGGCTCGAAGCATATCCTCCCACCTAGTCTTGGCCTGTTGGCAAACGTGCATCACGGCGTTGCCCGAGACATAGATGTGACGCGAGGCAGAGGCCGAGCCGGCATTGGGCGCCTCTGCTGTATCCAAGGGAGCCATCTCGATCCGCCCCAGCGAGATGCCAAGCGTCTCGGCCGCGATCTGGGCCATAGCAGTATATACCCCTTGTCCCACCTCCGAGGTGCCCACTTGCACCAGGGCCCGACGGATGGCACCCGATAGCTCAAGGTCTAGCTCGACGCGTGCTGTGGTCTGGTCATCGAAACCAAATGAATAGCCGACGTTCTTGAGGGCACAGGCCACGCCAATACCCAACCGTTTATGCGGAGCAGACGGCTGCCCCAGGTCCGCCGGCCGCAGCCAACGCCCATCCTTCTCCTGCCAACCGGCTGCCAGAGCTGCCTGGCGGAGCGTCTCTTTCATGCCGACGCCCGGCGGCATCAAGCTGCCGGTGACCGTCTCCGAGCCCTCCTCTACCATGTTCTTCAGACGCAGCTCCACCGGGTCGATGCCCAACTTCTCGGCCAAGCGGTCCATCTGCTGCTCGTAGGCCAGGACCGGCTGGGTTGCGCCAAATCCGCGCATGGCCATAGCAATGGCGTTATTGGTATAGACGGCATAGCCATCAAGCCGAGCGTTAGGCACACAGTAGGGCCCGGTGAAGAAACTGACGGCATTGTTCAGCACTGGGATGGTGGTTGATGCATACGCCCCAGTGTCGGTGACGCCCTCAATCTCCATGGCCGTCAGCTTACCGTCGCGGCTGGCTGCCCAACAATATTGCATATAGAATGGATGGCGCTTGCCGGTGCGGGTCACCGACTCTTCGCGAGTAAAGATCATTCGCACCGGGCGGCGCAGCAGATAGGCAGCCAGCGCCAGCAGGTGCTGGATGAACATGTCTTCCCGCCCGCCAAAAGCCCCGCCGATGGCCGGCACGATCTCACGCACCTGATCCTGGGATAGGTTCAGCATGTGGGCGATCTGATGAAGGTCGTCCTGAGCCCATTGGGAAGCGCATACCACCGTCACCCGGCCCTCGTCGTCGATGTAGCCCAGGCCGGCCTCTGGCTGGAGATAAGCATGTTCCACGAATGGGGTAGTGTAATAACCTTCAACGACGACGTCGGCCTGGGCAAAAGCCGCCTCCACATCACCCTTGCGGACCCGGATGTGACGCAGAACGTTGCCGTCGCCTCTTTCTTCGTGCACCACCGGTGTGCCCGGCTTCATCGCCTCGCGCGGGTCGCACACCGTCGGCAACGGCTCATAGTCCACCTGCACCAGTCGCCGCGCCCGGTCAGCGGCCCGCTCGGTCTCGGCCACGACGATCGCAATCCGGTCGCCGACCCAACGCACCTTGCCCCCTTCGGCGACCAGGACCGGCTGGTCGGGGATGTTGATGCCATACTCATTCACCGGCACGTCGCGGTAGGTGATGACCCGCACGACGCCGGGGCAGGTCTCAGCTTGTGAGGTGTCGATCCGTCGCACCCAAGCGTGGGGATGCTCGCTCCACACCACCTTGGCGTGGAGCATCCCCGGCATGGAAAAATCACCCGGATAACGGGCCTGGCCGGTTACCTTGTCCTGGGCATCCAGGCGGGGCAGGCTTTGCCCCACGATCTGTGTCCTCATTACCTACCTCACACTTCATTAGCTCTTTGACCGGTGTCCGCCGCCAGGGGTTGGCCTGTCCCGCCGCAACGCACCTGCACAATTTCGGCCAAGATGGCTACGGCGATTTCGGCCGGCTGTCGCCCTCCCAGATCGAGTCCGATCGGAGCATGGACGTGGGACAGCCGCTCTGTGGATACCCCCTCGGCTTGCAGGTTGTCAAAGATGGCCCGGATCTTGCGCCGGCTACCGATCATCCCCACATATACTGCCGGAGTGTCAAGGACCTGACGCAATACCTGCTCGTCGGCAGTGTGTGTCTCGGTCATAATAACCACATAGGTCCAGGGAGTGATGGCTGCCGGATCGAACTGGGGCACCGTAGCCCGCTCCGGACGCACGTCGACCACCTCCACGTTCAAGCCGGCCAGGCGGGCCATCTCAGCCAGAGGCCGCCCGATGTGCCCCCCACCAACGATGAGCAGTGTCGGCGCCGGCTGATAGGGCTCTACAAAGACCGTAATCTCGCCGCCGCATGCCATGCCCACGGCATCAGGACCTTCTTCGCGCAGGGCATAGTGAGCCAGTCGGGGCCGCCCGTCTCGCAGGGCGGCCGCCGCCTCGTCGCGGATCCGCTGCTCCAGCTCGCCGCCGCCGACATTACCCATCACGGTGCCATCAGGCCGGATCAGCAACTTGAAACCGA
The DNA here is from genome assembly GCA_034429215.1 of Anaerolineae bacterium. Classification (GTDB taxonomy): domain Bacteria; phylum Chloroflexota; class Anaerolineae; order JAAYZQ01; family JAAYZQ01; genus JAFGOG01. Next base: position 76,795 of record DAOUGI010000016.1, on the reverse strand, counting down.
CCTGTGCCGGAGAGCCGGCCTTGACCTCAACGACGGTGGCCAGTGCTACCGGCTCGTTGTGCTGCACGGCCTCGTCTAAGGCGCTTATGATTTCTCGCATACTTCTCACCTCGCAGGCCAGAGGCTCCGGCTGGTGCCCAACGCGCCGGCCGGGGCTCTGGCCTGATCACGGCTGTACAAGAATCAAGACACGAGGTGCGAGCTAGAAATCCTGATAGACGACCTCTTCATACCAGCGCTCCACCAGGTTCTTGTGTCGCAACTCATCTTTGGACATAGCCTCCAAAATGGAGCAGGCCGGCTCCTCGGCCTTCTCGGCAAGGTCTCGGTAGAGCTGGTAGGACCGCTGTTCCTTACGGGAGGCAAAGATAAGCACGTCCTGAAAGGTCGAATCGGGGCTCAGCGGATTGACAACAAGGTGATCGCCGATCCTGTAATCCTGGATCGGCGCCCTGAGCAGCTTTTTCGTCTGCCAGCGCAACGTTGCTGTGCTGGCCTTCATCCCCTCCAGCGATGCTTTATGGCCTAGTTCTTCCTGGGCCAGCGTCCGCAGCGTCTCCTTGACGTGCTCGGCCCGCACCAGCCCGGCGGCCCAGGTGTAGAGCTCGTAGGCCTCGGCCTCACCCTTGATCGCTTCCTCCAAAATCTCGTTGATAGTCATCGGTTCTCTCCTTCTGATCGTTCAGGTTAAATTTCGATAACAACGCCCTGATGGGCAGGAGCTAATTCAGCTTCCCCTTCGGCAATATAATCGTGCAGCCACTCCCGCACAAGTGGGTGCGACAGTGGGATATCCCCCAGCTCGGCCCGGACGGCCGATGTATCTAGGTTAAACGACCGGCCGTTGACTCGGTGATGATACGTAAACCTCAGCCATGCACCGCGCTCGCTCAACAGAAAGGCCAGCAGCGTGCCGGTCACATCGCCCAGCGGCGCCCGGTCCAGGTGACTGTACCGAAAGGTAGTCGTAACCGCCGTCCCTCGGCCGGGCACTGATTCGAGGGTCAAATCACCCCCACAACGCCTGGCTGCAGCGGCAAACAACGGCAATCCCAGGCCGACGTGCCTTGTGGTGCGCGTTGTGAAAAAAGGGTCAAGTGCGCGCCGAGCGGTCTGGGCATCCATCCCGCGCCCGTTGTCCCGTACAGAGATCGTCAGCCGGTCGGCGCAGAGGTCTTCGTCGATCTCCAATTCCACTTCCGTCGCCCTTGCCTCGAGTGCATTCTCCAGGATGTCGAGGATGTGCAGCGAAAGCTCGCGCATTACCGTTCCTTCGATGCCCGTAGGAGGGTGGCCACCCCCACTAGCTACCTTTCAGCTTTTCCAGGGCCGCAACCTGTACTGCAGCATAGACAGCCAGCAGCGACATGCCTTGCTGGCGGGCCAGCGCTGCGCACTCTTCATACTCTGGTGAGACAGAGATCGGCTGCCCCTGCATCCGCTTCACTTTGACCTTGACGGTGCCCCATTCCGTCTCGACGGGCATCGACTCGCGCCCGGCCTTGATCCGGTTGACCAATGTCTGGCGGACACCCAGCGTAGCTGTCTCCTGCAGCAGCAGGTGCGCCAGACCAGCCGCCAGCTCGGGCTTGGCCAATACTGACAGCTTGCTCGCCGGCCGGTTCTTTTTCATCTGGATCGGCGTGAACCACACATCAAGCGCTCCGGCCGACAAGAGACGCTCCATAGCATAGCCAAGCGCTTCGCCGGTGGTATTGTCCAGATTGCATTCCAACAGGACGACGGCGTCGTGATCGGCTGTCAGGCCTGGCTCAGACAGATCGTCTGAGCGGCCCAGCCAGGCACGTACGGCATTGGGCCAAGCAAGCTCGCGCTTGCCAAAACCGTACCCCACAGCTTCCAGAATCAGCGCCGGCTGACCAAAGGTCGCCAGTTCGGCCAACAGCGCAGCGGCCGTCGGCGTGACCAGCTCCACTTGGAGGTCAAGGGGCCTGGTAGGCGCCGCAACGCCGGCCAGGAGCTTGAGCGTTGCGGGAGCCGGTAGCGGCAGGCGGCCGTGGGCCGTCTCCACCCACCCCCCGCCGAGCGGCAAAGCCGAGCAAAAGACCCTAGTTATCCCCAGAGCGTGCAAGCCCCACACACAGCCCACAATATCCACGATGCTGTCCAGTGCGCCGACTTCGTGAAAATGGATCTCGTCGACGGTAACACCGTGAACAGCAGCCTCAGCTTGGGCCAAGCGGCCAAATACAGCGCCAACCTGAGCCACGACCTGCGGCGGCAGTCCACTGCCTTGCACCAGAGCCAATATATCCGAAAGGTGCCGTCCATGCTGTCCGGCAGCGTCCGTATCCACCCACAGCCGGGTACCACTCACGCCCTGGTGGGTCACCCGCTCGACCCGCAGTCGATAGCCGCTCACCGGTAGAGCGCCGAGCGCTTGGGTCAGCTCATCCACTGACAATCCAACGTCTACCAGGGCGCCGAGGAGCATATCGCCAGCCGCACCAGAATAGCAGTCAAAATAGATACGCCGCGCTGAGGCCACTATTCCGATCCCTCCCGTCGGGACCTGGCCAATGCCGCACGATTGGCAATGAGACCGGCCATCGCCCCGGCGCCAATACCATTGTCGATGTTGACCACAGCCATGCCCGGCGCGCAGGTCTGGAGCATAGACAGCAATGCCGCTAGGCCATTACCACCCAGCCCATAACCCACCGAGCTTGGCAGGCCGACGACGGGCACGTCGACCAGGCCAGAAACAACTGACGGCAGGGCGCCGTCCATGCCAGCGGCCACGATCAGAACGTCGACCTGGATCTCCGTCAGGAGCTGCTCCAGCGGCTCAAATAAACGGTGCAGCCCGGCGACACCTACGTCATAGACAGTATGCACTTCACAGCCCATTTCCCGGCACAGTAAAGCTGCCTCTTCGGCAACGGGGATGTCAGAGGTGCCGGCGGTAATAACACCAACCCGCCCCCCGGTCTGAGCAAGCACATAGTCGGGACGGCGGAGGACCATGGCCCGCGGCAGGGGCAGCCACTCGACAGTGGTAGGCGAGGGAAACGCCCGGCGAAGCGCTGCTTCCGACTCGGGCAACAAGCGGCTAAAGATTGCTCGGCCCTCGGCCTCCAAGAAGCGCGTAGCCAAGGTCACGTTCTGATCCGGCATTTTACGGTCGGCCAGCACGATCTCAGGAACCCCCTTGCGCTGCTGGCGGTGGAGATCAGGCCGAGCAAAATCTGAACGCCAACTCATATCATCTTTCCCTGAACAGATCGTTCATGCTACCACTTCGCAGACCGGCGAGATCCAGCGCAACATACCGGTAACCGAGGCGCCGCAATTCGGCCACCAACGCAGCCCGCACATCCTCAGCCAGAAGGGCTGACCAGTCGTCGGGCGGTACTTCGATCCGAGCCACCGGAAAATGATCCCTCACCCGTAAGGGTTGCACCCCTACACGATCCCGCAGATATTCCTCAGCAGCCTGGATACGCTGCAAATTCACCGCCGTCAGCGGCGTATGATACGGCACCCGCGAAGCCAGGCAAGCCTGGCTTGGTTGATCCCAAGTGGGTAACCCCCGGCGGCGCGACAGCTCGCGGATCTCGGCCTTTGTCAGACCGGCTTCTTCGAGCGGAGCCCGAGCACCCAGCTCGACGGCCGCGCGCGTGCCAGGCCGATAATCGCCCTGGTCATCCTGATTGGCGCCATGGACAACGTGAGAAAAGCCCTCAGCAGCAGCTGCTGTGGCGATCCGCTGCAGCACCTCCCGCTTGCAAAAGTAGCAGCGGTCAGGCGGATTGGCTGCAATCTCCGGAACTGTCAATGCCTGGAGGGAGAGAAGCCGATGCTTTGCACCCAATTGAGAGGCCATCTCTTGTGCCAGGACCACCTCGCGCATCGGCATCAACTCGGAAACCACCGTGAGCGCCAATACATTATCAGAACCAAGCACGTCGGCAGCTATGGCCAAAAGATAAGTGCTATCCACACCGCCAGAATAAGCTATCGCCACACGGCCCAAGCTACGGAGCATGTCTTCCAATTGGGCCTGCTTGTCGCCTACTGCACCCTCGCCGTCAGGAAGAGCTATCATCGGTATCGGTTTCGTCCACAATCAGCACTGCAGCTTGTTCGTTGACGTTGGTCTCGGTCTGCAGTTCCACATGTACCACCTCGTCGCGTAGCGCCGCCTTGATCACATCATCCACACTCTGGGCAAACACAAAGGTCATCGCACTCCGGACCTCTTCAGGCAGATCGTCCAGATCCGGCTTGTTCCGCTCGGGCAAGATCACCGTCTGTAGCCCTACTCGCGCCGCAGCCAACACCTTTTGCTTGATCCCTCCGACGGGCAGCACCTGGCCACGAAGGGTGATCTCGCCGGTCATCGCCAGATCAGCTCGCACCGGTCGGTTGGTCAACAGCGACACCAACGCCGTGGCCATCGTCACCCCAGCCGACGGGCCGTCCTTGGGGACCGCTCCGGCAGGCACATGAATATGTACATCACTCTCTTCGAGCAACTGGTCATCGATCCCCAGATCGGTCGCCTTGGATCGAACATAGCTCAGCGCTGCCTGCGCCGACTCTTTCATTACGTCGCCCAGCTTGCCGGTCAGGATCAGCCGGTTGCCACCCTTCATGCGCGTCACCTCGACAAAGGTGATGTCGCCGCCCGCCGGGGTCACGACCAGACCGGTTGCCACTCCGGGCAATTCGGTCCGCTCCGCCGGCTCAAAATAAAAACGCGGATTGCCTAGGTACTTGACCAAGTCATCGGGCTCGACCTGAACCGCCCCATCCTGGCCCTCGGCCACACTGCGCGCCACTTTGCGGCACACCGTCCCGATCTGCCGCTCCAAATTGCGCACGCCGGCCTCCCGGGTATAATCCCGCACAATGGCCCGCAGTGCATCCTCGCTGAACGTTACCTCACCTGATCTCAACGAGTTCTCTCGGATCTGACGCGGGATCAGATACTGCTGGCCGATCCGCACCTTCTCTTCCTCGGTATAGCCGTCCAACTCCAGGATCTCCATCCGGTCGCGCAGCGGCTCCGGTATGGGAGCCAGTTGGTTGGCCGTGGTAATGAACATCACCTGGCTCAGGTCGAACGGCACGTCCAGGTAGTGGTCGCGGAAATCCCGGTTTTGCTCCGGGTCGAGCACCTCCAGCAAAGCCGATGATGGGTCGCCGCGCCAGTCAGTGCCCACTTTGTCAACCTCATCCAGCACAAAGATCGGGTTCCTGGTGCCCACCCGCTTAATGCCCTGGATGATCCGGCCGGGCAAAGCGCCGATATAGGTGCGGCGGTGCCCCCGAATCTCGGCCTCGTCGCGCATCCCGCCTAGGCTCATGTGGATGAACTTGCGGCCCAGAGCCCGCGCGATTGACTGCGACAGGCTAGTCTTGCCGGTACCGGGCGGTCCGACAAAGCACAGGATCACCCCCTCCCGCTCCCGCCGTATGTAATCGATGCTGGCGGCTGCCGTGCCCGCGCCTTCCTCACCGCCTTCTTGGTTTGAGCGCCGCTCGGCCCGCAGCTTGCGCACCGCCAGGAACTCCAGGATCCGCTCCTTCATCTCCTCCAGGTCATAATGATCTTCGTCCAAGATCTGGCGCGCGTGGGCGATCTCTAGCTGATCTTCCGTCGCCACCTGCCACGGCAATGACGTCAGCCAATCCAGGTAGGTCTTGATCACCGAGTACTCGGCAGCTTGGGGTGGCATCTTTTCCAGGCGGCCCAGCTCGCGCTGTGCTTCCTTTTCCGCCTCCTCCGGCATCGTCGCCTGGGCGATCTTGAGCCGATACTCCTCGATCTCGGCTGCCTGCTCGTCGGCCTCACCCAGCTCCTTGCGGATGGCTTTCATCTGCTCGCGCAGGAAATAGTCGCGTTGCATCTTTTCCATCTCGCCCTGGGCTTCGCTCTGGATCTTGCGCCCAAGCTCCAGCACTTCCAGCTCTTTGGTCATGAGCGTCGTCAGCTTGAGCAACTTCTCACGCACGTGGTCGATTTCCAGAATCGACTGTGCGTCCGCAACCTCCATGCGAATATTCGTGGCGATAAAGTAGACCAGATGGCGTGGATCGTTGACGTTCATCGCCGCCATCAGCAGCTCGTCGGGGAGTTGTGACACCAACGATACCAGCCGCCTCAGGAGATCGACGGCGTTGCGCATCAGCGCCTGAACTTCCAGGCTATCCTCTACCTCGTCAGGCAAAGTGCTGACGTTTGCTCGTAGATACGTCTCGGACGCAACCCACTCATCGATCCGGATCCGTTCCAAGCCCTGCACCAACAGACGCACCGTGCCGTCTGGGGCTTTGAACATCCGTTGGATAGTAGCCAGCACACCTACTTTGTACACATCCTCCGGCCCCGGCTCCTCCTTCTCGGCGTCGCGCGACGTTACCAAGCCGATCATCCGCTTTTCCACGGTTGCCTCGTCCACCAGGCGCAGCGACCGGGGCTGGCCGACGTTCAAAGCTTGAAAGGTTAGAGGATAGACTACCACACCCCGAAGGGGCAAGATCGCCAGGGTTTGGGGAACCTGGACTGGATCTTCGCCATCCCCGGCGTTGGTCATAGCCTGGATCGCTCCGAACTCGGGGTCGATCATCTCATCTCCCCTCGGTCCGACCATCGGCCATCTGGACAACCGGCACACGACGTGGCATTGATTTGGGCAGGAGCACACTCAGGAATCCGTCCTGATAGGTCGCTTGGATAGCATCCTCATCGACGGTCCACGGGATGTGAACCTCGCTCTCGAACTGGCCATAGAGGATCTCCATCTGCTGATAGGCGAGCTTGCCCGCTGGGTCACGGCGCACGCCGCTGATCAGCAGAACCTGGGCATTCAAAGAAACACTGAAATCCTCCTGCTGCATGCCGGCGATCTCGACCTTGACGATCACATGGCTGTCAGTCTCGTACACATCGGTTGGCGGACGCCAGACTTTGTGTTGTCTGGTCAGCAACCAGCGATTGCCAGAAAGCGGCTCCTGCAAGAACCCCCACACATCCGGAGGAACGTGCTCACTATCGGCAAAGCCTACTTGTGCCTGTCGGTCCATCCTTCCCTCTCACCCAATCCCAGTTCGGCCTCAAATTCTACCACAAGTGTCTGCAAAACAAAACTTCTCAGGCTAGCAAGACTCAGGAAGCCCATTATGTCAAAGTTAACACGGGCATTTTGTCAGCAGACCTAGCAGATTTCACCTCCTGGAGAGGATCTTGGCAAAAACCTGTCAGGTCTGCTATAATCTGAGAAGCATGGTCAAAGAGGAGATAGGCAACCGCAACCCTACAAGCCGATGGTTGGCACTCGGTGTTGCTGCAGCGGCAATGACCGTATATGTCGCCACGCTGGCGCCGGGGCTCACCTTCGAGCACAATGGGGTGGACGGCGGCGATCTGATCGCGGCGGCGCGCACCCTCGGCGTCCCGCACCCCAGCGGCTATCCTACCTATACCCTGCTGGCCTGGCTGTCCATCCACCTGCCGGTGGGAACGATCGCCTACCGCGTCAACCTGCTGTCGGCGCTGTGTGCCAGTGTGACGGCTGGCCTGGCCTGCTTGAGCGCTCAGATTCTGCTATCTGAGTCTCGACATCGCCTGATGTTGTCGGCGGCTACCGGGCTGACCCTCGCCTTTTCCTCGCTGCTGTGGTCGCAGGCTGTAATCGCCGAGGTGTATACGCTGCTGGGCCTATTTGCCGTCCTTCTAGTGTGGCTCGTGCTATCGTGGCGTCAGTCCCCTGAAGGGGATCTGCGTGGCGGGGGCGATGTGTGGCTGTGGCTGGCCGGCCTAGCGCTTGGAGTGGGCCTGGGCAACCACCTGACCCTGGTTTTTGTCGTGCCAGCATTGCTGGTCCTGCTATGGCCGGAGCGGCGTCGCTGGTTGCGGGCCAGGGTGCTAGTTCCGGCGGCGGGCCTGTTCCTGGCCGGACTGTCTGTTTATGTCTACCTGCCGCTGGCCGCTGCGCACCAGCCGCCGGTCAACTGGGGCGATCCCCGGACCTGGGATCGCTTCTGGTGGGTCGTCAGCGGCGAACCTTACCGGCCGTACGTTTTCGGCCTGCACCCAAGCGGAATATTGGGCCGGATCGTCACCTGGGCCCACTTGCTCGGCGATCAGTTTGGCTGGTTGGGCCTGATCCTGGTCGCGACCGGCGCCTGGGGCTGGTGGCAGAACACCAACGACAAGCAAAGAAAAGCCGACCGGCTCCTGGCTATCGCCTTCCTGATCTGGGGTCTGCTGGCCGGGGTGTACACCTTCTTCTATGCCACCACCGATTCTTACGTCTACCTTCTGCCGCTCCTCCTGGCGCTGGCGCTGGCCTGGGGCACAGGGGCCGACTACCTGCTGCGCCTGGCCGAGCAAAAAGGACCCACCTGGCGGCGAGCTGCACTGGTTATCATCCTGCTCCTGCCCTTTGGCTCCCTGGCCACGCATTGGCGGGCTGTTGACCTGAGCGACAGTGGGATGGCCGACAGCAACATGCAGGAGGCGCTGGACGCAGCCGCCCCCGACGCGCTTGTCGTCGTCGAAGGCGACTGGCAGACCTTCGCCCTATGGTATCTCTTGTATGCGGAAGGTCAGCGGCCCGATCTGGCCGTGGTGAGTGGCCCGTTGTTGGCATACCCGTGGTACCGCGACCACGTCCGCCGGTTATACCCCGAGCTGGCAGTGCCTGAGCCGGTAGGTGGGACTGCAACAGCCAATGAACTGGTGCGGGGGCTGATCGCCGGCAATCTGGATCACCGGGCAGTGTACGCCACCGATCCACCGGTAGAGTGGCACGCGTGGTTTTGGTTTCTGAGTGTGGAAGCCGTCCCCCCGTGGGTGGACCTGCGGCGGGTTGCGATCCCGAACTAGGGAATGATGAAAGGATGGTCAAGAGCACATGCGTAGCCTTTTTCTGAGCGTGGCAGTCCTCGTCCTCCTGGCTCAGCCTGATCTGACCACCGCAGGCAGCCTGCCCTACTCACCAGGGTGGCCCGGCCGGCAATCTTACCTAAACACCTCCGCGCCCTCTGAAGAGATCCAGGCTCCCATCCTCAAGTGGCAGAATGCCGGCTGTTTCTCCTCGTGGTGCGAGACCGGCTGGTACTCCTCCTCCGCCGTGGCCGATCTGGACGACGATGGGACCATGGAAGTGATCGCCTCAGCCTATTCGATCGTCGTCCTGGACGGCGAGACTGGAACGGTGGAGTGGCGCATGGCCTCCGGCCACGACAGGAGTGAGCCGAGCGCCAGCAACGTGGGACGCACCTGGCCGGGCATCGTCGTCGCCGACGTAGATGATGACGGCGAGCTGGAGATCGTCACTGCCCACGGCGGCGGTTACGTGTCGGTCTATAACCACGAGGGGTACTTTGAGCCCGGCTGGCCCCAGGTTCCCATCAACCGTGAGCTGCGCGGCCTGTCGGTCTACGATCTGGAAGGTGACGGCTTACTGGAGATTATCGTGACGGGTGCAGTGGGCAGCGCAGTGAATACCTGGGTCTATGAGCACAACGGGGCAATCCGTCCCGGTTGGCCTCAGTTGAGCGACGACAGCGGCTATGCCTATGGCGTGTTTAACGCCAACGCCGCCATCGGCGACCTCGACGCCGACGGTCTGGGCGAGGTCGTCGTCCCTTCGGATGTGCACTATATCTGCGCTTACAAGCCAGACGGCGCCCAGATCCCGGCCAATCCGATCTACGGCGGCAAGGGCTGGGGCAAGGTGGGCGTGTGGGAGAGCCTGGTCGTCGAGCTGCGCGGATGGGGCGAGTGCGACGGCGTCCGCGAGGAGAGCTACCGCACTAACCTTGCCCACGGTCCGGCCGTGCTCGCCGACGTGAATGGCGATGGCGCCGTCGAGGTGGTAGCCACCGGCAACGTGTATGACTGTTCGATGGGACACCCTCCCGGCAAGTACAACGGCGTCTACCTGTTCAACGCCGACCGCAGCCGATTCCAGGCGGACGGCTACGACTGGCAGACCTTGCCGGTGGACACCGGCGCTCCCCTGAGCGAGGATTATGATGTCATCGAAAACAACCAGCCTAACCCTGCCGTGGCCGACCTAGACGGCGATGGTGAGATGGAGATCGTTTATTCATCTTACGACGGCCGCATCCACACCTTCTGGCTTGACAAAACTGAGCATGGCAACTGGCCCTATTCTGTCTATACGGGCGGTTCCTACCGCTTTGCTTCCGAACCGGTGGTGGCCGACCTGAACGCCGACGGATATGCCGAGGTCATTGTTACCTCATGGGTACAAAAAGGCAGCGGCCAGACCGGTAAACTGCACATCCTGGATTATCAGGGCAATCCAGTGCATGAAGTGAGCCTGCCGCCGGCCTATGGCAGCCCGGACTGGAACGGCGCACTACCGGCCCCCACCCTGGACAACCTCGACGCCGATGCTGACCTGGAGCTGGTGCTCAACACCGCCCATTCCGGCTTTGTGGCCTACGACCTGCCCGGCACGGCCGACGCGCGCATCCTGTGGGGCACCGGCCGGGCGAACTATCAACGCACCGGGTCGCTTCCGCCGGGCACGCTCGAAGGCTCGGTCAAGATGGTAGAGCCTATCCAGGCCGGGCCCGGCGACCCGCTGACCTATACCATCCGCCTGGAGAATGCCGGCCCACTCCGGCCTGGTGTGCGTGTCACCGACACCCTGCCCGTTGAGGTCTATTACCTGGGTGACCTGTGGGCCTCATCCGGCAACTACGGCGAAGCAGGCGGCGTGATCACCTGGACAGGCGAGCTGCTACCGGATGAGCTGGTGACCATCACCTTTGGCGTCACGGTCAGCCAGCAGATCACCCGGCCGCACGCCATCGTCAACACGGCGCTCATAGATAATGGGCAGGGAAACATCTGGGAGCGGCAGGCGATTGTTATCGCCAATGGCTATTCAATCTACCTGCCGCTAATTCACAAACAATGACACCCAGGCCCCGCCTATAAAGACCACTTCAGACAGTGGAAGCCAGGCCAATTCAAAGGTCTGGCTTCTTCTACACACATGACCCCGGAGCGGGCTCGGCTCTAAAGGTCGATCTTTGTCCCCAACACCTTCAGGAACTTGGCCAGCCAGTCAGGGTGAGCCGGCCAGGCGGGGGCGGTGACCAGGTTACCGTCTACGTGAGCCTTGTCAACTGGGATGTCCGCATACCGGCCGCCGGCGCAGGTTACGTCGGGCCCGACGGCAGGATAGCAGGAGCACTCTTTGCCGTCGAGCACACCGGCCGCGGCCAGCACCTGCGCACCATGGCAGATGGCAGCGATCGGTTTTTTCTTTTTGGCAAAGTAGCGGACGATATCCAGCACCTTCTCGTTCAGGCGGATATATTCCGGGGCGCGGCCGCCGGGAATGACCAGTGCATCATAATCGCCGGCATCCACGTCGTCAAAAGTGGCGTTCAACGCAAAGTTGTGGCCCGGCTTTTCGCTGTAGGTCTGATCGCCCTCAAAGTCGTGGACTGCCGTCCGCACTTTATCACCCGCCTTCTTGCCAGGGCAGACAGCATAGACCTGGTGGCCGACCATTTGCAGCGCCTGGAAGGGCACCATCACCTCGTAATCTTCGACAAAATCGCCGACCAGCATCAGGATCTTTTTCGCACCCATTTTGGACTCCTTTCTTCTTCAGATTATACCGCCCGGGCGGTCGCCGCATTTCGCCGGCCCTCGGGCACTCCCATTGTAGCACATCCCCAGTATGGCGGCAAGCTCACGCGCCAGGAGTCAGTTCCGGCGGGAAAATCTTGCCTGGGTTGAGGATATTGAGCGGATCGAATGCTTGTTTGATGCGGCGCTGGAGCACGATCAGAGTCGGATCCATAACTAGCGGCAGATAAGCTGAGCGCTTGGAGCCGATGCCATGCTCGCCGCTGAGCGTGCCGCCCAGCCGGCTGACCGCGCGATACAGGTCGGCCAGGAGAGCCGGCAGCTTGGCCTGCCACTCATCGAGTGGGGTTTCGGGCCGTTTGATCGGCGTGGCGTGGAGGTTACCGTCGCCGGCATGGCCGTAGCATGGGATCAGCACATCGTACTGCTGCGACAGATGCTCCAGCTCGAGCATCAGGTCAGGGATCTGAGCCAGCGGCACGACAATGTCCTCCAGACTCTGGATCGGGCAGATAGCCTTGAACGCTTCGGCCAGATTCTGGCGTGGGCGCCACATCCGCCGCTCTGTGTCCGGCGAGCTGCCGACATAGACATCCAATGCGCCGACATCCAGGCAAATGTCCACAACGGCGTTGTATGCTGTTTCGACGTGGGCCTGGCTGTCGCCATCGACCTCGATGAGCAGCATGGCGCCAATATTGGGATGGGGTGGTCGCTCGCCCAGAAAATCATAGGCAGTCTGCACCGACAGGCGATCCATAAACTCGACCGAAGCGGGGACTAGGTGCCCCTCGGTCATAACCCGCGGCACGGCGGCGATGGCGGTTGGCACGTCGGCAAAAGGCACTAGCAACACCGCCCGGGCGACCGGCAGAGGCAGCAGCCGGAGGATGATCTGGGTGAATATACCCAACGTCCCTTCCGAGCCAACTAACAGGTGCAGCAGGTCATAGCCGGTGACGTCCTTAACCCGCCGGCCTCCCACCTGCGCGATCTCGCCGGTGGGCAGCACCACTTCCAGGCCCAGCACGTAGCGACCGGTGACGCCGTACTTGATCGCCCGGCCGCCGCCGGCATTCTCGGCGACGTTACCGCCGATAAAGCACGATTCGAGACTCATCGGATAGCCGGCATAGAAGAGCCCTAACGGTTTTACCGCCTCGTTGATGTCGTTGGTTACCACACCGGGCTCGACGACGACGACCATGTTCGCCCGGTCGATCTCCACGATGCGGTTCATCCGCTCCAGCGACAGCAGAATGCCGCCATAGACCGGCACAGCGCCGCACGACAGGCCAGACCCGGCACCGCGTGGGGTGACCGGGATGCGCTCGCGGTTGGCCAGGCGCATGATCGCCGAAATCTCAGTAGCCGTGGCCGGCTTGACCACAACGTCGGGTAGATGGGCATACTCGGCCCCAGAGACCTCGTCGTGGGCATAGTTGGCCAGGCGGTCAGGGTCGCCATACAGGACGTGCTGCTCGCCGGTGATAGCGCGCAGCTCGACAACAATGCCTAAAGTGACCGGTTGATAATGACTTGACATTGGCCCACTCATCTCGGCCCATCACCCGCAGGGAAGATGGAGGAGATGTAGGGAACGACCTGCGGGCCGTCGGGCATGATGGCAATGGTTGCATCCGGCCGCTGCTGTAGCAGGCGGATGACCGTTTCTTCGACCGAGCGGCAGGGCACGACTAATGCCCGCCGCAGCTCTTCGTCGGCAAGCCCGTCGGCGTAGACGTGTACCCTGGCCTTGAGCTGGACCTGAGCCTGGATTTGGGCCTCCCATTGGTCCTGGCAGCGAAAGCCAGGAGCCATGACCCGATTGAGCAGGTCCTGGGGTGTATCGGCCTCCCAAAGCAGGCGTCTATACTCACCGTGGGTCGGGATGCCGTCCCAACACTCGGCCGCGACAATGATGTCACCACCGGGTCGCACGATCAGGGCCGCCGCCGACATGCCCTTGACCGCTTGGTAGAGGTTGAGGTCCAGTGGGTAGCCGCTGTTGGAGGTGATGATGATATCAAACGGTCCACGTACTGGCTGCAAGGCCCGCGCCCGGACAAAATCGACTCCGGCCCGGTGCGCCAGCGCCAAATCCCCGGCAAAGATGCCGGCGATCTGCCGGTCGCGGTTCAAGCCGACATTGAGCAAAAAGGTTGGCGCCGTGCTTTGGGCCGCGGCCAGCATCTCCTCCCAGATGGGATTGCCGTCGGTCACCCCCCACGTGGCATGCGGGTCGGCGATCATTGCCGGGCCGTGGTTGTCCATGATCGCCTCCATGTCGGCGATGCCGGGCAGCACAGCCTTGGGCCCCCCACTAAAGCCGGCGAACAGGTGCGGCTCGATAAAGCCGGTCAGGATGCGCACCGATGCTTCCGCATAAGCGCGGTTGACTCGTACCGGGCGGCCGGCCCGGTTGCGCGCCACCTCGACCAAGTTGCGGTCATCGCAGGCGTCGTGCTGTACCATGCGATAGCGATGGGCGATCGTCTCGCCCAACATCGATTCCAGCTCGGTGCCGGTTTGGGGACGGTGGGTGCCCAGAGCATTGACCAGGACGATCCCATCTTCTGGTACACCGGCCAGGGCCAGTTCGTCCAATAGGGGCGGCAGAGCCCGGTCATTGGGCATAGGCCGGGTCAGGTCGCTGAACACCACCGCCACGCTATCGGTGGGCGTGACCAGCTCGCGCAGCGGAGGACTGCCGATTGGCGAACGCAATGCAGCGGTGATGGCATCCCACTCATCGGGAAGGCCGGGCGTGAGCTGGGACTCGATAACAGTTACCAGTGCCTCAGACGGCAGATCGATCCACAGCCCATCTCGGCCGTAGGCCAGTTTCAGACGCATAGTCTTACCCCTCAAGAGATCCTTTGTCTCTTTGGGCCGCTCAGAATAACGGCCCCAGCCGATTATACCATTCGTCGGGCTTGGGGGCAAAGCAGAGCCTTGACTCACTCAGTGCGGCGCAATGCCGATCCGCTATTTGACACCCTGCACGATTAAGTGTATAATGACTCTCAGTCAACGACTGACCGTGGGTTAGCAGCGTACATTCGAGGAGGGTATTCGCCGTGACCTCGTCTGAGCGACGGGAACGCGAAAAGGCGCAGCGCCGCCAGGAAATCCTCGACGCAGCGCGCCAGGTATTTTTCGAGCGCGGCTTCCATAGCCCGACGATGGACGATGTCGCTGCCCAGGCCGAAATCAGCAAAGGCACCATCTATCTGTATTTTGAGAGCAAGGAGACAATCCTTGCTCATTTGCTTTTAGAAGGCCTAAATCTCCTCCTGGTCCAGTTGGAAGGCGCGCAGCAACGCGCACGCGACAGCAAACCACCGCTCTCCCCCGAAGCCACACTGCATGCCTTGACTAATGGCTACCTTGCTTTTTGCCAGTCACAACCCAACTACTACCGCCTGTTGATAGCTTTCGATCGGGGCCGATTTGAGGAATTGATCCCGGCAGAGCTTTACCAGGAAGTGCTGAGCAAGAGCCTGAATGGGTTGGACCTGGTAGCACAGGCCATTCAGCAGGGTAAAGAGACAGGTGTCTTCGTAGTCGACGACTCGTGGCGGGCGGCCGGCTCTGTCTGGGCGGCATTGAACGGTGTATTGGTATTGATGGGCCATCCTCTACGCCGGAAGATGCTCAAGAACAATGCGGAAACCATGTACCAATCAACGTTAAATCTAGTTATCACGGGACTCAAAGGTCAACAACCAAAGGAGGTAGACGGATGAAAAAAGTGGTCATCGTCGGGGGCGTGCGGACCCCCATCGGCAGCCACGGCGGCGCGTTCCGAACGCTGACCGCCCAACACCTGGCCGCCTTGGTGTTCGAAGAAGTGATCAAGCGGACGGGGATCGACGCCAAGTTGATCGACGACGTAATTCTGGGCTGCATCGGCCAGCAGAGCGATGCGCCCAATATCGGGCGGGTTGCCGCCTTGATGGCCGGAGTGCCGGTCAACGTCCCAGGCTACACCGTGCAGCGCAACTGTGTGTCGAGCATGCAGTCGATCACCGCCGCCTGCCAGGCCATTCAGGCTGGCGACGGCGAAGTGTATCTGTGCGGCGGCGTTGAGAGCATGAGCACCTCCCCCTACGTGGTGCGTGGCGCCCGGTGGGGACTGAAATTGCGCCACGATACCTTCGTAGACACCCTGTGGGAAGGGCTGACCGACCCGGTGTGTGGCCAGATCATGGGCTACACAGCCGAGAACCTGGCCATGATGTACAACATCACCCGCGAGGAGCTGGACAAGTACGCCGTCGAGAGCCACAAAAAAGCGTTCATGGCCACCCGCAGGGAACGCTTCCGCGAAGAGATCATGCCGGTGCGGGTCAGCAAGAAAGTGGCCGGCCAGGAAGTGGCCTACGAGGACATCATCAAGGATGAGTGCATCAACCCCACGCTGACCGTGCAGAAGGCAGCCATGTATCCAACCGTGTTCAAGAAAGGCGGGGTGGTCACCCCAGCCAACGCCTGCCCGCTCAGCGATGGGGCAGCCGCGGTTATTGTCATGACCGCAGACAAGGCCAAAGCGTTGGGGCTGCAGCCGCTGGCGGCGATCCGCAGCTATGCCTACGCGGCCATACCGCCCGAGATCATGGGCCTGGGACCGGCCTACGCCCTGCCCAAGGCTTGCCAGCGCGCCGGCATCGATGTAAGCCAGCTCGACCTGATCGAGATCAACGAGGCATTTGCCTCGCAGACGATGGCCTGCGGCATGGAGCTGGGATGGGACTGGAATAAGGTCAATGTCAACGGCGGCGCCATCGCCTTGGGTCACCCGGTGGGCTGCACCGGCACGCGCGTCGTGGTGACGTTGGTCAATGAGATGATCAAGCGGGACGTACCGCTGGGCGCGGTGACGGCCTGCGTGGGTGGCGGCATGGGCGGCGCCATCGTTATCGAGCGGAGCTAGGAGGCGGACAATGGCAGACGTAACGATGTGGCAGGACACTAAAGTGCGGAACGCATTCGAGGCCAAGGCCAAGGCCCTTCTAAAGGACCTGCAGCCAAGGTTGGAAGGTCAGACCGGCGTAGTTGCAATCGAGCCGGAGAGCGGTGACTATTTCGTCGGCGCCACACTGGGCAAGGCCGATGCGGCCGCTTACGCCAAGTACCCAGACCAGTGGGTCTACTTTGTACGATTGGATAACCAAGAGGCGGCGATCGCGCTGGCCACATGGTGAGGGCAACCCTGACGCAGATCGCACAGGTACCCTCCGATTTCTAACCTGCAACCTGTAATAAAAGAGGAGGAACTATGTGGATTTTCAAGGTAGGCGTGGTTGGAGCCGGCGCGATGGGCGGTGGCATTGCCCAGGTGGTGACCTACTCTGGCCTGCCGGTAGTAGTGAAGGATATTGACCAGAAGCAGCTAGACCTGGCCCGCGAGCACGTGGAAAAGATCTACCAGGACCGTGTCGACAAGGGCAAGATGACGCCCGGGCAGGTCCAGGAAAAGCTGGGGTTGATCGAATACTCCCTGACCTACGACAGCTTTTCCGACGTGGATATTGTGATCGAAGCGGTGCCCGAGGTAATGAAGATCAAGCAGATGGTCTACAAGGAACTGGACCAGGTTTGCCAGCCCGAGGCGATCTTGGCCTCCAACACATCCGCGCTGTCGATCACCGACATGGGAGCAGCTACCGGCCGGCCGCACAAGGTGATCGGGATGCACTTTTTCAACCCGGCTCACGTCATGAAGCTGGTGGAGATCATCCCCGGCGAAAAGACCGACCAAGACACGATCGATACAGTGCAGCAGTTCACCCAAGAGCTGCGCAAGATCCCGGTCATTGTCAAAGAATGCCCCGGCTTCCTGGTCAACCGCCTGCTGATGCCCTACCTCAATGAGGCAGTACTGGCCGTGGAAGAAGGAGCCGCCACCGCACAGCAGGTGGACGAAGCGATGGGCAAAGATGGTTTTGGCTGGCCGATGGGCCCGCTGTTCCTCATGGACATGCTCGGCATTGACGTGTGCGCTCACGTCGGTGAGTACCTCTATTCCCAGTATGGCGATCGCGTCAAGCCGGCCAAGCTGTTCTACGAGCTGGCTCAGGCCAAGCGATTCGGCGAGAAAACCGGCGCCGGGTTTTATATCTACACGGCAACCAATGCCGAGCCGCTGGAGGCGATGATCAAGCGGATCCAGGAAGCTGGCGGGGTCCAAAAAGGCACAAGCTTTAGCATGGAGCGGCTGATGTTACCGTTTCTCAACGAAGCGGCGATGTGCGTGCAGGAAAACATCGCCAATGTCAACGATGTGGACATGGCCTGCATTGCCGGCATCGGCATGCAGGTAAACAAGGGCGGCCAGGCAGTCCGTATGGGACCGCTGGAGTACATGGACGAGCTGGGCTTGGACGTCGTGGTTCAGAAACTGGAAGAGCTGGAGAAGCAGTTGGGACCGCGATTCCACCCGGTCAACATCCTGTATCAGAAAGTTCGCGCCGGCGATCTGGGCAAGAAAACCAAGCGCGGGTTCAAGGAATATACAGTCTAGTCTGTCAGGCGCCAACCGTGGCACCCGGCACCCGATACACGATAAACGAAAGGAGACTAACATGGGTGAGTATCAGAATGTAAACTTGGCCGTCGAGGATCGGACGGCCATCATCACCATCAACCATCCGCCGGCCAACTCGTTTGACACACAGACCACGCTGGATTTGAGTGCCGCATTCGACGAATGCGTGGCCAATCCGCAGGTCAAGGTAATCATCATCACCGGCGCAGGCATCCTGTTCGTAGCCGGAGCTGACATCCCGACCATCGCCAGACTGGGCAAGGAGGGCTACGAGGCCACTTACAACGTGGTGCGCCAGGGACAGGTGCTGTTCAACAAGATCGAGCAGTCGCCCAAGCCGGTCATCGCGGCCATCAACGGCTCCTACTGCCTGGGCGGCGGCAATGAGCTGGCCATGTCGTGCCACATCCGCATTGCCGAGGATTCGGTGCAATTCGGTCAGCCGGAGGTCAAGCTGGGGATCATGCCCGGCTGGGGTGGCACCCAGCGTCTGACGCGACTGGTGGGCAAGGGCATCGCCATGGAGCTGATCTTGACCGGCAACAACATCAAGGCTCAGGAGGCGTACCGCATCGGCCTGGTCAACAAGGTAGTGCCGGTTGGCACTGTCGTTAGCGAGGCCAGGCGTTGGGCCAAAGTCCTGTCGATGATGGGCGGCGTAGCAATGGCTTCGATCATCAAGTCGATCAACGAAGGCCTGGACATGAGTCTGGACGACGGGGTCAAGAACGAGGCCGACCTGTTTGCCAAGCTATCTGCCACCGAGGACATGCACGAAGGACTGGCGGCCTTTTTGGAAAAGCGCCGGCCGCAGTTCAAGGACAGATAAACCGGGGGCACTGGTACCCCGCCAGTCATTTTATGGCACGCTGAGCCCTGGCGGGGTAAAGCATCTCCTGAATTGAGGAGGAGACCGTATGGACTTGACTTTGAGCGAAGAACAGTTGATGTTCAAAAAGATGTTCGCCGATTTTTGCACAAAAGAGATACGACCAAAAGGCGAACATATCGATCAGGCCGAAGAACCCCCAGAGGACCTGCTGGCCAAGGCAGTGGACCAGGGATTCTGGGCGGCCCTAGTCCCTGAGGAGCTCGAAGGCTGCGGCATGGACTTGTACACCTTCACGCTGATGCTCGAAGAGCTGGGCCGGGCCGACATGTCCACGGCGCTGATCCTAAGCGTGCACAATTGCCTGGTGGTCAGGCCGCTACTGGAGTACGGCAGTGACGAGCAAAAGGGCAAGTATCTGGACTCGCTGGCCTTTGGCGAAAAACTGGGAGCCTTTGCCCTGACCGAGGCAAGCGCAGGTTCGGACGCAGCGGCACTCAAGATGACGGCGACGCGGAACGGGTCAGGCTATGTGCTGAACGGAGCCAAAAACTGGGTTAGCAACGGGTCGCTGGCCGGCCTGTTCCTGGTCTTTGCCAAGGCCGAGGGCGGGATCACCGCTTTTCTGGTCGAGCCGGAGACGGCCGGTGTGAAAGTGGGCTATCGGGAAAAGACACTCGGCCTGCGTGGCGTGCCGGCCAACACGATCTACTTTGACAGCGTCCACATTCCAGAGGCAAATCGCCTTGGCGCAGAGGGCAAGGGGATGGAGATCGCGCTGAAGGCATTGGACCTGAGCCGTCTAGGGCTGGCAGCGATAGCTTTGGGTGGCATCGAGCGGGCACTGGAAGAAGCAGTCGATTTTTCCATGGAACATATCCAGTTCGGCGGCCCGATTGCCCTCAAGCAGATCATCCAGAATTATATCGCCGACGCCAAGACCCAGATCGAGGCGCTGCGTTCCCTGGTACTCCACACCGCTTGGCTGGCCGACTCTGGGCAGGACTTTAGTCAGGAAGCGTCGATCGCCAAGCTGTTCGGCTCCCGCGTGGCCTACGAAGTGACCAATAAAATGCTCCAGGTTCACGGCGGCTATGGCTACATGAAAGACTATGCCATCGAGAGGTACTACCGGGACTGCCGCGCGTTGGAGATCATCGAGGGGACCAGCCAGATTCAACAGTTCCTGATTGCCCGCAATATCTACAAGGCAAAGGGACTGGAGATCCGGCCCTAAATGAGATTGGGAGAAACCTATGGACTTTAGCTTCCCCAAAGAATATCAGCTTTTCCGACGGATGGTGCGCGACTTTGCCGAGAATGAGGTCAAGCCGCTGGCCAAGGTTGTGGACCGCGAGCACCGGGTGCCGTTTGAGACGATCAAAAAGGCGGCTGCTCTCGGGCTTATGGGCGTGCCCTTTCCGCAAAAGTATGGCGGTATGGGCGGCGGCGAGATGGGCTACTGCATCATGATGGAAGAGCTGGGACGGATATGCACCAGCACTGCCACGGTCATCGGCGCCCATATCGGCATCGCTGCAATGTCCATTTACCTGGACGGGACCGAAGAGCAAAAGCAGAAATTCCTGGTGCCGCTGGCCAGTGGCAAGCTCGTCGGCGCCTTTGGCCTGACCGAGGCCCAAGCCGGTTCCGATGCGGCGGCGATCAAAACCACGGCGGTGCGAGACGGAAACCACTTTGTGATCAACGGAGCCAAGGTGTTTATCACCAACGGCGACATCGCCGGTATCATGACCGTCATGGCCGTGACCGACCCATCACTCGGCGCTTACGGTGGCATCACTGCCTTTATCGTCGAGACCGACACCCCTGGGTTCAGCATCGGCAGTCTGGAAAACAAGATGGGCATCCGCGGCAGTTCCACTGCCGAGTGCGTGTTTCAGGATGTGCGCGTGCCCAAGGAAAACGTGCTGGGGCAATTCGGTGCCGGGTTCCTGACCTTCATGAAGTCGTTGGACATCGGGCGGGCCAGCCTGGGTGCAGCCTGCCTGGGCGGCGCACAGGCAGCGATGGACGGTTGCATGGAGTGGGCCATGGCCCGTGAGCAGTTCGGCGCGCCGGTCGCCACCAAGCAGTCGATCTACTTTATGATTGCCGACATGGCCGCAGAGATCGAGGCGCTGCGCTCGATGATCTACCGCACCGCTTGGTTGATCGATACCCATCAGCCGCACATCAAGGAAGCCGCTATCTGCAAACTGTACGGTTCTGAGGTGGCTTCCCGATGCATCAACAAAGCGGTGCAGATCCACGGTGCCCTGGGCTACAGCCGGGATTACTGGGTGGAACGGGCTTATCGCGACGCCCGCATCGCCGAGATCTTTGAAGGCACCAACGAAATCCAGCGCATCGTCTTGGCCAGCAACCTCTTCCGGCCCTACGGCGTGCGGATACCTTCGTAGTAAGGAGCAAGATCTATGAAGATAATCGTACTGATCAAACAGGTACTAGATCCGACTGGGATCCTCATCCGGCGCGACAAGGAAAAGATGTTCATCAACCGCGAGGAGTATATCGTCGGGCCAGACGGCAAGGCGGCTCTGGAGGCAGCGCTGAGGCTCAAAGACACAGGTGGAGCAGAGGTTATCGCCCTCAGCCTGGGCAAGCTCCAGGTCGAAGAAGCGTTGCGCGAGGCGCTGGCCATGGGCTGCGACGCAGCCTACCTATTGAGCGACGAGGCCTTTAACCAGGCCGACATCCCGGTGACAGCATCCGTGCTGGCCGCAGCAGTTCAGAAGCTGGGCGGCGCCGATCTGATCGTGACCGGGCGCGAGTCGGGCGACACGGGTGCTGGCCAGATCGGCCCTCGCTTGGCAGAAGCGCTCGACTATGCCCAAGTAACCGACGTACATGCACTGACCGGCGAGCAGGACGCGATCCAGGCCACGCGGCGTTGGGGCAGCGGTTATGCAGTCGTGCGAGCCGTGCTGCCGGCAGTGGTCACCGTGGCGCCAGAGGCCTTCCCGGCCCGTTACGCCCACGGTGCGCGCATCATGAACGCCTATCGCGAATGGCAGGTGACGACCTGGAACGCTGTCGATCTCGGCTTGGACGAAGCAGCTCTAAAGCCGTTGCTTGCCTTCCGAGGTGAGAGCTTTCCGCCACCGCTGCCGGTGGGCGAACAGGTCAAGGGTGCTCCGGCGAGCGCGGCGCACGAGCTGATTACCGCGCTCAAGCTACAAAAGGTCATCGGCTAGGCGGGAGGCGAAAATGGACTTTGGCTATCTCGACTCGTGGATTGAAGAACAGGTTGGTAGAGAAGTCGTTGACCAAGTCGGCACAGGTTACCGCAACATCTGGGTGGTGGCCGAGACTCTGAACGGGGCGCTCACCCCGGCCACCGTGCAAACGATGGGGCAGGCCCGCGACATGGCCGATCAAATCGGTGTGTATGTGTTCGGCGTGCTGTTGGGTGAACAGGCTGTACCATCGGCACAAGAGCTGATCGCGTACGGCGCCGACAAGGTTCTGACGGCCGGTACCCCAGCCCTGAACGAGTACCAACCAGAGACCTATACCAAGGCTCTGGCCGACCTGGTAAACCAATATCGCCCAGAGATTCTGCTGCTGGGCGCCACAGCGCTGGGCAACGACCTGGCGCCCCGGCTGGCGCAGCGCCTGAACACCGGACTGATCAGCCACTGCGTCAAGGTAGAGATCGACATGTCAGAGCGGCTTCTGCTGGGCACCTTCCAGATCCTGGGCGGCGAGATGTTCAACACGCTGGCCTGCTCTGAAGCGCGACCTCAAATGGCCACTCTGCAGCCCGGTTACTTCCGCACTCCAAGCCAGGATGCCTACCGCTCCGGCGAGGTGCAGGAGGTAGAAGCAGACCTGTCTGATGCAGCAGGCCGGCTGACATGGGTCAACATGGACGCCGCCGTCGACAAGCCCTCCGTGCCGCTGCGCAAGGCCAAGATCGTCGTATCGGCCGGGCGAGGGCTCGGCGATGCTGAAGGTTTTGCCCTTGCCGAGCAACTTGCTGCAGCCCTGGGCGGTGTGGTGGCCGGCACACGCGGCGCTCTCGACGAAGGCTGGATCGCCGAAGAACAGGTAGTTGGCATCGGGGGTGAGACGGTTGCTCCCGACCTGTACATCGCCTGCGGGTTATCGGGCGACATCCACCACTATTTCGGCATCCGCAACAGCAAGCTTGTCGTCGCAATCAACGCTGACGAAAAGGCGCCTATCATGAAGGTAGCAAATTACGCCGTGGTAGGGGACGCTCGTCAGATCCTGCCAGCCATGCTGCAGGCATTGACCAGGTAGTTTTCGGCTTGCGATTGGCTGGAACAAGTGGGAAGTCAGGGACAATGGCGTCTCTGGCTTCCCGCTTTTCCTTAAAACTCTACCCACAAGAGAGAGAGTAATGGAAGACAAACCCTGGTTCAAACACTATGATCCGGCGATGCCACGCACATTACACCCCTACCCTGCTTCTACCCTGCTGGACGTAGTGAAAGAGACGGTACGCGAACGGCCAAACCACACGGCCTGGATCTTTAAAGGAGCACGTGTCACTTATGCCGAAATGGAGCGGCTAAGTGATGCCTTCGGCGCAGCATTGGTGGCTCAGGGAGTTCAAAAGGACGATCGGGTGGCACTTTTGATACCCAACTCGCCTCAGGCGATCATCAGCCAGCTCGGCGCGTGGAAAGCGGGGGCCATTGTTGCCCCGACAAACCCCCTATACACCGAGCGCGAGCTAGAGTATTCGCTGAACGAGATCGGTGCCGAAACAGTAGTTGTGCTCACCTCCTTTTATGCCAAGATCAAAGCGATCCAGTCACGCACCCAGGTGCGGCGGGTCATCGCCACCAACATCAAGGAATACTTGCCGCCGGTCCTGCGTCTCCTCTTTACCTTGGCAAAAGAAAAAAAGGAAGGGCACCGGATCACGTTGCAGTCAGGAGACCTATGGATGGGCGATCTGATAAAGCAACATGCCAACGCCCAACCAGGTGTCTCGGTTGGTCCACAGGATCGAGCCATCCTTTTGTTCAGCGGCGGCACCACCGGTACCCCCAAGGCGGCATTAGGCACCCACCAGGCATTGGTCCAGGCGACCATGCAATTACGGGCCTACGCTCGGACGGCGCTCAACGATTGGGATGACACCTTGACCCTGGTCATGCCCCTGTTCCACGTATACGGCAACATGGCTATGAATACGTCGCTGATGGCCCGCTGGCCGATGGCCATTGTCCCCAACCCGCGCGACATTGACGACCTGATCGCCACTATCGAAAAGGCCCGGCCGGCTGTGCTGCACGGCGTGCCCACCCTGTTCATCGCCATGCTGAACCACCCCAAGGTCCAGGCTGGAAAGGTGGACATGACTTCGCTCAAGATATGCTACTCGGCAGCTGCGCCGCTGATGGCCGAAACCAAGCACCGTTTCGAGGCATTGACCGGGGGTCGGTTGCTGGAAGCCTACGCTATGACCGAGACGATGCTGGCTGCGGCCGTCTGCCCGGCAAACGCTGCCTACAAGGAAGGCTCTGTCGGCATTCCTCTCCCTGATGTTGAGGTCCGGATCGTGGACGCCGACCTCGGCGAACAAGATCTGCAACCGGGCGAGGTCGGCGAGATCATCATCCGGGCACCGCAAATCATGGTCGGCTACTGGGAGCGTCCCACCGAGACGGCAAATATGATCCGTGACGGTTGGGTGTACACCGGTGACCTGGGTTACCTCGATGAGGATGGGTACCTTTTCATCGTCGACCGCAAAAAAGACCTGATCAAGCCCGGCGGCTTCCAGGTCTGGCCGCGCGAGATAGAGGAGATCATCGCCACCCACCCATCAGTAGCCGAGGTGAGCGTGGCCGGTGTACCCGACGAATACCAGGGCGAAGTGGGCAAAGCCTGGATCGTGCTCCGCGCTGGCGAGCAAGTCACCGCCGACGAAATCAAGGCCTATTGCCGGGAAAAGCTGACAGGCTACAAGGTGCCAAAACACATCGAGTTTCGCGACAGTCTGCCCAAGACGATGGTCGGCAAGGTGCTGCGTCGCGAGTTGGTGGCGGAGGAAACAAGGAGATCATAAAGTGACACCATGGAGCAGGTTGTCGTTCTGAGCGCTGCTCGTACCCCATTCGGGAGATTCGGCGGCGCGTTCAAAGACCTATCGCCTGTCGAGTTGGGCGCCGCAGCTATCCGAGCAGCCGTAGCACAGGCCAGCGTGCCCGGCGAACGGATCGATCAGGCGATCCTGGGCAACTGCATGGGCGCGGCCTCATTGGGTCAGGTACCTGGCCGGCAGGCAGCCCTGCGGGCAGGCCTGCTAGAGCAGGTCAGCGTCGTAGACATCAACACCGCCTGCACCTCGGCGCTGGTGGCAGTCGAGCTTGCCTACTACCTGATCCGCCACGGCCAGGCCGGCATCGTCATCGCCGGCGGCTTTGAAAACATGAGCCAGGTACCCTATACCCTGCCTCAGGCACGGTTTGGCTACCGGCTCGGGCATGCCCATGTGGTCGACGCCCTGACCAACGCCCTCACCTGTCCCATCACCGGCGTGCACATGGGCGTGTATGCCAGCCGGGCGGCGCTGGCGCATAGCATCGACCGTGCAGCCCAAGATCACTGGGCGCTGCGCAGTCAACAACGCTACGAAGCTGCCCGCGCCGCCGGGCATCTTGGCACAGAGATCGTACCGGTCGACGTTCCAAGCCGCCAGGGGCCGGTCCCTATAGCAGGAGACGAGCAGCCTCGGCCAGATGTTAGTTATGACAAGCTGTCAGTCCTGTCGCCCGCCTTTGAGCGCGAGGGCACAGTGACCGCCGGAAATGCCCCAGGCCTGAACGACGGCGCTGCTGCGCTCGTCCTGGCCTCGGAGAGCTATGCACAAAGGATGGGCGTCGCGCCGCTCGCCAGGCTGGTTGCGACCGGCCGGGTCTCGGCGCCTCCCGATGCCATCAACGTTGTGCCGGCGCAGGCAGCCAGGGCGGCCCTGGCTGCCGCCGATCTCCAGGCCAGCGATATAGATTTGTGGGAAATCAACGAGGCGTTCGCGGCAGTGACACTTACTAGCATCGAAGAGCTAGAAGTAGACCCAGAACGCGTAAACGTCAACGGCGGATCGATCGCCATCGGCCACCCGGTAGGAGCCACCGGTGCCCGCATTCTGATGACGCTGATCTATGAACTGCAGCGCCGGGGGGGCGGTCTGGGAGTCGCCACGATCTGCGGAGCAGGCGCCAACGGCTGCGCCGTCGTGGTAAAAGTTGGGTAGCAGTTCATGATCAGCCACATCTTGTTCGACCTAGACGACACGCTCTATCCACGGCACGCAGGCGTCATGGATCAGATCCGAGACCGGATGCTCGTTTACCTGCGCAGTCGGCTCAACCTCTCCCCCGACGAGGCAGACGCCTTACGGCGGCATTATTTCCAGACCTATGGCACCACAATGCGCGGCTTGCAGATCAACTATCAGATCGACACAGAGGAATACCTGGATTACGTCCACGACATCCCTCTCCACAACTATCTCACTGTCAACACCCGGCTGGATGCCGTGCTGGCCTCAATCCCGCTGATCAAGGTCGTGTTCACCAACTCTTCCCGAGAGCACGCCACCAGGGTGATTGACCTGCTGGGCATCAGGCATCACTTTGACCGGATTATAGACGTGCGTGACGTGGGCTATGAGAGCAAGCCCCAACCAAGCGCTTACCAACGGGCGTGCGATCTGCTGGGCGCCCTCCCGGAAGAATGTGTGATGGTAGACGACAACACCCGCAACCTGCGTCCGGCCAAGGCGTTAGGTATGACGACAGTGCTAGTCCTGGATGGCACAGCCCCATCCCCCGAGGGTGCAGACAAAAGTGCCGATCATATCATCTCCTGCGTTGAGGAGATTGGCAAGGTAATGGACGAAATCCATGAATAAAGTCTTGTCGCTGGATCAGGCAGTTAGTTACGTCCGTTCCGGCTGCACCCTGGGACTGGGAGGGATGACCCTCTACCGGCGGCCTGTTGCTTTTGTGCGAGCCCTGTTGCGCACCGACGTAACCGACCTGACCCTGATGGCACTGACCTGCGGTTATGAGAGCGATCTCCTCGTCGGCGCCGGCCGGGTACGCCGGCTACGGACTTGCTATTTTGGACTGGAGGGGTTTGGCCTGGCGCCGATGTTCACCCAACGAGCCACCGCCGGTCAAGTAGAGATCGTGGAAGAGACAGAGGCCAGCCTGGCTTTTGGTATGCGGGCTACACTTGCCAGAGTAGGATTCATGCCCAGCCTGGCATGGCTCGGCACCGATCTACTCAAGGTCCGCCCCGACGTCAAGATGGTCACAGATCCATACTCAGGCCAGGAATACGTAGCCTTTCCGGCGCTCCACGTAGACGTGGCAGTCATTCACGCCCTTGAGGCCGACCGGTTAGGCAACGCCAGGCTGATCGGCAACCTGGCCCTGGATCAAGAGCTGGCCGCAGTTGCTGACCAGGTTATCGTCACTGCTGAACGGGTGGTAGAAGAACTCCCTGGCCCACTGGAATTGCCGGGCTACCCGGTAACGGCTGTTGTCGAGGCGCCACACGGCGCCTGGCCCACGTCCTGTTATCCTAACTATGGGCTTGACGGAGAAGAACTGCTCAATTTCGTGGACGCCTGCTCGGCCGGAGAGTTTGATGCCTATTTGGAGCAAATCCTGACCAATAGCTCCGTTCCCCTCCCCAACAAGCCCTAGGTTTGCAGTTCGACGGAACCGGGCGTATAATAGAAGCGCTCCACCACGACGGATGGGGAAAGGGATGGCAAACGCCACGGACTATACGATCGACGACCTGATGTGCACCTGCATCAGCCGTCAGGTTCAGGATGGTGAAGTACTGGCCCAGGGGATCGCCACCCCGCTGGTAGCGGCTGGGTACTTTCTGGCCAAGCACACGCACGCCCCGCATGTTACTTTTGCCTCGGCTATCGGCAACGTCTTGTGTCAAAAAGCTGCGCCCATGAGCCTGACCCACGTTGAAGAGCTATGGCTGGGTCAAGCCCTCTACTATATGGGATTTGCCCAAGTCGCCTGCGATCTATTGCCCACACTGACACCAAAAGAATTCTTTCGTCCGGCTCAAGTCGATCCCTTTGGACAGTTCAACAACATCGCCATCGGCGATTACTATCATCCACGTCTGCGCCTGCCCGGCTGTGGGGGCATTGCCGACGTGACCGGCTTTTCGCCGGCGGTCTATCTGTATGTGCCCAGTCACAGTCGGGCTGTATTCGTCGAAAAGCTGGATTTCGTGAGTGGGCTGGGAATGCCCACCCCTGAACGGCCTGGCCGGCGTCCTGGCCCACATCTGCTAGTCAGCGATCTCGGCGTTTTTGACTATGCTGGCGGCCGAATGCGCCTACGAAGCTACCACCGCGGCATCACCATTGAAAAGATCCAACAGAAGACAGGCTTTGCCCTGCAAATTGATCCCGACGCACAAGAGACTCCACCCCCAACGGTCGAAGAGGTCAGGCTGCTTCGCGAGGTAATCGACCCGCTGGGGATACGCGAATTGGAGCGCATGAGCGGCGCCCAACGCCGCCCACGAATTCGCGAGCTAGTTCAACAAGAGAAAAGAGACCTAAAACATAGGGAGGGTTGGAAATGATGGATCGAAGTGACTTTGACGGCCAGTACACAACCTCTTGGGATAAGGTCCTGGCCAAGCGGACAGATCGGATGAAGAGCTCGATCATCCGCGAGTTGCTCAAGTTCACGATGCAGCCCGAGGTTATCTCCTTCGCCGGCGGGATGCCCGCCCCAGAACTCTTTCCGGTACGCGACTTTCGCGAGGCGTGCCAGTGGATTCTCGCCAACGATGCCGAAGGCGCTCTCCAGTACGGAACTACCGAGGGCTATCCCCCACTGAAGGACTACCTGGTCGAAGCGATGCACAAGTATGATCTGCCGGCTGAGAGGGGCAATGTGCTGCTGACGAACGGCTCACAGCAGGCCCTGGATCTGCTCGGCAAGATCTTTATCAACGCGGGCGACGAGATTATCACCTGCCGGCCAACCTACCTTGGCGCCATCCAGGCCTGGAACGTCTACGGTCCCAAGTTTGTGACGGTCCCTTTGGACGACGACGGCATGCGCATGGACGAGCTGGAAAAAACGTTGGCTGCACATCCC
Source organism: Anaerolineae bacterium (assembly GCA_034429215.1). Lineage (GTDB taxonomy): Bacteria > Chloroflexota > Anaerolineae > JAAYZQ01 > JAAYZQ01 > JAFGOG01. The sequence continues at coordinate 47,645 of DAOUGI010000016.1, read as the reverse complement.
AACGCCAAGTTCATCTACGTTCTGCCCAACTTTCATAATCCGGCCGGCACGACGCTATCGCTGGAGCGCCGCTACCGGCTGGTGGAGCTGGCGGCAAAGTGCGGCGCTTTTATCATCGAAGACGATCCGTACGGCGAGCTCCGTTTCGAGGGAGAAGACCTGATCCCGATCTGCGCCCTGCACAAAGAGAACACGGTCTATCTCAGCACCTTTTCCAAAACTTTGGCCCCCGGCCTGCGCCTGGGCTGGATCGTCGCCCCTAAAACCGTCATTGCCAAGTTGATCCAGGCCAAACAAGGGGCAGATCTCAACACCAGCACCCTTGTGCAATTCATGGCTTATGACATCTGCTCGCGTGGCCTGATCAAGGCACATGTAAAAACGATCCGCCAAGCTTACAGGGAACGGCGCGATGTGATGCTCCAGGCTATGGAAGAGCATTTCCCGCCAGGCGTAACCTGGACCCGGCCACAGGGCGGCCTGTTCCTGTGGGTTCGAATGCCCGAACAGATCGATGCAGAAAAGCTGCTGGAGGTTGCGGTAGAGGAAAAGGTGGCCTTTGTGCCTGGCAGTGCCTTCTATCCCAACGGTACGGATGGGAAGTGTTGTATGAGGCTAAACTTTTCCTACGCCCCGCCCGACATGATTCGCGAGGGAATCAGGCGGCTGGGACAGGCCATCAAGCGCGAGATGGGGTTGGTATAAGAGCGGAGGGACAGTGATCCAGGTAGAAGCCGTAGCCGGATTAGGCCAGGTAGTAAAGCTGCGCATGGCGCGCTCGCTGATGGGGCGAACGGCCTACTTCACCGCCGCCTACTGGATAGATGGGCTGCTCATCGACACCGGCTGTGCCCACACTGCCAGGCAATTGCTCCAGGCCGTCAGAGCTTGGCCCGTCACCCAAATAGTCAACACCCACAGCCACGAAGACCATATCGGCGCCAACGCCGATCTACAAGCCACGTTCGGCTGTCCGATCCTGGCTCACCCCGACGCGCTGCCGATTCTGGCTGACCCGAAACTTCAGCCTTTACAGCCGTACCGGAAGCTGTTTTGGGGCTGGCCCAAGCCGTCTCAGGGCCAGCCGGTCGGGGCAGAAGTAGAAACCGAGCACCTGCGCTTCCAGGTGATCCACACCCCCGGCCACAGCCCCGATCACATCTGCCTGTTTGAGCCGGATCGGGGCTGGCTGTTCTCGGGCGACACCTATATCGGCGGCAAAGACCGAGCATTGCGCGAAGGGTACGACATCTATGAGATCATCGCCTCGCTGAAAAAGCTGGCCGCGCTGCCAGTTCAGGCGATCTTTGCCGGTAGCGGCAGCGTTCGCACCGAGGGAGTCAAACCGCTGCAAGACAAGATCGCCTACCTTGAAGCGCTGGGCGAGCAAATCCAGACGTTGCATGGTCAGGGCCTGTCGCCGCGCCGGATCCGGCGCCGGCTCCTTGGGGCAGAGCTGCCAATCGCGTATGCGACGTTGGGCCATTTTTCCGGGATGCGGTTGATCCAATCCTACCTGAGCCGTGCACAACAGCCGCATCTTGACAAAGAAACAACTCTTTAGTATACTAGGATTTGCCCCCGATGGTGTTCCTGCTTGATGTGGAGCAGGAATTAACAACCGAAAAAGGAGGAGAGCGATGGAGAAGGTCTGGCTGAAGGAGTACGAAAAGGACGTACCGGCAACCATCGATTACCCGAAGGTGCCGGTGCACCGGTTCTTGGAGGATAGCGCCGCCAGGTATCCAAACAAGACCGCGCTGATCTTTGGCAATGTGGTGGAACCCCTGGGCGGCCGCTTGATGGACGCCACCATGCCCTACGGCCGGTTGCTGGAACTGACTCGGCATTTTGCCGCCGCGCTGCAAAGCCTGGGAGTCAAGAAAGGCGACCGGGTTGCAGTCCACCTTCCTAACTGTCCCCAGTTCGTCATCGCCTACTATGCCACACACATGGCTGGTGGCATCGTCGTGCCCTGCAACCCGCAGTACACACCCCGCGAAATGAAGCACCAGATCAGTGACTCGGGCGCCAAGGTGGTGGTCACCCTGAGCCTCACCTACCCGATCATTAAGCAGATCCGCAGTGAAACACCTCTCGAAGCCGTGATCGTCACCAACATCAAGGAATACTTCCCTGGCCTGCTAAAGTTCTTGTTCACCGTGGCCAAAGAGAAGAAGGAAGGCCATTTCCAGGACCTAGCTGGCGATGCCAACACCTACTGGTTCCAGGATCTGGTGGCCAAAGCGCCGGCCAAACCCCAGCCGGTGGAGGTAACCCCTGAGGATACGGGTGTATTGATGTACACCGGTGGCACAACCGGCGTATCCAAGGGCGCCCAGCTCACCCACCGCAACCTCGTGGCCAACACCTTGCAGGTACGTTGGTGGATGCCCAGCCTGGGAGAAGCGCAGGAGACCATGCTGACTTCCCTGCCGATGTTCCACAGCTTTGGCATGACGGTGTGCATGAACCTTGCCATGTACATGGGGGGCGCCATGATCCTAATCCCCAACCCACGGGTACTTGAGCACACACTAAAATCGATCAACAAGCACAAGCCAACCGTTTTCCCCGGCGTGCCGGCCTTGTACGTCTCGCTCACCAACCGCCCCGACATCAACGAATATGACGTATCGTCGATCAAGGCCTGTATCAGCGGCGCAGCCGGGCTGCCTGCCGAAGTGCAAGAGTCGTTTGAAAAGCTCACCGGCGGCAAGCTGGTAGAGGGGTACGGTCTGAGCGAGGCAACTCCCGTCACCCACTGCAATCCGATCCATGGCAAGCGCAAGCAGGGTAGCTGGATCGGCCTGCCAATGCCCGACACCGTGGCAACGATCAAGGACCTGGAAACAGGCGAGAACGAGCTGGGGCCTGGGGACATCGGCGAGCTGTGCATTCAAGGACCACAGATCATGAAGGGCTATTGGAATATGCCAACCGAAACGGCCAACACCCTGCGCGACGGCTGGCTGCATACCGGTGACATTGCCCGCATGGACACCGACGGCTTTTTCCAGATCGTAGACCGGAAAAAGGATATGATCCTGGGCGCCGGCGGTTTCAACATCTACCCCCGCGACGTAGAGGAGGTGCTGTACGAGCACCCAAAAATCATGGAAGCCGCCGTAGCGGGTATTCCAGTCGGGGCAGAAAAGGGCGAGCGGGTCAAGGCTTACGTGGTTCTCAAGCCGGGCGAAACGGCGACCGAGGAAGAGATCATCGACTACTGCCGCAAGAACCTGGCGCCCTACAAAGTACCCAAGTTTGTCGAGTTCCGCAGCGAGCTGCCCAAAACAATGGTCGGCAAGATCCTGCGGCGTGTCCTGATCGAGGAAGAGCTAAAACGCAATCAGGGGCAAGGATAGGCCGCCTGGCCGCTTGGGGGTTTTTTGGCACATTTGACAAATTTGGCACTCTTGGCTATAATGGGCGGCAATTGTTCGATTGGGCTTTTGTGGAGAACCGGTTTCGATCTGTTCCCAGGTTGCGGAAAGGGGGTGGTCGCCGAACCGACGCATCGAGAATTTACTCAAGTGGTCATGATGAGCTGCGAAGCGGTGATTTCTTCGCTCCGCTCAGGATAGCAGGTTGGACTGAGATACAAAACTCGTAAATCAAGGGAGGAGATTTCGAAATGAAGAAGGTATTCGCACTTTTAGCCCTGGCGGCAATGCTGTTGCCTTTGCTGGCTGCCTGTGGGGGTGGTACTGCCGCGGCAGCATGCCCCGAGGGGGACATCTGTGTGACCGTGGGGAAAGATGAGCCGATCCGCATCGCCTACATGATGGTCGTCTCCGGCTCTGATGCGTCGCTGGGCACCGACACCAAGTTGGGCGTCGAGGTCGCCATCGACGACCGGGGTGGCACCCTCCTGGGCCACAAGATCGAGCTGATCGGCGAGGACACGCTGTGCAGCGCCGAGGGCGGCCAGACCGCTGCCACAAAGCTGGCGGCTGACCCGAAGCTGGCGGCCGTGGTCGGCACGAGCTGCTCCAGCGAGGCCCGCGCGGCCCTGCCCATCATGTGCGCGCAGAGCATCCCCATGATCTCCGCTTCCAACACCGCGCCCGACCTGACGGCAGCGGACCGGCCGGCGGACTACTGGTGCTACATGCGAACCGCCCACAACGACTTGGTCCAGGGCAAGGCCATGGCCCAGTACGCCTGGGAAAAGGGCTTCAAGAAGGCAGCCACCTGCCACGACGGCAGTCTGTACGCCGACAAGCTGCAGCAAGTGTTTGCCGAAGAGTTCAAAAAGCTGGGCGGCACCATTACTGCCCAAGAAGCGGTGGCGCCTACTGACACCGACATGAAGCCGATGCTCACAAGTGTTGCGGGCGGTGCACCAGAGTTCTTCTACTACCCGATCTTTATCGCCGCCGGTGCACAAATCACGTCCCAGGCCAAACAGACCCCCGGCATGGAGAATGTGCAGCTGGCCGGCGCCGACGGCATCTTCTCGGCCGACTTTCTGAAGGCGGCCGGCGACGCTGGGCTGGGCATGAACTGGTCTAGCCCAGACTTTTCGGCTTTTGGTGGTGGCTACGCCGACTTTTTGGTCAAGTACAAAGCCAAGTCTGGCGGATCAGTATTGGCCCCCTTCCATGCCCACGCCTACGACGGGGCCAACGTCATCTTTAACGCCATCGAAAAGGTCGCCATCAAGAATGGCGACGGGCTACTAATCCCGCGCAAGGCATTGGTCGCCGCCATGCTCGCCACCAAGGATCACAAGGGGATCACCGGCAACCTGACCTGCACGGCCACCGGCGACTGCGCCGACCCCAAGATCGCCGTCTACGAGTGCACGAACGCCGACCCGGCCACCTGGAATCCCGGTGTCGACGCAGACAGCAACCCGAAAAAGATCTGGCCCTAGTCCCGGCCAGGTGTTGACAACCGTGCAGACGATTGACGTCTGAATAACTTGAAACAGGGCAGGGGTGGGCACGTATGCCCGCCCCTGCCTGGTAAAACACAGGAGAGTCGCCATGCTTCAACGCCTGAGAAGACGTACGTCCGGGACAATGGTGGCCATGTGGCTCATCGGGTTGGCCATCCTGGCCGTCGTAATCTATGGTGCCATCAACACCTTGACGTGGGGCCATTATACTCTTACGCAATGGTTGAATCTGATTATCTACGGCATTGCGCAGGGTAGCATCTACGCCCTCATCGCCCTTGGCTATACGCTGGTCTATGGCATCCTGCGCATGATCAATTTTGCCCACAGCGAGGTCTTTATGGCCGGCCCCTTCATCGGCTACTTTGTGGCAGGCGCCATGGACCAGGCCGGCTGGTTCGACCGTGGCTGGGGGCTCACCATCGTCGGTTTGGCCATCGTCCTCCTAATCGCCATGGCCGTGTCCCTCACCATTGCCGTCATGCTGGAACGGATCGCCTACCGGCCGCTGCGCCGGGCTCCCCGCCTGGTGCCGCTGATCACGGCCATCGGCGCTTCCTACTTTCTCCAATACACCTTTCTCGGCCTTTTCGGCTCGAACGTCAAAGGCTATCCCGACTTTGACCTGCTAAAGGGAAACTGGAACATCTTTGGCGTCGACGTCCTGAAAACCCAGGTGGTGGTCATTGCCGCGGCGGTGATCTTTTTGATCATCCTCTACCTTTTTGTCCAGCGCACCAAGACCGGCAAGGCGATGCAGGCCGTCTCTGAAGACAAAGACGCTGCCGCCTTGATGGGCATCGACGTCGACCGGATCATCGTTATCACCTTCGTCGTCGGAGGGGCGCTGGCGGGCGCTGCCGGGTTCTTTTATGCCCTGCTGTTCAAACAGGTCAAATTCGACATGGGCTTCTTCCCCGGCATCAAGGCCTTCACCGCCGCTGTACTGGGCGGCATCGGCAACGTGGTCGGAGCCATGCTTGGCGGCATGTTCCTGGGCATCGCCGAATCGCTCTTCCCCAACCTGGTCCTGGATGGAGCGTGTAGCTGGGGCACGACAGGATGCATCCCGGCTCCCTATCAGCTCAAGGACGCGCTGGCGTTCATCATGCTGGTGCTGGTCCTGATCTTCCGGCCGACCGGTATCCTGGGCGAGCGCCTGGCGACCAAGAAGGCCTAAGCGGCAGCGGAAAGGAACGGAACAGATGCGGACAAGAGATACAGACACTCGTTTCGACCTGTCCCCGGCGATCCGGATAGGGCTGATCGGTGGCCTCATCACTTTGCTGACGTGCCTCATCGGCATCGTTGAAGCCTCAACTGTGCGGGCGGTGGTCTACCCCGTCCTGTCCCTGGGTCAGACCCTGTTGCTGCTCGCCTATGCGCTCTTTTGCTCCATGGCGGTGCGGCGGATGCTGGCCTCGTCTGGGAAGGCACTCCCGCGCTTGCGGGTGGTCGGCGGCGGCGCCCTGGCCGGGCTGCTGATCAGCGTCTTCCTGGCTGCGTTGGTGCTCATCGGCAACTGGATCAACCTGCGCTCGGTGCTTATCCGCGCCTCACCCCAGCTCTATGATTTATTGACCTTCGGCCTGGGGCTTGTCCCTGGGATCATCGCCCTTCTGCTCTTCGGCCTGATCATTGGAGCCCTGGTGGGGGCTATCTACCTGCTGCCAAATCGATTGCGTCGGGCGCTGGTCGTGGGGCTCGCCCTGATACCGCTCTTGGCCATCGTGGGCAGCGCATTCTTTGCCCAGCGAGGGCTCACCGTGCTCGTCGCCGTGATCGTGTTCGTGGTGGGAGCGGGCGCAACCTATCTATGGGGGGAAATTGGAGGCTCGGTTAAACAGCGCATCGCCAACCTGCCCCCCGCCCAGCGGCGCGCCTACAAGATCAGCCAAGTGGTCCTGGCAGCGCTCGTCGTCCTGCTCCTGCCTCTTAGCGGTTCGTACCCCAGTCAGGTGCTGTATCTGGTGGGGTTGTACGTTCTTATGGGCCTGGGGCTGAACATCGTGGTCGGCTTTGCCGGGCTGCTCGACCTGGGCTATGTCGCCTTCTTTGCCCTCGGTGCCTACACCATGGGCGTCCTGACCTCCCCAGAAATCCAGTGGGCCACCATGCAATTGCTCGGCTTTCAGTTGAGCTTCTGGACGGCGCTGCCGTTTGCCGTGCTCGTCGCCACGCTGGCCGGCATCATCCTGGGCGTCCCCGTGCTGGGCATGCGCGGCGACTATCTGGCCATCGTCACCCTGGGCTTTGGGGAAATCATCCGCATCGTCGCTCTTTCCGACTGGCTCAAACCCTACATCGGCGGTTCGAACGGTATCACCCGCATCCCAAGGCCGGAGATTGGGCCACTCAACTTTAACAGTCCCAGCAGCCTGTACTATCTCATCGTGATCGGCTGCCTGCTCGCCGCTTTTGTGGCCATCCGGGTCAAAGACTCACGGCTTGGCCGGGCCTGGATGGCATTGCGCGAGGATGAGGACGTAGCCCAGGCGATGGGCATCGACCTGGTCAAAACCAAGCTGCTGGCCTTCGCTACGGGCGCTGCCTTCTCGGGGTTGAGCGGCGCTTTGTTTGCCACCTTGATCGGTTCGATCTATCCCCACAGCTTTACGCTGATGATCTCAATCAACGCCCTGTCGGTGATCATTGTCGGCGGCATGGGCAGCATCCCCGGTGTGCTCGTCGGGGCGTTCGCCCTGGTCGGCTTGCCCGAGATCCTGCGCGAGTTTTCCGAATATCGGCTGCTGCTGTTTGGAGCCGCGCTGGTGTTGATGATGCTCACCCGGCCCGAGGGCCTGATCCCGGAGGCGCGGCGCAAGATCGAGCTGCACAAAGCTGAAGCTGAGACCCTGGACGAGAGCGGTGAGAAACACGTCACCGTCATAGCCTAGCTGACCAGCTACCGGCAAGAGAGGGAACTATGGCAATCCTGGAAGCGAAAAACGTCTCGAAACGATTTGGAGGCTTGAGCGCGGTCAGTCAGTTCGACGTCGAGATCAAGGAACGCTCTATCCATAGCATCATCGGGCCGAACGGGGCAGGCAAAACTACCTTCTTCAACTGTGTGACCGGCTTCTACCATCACGAAGAGGGGACGATCCTGTTCCAAGGCAGTCCCGTGGAGGGCCTGCTGCCCGACCGGATCACCCGCCTGGGCATCGCCCGTACCTACCAGAACATCCGGCTATTCAGTAACATGACCGTCATCGAGAACGTAATGGTCGGCGAGCACCCCCACATGAAAGCGGGATTGTTTGGCGCAATCTTTCACACACCCGGCGCCCTTAAAGAAGAGCAAGCGACGGTGGAGGAAGCCCGGCGCCTGCTGAGCTTTGTCGGACTGACCGGCCGAGGCGACTGGATGGCCAAGAACCTGCCCTACGGCCAGCAGCGGCGACTGGAGGTCGCCCGCGCTCTGGCCAGCAAGCCCACTCTGTTGCTGCTCGACGAGCCGACGGCCGGCATGAACCCGGCCGAGACGCGGGAGATGATGGCCTTCATCCGCCGCCTGCGCGACGAAGTGGGCACCACCATCCTGCTCATCGAGCACCAGATGCGGGTGGTTATGGGCATCTCCGACACAGTCACAGTGTTGGATTACGGGCAAAAGATCGCCGAGGGGACGCCGGCCGAAATTCAACGCAACCCAAAGGTGATCGAAGCCTACCTCGGAAGGAGGGCAGTCGCGTAAGATGGCACTTTTGGAAGTCAACGACATCCACACCTACTACGGTGCGATCCATGCCCTAAAGGGCTTGTCCGTCTCTGTCGAAAAGGGCGAGATTGTGACCCTCATCGGCGCCAACGGGGCCGGCAAGAGCACGACGCTGAACACCATCTGCGGCATCCTGCATCCGCGAAGCGGTACCGTCTACCTGGATGGAGAGCCGATCCACGAGCTGCGCACTCATGAGATCGTCATGCGCGGCGTAGCCCAGGCGCCCGAGGGCCGGCGGGTGTTCGGCCGGCTAAATGTAACCGAGAACCTGGAGATGGGCGCCTATGCCCGCACGGACAAAGACGGCATCAAGCGCGACATGGACAAGGTCTTCACCCTGTTCCCGCGCCTGAAAGAGCGGGCCAGGCAGCTGGCCGGCACCCTGTCGGGTGGCGAGCAGCAGATGCTGGCCATCGGCCGGGCGCTGATGCCCAACCCTCGCCTGCTGCTACTGGACGAGCCGTCGATGGGTCTGGCACCGATCCTGGTAGAGGCGATCTTTGACACCATCCGCCAGATCAACGCCCTGGGGACAACCGTGTTGCTGGTGGAGCAGAACGCCTTGATAGCCCTGTCGGTTGCCAGCCGGGGCTATGTCCTGGAAACCGGAACCATAGTTCTTCAGGACACAGCTTCCGCGCTGCAGCAGAACGAGATGGTGCGCAAGGCATATTTGGGCGAAGAGTAGAATCCGCATACCTACAGGACAGCAAAAATGGGCAAATCCGCGGATTTGCCCATTTTCTTGTCACCAGTCGGGGCGAGAGGACTTGAACCTCCGACCTCACGGTCCCGAACCGTGCGCGCTACCGGTCTGCGCTACGCCCCGCTACAACACCGCTAGTATACCCCACATCAGTTGATTCTGCAAATAGCACGGCGCCGCAAGCATAACCGTTTGCTTTTTGAACCCAAATGGATTAAAATCCGGCTACCTCTTGCAGAAAGGATGACATGGACGAACAGTTACATCAAGCCGTGTTGGACCACCTAGATGAGGGGCACCTCACCTGCCACCAGGCCCACGCGATTGCCAAAGAGCTGGATGTGGAGCCGCTGGATGTAGGACGGGCAGCCGACGAGGCGGGGATTCGCATCTCTCGCTGTCAGCTAGGTCTGTTCGGCTATGGTTCCAAGGCCGCCGGCACACACAAAATAGTACGCCCCATGATCCAGGTGCCGCCACCCCTCGAGGCTGCACTGAGGGCAGAAGCTGGCGATGAGGGCCTCCCCTGCATCGCTGTGTGGCGCGTTGCCGACAGGCTGGGCCACAGCCGTCTGGAGGTCAGCAGCGCCGTCGAGGGTCTAGGGCTCCGTGTGTCACAGTGCCAACTGGGTTGTTTTCCCCGCTCCCCAAAAGAGCCATAAGCAATGCCCCACCAGGACGATTTCGGCCGGGCAATTAACTACCTGCGCGTGTCGGTGACCGACCGCTGCAACCTGCGCTGTGTCTACTGCATGCCGGCCGGAGGGATCGGCAAACAAGCCCACAGCGAGATATTGCGCTACGAGGAAATAGCTCTTGTCGTACGTGCCGCGGCCGAGCTTGGAGTGCGCAAGGTGCGCCTCACCGGCGGAGAGCCGCTGGCGCGGTTGGGCTTGCCCGATCTAGTGCGGATATTGGCCGCCATCCCCGGCATCGACGACCTGTCAATAACAACGAACGGGACCCTGCTGGCCGACCATGCGCAGACACTTGCAGAAGCCGGGCTGCAGCGGGTCAACATCAGCCTTGACACGCTCCGCCCCGAGCGCTTTGAGCGGATCACCCGCTTGGGGCGACTGGATGATGTATGGGCCGGCATAGCCGCAGCGCAAGCCGCCGGTCTGGCTCCCATCAAGCTTAACATGGTCGTCGTGCGCGGTCTGAATGATGACGAAGTCGTTGATTTTTCCCGGCGGACTCTATCCGACGGGTGGCACGTGCGTTTTATCGAGCTGATGCCGATCGGCGCCAATGTGGATTGGGCCGGCGACGGCGCAGTGCCGATCAGAGAGGTACGGGATCGGATCGAGACGGCGTTGGGACCATTGGAAGCAGCGGAGGCAGACTCACCGGCCGGTAACGGCCCGGCGCGCTACTACCGTCTGCCCGGCGCCGCCGGGACGGTTGGATTCATCGCCGCCCTCAGCGACCACTTTTGCCGCGCCTGCAACCGGTTACGGCTCACAGCCGACGGCCGGTTACGGCCGTGCCTGATGAGTGACGATGAATTAGATCTACGCCCTGCGTTGCGCGCAGGCGCCGATCTGGCGATGGTGAAAGGGATGCTGCTCCGGGCCATTCGGCTCAAGCCGGAACGCCATCACCTGGACCAGGCTCAACCCCCGCAGGGCCGGACGATGTCCGAGATCGGTGGGTAAAAATGTCCCCAAGACAGAACTCCATCAAGCTCTCCCACCTAGACGACGAGAGTCACGCCCGTATGGTCGACGTCGGCGACAAGCCGGACACCGAAAGGGTAGCCGTTGCCGGCGGGCAGATCACAATGCAGCCGGAAACGTTAGCGCTCATCCAGGCCGGTGGGGTGAAAAAGGGTGACGTGCTGACCGTAGCCCAGATCGCCGGCATCCAGGCGGCCAAGCGGGCCCACGAGCTGATCCCGATGTGCCACCCCCTGCTGCTGACTCACATCGCCGTCGAGTTCACCCCCGCCACGGTCGAAGGGCGGGCCTGGATCGACATCCGGGCTACCGTGCGGACCACAGGCAAGACCGGCGTCGAGATGGAGGCACTGACCGCCGTAGCCGTAGCCGCTCTCACAGCCTATGACATGTGCAAGGCGGTTGACCGGGCCATGTGCATTTCAGAAATAAGGCTGATGCACAAGAGCGGCGGCAAGAGCGGCGAGTGGAACCGGGAAGATCCGTAACCGACCGGATCACAAACGCACAAAACGCAAAACCAGCACCCGCTCGGTCGCACTCCGGATCGAGGCACGCTCGTCCACCCGCTGGCCGCACAGCCAGGCAATGCCCCATTCACAAGCCAACAGGGGCAGCCGGTCGCGAACGGCGCGCGGCACCTTTCGGTTTGTCAAGAAATCGGCCAGCTTGACCTCATGTCCGCCCAGCCCAAGCGGTTGGAACCGGTCCCCGGCCCGGCGGGTTCGTAGCGCGAGCCGGGTGCCGACAGCCTGCGCATCCAGAAAGGCTCGCCACGGGTCGGCATTAGCCTCCCAGCCGGGGGCGAGCTCTGCGATATCCACGATCACGGCGTCGACGGCCCAATCGGAGCCGGGCAGCGGGGTCATGCCGGGGATATTCAGCAGCAGTCCTTCGGTGGCCGGAGGCAGCAGCGGCCAATCGGGCAGCCATCCCCTGGCATCCCCTCGCCCAGCAGCCACCGTGAACCGGTCATAGTCCAATGTGAGCATCAGCCCTTGGGGCAAGGTGGCCTGATCGCCTGTCTTGCCGTCGCGGGCCACCTCCAGGGCGTTCTCCACATGGATAAAGTTGATGTTGCGCAGTGACCGGCGCAGGCGGTGGATCGCCTCGCGCAGCGCCGAGCGCTGCAAACTGGTAGCCAACCCCCGCCAGGCTGCCAGGTCAAAGACGATGGCCTCCTTCGTCTCCTCGATCACCACCTGCGGCCAGGTCTCCTCAAGCAGCGTCCGCAGCAGCGCATAATCATCGGCGATCACCCGTGCCGACCTGCACAGCACCTCTTGCACATTCGGATTATGCCGAGCCAGGAGCGGCAGAACCTCGTGCCGCAGCCAGTTGCGAAAGTAGGTCGTGTCCAGGTTTGAGCGGTCAAAGCGCGGCTCGAGGCCGTGAAAGCTGCAATATGCCTCGATCTCGGCCCGGGTCACTTTCAGCAGAGGGCGGAACAGTTTCGGATTTTGGACTCTACATTTCGAATCCTGAATGGGCTCGCCGTGCTCACCAGTTGCAGGAAGGCGATAATTCTCCAGGAGCGTGATGGGCAACATGCCGCGCAGGCCGGCAAGGCCCGAACCGCGCAGAAAGTGCATCAGCACTGTCTCGGCCTGGTCGTCGGCATTGTGGCCCACGGCAATGGTCTTGGCACCCACCTCACCGGCCACGCGTGCCAGGAATACATATCGAGCGTTCCGTGCCGCTTCCTCGACAGCCAAGCGGTGCTCGTGAGCCAGGGTCGGGACGTCGGCATGTTCAATATTGCACGGCAACTGCCAGTCGGCAGCTAGGCCGCGGACGAACTCGGCATCGGCGTCGGCCTCATCGCCGCGCAGGCCGTGGTGGAGATGGGCCACATGCAGGTCCAAATCGTACTCGCCGCACAGCCGGCATAGCACATGCAGCAGGCAGAGCGAATCCGGGCCGCCTGACACGCCGACCACTACCGTCTCGCCGGGCAACAGCACGCCGCTCAAGCGGCGGCCGCGCTCCATTGCCCGCCGGACCTCATTCAGAACATCTACCATCTTCCGAGCCCACTGAAATGCAGGATAGTGCCGCCGGCCGGCAGCGTCAGCGCACCACAGCCTCAGCCGGCGCTCTCAGAACATAGCTGCGATAGGCGCCTGTCTCGGCCAGCATGGCGCCGAGGTAAGCGCGAGCGGCGTCAGCCTTTTGGGCATCTAGCCGGTCATGGTCGCCAGTACCCCGCGCCAGCAGGCAATGATCATCAGTTTGCTCTACAATGACCACCTGCCCCTGCGCCGCCAGCAGATCCAGCCCGGCCTGTACCGTTCCGACCCGCTGAGCTGTGGCCGCCGCAGCCGCCTCCAGATCCAGCGCGCCTTCCATCGCATGAAGGGCAAACTTGACCAACCCTGCCAGCCGCCGAACAAAGACGCCGGCCTCGTCCATTCCCGGATCGCGACCAAACAGAATCAGCTCTTCTGCCCCAACCTTATCCAGAACAGTCCGCAGCTCACGCGGGCCGGGCGGCAAGGTCCACACCGCCAGCCGGCGACCGGGGACCAACTGGCGCCGGTCACAAGACTCGACGCCGTCAGGTGCGCCGGCTTCGGCCCACACCTGGATATCCCCCTCCACCGCCAGGCCCTTTAGCACTGCCTCTGGGTTGTCAACGGCCCGATAGTCGCGGATCTGGATGACCGGCGCCGCCACGACCTCGACGGCGGCCGGGTCCCGTTCGCGGGCATCCAGCCATTCCACCTGGACTTTTGGCACGCCGCGATAGTCGCTGGCACGGAGGGTCAGGGCCAGGTCAAAACGGCCCTGGGGCAACAGCCAGCCGGCGCTCTGCCACCAGAACACCGTTTGCGTCTGGTCGTTGGCATCCTCTACGGTGATACGGCGGTGCTCTCCGGTGCGGCCGATGGTCACATCGCTGAGGGTCCGCAGATCGCGCGCGGCCAGGACCAGCGGCGGATTGCCCGGACCAAAGGGGGCCAGGCGGTTGATCTGGGCCACCAGGTCCAAGGTCAGCTCTGGCAGCCCGACATAGGCGTCGATGGCCAGGGTAGGCTCCACAAATGTAGCTCGGGCCGCCACTGCCCGCGACAAGGCAGCGCGCAGCTCTGGAATCCGCTCCGGCTCGATGCCGAACCCAGCCGCTGCGGCATGGCCGCCATAGTTTTGCAGCAGGTGGGCGCAATCGGTCAGAGCGGCGATCAGATCCACCCCGGGCACCGACCGCCCCGATCCCCGGCCTAGCTCGCCGTCGGGTGCGGCGATCAACACGGCAGGCTTGCCAAACCGCTCGGCCAGGCGGCCGGCGACTACGCCGACAATGCCGGCCGGCCAGGTAGGATGGCTCAGGACCAGGGCGTGATAACCGGACAGCGACGGATCGCGCTCGATCTGAGCTAGCGCAGCGTCGGTGATCTGCTTGGTGAGCCACTGCCGCTGGGCATTGAGGCCTTCCATTTCCGTTGCCAGCGTACGGGCGCGGACCGGGTCGCTCGTGAGCAACAGCTCGACGCCACCGGCAGCGTCGGCCAGCCGGCCCAGAGCGTTGAGCCTTGGTCCCAACACGAAACCGATATGCTCCTCTCGCAGCCCTTCAGGATCGAGCTCGGCCGCCTCATAGACCGCCCTCAGACCGGGCCGCGCGGTGTGGCGCAGTGCCTCCAGACCACGCTGCACCAGGTAACGGGCGTCGCCGGTGAGGGTCGCCACGTCGGCCACGGTGCCCAGGGCGACCAGGTCGAGGGCCCGGTCGGCAGCAACCGGGTCCAGGGCCCTGGCCAGCTCATAGGCCACCCCCACGCCCGGCAAGGTGCCCAGCGGATGGCCGGGCGGCAGCCGATGAGGGTTGATCACCGCCAGGGCGGGCGGCAGCCCTTCGCCGGGCACATGGTGATCGGTGACAATCACCTCGGCGCCGCGGGCGTTGGCGTGGGCAATAGCTGCATGGGCCGTGACGCCTGCATCACAAGTCAGGATCAGCCGCGCCCCGGCCGCGATCAACCGGTCGAGGCCGGGCTTGTGCACGCCGTGACCTTCCTGCCGGCTCGGAATGTGAAAAATAACCTCCGCGCCTTGGGCGCGCAGGACCTCTACCAACAGGGCTGTGGCCGTCTGGCCATCGGCGTCCAGGTCTCCCCATACGGCAATTTGCTCTTTGTCCTGGATCGCCCGGTGCAGGCGCTCGACGGCCAGTTCCAGGTCGGGCAGGTCAACCGGCACGGCCGGCACGTAGGCAGCCGGATCGAGAAAAGCACGAACCGCGCCGGGGGTGAGCACGCCCCGCCGCGCCAGGGTCTGCGCGACAAGGGGGTGGCCGCCCACTGCCTCTTGCAGAGCAAAGGGGACATCGATCGGTTGAGGCTCAAGCCAAAGAATCATAGTTGTCAGAAGGCCACTTCGGCGATCTGTTCCAGGTCGATCGTCACTTCCGCCGGCTCCAGGTCATCCTCAAGCTCGCCCAAGAAGGCAGCCGTGGCGCCGCGCTCGCACAGGGAACGATAGTTGCACAATCGGCACCGGCGCTCCTCAGGAGTCAGCGGCCAGATCGATTCCGAATGGGCAGCAATCTCGGCAACAAGCCCGGCAAGATAGTCGCTATCGGCGGCGTGCTGATCGGCATCGTACGGAAAACGCTCGATGGCCCCGCCGAACTCGGCGAACCAGTAGAGCATCTCCACCTGCTCCGGCTGAGGAGGTCGGCCTCCGTTGAAAGCAGCCCCGGCCCTGACGGCCAGATAACGGTAGACGCGGGTTTGCAGCCGGCGGGCCAGAACAACGCGAGACGGGCGATTGAGCACCGCCTTCCAGTCCACCACCACCAGGCGCGCGCCCGGCTCGGCGGCCAGCAGATCGTATTTGGCCATTAACCGGTAACCGGCCAGTGGCGCGGCGACCATCACCTCGGCGCGGCGGGTCGTCTCAGGCAGATCCGGCGGCAGGCTGGTCAGGTAGGTGTGCCACCAACGGGCCAGAACCTCGTCGTGAATCGTCGCTTCCAGCCGCCCGGCGTCGAGGCCCAGGGTATGCTGGTGGGCCAGTTGGTGCAGGTCGGCTCCGCGCTGCACATGCCGCTCGGCCTCCAAGGCCGGTTCGGTGATGAGCGCCGGCCAGGGCTGCATCAACACATGGCGAAGCTGAAAGCGGCGTTGGCAGTCCACATAGTCCTGCAAACTGCCCTGGCTGAACTGGAAGGTCTCAGGTAACGCCATGACTGCCTAACCTTCTGTCTCTTTGCTGGCCTGGCGCTGCCAATAGTCCACCAGCGCGATCAGGGGCACGGCCGGCTGGAGCTTTTCCGATGGGCGCCGGCCTGTGTTCCATGTCACAAACAGCTCGCGCCGGGCGCGGGTGATGCCTACATACAGCAGCCGCAGCCGCTCGGCCACATAGCCATCGCGCGCCGCCTGCATCGCCGAGCCGGTGGTTATGCTCCAAATGCTACCTTCCCCCGGCCTGCCGGCCAACGCTGTAAGCCGAGCCAGAACCTCGGCTTTCAAGTTCATTTTGCCGCGCAAAAACCATTTCTCATCGATGTAGGTATCGTGAGCTAAACCGGAGGGAAAGTCATAGTTGTTGACCGACATCAGGTAGACACGATCCCATTCCAGCCCCTTGGCCTTGTGCATCGTGGCTACGGTGACCACTCCCTTTGGCGGCTCGAAACCGCTCTCCTCATCGGCGAAACCGAGGAAGCGGCGCTCGTTGCGGGCGATGACGGCCAGCTCCTCGACCAGCTCGGCCAGGCGATAAGTGGGGTGCGACTCGGCCACACCGCGCAGCAGCACAGCCAGCTTGTGGGCCAGGGCCAGCTCTTTGGGCTCGCGAAATAGATCGCCGGCCAGGGTAAGGATCAACTGGTCAATCGGCACACCGAGAGTAGCTGCCCGGTGCCAGCGGCAGGCCAGCTCGCGAAAGGCGGCCAACAGAGCCATCTCCTCGCCTGACAGCTCAGGCGCCTGCGCCGCCAACCAGTCGTGGCCGCCGCGCGGCGAGAGGTAGGCTTCTACTGCCGGACAGCCGGCGATCCGCTTGATGATCCCGGCCAGGAGCCCTTCGGCTTCCGGCTTGTCGCGGTCCTCTCGACGCCACACCCTAAAGGCCACGGCCAATTTGCGCGCCGAGGTTGGGTCGGCCAGGCAGCGCAGCACATTGCCGAGCGCGCCGGCAGTCTGCCGGGTGCCGCTGCTCGAACGCAGCAGCTCCATGTAGGGGATATTCCGCTGCTTGAGCAGCGCAGCCAGCTCAAAGCCGCGCTGGTTGCGGGGCACCAATGCAGCGCAGGTATCTCGTTCGGGCTCTGGTTTGGCAACCTGGGCGGCAGCCCACCGCTGCAGCGAATCGGCCACGGTCTGGAGCTCCTGTTCCGGTGTGAGCCCTTCGCTCACCAGGTGGACGGCGGCCGGATCGGCCGGGGGATTGGGCTGAGCGTCGCCCGGGCCGGTCGGGATGATATGCTGCGGCGTCAAGGCCCGGTGAGCAGCCGGCAGGGGATGGTCGGTCGCCGCCCAGTCCACCAAATAGTTCGCCAACTGGATAATCGCCGGCTGAGAGCGCCCCGACTCGTTCAATCTGACTTCGATCACGCCCGGCTCGGCGATAAACTCGCGCAGGAACCTGGGATCGGCGTTGGTAAAGGTTTCGTAAATGGCCTGGTTCGGGTCACCGACACGGATCCAATTGCCCTGCTCGCCGGTCAAAAGACGCAGGATCTCTTCCTGGAGCCTGCTCGAGTCCTGGGCCTCATCCTCGAGGATATAGGGCCAGCGCTGGCGGAGGCGGGTCAAATAGGCCGGGTCGCGGCGCAACGCCTCCAAAGCCAGGCGGATCAGGTCGTCGAAATCCACAACGCCTCGATAAGCCAGGCTGCGCTGGTAATCGGCATAGATCTCGACCCCCATGCGCAGCAGCGGTGCGGTCCAGCCAAGGGCGTCGATCTCCGCCGGTTGGGGCGATCCTCCAGGCTCCTTCCCCATGGACAAGGGCTCTTCGCTATTAGACAATTGTACCAGGTGCGCTGCCAGAACCTCAGGGACAAGCTGAAAATCCTTGGCCTGCTTGATAAAGGCGGCCGCGATCTCGTGGACAAGGTCGCGCCACTGATTGCGCTTGACCCACTCGGCGCGGCTGCCCTCCACATCAGGCGAGAGGAAGGGATCGGCCGCGCCGGGGTGGGCGCGCAGCCAGGCGTCGACCGCCTCCTCACGCACGGCGTCGGCCTCGCGTTCGTCGATGATGTTGAAATCCTCCGACAGGCCAACCAAACCGGGCCTTTCGCGGACAATGTCGTGAGCCAGGCCGTGGAGGGTCCGCACCCGGTAGCCATAGTTGGGCAGCAGCCGGCGCTTGGCGATCATCTGGTTGATGCGGAGCTTGAAATTGTCCACAGCCGAGTTGACCAGGGTGACGACCAGCAGCTCCTGGCCGTCGGCAACAGCCTCGGCCACGAGATGGGCCGCCAGGGCCGCCAGGGTGTGGGTCTTGCCACTGCCGGGCACAGCCGATATACCCATCTTGCCGCCGCGGTAGGCCAGCGCCTGCTCCTGTCCACGCCGGGGTCGAAAATCGGTCATGGCCGCCCTCCCCCCGCGCTATCGATCTCGGGCATCGGCTCGCCCCGGCGGCGCAACAGGCGCTGGACGGCCTGGAGCAGCGGCCCCTGCTGCTCGTACCCCTGCTCATTCAGATCGCTGTGCGCCAGGTAGACCCGCTGCCGGCAACGGCGGGCCAGTCCCAGGATCAGGCGCGCCAGCGCCTCCTCGCGCACCCGCACCTCATCTTCGTCAGTCCAGATCTGAGCTTCAGGCCAGTCACGGCGCAGGACGTACGGATGGGTCAGCGGCTGGTAGATGCGCTCAAACCAGGCCGGGCTGCCGGCGTCGAGCCAGAACTGGATCGTCACCGGCTGGTTCATCATCAGGAAAGTATAGGCCGGCACCAGAAGCACAGCGTCCTCAGGGTGGACCTGCCAGCTTGACACATACTGTGCTGCGACGACGCCGCGCTCCACCATGTCCACATATTGGAGGCTGGCGTCCGTTTCCGCCCCCTGATCCCCATCTGTAGGAGCGGGTGGAAATGTCTGCCGGAATTTCTGAACCGATTCGATCAGATTGGCGGCTATTGCGCCGGCGTCGAAATCACGATGGAAGCCAAAGCCGGGTTGGGACAGCACCTCACCGAACAGGCGGCTCAAAAAATGGTCCAGCCCGTCCGTGCTCGCTGCTCCATCCGCGGCGGCGGATTCAGCCGCCTGAGGCGACGCCTTCGAGGCAGAAACCTCCTCCAGCCACTGCCACAGCTCGTCGTAGCGCCCACCCAGCAGGTAACTGATCCGCTCTTGCATTTCGGGCACGATCTGGTGAAACGGCGTCAGGTCCGGCTGCCCGTCCTTGATCCGGTACACGATACCGGCCAGGAGATGGGCCCGCACCGGGTCCAGGTCGGCGATGGCCATCGCTAGGCACTGGGCCACGTCGGCCGGAGGCGGCGGGCGGCGCCAGCCAGGATGGGCCAGCTTGGCCAACGTCAGCAGGCAGCGGGCAGCCGGCTCCTCGCGCAGCTCGCGGGATGGACGGTGGGTGCGCACCGGGATGCTGTAATTCTTCAGCGCCTCGATCAGTGAAAAACGGAGCGCGTCGCTGACAAAAGGCGCCAGGATGGCGATCTCGCCGGGCTGCACGCCCTCTTCCATCTTCAGGCGCGAGATCTGACCGGCTACCCAATCGAGCATTTGGGGGTGGAAACGAAGCGATTCCTCAGGCCGGACCAACGCCCGGCTTGCGTCGACACGGCCGGCGGGCCTGTGGCCGACACCTCTCACCGGGGATCGAGCGTTCTTTGGCAGGAAGGGGTCAGCCAGCTCGGCTCCGAGGGCGGCAACCTCCGGCGTCGTGACGTATGACTGCCCGACCACCCTCCGGTCACGGCACAGGGCAGCCAGAGCAAGAGCACCCTGCGGGTCGGCCCCCAGGAAGACACGGTAACCACCGTCGGTGTCGTGGACCACCAGGGCCGATTCGCACAGCGGCAGCCACAGCCGCAGCAGGTCGTGGGCGGCCGGGATGTCCTCTTCGGCATTGTCGACGATCAGGTGCCGGTAGCCGCTCAGCAGGTAGCGCCGGAACTGGGGCAAGGGCAGCAGATGATGCCAAAAGACCTCAATCTGGAGCGACCAGTCGAGCACGTTCTGCTCCAGGCAAGCGCGGCGGAAGGCAAGGGCCACTGCCTGGACCTGGTCGTAGATGCGCGGCCGGGCCGAGTCGCCGCCCCAGGCGCCCTTGAGCCGGGCCGAGATCTCGTCGGGCGAAAAGCCGACGGCAGCAGCCTTGTTCAGGTCGTCGATGACCTGGCTCACCAGGCGGGCGCGGGGAATCGTGATCCCGTCAAAGGCACCGGCAGCGATAAACGGCTCGACGACACGATCCATATAGTATTGGGCGGTTTCGAGCGTCAAGAACCGGCAGCGATCGTTGGGATGGGCAAAGCCGGCTACCTCAGACACCAACGGCCAAAACAGCTCGATGGTGCGGCGCGCCAAACCGCCGATCGTGGCGACGTCCACCATGCCGCCGGCCGGCGCTGCGACACCGTGGATTGCCCGGTAGTAGGGTCCGGCCAGAGTGCGCTGCGGCACCAGGACCAGGATCTGCTCGGCCGGAACGCCCTGCTCCAGCAGGTAAAGCAGTCGCCGCACGGCCAGGGTTGTCTTGCCAGAACCGGGCGGCCCGGACAGGAACGTGGTGTGATTGCCGGCATACGGCGCCGACACGACGTCTGGCAGGATACGTTTCGCATCCCCTGGCGGGGATCGCCGTCTTTTCCTCGTGCTGCTGGCCGGGCTCACCGGTGCGGCTCCACGCTTTTCTTAGCCCCCTTGAGCGCCTCCATCTGCCCTCGCGCCGACACCAGGGGTGTGTTGCGATGACACAGGACGATGGTCGGCAGGTCCGGCCGGGGCGAATCGTAAGCACGGCAGATCTCTGGGATCTCGTAGTCGAGCTCGTCAGAGGCCAGGAAGCGGACTTCGTGCATGGCCCACCAGCGACGAATGCCGGAGCGGGTCCATTCCTCCCGGTCAAAGCGCAGGGCGCGGAGCTGCCACCTGCGCCGCCCCGGCAGCCGGTCGTAGGCCACGACCAGCGCCTGATCGGTCAGACGGTCGCTCTCCCTTGGCGGGTGGTCGCCGCCGGGGAGCTCGATGGCGAAATAATCTTCATATTCGACGATGGGTGTGCGTGCTTTTTTGGGCATGGGAGGATTATAGCACTGAACGGCTGAAGGCGCAACACTTGGACCAGAGCCGCGTGCCGACAGCCCGACTAAACCAGTGGCAAGACCCGACTCACCACAAACTTTAAATAGCGCGCTTCCGGGAAATGCGCCGGCACAGGGTGATCCACGGGTTGGCCGGCATCGTGCAGGATCAGCAGGCGTTGCCCGGCCTGCCGGGCTGCCTCAGCCAGCGCCTGGTGGAACTCCACAGGCGAGACCTGGCTGGTGCAGCTTGCCGAGGCCAGCAGCCCGCCCGGCTCGACGCAGCTCAGAGCCAGCCGGTTGAGCCGGACGTAGGCCCGCACCGCGGCATGGCGACTCTGCCGGTCGCGGGCAAAACTGGGCGGGTCGAGGATGACGATCCCGAAACGGCGCCCCTCCGCGCCGAGCTTGTCCAGCAGTTGGAAACAATCTTCCGTCAGAAATGTGTGCCGGCCCGGATCAAAGCCGTTCAAGGTCAGATTGCCCCGCGCTGCCTCAACGGCGGCGGCGCTGGCATCACACACCGTGATCGCCCGCGCGCCTCCCCGGCAGGCATGCACCGCAAAGCCGCCGGTGTAGCAGAAGCAGTCCAGCACCGTCTGGCCCAGGCACCAGCCGGCCAGGGTGCGGCGATTCTCGCGCTGGTCGAAAAAGAGGCCGGTCTTTTGCCCAGCGAACAGGTTGGCGTTGAACAGGAGACCGTGCTCCTCAATGGAAAGATCCGAAGGCGGCAGGCGGCCCCACACCGGCTTGAGCTCCCCGCCGGCAGGCCGCCACAGGATACCCCGCAGCGGCGCGTGGGCGTAAAGGGCGTCGGCCACCCAGGAAACCAACGGTTCCACACTCTCGGCGTAGGTCTGAATCACGGCGAATTCGCCATAGAGGTCTACGACGATGCCCGGCAGCCCGTCACTCTCACCGTACACCCAACGATAGCCGGTCGTCGCCCCGGCTCGCACCGGGGCCCGCACCTCCCACGCATCGGCCACCCTGGCAGCAACCCAGTCGGCATCGGGCACGCCGCGCCGCGAGTAGAGGCGCACGGCGATGGCGCTGTGGGCGTCCCACAGGCCGAAAGCGGAAAAACTGCCACAGCGGACCTGCACCCACGTGCCAGAAGCCAGCCCTGGCCCAGGAGTCACCTGATTGCGGTAGACCCACGGGTGGCCCTGACTTAGCCGGGTCTTCAAATCGGCCGGGAGGCTCAGAATTGGCGGTCTCATAGCATTCTCGTCCCCAGGCGATTATACCACATCGAACCAGTCTGGGCAATCCGCGTATAAAACAAAGCCCGGCCTCTGCCCTCGCGGGGAGACCGGGCCACCGGCCGGTTATGGCACTGGCGAACGGGTTATTGGCGTTCCTCCAAGGGGATGACCGCCCACAAAATGAGGTACGGAAGCACGCCCGGCACCCCACCTGGGATCCCCAAGATAAAGAACAGCAGCCGGAACCAGAAGGGGTTCATCCCAAAGAAATCACCCAACCCACCACACACACCGCCGATTACGCGACTAGTTCGTGAACGTCGCAACTTGTTACCACTCATCATGTCGCTACCTCCTACCCTCTATTACGCACAAAGCGGCGACAAGTTGCAGGATCGGGCCTGACCGTGGAGACCGCTTGCCCCTGTTTTGCCTTTGGTGGTATAATCTCGGCACATAACTTGCCAGTCCGAGCGAGGGAAGCGATGATCGATTCAAGCCTGATGGCTGCCATCCCGGACAGTCTGAAGGATCCATTGTAGCCTGACATTATGTCTACTCAAGGGAGCGAGTGTGGGCCCGGCAAAAGCTGGCTGCCGACCATCCTCATAGCCCGCACGACGCTGAACAGCGCTTTCCGCATCGTCTATCCCTTCCTGCCAAGCATCGCCCGGGGTCTGGACATCTCGCTGGCCGCGGCGGGAGGGCTAGTGACCCTGCGGATGGTCGCGGGCCTGACCGCCCCGTTCCTCGGCCCGCTGGCCGACCTCCGCAGCCGCCGCAGCATCATGGAGCTGGCCCTGTTGGCCTTTTCCCTGGCCGGCCTGCTGCTGGCCGGGATCGGAACCCTGCCGGCGGCGGCCATAGCCTTTACCCTGTACGGCCTGGCCAAGGTCCTGTACGACCCCACGATGCACGCCTACATCGGCGACACGGTGCCGTATGCCGGGCGGGCCCGGGCGATTGGCCTTGTCGAGCTGGCCTGGTCTGGCTCCTGGCTGATCGGAGTGCCGGCGGCCGGATTCCTGATCGAGCGGTTCGGCTGGCGGTCGCCCTGGGCCGTGCTATGCGGGATGGGCCTGATCAGCCTGGCGCTCACCCGCATCTGGTTGCCCGCCGGCCACCATCCCTCGGAAAAGGCAGGAAAAGGGCAGGGGATCTCCCTGCTCCTGAGCACCTGGCGCGACCTGCTACGACACCGCCGGGTGGTGATCCTGCTACTGACGAGCCTGCTGATGACGATGGCGGTCGAGGCGCCGTTCATCGTCTATGGCGCGTGGCTGGAGGCAGATTACCACCTCAGCTTGAGCGCGCTGGGAGTGGCGTCGATCGTCGTCGGCCTGGCCGAGCTGGGAGGCGAGTTTGGCACGACCCTGCTGACCGACCGGCTGGGCAAACGGCGGAGCGTCCTGTTGGGCCTGGCCGGGCTGACGGTCAGCTTGCTCCTGCTGCCGGTCCTGGCCCGGTTTGGGGTGGCTGCGGCGTTGGGCGGCGTGGTGCTGGTGACGATCTGTTTCGAATTCGCGATCGTGTCCCTGTTGCCGCTGGCCACCGAGCTGGTGCCCGAGGCGCGGGCCCCACTCCTGTCGCTGAACATGACTGCGTTCAGCCTGGGCCGCATCCTGGGTGTGGCGGTGGGCGGCTGGTTGTGGCAGGGGCAGGCGGGGGCGATCACCCTCAACGCGGTGGCCGGCGCAGCTTGCGCCCTGCTCGCCGCGCTGTTCATGCTGCTGGGGATGGCCGAGTTCAAGTAGGATGACAAGCGGGATTTGGCGGCTGTGTTGCAGCCGCCAAACCCCCAGGATCATCGCCCAAGCCAGCTAGGGGCTTTTCACCACCAGCGGGATGTAGATCATCCGCATCATCGCGCATTCGACGTCCACAGCCAAGGCCTGAACGTCATAGCCAACGCCGTCACAGTTTTCCACTGTCAGTGTGCCGGTGTACGCGCCGGTTGCTCCAAAGTTGATCGTCGGGCTGGGCTCTGTATAGGTTCCGTACAACCCGAAATCCCAGGTCAGCGACAGCGGCTCAGTGCCGGTGATCTCGGCGCTGAAGGTGACCCGGCAGCCGACCTCTTCATGGATCACGGCCAAGATGTCGGCCTCGTAGCACACCACCGGCGGCTCGACGGTGAGCGTCACCGGGACCCCCACATAGGGCGTTTCCGGATCGTCGCTTTCCACTCCCAGCAACCCGGTGTACACCCCGGGCTCCAGTCCAGCAGCGTCAAAGGTGACCGCCACCGAGACTGTCAAGCCAGGTGATATGACACCCGCCACCGGCGTCTCGGACAGCCAGGGCAGGTCAAACGAGGCCCCGGCCACCGTCAGCGACACCGCCTCGAAGGCGTCGATGCGGCCGTAGCCGTAGGTGTTGTTGGCCCCATCTGGGCAGGGGGTGCCGCCGCAGATCAGGGCTTCGAGGCACAGGGCCGTTTGCTCAATGTTGGCCATGACCTGGCCGATGCCCAACGATGGATCGGCAGACAGGACCAGCGCCGCCATGCCGGCCAGGTGCGCCGCCGACCACGATGTGCCGCTCATGGTCGTATAGCTACCGTCGTTATAGCTGGAGCGGACATTGACGCCCGGCGCGACCACTTCCGGCTTGATCCCACCCGTACACGGCGAGGGGCCGCGCGCACTGAACGGCGCGACGAGATCGCTATCGTCGGTCGCGCCGGCCGAAACGGCGTCCGCCGATGCGGCCGGGGAGCCGACCGTCGTACACGAGGGCCCACCTCCGCCCGGGGAAAAGACAGGCAGGATGTCCGCCGCCCGCCAGACCTGGAGCATCGCGTCGAACCAATTATCGCAACCCTGACCGCCCCACATGTTCAGAACTATATCGGGGGCCTTGCTGGGGTCCGGATCGGTGCCGTCCAGGCGGGTAGGGGCCAGCATCCACTCTGCCGCTGCGAGCAGATCCACATCAGAGCACGACGCATCGCCACACCCCTTGACGGCGATCCACTTGGCGCCGGGCGCCACCCCGATCTGGTTCGTGCCGCCGTCATCTCCGACGACGAGCCCCATGCCAAACGTGCCGTGTCCGTTCGGATCGTAAGGGCCAGGCTGGCCGTCCACAAAATCGAACCAGTTGTAGTTGTGGTCAAAGGCTCCGCCGCCCAGGTTGCCGCGATACTGGCTCACCAAGGTCGCGTGGTCGTATTGGACGCCGGTGTCGATCTCGCCGACCACAGCCCCCTGGCCGGTGATGCCGAACACACTCCAGGCTTGGTCGGCCCGGATCTTGGCGATATTCCACTCCACCGCCTCGGCTCCGGCTCCCGGCGATCCCGGGAGACCGGCCTCCACCTGGTAGGTGTAGCTGGCGCTGATATGGGATACCTCGGGCCGCGCCGCCAGGGCGGCCAGCAGCCGACCGTCGAGGGTCGCTGCAATTGCGTTCGCCGCCAGCAACCGCCGTGGCCCGGCGCCCGCCGCCTCCAGCCAGGCGTACAGCCCGCTGCCGCTGCGCATGGCCGTCTCTTGAAGCCGGTCATAGACCCACCGGCGACGCTCTGCCTTGTCTGCAATTGCATAGGCCGGCGATAGGTCGGCCAGCTCGCGCAGGTAGATGAGCGCCGTGGCCTGGCCCTCAGCCTGGACCAGGGCCGCCAGTTGAGGATCAACGATCGGCCCGGCCCATACCCTGGCCTTTTTCCCCCCAGGCGCGGCCTGCGCGAACCCCAAGGTACCGGTCTCGTGCAGGGCAAAGCTCAGATCCAACATCCCGTCGTTAGTCAGCCAAAGAGTGACCGTAGTGACCCCATCAGGATAGAGCGTGGCCGCCAAAAGCGGTGGATCGACGCCAATCTCCGGCACCAAGGCCAAAACGCCGATCCATTCATCATAACCGGCGCCGCCGCAGTTGCTCACCTCGAGGGTAGCCGTGTAGGTGCCACGGCCGGGATAGGTGTGGATCGGGTTGGTCAGGGTGCTGGTGATCCCGTCGCCGAAATCCCAGATCAGCGAAATCGGCTCGGTGCCGGTGACTTGCGCGCCAAAGGTGACCTGATGGCCCACATTGTCATAGGTCACGGCCAGAATGTTGGCCTCGTGGCAGGATTCGACAGTCAGCGTTACCGGCACCATCACATTCGGCGTCTGCGGGTCGTCGCTGGCCACATCCAGCCAACCGGCGTACACCCCCTCAGCCAGCCCGGTCGAGTCGAACGTGACCTCCACCGCCGCGCCTTCGCCCGGCGCCAGGACACCGGCGACCGGGCGTTCGTCCAGCCAGGGCAGCACGTCTGCCAGGGCCAGGGTGAGGGACACCGCTTCATAGGCGTCGATGCGGCCCCAGCCATATACATTGTTCGGCGCAGGGCAGGGACCGCCGCCACAGGTCGGGTCATTGATGCACAGGGCCGACTCCTCGATGATCGATTCGACGTCGTTTGAGGCCAGCGACGGATCGGCCGACAGGACCAGGGCGGCCGTGCCAGCCAGGTGCGCGGCCGCCAGGGCGGTACTGTCCCACACATAGTAGCTGCCATCGTTCATGCTGGACCGGATGCTCACGCCAGGCGCCACTACCTCCGGTTTGATCTGACCGCCAGGGCACGGGGAAGGGCCACGCCCGCTAAACGGGGCGATCACGTCGCTGGCGTTCGTCGCCCCGGAGCTGAACGCCAGGGCCGATTTGGCCGGGTAGCTCACGGAACCACACGATGGTCCGCCGGTACCTGCGGTCAAGACGGGCAAGATGTCTGCCGCCCGCCACGCCTGTATGACCATGTCGTACCAGTTATCACACGGCGGATAATAGGAGCCCAACATAAAGAGGACCATGTCGGGCGCCTTGGAAGGATCTGGGGCTGTTCCGTCCAGCCGGCTCGGAGCCAGCATCCAGCTTCCAGCCTGAATCAGGTCCGACTCGGGGCAACTCCCTCCATCGCAGGCCTTGGCCGCGATCCACTTGGCTCCCGGCGCCACGCCGATCTGGTTGGCGCCCCCGTCGTCGCCGGCCGCCACGCCCAAGCCCATGGTGCCGTGGCCATTGTCGTCATAGGGCACCAAAGTGCCGTCGATAACATCAACCCAGTTATAGTTGTGGTCGAACGTGCCGCCGCCCAGGTTGCCCCGGTACTGTCCCACCAGGG
Organism: Anaerolineae bacterium; assembly: GCA_034429215.1. Classification (GTDB taxonomy): domain Bacteria; phylum Chloroflexota; class Anaerolineae; order JAAYZQ01; family JAAYZQ01; genus JAFGOG01. The sequence goes on along the minus strand of DAOUGI010000016.1, from coordinate 20,079 downwards.
CCAGATGGTCATACTTGGCGCCGGTATCGATCACGCCGATCACGACCCCCTGGCCGGTGATGCCAAACTCACTCCACGCCTGGTCGGCCTTGATCTTGGCAATGTTCCACTCGACCGCCTCTGGCGTTTCCCCGGCCCGCCCGGCCAGGACCGGCATCGTAAAAAAGTCGCGGTCGAGGGCGATGTGAGCTACCTCCGGCCGCGCCGCCACGCCGGCCAGCAGCCGGGCATCGAGCGTGGCCGCAATCCCATTCACCGCCAGCAATTGCCGCGGCTCAGCGCCGGCCGCATCCAGCCAGCGGAACAGCCCACCCCCGCTGCGCTCAGCCGTCCCCTTGAGCTGGTCATAGACCCACCGGCGGCGCTCCTCCTTGTCTCTGATCGCATAGGCCGGCGACAGATCAGGCAGCTCGTGCAGGTAGATGATAGCCTGCGCCCGGCCCGTAGCCTGGACCTGGGCTGTGAGTTGGGGATCGACAACCGGCCCGTCCCATGCCCTGGCCTTTTCCCCCGCAAGGGCAGCCTGGGCAAGCCCCAAGGTGTCAGTCTCGTGCAGGACAAAGCCTAGCTCGCTTATCCCATTGTTGGACAGCGACAAGGTGACCGTAATGACCTCATCAGGATAGAGGGTAGCCTCCAGTGACAGCGGATCGACGATGATCTCGGGCAAGGACACCAGGGCGCCTTTTTTGCCAGAGGTCTGACCGGCCTGCGCGGTGGCAAGCTTTCCCTCCACCGGCAACGGCACGGTCCAGGACAAAACCAGGACCAGAACGCCCAAAACAAGCAACCGTTTGACCATTTGATCCTCCTTATCCTATCTCTCTACGCCCAGACACAGATCCGGACCCCTATTAAGGCTGTGGGCCAGGTCTACGACCTGGCCCACAGCCTTTGGCACATTAGGGTACCCTGACCACAATCGGCAGGTAGATATAGTACCTGATCGGTGGTTGCAGCACGTTGACCTCGTGATCCACAACCCCCATGCCGCAGCCGTTCGTTGCCGTCAGTACAACTGTATAGGTATCGCTGGTCGCATAGGTGTGGGTCACCACCACGCCGTGCCCCATCATCCCGTCGCCGAAATCCCAGTCAAACTCGATCGGCGCCGTGCCGCTGGCAACCCCGGTAAAGACAACCTCCTCGCCAACCAGCGGCGAGCTCGGCGCCCAGGTAAAGCCTGCATCGTACACCCCATCGCAGCATTCGACCGTGACCGTCCCGGTGACGGCGTCGGATGATGCCCCGTTGCAGTTCGAGACCGTCAGGGTGAAGGGGAAAGTTCCGTCGATGCCATAGTCGACCACCGGCGCCGGGCTGGCGCTGGCGCCAAACACGCCGAAATCCCAGTCATAGCTGAAGGGAGGATCGCCGCTCAGAACAGCTCCAAACGTCGCCGTGCAGTCGGACACCTCGGCGGTGACGTCGAGGATGCTCACCGGATTGCACTGACAGCCGCCGAGCCAGGCCAGCGTCTGCGACATCACGTCGGTGCGGTCTGCCTGGTTGTTGATCCCCTCAAAGCCAAAGGAGAAATAGACTACGCCGTAGGTGTTGTTCTGGTAGGCCACGCCACCGTAGAGGTGGGGAGAGGGATAATCGAGCACGGCGGCCGCCCCGCCGGTCGGCGAGATGTCACTGGGCCAAGATTGATTGCCGGCCCCATCGCCTCCAGAAATGGTCAGTTCTACGCCGGACAGGTAATCCAGCCCGGTCAGGGTATAGTTGTTGGTGTCGTCCGAGTCGTAGATAGCATGCAAGTAGTTGGTGTAAAAAGCCGTGGCGCCGATGTCGTAGCCGATGTCCTGCCCAGACACGAACAGCTTGCCGCCGCCGTTCAGGTAGGTCGTCAGTGCAGCCTGCTCGTCCGTGGTCAGCGTCGTGCTCGAGTCATCGCCGGTAAACCAGATCACCCGGTCAAAGTCGGACAGGTCACTCGCCGTGGGGCTGCCAGATGACGCCACAGACCACAGCTCATAGTCCACGCCCGCTGCGTCCAGCGCACCGGCGTAATAGGTTTCATAGGTATCGCCTGTATCGTCGTCCACGAGCAGAGTACAGGCAAACGGCTCAAGCTCAAAATCCTGAACCTGGTTGCCGTCGACCACGACGATTGGCCGCTCCTCAGGGCGATGCCGGTCGGCTTGCACCTCGATCGTATAGCTGCCCGCCGGCAAGGACGCTTCGTAGTAGCCGTCGGATGGGTCGGTCCACACCGTCACCGGCGAGCCCACGAACTGAACCTCGGCCAGCAGCGGCTGTCCGGTGCCCAGCTCGGTGACGTGGCCGGAGATGGTATAGTAGGCTGAGGCCTCCAGCGCGAAATCCTGGGTGGTGACCGCACCGGTCACCACCTCCACGCCGGCCACCGTCTCCGGCACATAGCCGTACGCCTCGGCAGTGACGGTGTAGGGCCCCGTCAGCAGGGTCCAGGTGTAATAGCCGGTGGCATCGGTGGTCTTGGACAGGATATTCCCGGCGGCGGATTCGGCCGTGACCGTCGCCCCCTCAATTGGCGCGCCGCCAGCGGCGGCGGTGACGTGCCCGTCGAGGGCGCCGAGCCCGGTGTCGATCAGGCAGCCGCTCATGTGGGCAAAGGTAGCCACCGATGCTTTCACAAAGTTGGTAAAGAAGGCCGGGTCGGTGTGAGCCACCGTATCCCCTGGGCCATGATAGTAGGGGTTAAAGTCGCTCTGGTCTTCGATGCCCAGGATAGCGGTATAGCCATAATCCCAGAAAGAGCTGTGGTCGCTGCCACCGCCGAGCGAGGTCCCAAGTTGAGGAACCAGGTCCAGGTTGTAGGCACTCACTACGTCGGCAAAGAGCTGGGCCAACTGCTGGGTCAGTGGCCTACTGGAGCTGTAGATCAAGTCAATGCCCGGAGTACTGCCTATCGTATTCCAGGAAATCATATCCAGGTTCAAGTAGCCGAGAATATTCTCACCCTGCTGATAGGAGCGCTGCGCATAGGCTGCACTACCGTACAGACCATACTCTTCGCCGGTCCAGCCCACAAAGCGCAGGGTGCAGCCCCACTGGAACTGGGACATGATCTCAGCCGCGATCAGGCCGGCGATCGTGCCGCTGGCATTGTCGTCGGCGCCGGGGCCGGCGCCCACGTCGTCGAGATGGCCGCCGATGATATAGATGTCGTCGGGGTTGATCATGCCGGTATACTGGCCGATCACATTCGGGCCGTGACTGGCGTTCCAGACGTGATATTCCACGTCGAGCCCGTGGGCCGCATACTGCTCGCCCAGGTAATGGGCAGCCTTTAGGATCGGCGTCCCGCTGGTGCTCTCACGCGAGGTAATGGTGTACCACTCGCCATCGACCCACACCGGGACATCACCGGCGAACCCCTGGAGGTAATGGTAGATATTGTCGGTAGTGATCTGGTCGATCATCGCCTGGACCAGCGGATCTGGATCGACCACCTCGGGGATCGCATTCTGCGCCACGGTGGGCCGCAGCGGCTTGGGGGTCAAGGTCAGCATGCGCAGCTCGGCGCCGGCCAGCGCCAGACGCCTGGCATCCTCGGCCGTGGTGCGCAGCAACGCCTGCTCGCCGTCGTCGAGCAGCAACCGGCCGTAGGCGCCCCACTCCGGCCGAGGCCGGTTGGGCACAGGGTAGGCCAGGTAGTAGGCCGCCCCGGCCATGTCGGGATCCAGGGCGCGGGCCGACAGCCCGGCGGCCGCTAATGCTTCGAGGCCGGCAGGAGTCGCCCCGGCCAGCAGGTAGCTTCCATCGCGGCCCTCCAGGCGGGCGTAGGCCGGCAGGCCGGTCTGATCGAATAGGGCCAGGTCTTCGGAGGCGGTGATCTGGACCTGCACCAGAGCCGTTCTCTCAGGGGCTGAAACCGAGGCGTCAGCCGGGGCTGCGCCGGCCGCACTGAGCGGCGCGGTCAGGGTGATCAATAGAACGATGACAGCGATCCACGTTAGGCTGCGGTGTTGCTTCATGGGCATCATATCTCCTTGTATCGATTGGCCTGCTTCGCTTGCAGGCACCGGCGGTAGATTATAGCACAGATCGGCTGATTTGGGAAAAAGACCTGACGGGTCTAGGAAGACCCGTCAGGTCTGGCTGTCCAGGAAAAAACCCGGCAGGCCCGGCCGGCGGCCGGATCAGCGGCTTCGGGCGTAATCGGCCAGGTTCTGCCAGAAGGGCAGGTTGGTCAGGGTGGGCTCACCGGACGATCCCAAGATACCCAAGTCGGCAAGGACCAGCACCTCGCCCCCGGCATCGCCATATTGTGCCAGGGCCACCACCGCCTGCTCTCCCGCCTCGGCCACTATCTCGAACTTGGTCCCCTTGGCCAGGCTAAAGCGCACGCCGTTGTTGCGGGCGATCGACAGTTGCTTGAACCCCTCCGCCAGCGGGCTCGATCCCGCAGCCCGGACACTGCCGGACGCCAGCGTTCCGCCCTCAAAAGTGACCCCAAAGCGCCCGGCAAGGTCGTTGGCGTCGGCCGAGTCCTCGTTGGGATCGAGCACCCGGTTGTAATACTTGAGACGGTTGGCGCTGTTGGTCAGCGCCAGCAGCCCACCGCCGGCCACATACTGCTCCAGGGCTGCGATCTCTTGCGCGCCCCAGGCCTCGTCGTACAGCTCCGGGCCTCCTCCTGGGCCCGGATAGTCGACCACCGGCAGCACGATCACCAGGTCGGCGCCCTCGAGGTCGGCGGCCGTGACCGGCCGGCCGTAGGGAACCAGGTCCAGGTCGAAGCCTTCCATAGCCATGGCCATGCCGAAATCGGTCAGGGACGACGGCGTCATGTGCACCGGCTCGGTATGGCTGGCGACCAGGACGGCGCGGCGATCCGGCTTGGGCGTGACACGCAGGGACGAGGCATCGTCGCCGGTGTCCACCACAGCAGCCAGCGCTACGCGGGCCATCTGCTCAAACAGGTCGCCCTGCACCAGCTCGATCGTGTCGTACGGATCGTGGATGTGCGCCCCATAGTGCAGGCTGCCCGTCGCCTCCATCTCTGCCTCGTTCATATAGATCAGGTCGGCGTTGGGCACATCATAGCCGGCAAAGGAGCTGTTATCGGACCAGGCCGTATAAGAATTGGAAACCTCCACCGGCACGCCCTGCCGCGCAGCAGCTTGAGCCAGGTAATCGGGCCAGGCCAGGCGGCCATCGCCCAGCCGGCCGTACGACCAGCCGACCAGATCGAGGCTGGCCTCAATACCGTCCAGGGGGTAGGACAGGCAGTCGAACTGGAGCATGCCGGCCGTCCGGTCCAGCAGCTCCTGATGGGTCGAGGCAAAGTAGGCCGAGCCGTACAGGCCCAGCTCCTCACTGCCAAAGCAGGCCAGGTAAAGGTCGATGGGAGGCCGGAAGCGGGCCGCGTCAAGCACGCGGGCCACCTCCAGCAGGATGGCCACGCCGCTGCCGTTGTCCATCGCGCCGGGGGCGTTGGGGCTGTCGATGTGGGCGCCCAGGATCAGGGCCCGAGACGAATCGGCGCCGGGGATGCGCGCCACGAGGTTGCCCGACCTGGCCGGCGACGACACATCCGCATCCCAGGTCACCCGAGCCGCCTCGATCTGTCCCAGGTCATCCAGGCTGTCGATGCCGGCCGGCCCAAGGTCCTCCAGGCGGGCATACAGGATTGGGACCCGCCTGTCGTCCGGCCGCTCTGCCCAGTTAAAGGCAGCCAAGTCACCCACAAAAGCCCCGTGGCTTTCCCCTATCTCGTTCGAATTGCGGGTAACCAGAACCACGCCGTCCGGCTCGCGGGCGAGCAGATCAGAGGCGATCGCCGTCGCCCGCTGCGGATCCATGATCGACCGATCGACCACGGCGTAATCCACGAGCGCCACCTTGCCACGCAGGCTGCCAGGGCTCAAAGCATCTATCTCGCCGGCCGAGCGGATCACCACCACCGGCCCGGCCACGACCACCGGGTTGCGCTCGGCGTCGTTGAGCCGGCCGTCCGAGTCAAAGTAGAGCGCTTGGGCGACGCTGTCCCGGTCGCCACGCAGGCCAGAGGCCGGCACCTCGACCTCCCGGCCGCCGGCCGTCAGGCGCAGCCGGCTATCCCAGAACTCGGTGGCAAGAAAAACCCGAAACTCCTGGCGCTCGACCTCCAGGCCGAGTTCCCGGAGGTAGCCGAGCTCGGCCAGCCGCTCTCCAACATAGTCCAGCGCCTCCTGCTCCCCCGAGCTGCCCGAGTTGCGCCAGCCGGAGTAGGCCTGGATGGCGGTCAGGTCTTCCAGGTAGGCAAACAGGCTGTCCTGGGAGATCAAAGAGAAAGGACCGGCAGCCGGCAGCGCCGTTGGCCCGGGGTTGGCCGCAGCAGGGGTAGCGCCGACCGCGGGCGGTTGGGTAGCATCTGCCGGCGAAATGGCCGTGGGCGTGGGTGGCTCTGCCGGCGCAGCCGTGGTAGGGCCGGCTTGTGGCCCGGTAGTACAGCCGGCCAGAATCAGCAGTGCGATCACGATCAAAAGGGTCGAGGACCTTGGTTTCATTGTTTTGCATCCTTGTTGTGTGTTTAACTATAAATGCCGTCTAGGCCGCCAACGTTCAGAACCCGGCAAGAGCGCCAGCAAAACTGTCATTTTGACATGCAGGGCCGACGGAGATCCCCATCAGAGGACTCGCGGCTGCGAAGCGAACGGAGACCGTCTCTTCTCGGCCAAGACAGACCCTTCGCTGCCGCTCAGGGTGACAAGCTCTGTGGTTTTGCCAGGTTAAGTCGCGGGACGGTATCTGAGCTGCTGGACCCTGGCCCGCAACTGGCGGAAATACTCGGTCTCGGTGATCTCCTGAACCTGCCGGTCGCGCTTGATCTCGTCCAACTGGATCTGAAGCCGGGCAATCTGCCCCTGCAAGCGGGCCTCACGCCGCTTGACTTCGGCCAGCACCCGCTCAAAAAGCGAGTACAAGACGCTGACCATGCTCATGTTAGTCGTGACGATGACGAAATAGGAGCTTTCGACAGCGGCCGGGTATTCGCCCATCCCCCAGCGAATGCTGAGCAGGGTCGTAAGCCCAAGAGGCAGGCTGGCGAGCAGGTAAAGCAGAATGCGGGCCAGAACCCACCGCCACGAGTGAGCCGCCCGGTCGCGGATGACCCATCGCTCCAGCGGATAGAGCAGCGCAAAACCGAGGCACAGCACAGCGGCGTTTCCGTAAAAGGCCAAGCCGAACACGGTTCCCCAGAAATCGTCCCCCCACATGTAATACAGATAGCCCGCGCCTACGTAAGCGCTAGAGATGCCAACCGGGATCGACACAAGGCATCCGGCCGCAATCAGACGCAGGGCCTTACTGGGCAAGGCTCGGCTGAAAATCTGTTCAATCACCGTCACCTCCCGCTTGGAGTCTAGAGCAGCGGCAACTGCCCGGGCGGGGCAGACAGGCCCCGCGCCGCCACGCCCAGCAAGCGCACCGGCCGGCCCCGCTGCCAGGCCCGGTCCAGCAGCGCCTGCGCCGCCCGGTAAACCTCCTGCTCATCGCCGGCCGGCACCGCCAGGCTCATTTGCCGGGTCAGCGTGGTAAAATCAGCGTAGCGCAGCTTGATCGCCACCGTGCCTGCGGCCATGCCGACCTCTTTTAGCCGCTGCCCTACCTCCCGGCTCAGGCGCCACAACTCCCGGCGCATCGTGTCCAGGTCGGCCAGGTCGCGGCTGAAGGTCACTTCCTGGCTGATCGACCGCAGCTCGTGCTCGGTCACTACCGGCTGATCGTCGATGCCGCGTGCCCGAAGGGCCAGATCGGCGCCGGGCCGGCCAAAGCGCGCCCGCAGCTCGGCCTCGGGCACCAAGGCCAGATCGCCGATCGTCGCCACGTCCAGATCGGCCAGCTTCTGGGCGGTCGCCGGGCCCACACCCGGCAGCGTTTGCACCGGCAACGGCGCCAGGAAGGCCGCCTCCTCCCCCGGCCGCACGACGGTCAGGCCGCCCGGCTTGTCGTGTCCGGAAGCCACCTTGGCCACCACCTTGTTGGCCGCCACACCCAGTGACGCCGACAGCCCGACCTCGTCCCGGACCCGCGACTGCAAGCGGCGGGCCGCCTCGACCGCCTCCTCCCAGGCCGGCACCTGGTCGGTCAGGTCCAGATAGGCCTCGTCGATGCTCATCTGCTCGACCAGCGGCGAGGCCTCGTGCAGGATGGCCATCACCCGCTCGGAATAGCGGTGGTAGAGCGAGTGGCGGGTCGGCAGGATGACCAGATGCGGGCACAGGGCCAGGGCGCGGGCCATGGGCATGGCCGAATGGATGCCAAATGCCCGCGCCGGGTAGGAGGCCGCCGCGACGACGCCCCGCTCCTCGGGCCGGCCGCCGACAACCACCGGCTTGCCGGCCAGGCCGGGGTTCTCCAGCACCTCGACCGAGGCAAAGAAGGCGTCCAGATCGAGATGGACGATCGCGCGCGGCGGGTCGGCCAATCGCCTAGCCTTCGGACTGGCGGCCGGCCAGTTGACCGGCCAGATCGATCAGATCTTGAGCCTGCCAGATGCGCCCTCGCTGCCAGGGAAGCTCCCCGCGCAGCGCCTCCCGCCAGCGTTGCGGGATCGCCTTCAACTCGCCCACTTCCTACTCTGATTTCCTGCGCCGCAAGATCTGCAGACTGACCAGGTCAACCACCAGGCGATCCCAAGGGCCCCGCCTCGACAACATTCGCAGGCTAAAGGTGCTCAGCATGAACAGGACGGCATAGCAGCCAAAAATGACAAAGTAACCCAGGCCCGGCTGATACTGGTTGATATAGTCGGCCATCGGCCCGGCGATGCCGCTGCCGATCATGCCGGCTCCCGCCCCGGCCAGGTTCGAAACGCCCAGGTAGCGGCCGGCCTCTTCGTTCGGCACCAGCTCGGTGCCCAAGGCCCAGTTGCTGGTCGTGAACAGGCCGCCCCCCAGCCCGATGATGCAGCCGCCGACATAGACGAGCAGGCTGTTGGCCGCGGCCAGGCCGCCCAACAGGACGCAGGTGCCCAACGCGGCAACCAGCCCGGAAACACCGACCAGCTTCCTGTGGCCGAACCGGTCGGCCAGCCAGCCGGCAGGCAGGGCAGCGAGCATGGTAAAGATGCCGACGACCATCATCACCTGCGTGTTCATCTTGACCGCGCCCTCACGCGAGAGGACAAAGGCGTGCATCAAAAAGTACATAGCGAAGGTCTGGACCGAAGTGACCGCGGCCAGGAAGAGCAGCCGGTTGACCACCCACCAGGTAAAGGGGGTGTTGCGCTGAGCATCCCGGCCCAGCGTCGCCCAGGCCCCACCCCACACGCCGATCAAGATGGCTACGATCATGGCCACCAGGCCGCCCAGGGCCACGCCGATCACCAGGGCCAGCGGGCCGCCGGCCAGCGGCCAGGCGATCAGCCCGACCAGCCCGCCGGCCACCCCGCCGACGGCCAGTCCGGCCAGCGCACCGGCGATGATGCCGGCCAGCATGCCCAGCACCCGCAGCATCGGCGGCCCCAGCGGGGTGTCGGGCTTGACGCGCAGCGGCTCCTCACGCACGAAAATCATGGTCAAGATCATCAACACCAGCACTGCTGCCCCGGTGACGACAACCGCCAGGCCGAATTGGCCGGCCGACACCAACTGGCCCACGGTGAGGGTCACGATAAAGACCCCCAGCAGCTCAAGGAATGCCTTGAATGCCGAGGCCCGGCCCCGTTTTTCCTCGGGCACCAGGTCTGGGATGAGGCCCTGCAGCGGCCCGTGCGATACGTTGGCCGAGAGCTGGATCAAGAGCATGGCGATAAACAGCGACAGATAGTTCCAGGACAGGGCGATGGCCGCCAGAAAGATCAGGTCGAACAGGACGCCGACAAAGATAAAGGGCCGGCGGCGGCCGAACCGCGAGGTACTGCGGTCGCTGAGCAGACCGATAGCCGGCTGGACGAGCATGGCCACGATCAGCCCGACCGTGCGCATGGTGCTCAGGGCCGTGTTCTTGACGTCAGGCGCCACAAAGGCGGCGACCAGGTAGGGCATAAAGACGCTGCCCACCGCCGTATTGCGGACGTTTAAGCCGAGCCAGAACAGGTTGACGGTGACATAGTCGTACCAGTGCATCACTTTTTTGGCCATTTGTGCCACGGTGACAGACCTCCTTTCATCTCCCCGGAAACCGGGGCTTTAGGCGTAGTGGCCGGTCCATTACCCTTTTCCCTGCCCTGAAGCCTCGTCGCGGAACGACTGCATCGCCTGCCGCATCCGATCGAGCGCTTCTAGCAGCGTGGCGCGAGGGCAGGCAAAGTTCAGCCGGACAAAACCCTCTCCCCCTTTGCCGAACGGCGCCCCGTCGTTCAACGCCACCCTGGCTCGTTGGAGAAAGAACTCGTGCGGGTTGCCGGGCAGGCCCGCCCCGCGGCAGTCGAGCCAGGCCAGGTAGGTCCCCTCCGGCCTGCCCATCTCTATCCCAGGCAGATGCTCGGCCGCGTATTGCAGGAGCAGGTCACGGTTGCCCTCCAGGTAGCGCAACAACTGGTCCAACCACGGCCGGCCGCCGCGATAGGCGGCCATGGCGGCGATGTAGCCCATGATGTTCGCGCCGCCGACCATCCCGGCCCGGGCGGCGCAAAACCTGTCCCGCAGCTCGGCATTCTCGATGATGGCCGCCGCGCACTTTAACCCGGCGACGTTGAAGGTCTTGCTGGGAGCAATGAGGGTGATCGTCTGGGCGGCCACCTCTGGGGACAGTGAGGCCATCGGCACGTGGCGGCTGCCCTGAAAGACGAGGTCGCAGTGGATCTCGTCGGAACAGATGACCACCCCATGGCGAAGGCATATGTCGGCCATCCGCTCCAGCTCCTGGCGCCGAAAGACCCTGCCCACCGGGTTGTGCGGGCTGCACAGGATAAAGATCCGGGTGCGGGGGGTGATGGCTGCCTCAAAGGCATCATAGTCGATCACATAATAGCCATCCGGCTGCCTGGTCAGCTCTACCTGGTCGAGCACCATGCCGGCATTCCCCGGCGCGTAGAGGATGGGAAAATAGACAGGAGTCTGAGCCAGCACGCCGTCCCCAGGCGCAGCCACGGCGCGGCAGGCCACATTGAAACCGGTCACCACATCGGGCAAGAACACCAGCGATTCGGCCGGCACCTGCCAGCCAAAGGAGCGGTCCAGCCAGTCCATGACAGCCGGGCGCAGGTCGGGCGGCTCGCTGCCATAGCCAAACACCCCGTGCTCCACCCGCTCGCGCAGGGCACGGATCACCGGCTCGGGCGACCTCCAATCCATGTCGGCCACCCACAGGGGCAACACCCCATCGCCGTACAGGTGCCATTTTATGCTCTCTGAGCCGATCCGATCCACAATCTGGTCGAAATCGTAGGTCATCGGTCATCTACCTCTTTGTAGGATTAGCCCGATTATACACCAGCCGGCCAAGCTCGTCAAACGCCCCGATTGATCCATTGGACCGGCCCGCGTTTTGACACAGCGGGCTTCAAGGGTAGAATGGGGGCATGATCGTGCACCTGACCGCCCGCTCGATCGGCAGGCCGGCAGCGGAGACGCTGCGCCGGGCGCCGTTCGCCGCCCGGGTCCTGGCCTCATTCGAACAGGCCTGCGATCTGGTCACGCCCGGCGGCCAGGTGATAGCCGTAGTGACCCCGCGCGTTGGCGACGGGCCGCTGAATATCGTAGCCGAGGCCGGGCCAGGCGCGCTGGGGACGGTCGAACAGGATGCGCCGGTCGAGCTGGACGAGGGCACCCTGCGGGCCGGTCACCTGGCAATCGCCCTGAAGGGCGCGCCGGTTTGGGAGCCCTGCCCCAATTGGGGCGCGCTGCGGGCCGGGCTGGAGGCGATCGAGGCAGGCCTGCCGGCGCTGCGGGCCATCGCCCTGAGCCATGCCCCCACCGGCAGCCTGCTCGCCGGGAAAAGCCCGGTTCATTATGTCGTGTTGAACGAGGTGGAAAACCTCAGGGCGGGATGGGATGGAGATATCGCCCGTCTTGGGGAAGCAGCCGCCCACCTGGCCGGCCTGGGGATCGGCCTCACGCCGGCCGGCGACGACTTTATGGCCGGCGCCATGCTGTGGGCCCGGCTGGCCCACCCTACCCCTGGACCGTTCTGCCACACGATGGCAGAGGCGGCTGCCCCCCGCACGACGACGCTGTCGGCCGCTTTTCTGCGCGCCGCCGCCCTTGGGCAGTGCGACGCGGACTGGCACCGGCTATTGGCAGCCCTCAGCAGCGAGCGCGCCGCTCAGATCGCGCCGGCCGTCCGGCAGGTCATGGCCCACGGCGCTACATCCGGCGCGGACATGCTCGCCGGATTCCTGTGGCCGGCTGTGGGGCGATCGCCTGCCCCGAGCCGTCTCGTTCCCTGAGGACCTCACTCGGTGTAAAGCACACTCAACCGGCGGCATCGCGTGGCGTAGGACAGGATATCGGTGCTGTCCACGTACTGATCGACCTTGCCCACCCCGTAGGGCAGCCGCTTGACCTCCTGATCCTGGATCGCCTCCCAGATGGCGCGGGCGATCCTCTCGCCCTGGATCACCCAAAACGGCCTCCCCCAGAAGCGCGATACCCTGGCCGGCACCGGCGCGGTGATGCCCAAATCGTTGTGCATGGCGGCGGCGATCTCGTAGGCGGCAGACAGGCGCTCCTCCCGGCCCTGCCAATCGGTCGCCCGCAGCACGCCCTGGAGGATGGGGGTCAGGGCGCCGGCGCATCCGAGCCGGGCGAATGCCGAGCCAAACCACTTGGCATAGGGCGCGTAACGCCTTTCCATCAACAGGCACAGGCGCATCAGGTCGCGCACCAGCCGCGCGGCGATCACCGCCGAGCCGAGGTCGTCGCCGACCGTGCCGGCCCGGCCGACGAACGGCTCTTCCTGTCCGATCCGCTGCCACTGCGCCGACAACAGGTACAACCACACGTCATGCGGATAGTAGGCCAGCTTTACGCGCATCGGCTCGAGGATGTTCAGCCCGTCGTGATATACGGCTCCGTCTGCCAACGATCGCAGATGCTGCTCAGGGATGGCCAGCCAGTCCAACACCGCCGGCTCCCGATCCAGATCGACGCCGATATACTCCCGGACAAAACCGTGCAGCGTGGTCACCTGCACGCGGTGGTTGATCGGGCGGAGGCCGGTCAGGCTGGGCACCACCGTGCCCGGATCGTCGGGCACCTCCTCAAAGTGGGTCGGCCAGCCGCGAAAGGTGAAAGGCAGCTCGTTGCCCAACGCGGCGCGCAGATCATCGGCCAGCCGGGCATGATCCGGCTCGGACAAATAGATCGCCACCCGCGGCCCCCAACTGTGATCGGCCGACATCTCGGTGTCAAAGCCCAGCACCTCCGATCCGGGACCGATCAGCCCGGCCGAGTGGACCAGGCCGGGATAGCCGGCCTCAAGGATCGGCCTGACCGCCTCGAGGTAGTACAGGCGAGCCAGCTCGCGGGCGGGGATAAACTCGGGCATAGAGCCTTCCTCCGATCACGGGCCGGGCTTCCCGGCCCAACAAAAAAGGGCGGGGTGTCTTGGCCCCCCCGCCCCCTGCGATTCTAGTGTGGCTGTTGTTCCTGCCAGGCCAGGAATACCTTCTCGGCCGTCAGCGGCAGGTCGTTGAAGCGGATGCCCAGGGCGTCGTACAGCGCGTTGGCGATGGCCGGCGCGGTGGCGATCATCGGGTGCTCGCCGACCCCGCGCGCCCCCCACGGCCCGTCGTCCTGGGGCACTTCGACATACTCGGCGATGATCTTGCGCGGCGCGTCCACCGCCGTGGCGATCCGGTAATCCACGAACGAGCTGTTTACCGGCTGGCCGTTGCGCAGCTTTAATTCTTCGAACAGCGCCGAGCTGGCCCCCTGCACCACGCCGCCCTCCAGTTGGGCGCGCACCTGGTCGGGGTTGATCGCCTTGCCCACGTCATAGGCCGCCGCCAGGCGCACGATCTCGATCTGCCCGGTCTCGGTGTCTACCTCCACCTCGATCGCCTGCGCCCCGGTGGTATAGTGAACCACCGCCCGCTCGCCCTGGCCGGTCTCGGGGTCCAGCCCGGTGACGTAGGTTGGCATGAACTTGCCCCGGCCGATGATCGGGCCGCCGGTCCAGCCCTTGTCGTCGGGCAGCGGCAGGCCATAGACGACCATCTTTTTCAGGGAGAAGGACCGCTCGCTGCGGTAGGAAAAGACCTCGCCGTTGCGGATGTCGATATCGGCCGCGTCTTCATCCCAATAAGCAGCCATCATGTCCACAATCTGCTGGCGGGCGTCACCGGCGGCGGCCCGCAGGGCGTTGCCCATCGACCAGGTGAGGCGGCTGGCGACCGTCTGCCATTCGTAGGGGCTGTAGCGGGTGTCGACCGGCCGGGAGATGCGCACCCATTCGTAGGGCACGCCCAGCGTCTCGGCCACCATCTGCGCGGCGACGGTAAAGGTGCCCTGGCCCAGCTCCTGGCCGCTGACGGCCACGCTGACCGTCGCGTCCTCGTTGAACCGCACCCAGGCCTCCGAGCCGGCGTTGGGCGGCATGGCCGGCGCCTTCCAGCAGATGGCGATCCCCTTGCCCCGCCGTTTGTGCGGGGCCGGCGGGGTTTTCGCCGTCCCCCATTCGATCGCTTTGGCCACCTTGTCGATGCACTCTGACAGCCCAATCGGATGCATGATCATGCCGGTGACGATCGTGTCGCCGCCCTTGACGCAGTTGTTGAGGCGAAACTCGACCTGATCCAGACCCAGCTTTTCGGCCAGGCGGTCGACCGACTGCTCGATGCTCCAGTGGATCTCGGGCATGCCAAAGCCGCGCATCGGCCCGCCGACCGGGTGGTTGGTGTAGAGGCAGTAGGAGTCGGTCTTGACATTGGGCACGTTGTACGGCCCGGTGGAAGAATAACCCGACGCCCGGGTGATGTTGACCCCATACTCGGTGTAGGCCCCGGCATCCCAATAGTACTCGACCTGGAGGGCCAGGATCTTGCCGGCGCGGGCGCCGCCGATCTTGACCTTGGCGATCAGGCCCTGGCGGACAAAGGTGCAAAAGAACTCTTCCTCGCGGGTCATGCGCAGCTTGACCGGCCGGCCCGGCACCTTTTGGGCCATGGCCACGGCCAGCGCCTCCATCGACACGCCCGCCTTGGAGCCAAAACCGCCGCCGATGTAAGAGCCGATGACCCGCATGTCGCCCTGCGAGATGCCCAGCGTCTGGGCGATCAGGTCGCGTTGGGCAAAGGGCGATTGGGTGCTGCTCCACAGCGTCACTTCGCCCGAGTGCTCCCAACGGGCGACGGCCACGTGCGGCTCGATCGGCACGTGTTGGATGTGCGGCACCCGGTAGGTCCCTTCAACGATGGCGTCGCACCGGGACCAGGCGGCTTCCGTGTCGCCCTTGCGCACCCGGAAAACGTTAGAGACGTTGGTGCCCACCTTGGGAAAGACATAGGGCACAACTTCGTAGGACCCCAGGTCAGGGTGCAGCAGGGGCGCGCCGGGCTTTATCGCCTCCAGCGGGTCGAACACGGCCGGCAGCACCTCATACTCGACATCGACGAGCTTGACCGCCTCTTCGGCAATCTCCTCGCTGGCGGCGACCACCCCGGCTACCGGGTCGCCCACATAGCGCACCCGGTCGGTGCAAAAGATGTGCCGGTCCTTCAGGTACAGCCCGATGAAACCGGGCGTGTCGGCCCCGGTGACGACCGCCTTGACGCCGGGCAGGGCCAGCGCCCGGCCGGCGTCCACCCGCTTGATCAGCGCGTGCGGATGAGGGCTGCGCACGATCCGGCCGTACAGCAGCCCCGCTCCAAATTGCATGTCGTCGGTGAACTGCGCCGCACCGGTCACCTTGTCCAGCGCGTCGACGCGCTCGACACTCTGGCCGACAGGGTTCAGAGTCTGCTTTTCTTCGCCCATCTTAGGCTCCTTTCGGCCTGGCCGGCTTTTCAAAACCCGCCCGGTCCGCGGACGACGCTTTTTGGATCGCCTGCACGATGCGGGTGTAGCCGGTGCAGCGGCACAGGTTGCCCACCAGCGCCTCGCGGATCTGCTCTTCGGTCGGGCGCGGGGTGCGGTTCAACAGCGCCCGCGCCGAGATCAACATGCCGGGCGTGCAAAAGCCGCACTGAACGGCGCCCTGGTCCATGAACTCTTGCTGGATGGCGTCCAGTTGTCCATCGTGGACCAGCCCTTCGACGGTGACAATCTCAGCCCCGTCGGCCTCGACGGCCAGCACCAGGCAGGCGTTGACCGGCTCGCCGTCCATCAAGACGGTGCAGGCCCCACACTCGCCCGCCGAGCAGCCGTTCTTGGTGCCGGTTAGCACCAGCTTTTGGCGCAGCAGGTCCAGCAGGGTCATGCTCGCCGCGACCGACAGGCGCTCTTGCTCGCCATTCACTGTAATCGTGATCGAGTGCTCAGACATGGATACTCCTTTATCGGCCTCTAGCCGTCCGCCAGGCGGGCCCACACCTCGCGCAGGGCGCGCAAGGTAAGGTTGCGGACCATGGCCCGGCGGTAGGCGGCGCCGGCCCGGACGTCGTCGATGGGGCTGGCCTCCGCTGCGGCCCTGGCCGCCGCGGCCGCAAAGGCCGCCTCGCCCGGCGAACTGCCCGCCAGGAGCGCCTCGGCCTCCTGGGCGCGCAGCGGCACGGGCGCCACCGACGCCAATCCAATGCGGAAGCGGCAGCCCGACGGGGCAGTCCGATCGGCAAAGCCCAGGACGGCCACGCCGGCGATGGCCAGGTCGCCGGCCCGGTTTCGTCCCAGCTTTAGGTAGCGGCCGGCCGCGCCGCGCGGCGGCGGGGGAAACCGGATGGCGGTCATGAACTCGCCGGGCTGCATCGCCGTCCGGCCCGGCCCCAGGAAAAAGGCCGCCGCCGGCACCTCTCGCTCGCCATGCGGGCCGTACAGGACCATGGCCGCCTCGAAAAGCAGGACGGCCGGCGCGGTATCGGCCGCCGGCGAGGCGTTGCTCAGGTTGCCGCCCAGCGTGGCCCGGTTGCGCACCTGGTAGGACGCGACCGAATTGGCCGACTCGGCCAGCAGAGGATAGTGGGCCTGAACCGCCGGGTGGCCGGCGAGCCGGTTCATCGTGACCGCCGCGCCCACCGTGAGGCCGGTCCGCTCGCTGTAGGCCACCTCGCCCATGCCGGGCAGGTGCTTGACGTCCACAACGGTCCGGGGGCGGATGAACCCATCGCGCATGCGCACCAACAGGTCGGTGCCGCCCATCAGCAGCCGCACGCCATCCCTGTCGCCCTGCAACAGGCGCACCACATCGTCGGGCGTAGCTGCTCGAACGTAATCGAAACCAGGAAGAACCGATTGTGCCAGCATATGCTCCCCCTGAATGAGAATAAACACCGCCGCTAGCTTACCACGATATGGCGGCTTGTGCAAGCTGCGGCGAAAAGGATGCCAGGGCCAGCGCCGGACCCGGATGGCATTCTCCCGGGCGGCGCGCGCATACCAACCGCCCGCTGTCTTTCGTCCGCTCGAGCGTGGCCTAGTCGGCGCGCCGGTCAAAGGCCGGGCCGATTGCGCACAGCGCGGGCCGGCACTTGCCAGGATCGATACCAAACGGGTATAATCTGGTGGGCAGCCATCCCCTCACCAGGATCCAGGCCGGGGAGTCGCCCTTATTGAAATGCTAAAAGATCGCGACGACAACTATCAGACGACCGTTCAATTCCTGCGCCTGTGCCTGCGCGGGCGGTGGGAGCCTGCCGCGGCAGAGGCGGCCGCGGGCCAATCCGCTGCGGGCCGGGTCGACTGGCCGGCCGCCTGCCGGGCGGCCGAGCGCGAGGGGGTGGCCCCCCTGCTCTACCAGATCACCCGCGACTGGGGCCCCGCCGCGGGCCTGCCACAGGCAGCCGGCGAGCAGCTCCGCCGGGCCTACATGGGCACCGCCCGGCGCAACGCGATCCTGTTCGGCGAGCTGGAGCGGATCCTCCCGGCGCTGGCGGGCGCCGGGGCGCCGGTCATCCTGCTCAAGGGGGCGGCCCTGGCCGGGGCGGTGTACGGCAACATCGCCGTGCGGCCGATGGCCGACCTGGACCTGCTGGTGAGAGAGAAGGACCTGCCGGCCGCGCTGGGGGCGCTGCCGGCGCTCGGCTACGAGATCACCCCGCCCCTGGTCTACCGCAGCGAGGTGATGCTGCGCCGCCCCATCGGGGCGGAGAGGGCGCCCGTCGAGCTGCACTGGAGCCTGTTTATCCCGCCCTACTACCACTACAACGGGCTGCTCGACTGGGCCTGGCAGACGGCGCTGCCCGCCGCGGCCGGCCCAAGCTCGGCCCGGATGCTGGGCCCCGAGGCCCAGGTCCTGCACCTGTGCGGCCACCTCCAGTGGCACCACCCCGGCGCGTCGGAGGTGAGACGGCTTTGGCTGCACGACGTAGCCGAGGTGATCGCCCGCTATCGCGACGAGATCGACTGGGACAGGCTGCTGGCCTGCGCCCAGGAGTACGACCTGGTGCTGCCGGCGCAGCGCACCCTAACCCGGGTGGCCGCAGATTACTGGGGCCGTCCCGGCGAGGGCCGGTGGCCGCCGGTCCCCGGCGGCATCTTGGACCGGCTGCGCGGCCTGGAGCCGTCGCCCGGGGAGCGGCGCCTGGACGCCTACCTGACCGCCGGCGGCCTCTCCGCGGCCGGGCGCCTGCGGGCCGAGCTGGCCGCGCTGCCCGGCGGCCGGGCGCGGCTCGACTTTTGCCGGCGCAACCTGTTCCCCCCGGCCGGCTATGTGCGCGCCTGCTACCGGGTTCCCCACCGGCTGCTGCTGCCCCTGTACTATCCCTACCGCTGGCTCCTGGCCCTGCGCGGCCTGCGCTGACCGGCGCAAACAAATAGGGAGGCGGGTGTGCGCCCGCCTCCCCATGGGAGATCTAACGGCTGCCCGGTCTTAGGGGCAGACCTGACTCTGATAGCTGCCGGTCGGCGACAACGGCACCACCCCATCGGGCAGGCCGATCGTCGCGTGGCTCAGGCCGCTGCCGGTCATGTTGGTCACCCAAAAGACCAGCGTCATCGTGCCGTCGCCGTTGTCCCTGGCGCCCTGGAAGGAGAACTCGAAGAAGCCGCTCCCATCCTGGGCCACCGTCTCGCACGCCACAAACTGGTCGAACTGGCAGCCCTGCAGCGTCGCCTGGCCCTCGTTCTGGCCGGCCTTGGCCTCCATCTGCACCGCAGTCAGGCCGGCGACCACGTCGGTCGGCAGGACGATCTGGAACTCGTCGTAGGCGCCGTCCTTGACCTCGGTCCCCGACTGGTACTCGAACTTGATGCCGTAGAAGGGGTTGTTGGTCGGGCTCTCGACGCCGTAGGTGTTCACCCGCGGGCCGTCGCAGCCGGCCGGGGCAGGCGGCTGCACGTCCGGCTTGGGCCCCTTGGGCATGTGGTCCTTGTCGGGCGGCTGCTTGTCGGGCGGCACCACCTGGGTGTAATCCTCACAACTGCTGCCGTCGGCCTCTTCGCCCAACAGGCCGTTGTTGATCTGGTCGGCGATATTCTTGGCCCGCTCCAGGTCGCCGCCGTACAGGATGATGTTCTGCGCTTCCTGGAGCGCCTCCCAGGCGGTGCCCTCAAAACCGCCGCCGCCCCAGTTCAGGGTGATGTAGGTGGTCTTGTCGATCTTGCCCGAGGCCAGGTTGAGCCAGGTGGCCAGGTTCTGCTGCAAGGCCCGGTCGAGCATGCTGTTGCCGGCCGCCTTTTGCAGGATGGCATGCGCCTCCTGGTCGGTCAGCCGCACCGGGTTGTCGACCGGCGCCGGGGCGGCGACGTTCAGGCCGCTGCGGTAGAGCGGGCTGGCCAGGGCGATCAGATCCAGCGCGTGCTCCAGGCTGGCCCGCGTCTCCTGCACGCCCTTGGTCTTGTTTTCGATCAGGATCTTTTTGACGTTGTTCTTCCAGTAGCCGATCGTCCGCGGGCAGGTATGCGGGTTGTCATCGGGGCACTCGCCCACCGGACAGATTTCGACGTTGGTGCGGATCCAGACCGTGTTGTGGATGTCCAGGCCGACGATGTGCCAGGTATATTCCCCCGCTGCCAACGGTTGGGTGGCCATGTCAGGGGCCCTGCTCGCGTCGGTGCTCAGGACAAAGTTTTCCCACTCTTCCGTCCCCGACGGCTCGTTGGGGTTGCCCGGCTCGCCGTTGCT
>DAOUGI010000015.1:0-58446 GCA_034429215.1 Anaerolineae bacterium | reverse complement strand
TTTTTGGTCGGTGCGGGTGTATTGGTCGGCTCGGGCGTTGGCGTCTCTGTGTCGGTGGGGACTGGCGTGTCGGTCGGCAGCGGCGTAAAGGTCGCCGTTGGGGTGGGGGTGGGCGTGTCGGTCGGGATCGGGCTTGGGGAAGGGGTAAAGGTCGCCGTAAAGGTCGGCTTTGGCGTCTTGGTTGGCGTGGCCGTCGCCTCGGTCCTGCGCGCCAGCGAGCTGGAACAGGCCGCCAGAACTGCAATCAGGGTTATCACCACCAACAGGATAACCACTCGGTTTCTCATCGTAAACGTCACTCCTCTCTTTACATTTGGTGAGCAACTAGCGGCGCATTATACCACACTTTCGGCGGATGACAAATCGAGGGCGGTAGCTATCAGCCGTCAGTTTTCAGCCATCAGCAGCGAATGGCGGCAAACCTTGCATGGTTGTCCTAAATACTTGACAGGCCGGCTGAGACATGGTAGTATATATGTGCGCTCTGCATATAGCGATCTAGATGGGAGATCAAACCGATGTCTTACGGCCGCCGTCGTTGGTACGGCGAACAGTCGAATCAGGTCTGTCCCCGGCGTATACAACGCTTTCTGGAACCATGCTTGCTGATGCTCCTGCACTGCAATGAGGTTCACGGTTACGAGCTGTTGGATCTATTAGAACCGTTTGGTTTTGACAAAAATCCGGTAGAACTGAGCACGGTATATCGCATCCTGCGTGACCTGGAGGGGCGAGGATTTGTGCAGTCCCATTGGGACGCCGGTAACGCTGGCCCAGCCCGCCGCCTGTACCAATTGACGGAAGAGGGCGATCGCTATCTGGCCTGGTGGGTGCAGGACTTGCAGGAGACAGATCGGGTCCTACATCATTTTCTGGACACTTACGGCGCACACATGAAGGTCCACCGATGAACATAATATGACAGAGGAGATCGATCGAATGAGAATTATGGTTTCTGCAGACGGCGACAACCTGGATGCGCCGGCCAGCCCGGTCTTTGGCCGTTGCCCGACTTGTATATTCGTGGACACCGAGTCGCTGGAGTTCGAAGCGCTGCCCAACCCGGCGGTGAGCCAGGGAGGGGGCGCTGGCATTCAGGCTGCCCAGTTTGTGGTGAACCAGGGCGCCAAGGCGGTGCTGAGTGGTAACCTGGGGCCGAACGCATTTGATGTGTTGCAGGCGGCCAACGTGGCGGGCTACCTGGTGGGGGAGGGCACGGTTCGCCAGGCGGTGGCGGCTTACAAGGCCGGCCGGCTCCAGCCGATGGGCGGGACCAACGTAGCGGTCCACGCCGGGATGGGCGGCGGCCGCGGCAGAGGACGGGGGATGGGTCGGAGTGGGCAAACCAACCCAGCGCCCGAGCCCGTATCGCTGGAGAAAGAGGCCGCATTGGCCAGCCTGCGCGAGTCTTTCAAGAGCCTGCGCCAGCAACTGGCCGAGACGATGACCCAGATCGAACAACTTGAAAGAGAGGAGTAGAACAATGCGCATCGCTGTTTCTGCCGACAACAAGAATGGCCTGGACAGTGTGGTCAGCCCTCACTTTGGGCGCTGTCCTCACTTTGTCCTGGTGGACCTGGAAGGCCAACAGGTCACAGGGGTCCGCGAGGTGGATAACCCCTACTACGAAAACCACCAGCCGGGACAGGTCCCCGCCCTGATCGCCAGCTTGGAGGCGAATGTGATGCTCACCGGCGGCATGGGCGGCCGGGCGATCATGTTCTTCCAGCAGTATGGCATTGAGGGAGTGACTGGGGCCTACGGCACCGTGCGCCAGTCGATAGAGGCGTATCTGGGCGGCCAGCTCCGCGGCGCGGTGCCGTGCGCGGAAAGCCAGGAACACGGGCATGGGGACGTCCCCGCCGACAGCGTATACGAGAAGGATGAGCTGGGCCGGCTGCGCGAAGAGGCGGAGATGCTGCGCCGGCAGTTGGATGAAACGGCCGGACGGCTGGGTAAACTGATGTAGGGGAGCATAGGCAGCAGAAGAGCAGTAGGGAGCAGGGCGGACCGCCTAGAGATGGGTGCTATTCAGGCGGAAAGGCGACGATAGAGAGGAGATGTAAAGATGACCAAAGAAATGGATGGGTGTGTTAAACCGGTAGCGGGGCCGTTGGTGGCCGCACCAACCCCCGCTGAAAAAACAGCAGCGAAAGAGGAGGTCCAAATGACGGTTGCGCGGACGGGCAAAGAGGCCCCAGACTTTGAGACTACGGCCTACATCGCGGGCCAGGGGTTCAAGAACGTCAAGCTGTCGGACTATCGAGGCCAGTGGGTGGTGCTATGCTTCTATCCCGGCGATTTCACCTTTGTCTGACCGACGGAGTTGGCGGCGGTCGCCGCCAGGTATCCCCAGTTCAAGGAGCTGGGCGTCGAGGTTCTATCGGTCAGCACCGACAGCCGCTTTGTGCACAAGATCTGGCAGGAGGAGGAGTTGTCCAAGATGGTCGATGGGGGCGTTCCTTTCCCCATGCTGTCGGACGGCGGCGGGCGGATCGGCACGGTGTATGGGGTCTACGACGAGGCGGCGGGTGTGGACATTCGCGGCCGGTTCATTATCGACCCCGACTTTGTCATCCGAGCCACGGAGGTAATGACGCCCGAAGTCGGCCGCAACCCGGACGAGCTGATCCGCCAGATCAAAGCCTTCCAGCACTCGCGGGCCACGGGCGAGGTCATGCCCTCGGGTTGGCAGCCGGGGGACAAAACGCTCAAACCGGGCCCTGCCCTGGTAGGCAAAGTCTGGAAGGAGTGGAAGCCCTAGAACGCCTGGTGGCGATCCGATCCTTGCTCCCATCGATGGGGGCCGGGGGACCGACCCGGCCCCCATCCCACATCCAACAGGCGCGCGTGATTGTCTAGATCGAAAAGTGTTAGGGAGGTCCTTTTCCTATATGTGCTTCGATCGGTTTGACTTGGGAAAAGTCGAAAGGTTTATGGGCAGGCTCGTAAGTGCATTGTTGATTGCAGTCGTACTGCTTCTAATAGCAGGTCAGCCATCGACAGCGCAGTCGCAATCTGTTTTTGCACAAGATGGAACGGTGCTCAGTGTGGAGAGAACCGGCGGCGCGGTGCGGATCGTCTACTTTTACGCCGAGGATTGTCCCCATTGTGTTGCCATCGTCAACGACCTGCTGCAACCGCTCAAGGAGCAATATGGCGACAGCTTTGAGGTCAAAATGGTCGAGATCTCGTCGCCTGAGCAATACCGGTTGCTGCTGCAAGCCGAGGCATTGTACGGGATCAAGCCTGAGCAGCGGGGACTGCCCACCCTCATCCTGAACGACGAGGTGATGATCGGCGAAAGCCAGATCCGTGAGCGGCTGGCATGCCAGGTGGACAGCTGCGTCGTGGCCGGGGGGACCGAGTGGCCGGCGATCTCGGGCCTGCAGGCCGTTGCGCCCACCTTTTCGGGCATCACGATTCAGCCATTGAGCGAGGAAGGGCCGGCTCTGTGTGAGACAGAGGCGGAGGACAACTGCGAGATCAACTATCCGCCGCAGGCGACGGTGTGGGCAGCCTATTTTTACCAGACCGGCTGCCAGGTCTGCGACCGGGCCAAGTACGATCTGGACTATGTAGCCAGCCAATACCCGCAGTTGGTCGTCGAGGAGTATAATGTCCAGGAGAACGCAGCTCTGGCCGAATGGCTGGCGAGCGCACACCGCCTGCCCGAACGGCTGCATCTGGCGACACCGGTTATCTTTGTCGGCGACGATTATCTGCTCGAGACGCAGATCACCGCGGAGGCGCTCACGGCGTTGGTTGTCGAGTATACCGGGACAGGCGCAGCCCGAACCTGGACCGATTTTGACGCCGAGGCTGCCCAGAAGGGCATATTGGACCGGATCGAGGGCTGGGGGTTGCTTACCGTGGCCTTTGCCGGGCTGATCGACGGGCTCAATCCCTGTGCTTTCACCACGCTGATCTTTTTCGTCTCGTACCTGTCGCTCAGCGGCCGCAGGGGCCGGCAGGTGCTGGCCGTGGGGGCGGCCTTTACGATAGGCGTTTTCCTGGCCTACCTCCTGGTGGGGATCGGCTTCTGGAAGGTGCTGGATCTGCTGGGCGGAGTCCTGATCACTCTGAGCCGGTGGGTGTATGGGATTACGGCGGCGCTGTGCCTGGTTTTGGCGGTCCTCAGCCTGCGTGACTTCCTCAGGGCGCGGCGGGGCGACATTGGCGACATGGCGCTCAACCTGCCGCACGCGCTGCGCATGCGTATCAACGCCATCGTCCGCCAGGGCCGCCGATCGGAGGCCTTTGTCGCAGGCGCTTTCGTCACCGGAGTAGCGATCTCATTCTTGGAGCTGGCCTGCACCGGGCAGGTCTACCTGCCGACGATCATCTTTGCCATGAGCCACGAGGGACTGAGGGCGCGGGCCTTTGCCTACCTGCTGATCTACAACCTGCTCTTCATCCTGCCCCTGGTTGTCGTTTTTGTGCTGGTCTATCGTGGCACTGGCTCCAAGCAGCTGACTGCCTTTCTACAGCGCAATGCAGCCTGGGTCAAGCTGGGGCTGGCGGCGCTGTTTGCTGCCTTGGCGGGCTGGCTGATCTATTCTCTGGTGGCCTAATGGCGATCCATTTGGATATCCCCGGCCGGGAGAGCCTAGAGCTGGAGTACCTGGTGCTGGACGTGAACGGCACTGTGACCGTTGACGGCGAGGTCTTGCCCGGCGTGGCCGAGCGGCTGACCGCGCCGCCGATGAACCTGGTCACCTACCTGGTCACGGCCGACACCCACCGCCGGGCGGCAGAGATTGGCGCGCAACTCGGCGCGCAACTAGTCCGCATTGAAGCCAGGGGTGAAGCGGGCCAGAAACGGGCGCTGGTGGAGCAGTTGGGGGCAAATCGGGTGGTGGCGGTTGGCAACGGGGCCAACGACGCTAAGATGCTGGCCGCAGCGGCCCTGGGGATCGCAGTCTTGGGACCGGAGGGACTGGCTGCTGTAACGCTGCGGGCGGCCGATGTGGTTGTGAACCGGATCGAGGACGCCCTCGATTTGTTGCTCCGGCCGCAGCGGCTGGTGGCCACGCTGCGCCGATGATACGATCAAAAGCAGAGGAGCTGAGCAGATGATCATCGCCGTTGCCAGTGGCAAGGGAGGGACGGGCAAGACGACCGTCGCCACCAGTCTGGCGTTGTCTATTGCCGACAAGGCACCGCTCTTCCTGGACTGCGATGTGGAAGAGCCGAATGCTGCCCTTTTTCTCAAGCCCGAGCTGGATCACCACCAGGAGGTCGGCGTCCCGATCCCCCACATCGACCCCGATAAATGCACCTATTGCGGCCGCTGCGCTCAGGTGTGCGTGTGGCATGTCATCGCCGTTGTCGGCCGTAAGGTACTGGTGTTCCCGGAGCTGTGCCACGGTTGCGGCAGCTGCACCCTCAACTGCCCCGAGGGCGCCATCTCCGAGGTGCTCGACGTGAGGGGCGGCCTGGAGTCGGGGCGGGCCGGCCCCATCCTGTTCGGCCAGGGCATCCTGGACGTGGGCCAGGCCATGGCTGTGCCGGTCATCCGCCAGTTAAAGCACAAGCACTTGCCTGCGGCAAACGGTGCTGTGGTCATTCTCGATTCGCCGCCCGGCACCGCCTGCCCAGTGGTCGAGACCATGCGCGGCGCCGATTTCGTGCTCTTGGTCACCGAGCCGACGCCCTTTGGGCTGCACGACCTGCGGCTTGCATTGCAGGTGGCCCGTGACGAGCTGGGTCTGCCGGTGGGCGTGGTGATCAACCGCGACGGCGCCGGCGATGCGGGTGTGGACGACTATTGCGCCGCCGAAGGTCTGCCCATCCTGCTGCGTATCCCACACGATCGGCGCATTGCCGAGGCGATCTCGGAAGGCAAGACACTAATCGAAGCGTTGCCCGGATATCGCTCCCGCTTTGCCGGGCTGTATGAACGGATCGTCGAGGCGGCGGCCTCCCGGGAGGAGGGCAGATGAGACAGGTGGTCATCCTCAGCGGCAAGGGAGGCACCGGCAAGACCTCGGTGGCAGCAGCGCTGGCCCACCTGGCCTCGCAACAGATGCGGATCGCGCTGGCCGACGCCGATGTAGACGCCGCCAACCTGGAGCTGGTGCTGCGGCCGACCATGCTGGAGAAGCATGCCTTTATGGGCGGTCAGGTGGCTATCATCGACCCGGACAGGTGTACCCGGTGCGGTCGCTGCGATGAGGTGTGCCGTTTTGACGCAGTCGTCCCCGGCGAAGGCTGCGGAGCGTATCGCATAGATCCGCTGGCCTGTGAGGGTTGCGCCTCGTGCGTCTACCAGTGCCCGGAGGGAGCCATCCACGTCCAGGAACAGCAGGCCGGCCTGTGGTTCCGCTCCGATACACGCTTTGGACCTCTGTTTCACGCTCATCTCTTGGCCGGCCAGGAGAACTCGGGCAAACTGGTAACGATGGTCAAGCAGCAAGCCCGCCTGCTGGCGCACGGCGAGGGTCGAGATCTGCTTATCGTGGATGGGCCGCCGGGCATTGGCTGCCCGGTCATCGCCGCCAGCACTGGGGCTGACCTGGCGCTGTTGGTTGCCGAGCCGACCGTCTCGGGCATCCACGACTTGGAACGCATCCTGTCCACCGTGAGCCATTTCCGCGTGCCGGCGTTGGTGTGTATCAACAAGGCCGACCTCAACCCGGGGCACACCGCGGCCATCGAATCGTTCTGTGCAGCCCGCGCCATCGAGCTGGTAGGCAAGCTGCCCTACGACAGCGTTGTCACCAAGGCCATGGTCCAAGGCCAGCCGGTGACCACCTACCGGTCGGAGGGGCTCATGGCTGCTGCGTTGCGGGAGATGTGGGTGTGTATCGGCCGCAGGCTCAAGAGTGGAGGATGATTGGGCACCTTTCTGGAGTTGCAGCCGGGGCTGCCCCTGTATGCCCATCCGGACCTGCTGCGCGAGCGGTTCTCGCGACGGGCTAAGGATCTGAAATCGGTGGGGCTGCGGCTGGCCGAGCCGGATCTGCACCGGCTGGCCGGCCTCCGTCTGAGCGCCGCGCCCCAGGAGATCCTGCCGGGTATTTGGACTACCGGCGAGATTGCCGAGCGGCCGGAGCCGGAAGGGCGCAGCCCTCACCATTTTGTTCGCGATGCCAACGGGTGGGCGCCCGATCCATACCGCGACGACATGGCGTTGGTTCTGGATAGCCCGTCTGGCCTGGTGCTGGTCTGTGGTTGCTGCCACGCCGGGCTGCTCTACACCCTGGTTCCCGGTGAGAGCGAAACCCTCCGCGCCTGTGTGATCGAAGTGCCGGAAGAGGGCACGATCGATCAGGGCGAGTTCGAGCAGCCCTATCAGTGCCACAGACGGCTGGAGATTGTTGTGCGGTTCTATGGCCTAGTGGAGAAGTTCCACACGGTCGACGATCGTGCCGTCCAGGTAGGCTTGGACCGCGTCGTCCAGGCCGGTGATGTCGGTCAGGATCGGCCGGATGCCGGCGCCCAGCAGGCACTCGCGAGCACTCCAGCTCATGCCCCGCGCCAGCAACACCTGGCAGCCCTGGATGGGCTGCACCATGCGCAGATGCGCCGCTGCAGCCGCCGTGCCGGCGCCGTGGCAGTCGATCTCCCCGGTCAATCCCTGGTGGGGCTGGTGTTCATCCACGGGCAGTAACGTGTCGCTGCGGTCGAGCATCTCCCGTCTCGCCACTTGTTGCCCTTCCACCGTCAGCACTGCATAGTAGCACGCCAGCCCGAAATGCTGGCTGACAGTTGTCCCGTTATCCGTCACGACAGCGATTTTCATAGTAACCTCCTCAGTTGTGATGGTCGCTCACCTACACCTCGCGGTGTATGTCAAACGACCAGGCCAGGAATCCGCCGTCCAGGATCTCGACGTTGGTGTAACCATAGCCAGCGAGGATACAAATGGCTTCCCAGGCGCGGAGGCTGGTCTTGCAGTAGGCAACCACCCGCTTGTCGCGGGGTATCTGGTCGAGCCGGGATCGGACGGCCCCCAGCGGGATCAATGTGCTGCCGGGGATGCAGCCGTTCTGATGCTCGTCGGGCGTCCGCACATCGAGTAGCATGAAATCTTCCCCGGCTTGGCGGATCGCTTGCAGTTGGCCGGCAGTGACCCCCTTCAGCAGCCCATCGAGCTTGTTGCGCAGGATGTTTGCGCCGTGGATCAGGACGTCCATCGCTTCGGAATAAGGTGGGGCGTAGGCGAGATCGAGGTTGGCGACGTCGTCCACAGTCATGCGCCCGGTCATGGCCGTGATGGCGACGTCGACGCGCTTCATGACATCACCCAGGCCGACGCCCTGGATGCCGATGAGGCGCCGGTTGGCCTTTTCTGCGACCAGCTTGAGGATGACGGGCTTGTTGCCTGGGTAGTAGTGGGGTCTGTCAGGGGCGGAGACGGTCGCCGTGATCACGGGAATGCCCAGCTCCGCTGCCTGCTCGGCGCTGAGGCCGGCCCGGCCGACGTTCCAGTCAAAGACCTTGAGCGCGGTGGCTCCCTGGATGCCGGGGAAACGCTCGATGTGACCCACGGCGTTGGAGCCGGCTACGCGGCCTTCCTTGTTGGCGACCGAGCCGAGGGGAAGAGAACAGGCGGTGCCGCGGATGTTGCACGATTTTTCGGCGCAGTCGCCCGCAGCGTAGATGTCAGGATCGGAGGTCTGCATATAGTCGTTGACGTAGATGCCACCCGAAGGGCCGATGAGCAGCCCGGCTTTCCTGGCCAGATCGACGTTGGGCCGGATGCCGACGCTGAGCAGAACCAGGTCCGCTTCGAACTCCCCACCTGAGGTGATGACGCGCTTGACCCGGCCGTCGTTGTCGCCCTCGATCCGCTCGACTCTGGTCGAGGTGATGACCTTGACGCCGGTGTCCCGCATGTGCTTTTCGACGAGGGAGGCCATTTCGGCGTCGATCATCGGCAGCACGTGGGGCAGCATCTCGATGACGGTGACCCCGCCCCGCCGCTCGACGACCGCTTCCGTCATTTCCATGCCGATCAACCCGCCGCCGATAATGACCACGTTGGGGCAGTTCGTCGTTTGCAGATATTCGCGGAAACGATCGGCATCCTCGACCTGCTTCAGCCGCCAGACATTCTTCAGATCCTTGCCGGGGATGGGCGGCTCGATCGGGTCGGCGCCGGTGGCGAGGATCAGCTTGTCGTACGGCAGCCGCTGCGTTTCGCCCGAGTCGACGCTCTGAATTTCGACCTCCCTGGCCTTGCGGTCGATGGCCACGGCCCTGGTTCTGTTGAGGACCTTGATGTTCTTGACCTGGGCAAAGAACTTGGGGTCGCGCAGGACGCCAATAGGCGTGGTCATGAGCTGTCTCCGATCCTCGACGAGGCCGGAGATGTAGTAGGGCAGCCCGCAGCCTGCGTATGACAGGATCTCGTCTTTTTCCACAATTGTTATCTCGGCGGTTGGGTCCAGGCGCCTCGCCCGGGCGGCAGCCTTTGGACCGGCTGCCACGCCGCCAATCACCACAATCTTCTTACCCATGGTCAAATCTCCCTTATGTGCTCGATTTTCGTTCACCACACTGTACAACGCGCTTATTTGGCCACCGCCGCCGGCTCGCCCTTTAGATACGCTTCCATGTAGGGCATAAAGTGGGGGATGATCAGCGGCAGCATCTTGGGCAAGAGGTTATTCATGGCCGCCGGCATCAGGTCGGGCATCTGCTCCTCCATCTGCCTGGGCATGGCGATACTCCTGCCGACAGCGGCCAGCATGGCCGGCATCACCTTGGGTATCATCCCCGGCATCAGCCGCGGGAACAGGAAGGGCATCATCGGCTTCATCGCCGCGATCATCGTATTGCGGACCGGGGTGGGTGAGGACTTGACCATCTTCATCATGCCCCGGAAGGGCGCCGGCATGGCCTCGATCATCTCCGGCAGCAGGCCGGCCATAAAGCCGGCCATCGCCTCGGGCTTGAGCAGGCGGATCATCTTTTCGAACACGCTCCACATCTCCAGCGCATAGGGGGTGGGGTCGGGGTGCTCGATGCCGGCCGCCCGGCAGGCCAGGCTGGTTAGGTCGATGATCGGCAGGTCGCGGCCGGTCTTGTCGGCTGTGACCCTGAGCTGCACCTCGCAGCAAGGGCAGGCGGCGACGACAGCCTGGGCGCCGACCGCGTCGGCCTCGGCCAGGCGGACGTCGCCCACCCGCTCACCCACGTCTGGATCGGCCACCAGGCTGAGCACCGAGCCGCAGCAGTGCGCCTGCTGATGGTGGTGCTCCATCTCCACGAGCTCGATGCCGGGGATGGCCCGGATCATCTGCCGCGGCGACTCGTAGATGTTGCCGGCCCGGCCCATGTGGCACGAGTCGTGCCAGGTGACCTTCATCTTGATCTCATGGTCGAATTGGAGCGCGCCGGACTCGATCTTTTCGGCGAGGATCTCGCTATAGTGCTTGGCCTCGAACGGATAGTCGATGCCTAGCTTCTTGGCCCACTCGGGGTAGAAGGTATGCCACACCAGCCAGCAGGCCGGGCAGGAGGTGACCACGGTCTTGACGCCGCGCGCTTTCATGGCGTCGATGTTGTGGCGCATAATCTCCTGCCAGGTGTCCCACAGACCGGAGACTAGCATCGGGATGCCGCAGCAGGCCTCGTCCTGGCCCAGGTAGGTGAACTCGACACCCGCTTTGTGCAGCAGGCAAGCCGTGGCCTGGGCGATGTCGTTCTCGACGTAGGAGGCGGTGCAGCCGGGGAAGTAGGCGATCTCGGCCCGCTCGGGCAGGATACCCAGCTTGTCCTCCGGCATCCACTTGGGCCGGTCGACCCGGTAGGCCGCCCAGATGTTGTGTTCCTTGCGCATCGACTGGCGCATGATCTCAAAGGGCGGGAAGGTCATCCGGCCCTCGTCGTAGATCAGCTGGCCGCGCAGCTTGAGCCAGGTCGGCTCGATCGGCAGATCCTCGCAGCAGCGGACGTTGCACAACTCGCAGGTCGTGCAGGCCAGGATCGTGTCGACCATCTTCTGGTTCCACTTGACCTTGCCCTGCATGAGCTGCCGCAGGTAGTACCACTTGCCGCGCGGCGTCTGGCTCTCCCAGCCGCGGCCATAGTACTGGTCGCACTCGTCGACGCAGTAGCCGCACTGGGAGCAGGCGTAGGCGTACCAGGCCGTGTCGTCGGGGATGCCGCGCCGGCCCTGACCTTCGAACCGCTCGCCGATGGGCGCCTTGGCGCCGTTGCCAAAGCGCCGCACCACCGGCTCAAACGCCCCGGCCACGCCCATAAAGGCCGAGAGCAGCGGCAGCCCATCCAGCACCTTGCCGGGATTGAGCAGGTGTTTGGGATCCTTATACTCCTTGAATTCGCGCAGGAGGCGCAGCCGGTCTGCCCCCAGGACATTTTTCGCCTCTCGGCTAAAGTAGAGCCCGGTGGAATAGGCGCGCCCGCCGTTCTCCTTGGCGATCTTTAATACCGTCAGCGCCAGGCCAAAGGCGAAATTAAAGCTCAGCTTGCGCTCGTCGTGGAGGATAAAGCCCAACAGCGTCACCAGCCCGTCCTCGCTTACCATCCCTTCCATCACCATCGGCAGGGCGATGCGAGCCTCGATCCCCTCCAGCGCCTTGTCCAGGTTCGCCAGCGGCACCATCACCTCGGCCGGGGCGATGCTCGGCCCCAGCCGCTTGACGCTCATCAGGTTAAAACGCTCGTCCCACTCGTGCCGGACCACTTGGTCGCCGAGCATCTCGCCGCCGGCCTGGCCAACCAGGGTCGGGAGACCCGAGTCAATGGCCGCCCGGCGCGACTCGGGAACCACGAATACCGCTATGTAGCCCTCGGGCACGGTGGGGCGGTGCTCTTCCACCGGATGGCCGTGCTCCATGTGCGGCGGGAGCTGGTTCTTAAGCTCGGCCAGTTTGGGATTAATAAAGCTGACCGACCAGAGGGGCAGGCCTGCTTGGCGGATGGCCTTGAGCGCCTTGGTCAGACCGCTGGCCATATCAAAGCGGGCACCCCACAGCACATCGGCGTCTGCCAGCCGCACCCTGAGCACCACCTGGGTGATCAGGCCGGTGATCCCCTCCGCGTCGCTGATCAGGTCCAGCTCGTCCCCATGCAAGTCGCGCACTTGGCCGTCGGGCAGCACGACACGGCAGGACACGACGCTGTTGCGAAACGCGCCATATTCGTAGGCGCCAAACCCCACGCCGCCCTGGGCCAGCCAGCCGCCCACCGTGGACGACGGCGCGCTGGACGGGTAGGTGCGCAGCGCCAGACCCTGCTTGCTCAGCTCCTTTTCCAGTTTTTCCCAGACTACGCCCGGCTGAACGGTGACGGTCAGTGCCGCGGCATCAACGGCCAGCACCTGGTTCATCCAGGCAAAATCGACGACCAGGCCGCCCTTCACCGGCAGCACGCCGCCATAGCCGGAGGTGGACTTGCCGCGCGGCACCAGGGGGATGCCATGCGTGCGGGACAAGGCAACCAGCTGCACTACCTGCTCCTCTCTGGTTGGCTGCACCACGCCGGCCGGCAGGGTGCTGCCCAACAGTGGTTTGACCAGGCTGGGCAGCGAGCCCACGTCGTGGCTGTAAAAGATTTGCTCCAGACGGTCGAAGGTCACCCGCGGACCAAAGATCTGGCGCAATTCTTCCTGTAGGGCGGCCGGTAGCTGTCTCATTAGTTTGCTCTCCTTATTGCTGATATCTAATAGCCGGTTATCTCGGCGATGTGCCGCAGGCGGCCCAGCAGGTTTAGCCGCTCGGCGCCGATCTCGGAAAAGGTGGTCGCCATCCGCTGCAACAGGTGCGTGACCTGCTGCTGCCGGTCGGGATCCAGGATCGGGACGAGGGCCAGCGCGGCCTCCATCTCCGGGACCTTCAGCCCGGTGGCCATGGCCAGCTCGGTCAGGTCTGCCGGCCGGCCTGCCTCAGCGGGCGAGCAGGTCAGGAATTGACCGGCGTGTACGGCAGCGACGACCTGGTCGCCGACCTCGATCCGGTCCCAGACGTAGCACAGGCCGGCGTGGCAGGTGGCGATCTGCGACCTGCTCCCTGCGGCCGGGCTCACAGCGGATCCTTGCTCCGTTGCCGCCGCTCGCCACGAGCTGACACATCGCTGCCGGCCCGCCTTGGTAGCGAGGATCAGGTTGCAGAATCGACAGGAATTGGCGATGGGGGTGATGGGTGTGCCATCAGGGGCGGTGGTGACGGCGGCGACGCCCAACGCCTGGGCGAAAATATCCTGGATCGCCTGGATACAAGACGATGGCAGGGCGTCGGGCGAAGCGGGCAGATGGCTGCTGACCACGGGCACCTCAGGCGGCTCGATGGCTTCCAGGTTGGCCTGCTGCTCGTGCAGCCAGCCCTCGATGGCCTGACGTGAAAACCGCCACTGGCCTCCGACTTTGAACCCCCGCAGCCGGCCGTCGTCCAGCATGCGATAAATCGTGATGCGATCTACCTGCAAGAGATCCTGCAGTTGCCGGACCGTTAACAGCGCATCCATTCCGTCCACGTCACTAATTGTACCATAATAATGGACATGTGTCAATAAACAGGTACGATGTTGCAGTAAAATACCTCTTCATATAACAAAATTATGCTGATATTGCCTGAGCGTGCAGTATTTAGTACTGACGGACATCCTGCATTTGGCTTACACCAGGGACAACCTGGGCAGGCCGACTGTCAGAATGTCCTGATATATGGTATAATCGAGGCCGGTAAATGGCAGCTCCAGGGAGGTAGGGCAAGATGAATGAGAAGAGGGTCCCAGATGTCGGCGCTCAGGTGCGTGCCTTGCGCCAGCATCGCAATCTATCATTGCGCACCTTGGCTGAATTGTGTGACCTGTCGCCCAACACGATCAGCCTCATTGAACGGGGCGAGACCTCGCCCAGCGTGTCCACGCTGCACCGGCTGGCCATGGCCCTTAGTGTGCCTATTACGGCGTTCTTTGAGGAGCATGCCGAGCGTACGCAGGTTGTGCTGACCCGTGCGGCAGAGCGCTCCCGTTCCGGGAACGCCAACGTGCGGCTGGAAAGCCTGGGCACAGGGCTGGAAGAGCAATCTCTGGAGTCTTTTGTGGTGACCATGAAGCCGGGCGCAGACAGCGGCCAACAGATCATGGTGCACGGCGGGCAGGAGATGGTCTATTGCCTCCAGGGGGAGATCGAGTACGAGGTTGCCGACCAGTCTTACCGGCTGGCGGCCGGCGACACGCTGTTGTTTGAAGCCCGGCTGCCCCACCGCTGGCGCAACTCTGGCGCCGAGTCGGCGACTTTTCTGCTAGTTTTCAGCGAGGCCAGCGGCACCCAACCGACTGAACAGCACTTGCGGGCGTAAGAGCTATCAGCTATCAGCGGTCAGGCTGATAGCCGGTAGCTGTTGTTATATCTTGATGCAACATGCAATGCTGGATTTGACATAGGCACGGACCGGTGATACAATGCCGGCCATGGAAGATCTGCTTACCGCCAAGCAACTACAAGATCTGCTCAAAGTAGACCGCATAACCATCTACCGCATGTTGGGCGACGGCCGCCTGACCGGCTTTAAGGTCGGCGGGCAGTGGCGCTTTTCCCGGCGGCAGATCGAGACCTGGCTCCAGGAACGGCAGGCCAGCCCAGACACTGCGGACGAGCAAAGCGAGTCCCGGAGCGCCGGCGGAGCGGACGAGCTGCCCACCGGTTCCCAAACTCTGCCCCTGCACTGTGTCCAGGCGATCCAAACGATCTATGCCGAAGCGCTCGACGTGGCCGCCGTCACCACCAACCCAGACGGCACACCCCTGACCGCCGTCAGCAATCCGTGCGCCTTTTGCGAGCTGATCCTGTCCACCGAAGAGGGCAGACGGCGTTGCGTGGCGGCGTGGCAAGCAGTGGAGAAGGGCCGCGGGCAGCCAGGGCAGTTCCACACCTGTCATGCCGGCCTGCTATGCGCCAGCACGCCGATTCACGTTGGCGGCCAGTGGGTGGCCAACTTTGCTGCCTGCCAGTTCGTGGTCCAGCCGTCCAATGGAACCCCCTCAGTGGGGGAGGCGAGCCTACCCGCGCTGGCAGCCGCCCTCAGTCTGTCCGAAGAAGGCCTGCGGACCGCGGCAGCGAGCATCCGCCAGGTGCCGGAGCCAACCCTGGCTCGCATCTCGGGCCTGGTCGAGCAGGTGGCGGTGACGTTGGAGCAGATCGGCCAGGAGCGGTTGGGGCTGGTCAACCGCCTGCGGCGCATCGCCGAGATAACCAATCTGTGAAGTGGCATAAACCCGGTTACTGTCAGAAACCGGGTTTATGAATGAGATAAATCATCAAGACGAGGAGGTCCGAAATGAGCGAAGAGCTCGAGAAGTGCTCAATGGTCATTTGTAGTGGGGACATGGACAAGGTGATGGCGGGCTTTATCATTGCCACCACCGCTGCTTCCATGGGGCGCGATACCACCATGTTCTTCACGTTCTGGGGCCTGAAGGCAATCCAGAAGGGCAATCTGACGGGCAGCAGTTTCTTTGAACGAATGCTGGGCCTTATGAACCGGGGCGGCATCGACCGCATCGGGCCCTCCAGGCTCAACTTCGGGGGCATAGGGCGCTGGCTGTTCAAAAAGATGATGAGGGACAAGGGTGTGACGTCGCTGCCCGAGCTGCGGCAGACGGCGCTCGACCTGGGCGTCAGGCTGCTGGCATGCCAGATGAGCATGGACGTCATGGGGGTCAAGCGCGAAGACCTGATCGACGAGGTGGCTGATGTCGTCGGCGCTGCGACCTACTGCAACCTGGCGTTGCAGGGCAAGACAATGTTTATCTAGCCCGCAGCGTCGGGACAGAAGAAAAACAATAAGGTTCAAAAAAGGAGGAAACATGTCCGAGAACGTAACCCCAACCGTGGTGTTGGACCTGAAGGGTCTGCTGTGCCCCATGCCGGTGGTCAAGATCGCCGGCGCCATCAAGAAGGTGGACGTAGGAGCCATCATCGAGGCCACGGCCACCGACCCTGGCGTCATGGCCGACATTCCCGCCTGGGCCAAGAGCACGGGCAACGAGCTGATCAAGATGGAGCGCGAGGGGAAGGTCATCACCTTCTGGGTCAAGCGCCTCAAGTAACCCCGGCTTTTTCAGACCCCCGAGACCGGCCTGGCCTCGGGGGTCTGAGCGCCGAGATTCTCGACGAGGAGGAACCAAGGCAATGGAAGAGATCTTGCACTTTGCCGAGATGGACTTGCAGATCATCGCTCTGTCCTTCTTCGGACTCATGTATGCCATCAAGGCCTGGACTATAGCGCGGTTGCCTTTGAAATGGGAGAACGCCCCGGCCAAGGGCAGCCCCGGCGCCGGCGTGGCCTATTCCTACGCTGCGACCGTGGTGCCGAACATGATGAGCTCTGCCACGCAGCACTGGGCCCGCTGGCTGGAGTTTGGCTTGTATCACATCGGGGCAGGGCTGGCCATCCTGTCGACCTTTACCCTGCCGTTCGCCCCCCAGATCATGACCCAACCGGTCCGGATCATATTCGCCGTCTTTGTGGCCCTGGCGCTGGTCGTCGGCGCCATCCGGCTGTGGCGGCGGTTCACCGACCCCACTCTGCGGGTGGTCAGCACGCTTGACGACTATTTCTCGCTGGTCGCGGTGGAGGTCTTCTTTTTTCTGACTTTCATGACTTTGGTGGTCGGCACGGACGGGTGGCGGCTGGCCTACTTTTTGGTGACGGCGGCGTTCCTGTTCTATGTGCCGTTCAGCAAGATCTCGCACTATGTGTACTGGTTCTTTGCCCGCGTGCTCATGGGGGTGCGCTATGGGCGGCGGGGTGTGATGCCGAGAACAGGAGGCACCAAGTGAGCGAGCAGAACGATGCCCTGAAACTGGCCCTCCAGGAGCTGGACAAGCGCTACAACAAGACGGTCGGCGTGGCTTCCTCGAACCTGTGCACCCACTGCGGCTGGTGCGTCGATCAGTGCCACTACTATTTGGCGACCAAAGACCCCACTATCACCCCGGTGGCCAAGGCCGAGCGGGTGCGGCGCGTCTACAAGCGGCACCACGATTGGATGAGCCGCGTTTTTCCGCGCTGGACGGGAGCCAGGGAGCTGACCGAAGCAGAGCTGGACGAGTGGGTCGAGATCGCCTACCGCAACTGCACCCTGTGCGACCGGTGCATGGCCAACTGCCCGCTGGCCGTCGACACGGCGCAGATCCTGCTGGCCGCCCGCGGGGTGCTGCTGGCGGCGGGCAAGGCGCCCGAGATGCTGGTCCAACTGGCCGACGCGGCCCTGGCTCGGGAAGAGAACCTCGACTTTTTCAAAGAGTTCTTCCTGGAGCAGCTCAAGGAGCTGGAGGTCGAGGTGAAGGATCGCCTGGGCAATGACAAGGCGAGCATCCCGGTGGAGGTGGAAGGGGCCAAGATCCTGTACGTGCCCCTGTCGGGCGCGCACACCATCACCCCGCCGGCGACGGTGTTCAACGCCGTGGGCGAGTCGTGGACGATCAGCATGTTCGAGGCGGCCAACTATGCCACCTACATCGGCGACGTCCCCAAGGCCAAGCGGATCACCGAGCGGATCCTGAATGAAGCGAAACGACTCAAGGTGGAGGAGATCGTCCTGGCCGAGTGCGGGCACGCCTACCACGCCATGCGCTGGGAGGCACCCAAGTGGTTCGGCGGGCCGCTGCCTTTCCGGGTGCGCAGCATCCTGGAGGTGATGGACGAATATGTCCGCGCCGGCCGGCTCAATCTGAACCGGGCCAACAACCCCGAGCCGGTGACGCTGCACGACTCGTGCAACCTGGGCCGCAAGGGCGGGCTGTTCGAAGAGCCGCGCCGGGTGGTGCGGGCCGCCGTCGAGGATTTCCGGGAGATGACCCCCAACCGCGAACGCGGCTTTTGCTGCGGCGCGGGCAGCGGCCTGGTGGCCATGCCCGAGTGGGAGGACATCCGCCTCAAGGCGGGCGGGCCCAAGGCCGAGCAGGTGCGGGCTACCGGGGCGAGCATGGTCATCGCCTCGTGCGACAACTGCCGGCACCAGCTCACCGAGCTGAGCGAGCACTATGAGCTGGGGGTGCAGGTGATGGGCCTGGCCGAGCTGGCGGTCAAAGCGCTCGTGGTCTAGAACCTAGATAGACAGCATGGGCCCCAAGGGTTTCGACAAACCCTTGGGGCCTTTTGTACTTCTTTCCTATTGACCTGGGGTGCGCCGCATGCTAGAATAGCAATACCCGATAAGGGCATTAGGGTGAGCTGCACGGAGGGGAGAGGAGGAAACATATCTTCGACAAGGAGGTCGTGTGCTGTGAACAAAACTATTCGCTGTTTGGTGCTGGTCGGATTGGTGGGGATTGTCCTTTTTGGAGTCAGCGTTCCCGGCGAAAGCGCCCAGGCGCCAGAGCGATACACTGGCAACCCGATCCGGCTGCTGGTGGGAACCTTTGTGCCGGTCAAGGGTGAGACCTTGACCATATCGCCGGAATTGGCCGTTGGCAGGGATGCTCAGGACGGTCCCGGTTACCACATCGTCCAGTTCCAGGGCCCGATCTACGAAGAGTGGAAGGCTGCCGTCATCTCGCTCGGCGGCACAGTGCTCGATTACATACCCGATTTCGCCTTTGTGGTCTATATGGACGAGGCCACGCGGGCCAGGGTGGAAAAGCTGGCCGAGGTGGTGTGGATCGGACCGTACGAGCCGGCCTACAAGCTCAGCCCTGACCTGGCAGATGCCGATGGTTTGCTGGACCTGAATGTTCAGACTTTTCCCACCGAGCCAGTAGATGCTGTTTTGGAACAGCTTGTGCAGCTTGGTGCTCAGGTGCAGAGCCGCTCGCAACAGTCGATTGGCGGCTTGATGCGCTTGACGATTGACGCATCGCATTTGGACGCGCTGGCCCGCGTTCCGGCTGTGCGCTGGATCGAGCCGTTCTACGAGCGTGTGCTTTTCAACGACGTGGCGCGCAGCAGCACGATCATGGACGCCGAGACAGTGTGGAGTGACCTAGGGCTGTACGGCGCTGGTCAGGTGGTGGCCGTGAGCGACACCGGACTCGATACGGGCAGTTTAAGCACTCTGGCCCAGGATTTCCTGGGCAGCCCGACCGGCTGCACGGGTACGGGGCGCATCAAGGCTACCTTCGCCTTGGGCCGGACCAACAACTGGAGCGATAGTTGCGGGACGTCTTCCGGCGGTCACGGCACGCACGTGACCGGCTCGGTGCTGGGCAACGGTTGCCGCTCGGGCAGTACTGGTATGCCCAGCTATGGCGGCTCGTACGCCGGTTTGGCGCCGCAGGCCGGCCTGGTTTTCCAGTCTGTCATGGATAGTTCCTGCGGCCTTGGTGGATTGCCCACCGACCTCAATGACCTCTTTGCTCAGGCACAGACGGCGGGCGCGCACATTCACACCAATAGCTGGGGGGCAGCGGTTAGTGGCCAATACACCACAGATTCGCAGAATACCGATGAATACATGTGGAACCACAAAGAATATACCATCCTGTTCGCGGCCGGCAATGAGGGGATCGACAGCAATTCGGACGGTTTTATCGACTCTGACTCCATGAGCGCCCCGGGCACGGCCAAGAACTGCATCACCGTAGGGGGCTCTGAGAACTATCGCCTCACCGGTGGGCTGAACCCTGGCGGCCCCTGCTCTACCTGGGGCACCTGTTGGTCTGATTACCCCGTGGATCCTATCAATAGCGATCGCATATCGGACAATGAGGACGGCATGATGGCCTTTTCCAGCCGGGGACCGACCGATGGTGGTCGGCTCAAGCCGGACGTCGTCGCGCCTGGGTCGAATATCCTGTCGACCAAGTCACAGGCTGCCACCGGGGTGGGCAGCGGTTGGGGAGCCGGGCCGAGCCAATACTACCAGTATATGGGCGGCACTAGCATGTCCACTCCCTTGACGGCAGGGGCTGTCGCCCTCATCCGCGACTGGTATACCGATATCGAGGGGGTTACGCCCAGCTCGGCGCTGATCAAAGCAACTCTCATCAACTCGGCCGTCAACATACACCCGGGTCAGTATTCCAGCCCTCTGGAGCAACAGCCCCAACTGCCGAACTCGATCCAGGGCTGGGGCCGGGTGAATGTGGCCAACGCCACCGATGGCAGCCATGCCTATCACGACATCGCTGATGGCAGTGGCCTGCAGACCGGCGGCAGCCATACCTACAATTACGAGGTGTGCACTGCGCCTACCCTGAAGGTTACCCTGGTTTGGACTGATTACCCTGGCACTACGGTGTCCGGCGGGGCACTGGTCAATAACCTGAACTTGACCGTGACCGCGCCGGACAGCACGGTCTACCGTGGCAATGTGTTCACCAATGGCTGGAGCACGAGCGGTGGTTCGGCTGACAGCGTGAACAACGTGGAAAGCATCTACCTCCAATCGCCAGCGGCCGGCGAGTGGACAATCACCGTCAGCGGCTATAACGTGCCACAGGGAACCAGGCCGGGATATGCGCTAGTGGTCGACATGCCGG
Source organism: Anaerolineae bacterium (assembly GCA_034429215.1). Lineage (GTDB taxonomy): Bacteria > Chloroflexota > Anaerolineae > JAAYZQ01 > JAAYZQ01 > JAFGOG01. Next base: position 38,045 of record DAOUGI010000015.1, on the reverse strand, counting down.
ATAACTATTGCTCCCCCGACTTTACCCTGGCGGCCACACCCGAAAGCCAAGGCGCCTGTGTGGGGGCCGACGCCCTCTACAGCGTGGCGATGGGCGAGATCGCCGGATTCGGCGGCTCTGTGACACTCAGCACTAGCGGCCTGCCAACCGGGGCTACCGAATCGTGGAGCGTCAACCCCATCAATGATCCACCGGGCAGCAGTGTCTTGACGATCGGCACCACTGGGGTGACCGCGGGAACCTACACCATCGACCTCATCGGCACAGCCGGGGCGCTCACCCACCAGGACAATGTGACCCTCAACCTGTCCGCGGCCAAGCCAGGTGCCACTGCCTTGTCCACGCCCCTCGACGGGGCGACAGGCGTGGCGTTGACGCCCACGTTTATGTGGAGCAATGTCGCCAACGAGGCAGGCTATACCATCGAAATCGCCACCGATCCGGACTTTGCCACCATCGTCCGCTCGGCTGCGTTAGCCGCCGACACCACGAGCTACAGTGGCGCAATGCTTGGCTCCGACACGGTTTACTACTGGCGAGTATGGGCCAACAACGCGTGCGGTGCTGAAACCCCGGCTATGCGGGCGTTTAGGACTGCAGCGCCGCCGGCGTGCACAGAGCTTCTCCTGTACCCTGGCTTTGAGGGCGGTCGCAATGTGGGCTGGAGTGAGAGCTCAACAGGGGGGTATGCTGTGGTCACGACCGACTACCCTAGGAGTGGCTCTTATTCTGCTTGGATGGGCGGAGCCTCTAACGAGACCTCTCAAGTGTGGCAGTCAGTGACCATCGACCCTGGGGCGACCAGCGTCATGCTAAACTACTGGTATTGGATCAGCTCGACCAGGACAACCTGCAATGCCAACGAACGGGCGGAGGTGAGAATTAACGGTATGTCTGTCCGCACCAACCAGCTCTGTAGCACCACCAACACGGGCGGGTTCGTGGCGGCCACTGCTATCGATCTGAGCGCCTACAGCGGCGCTACGGAGCTACGCTTTTGGGCAGATACAGATAACCAGCTGCCCCACAGCAGTTTTCTCGTGGACGACGTCAGCATCGAGCAGTGCCTGGATGTAACCCCGACCACCGCCGACTATTCCGACCTGTCCAGCAGCTACGGCATCGCCTGGCACACCGGCAGTGGCGCGCTGCGGCTCGGCACCCTGTGGACGGCCGACACCGGTTTTGCCCCGGGCACCGATGACAGCGATGACGGGGTGTCGTTCCCCAGCGGCCTCAAGACTGGTTTGCCCAGCACCGTGCGGGTCAATGTCCAGGGCACGGGAACTAACGGCCGCTGGCTGCGGCTGTGGTTCGACTGGAACGGCGACGGCACCTTTGATCTGGCCGATGGCGAGCTGGAGTACGACGGCACAGTGGCAAACGGCGACAACGATATCACGGTCAACGTCCCGGCCGGCCAACCCCAGGCGCCATACTATCGCGCCCGCCTGTACGACAGCACCACGGGCCCGAGCGGCATCGAAGCCCGCGACGCCGACTCGTTCGGCCAGGCGGCTGGCGGTGAGGTCGAGGATGGTCAGGGACCGGCCCCCACCGCCGTCGAGCTGACCCGGTTCGAGGGCTGGCCGGAGGGGTTGGCCATCCACGTCGAGTGGGAGACGGTGACCGAGATCGACAACCTGGGCTTTAACCTCTACCGCGCCAACGCGGCCGACGGCTCGTACGCCAAGCTGAACGACGAGATGATCCCCAGCCAGGCGCCGGGGTCGCCCATGGGCTGGGTGTATGTGTGGCTCGACGCCGCCGTGGAAGCCGGCCAGACCTACTACTACCTGCTGGAGGATGTCGACATCTATGGCCACACCACCACGCACGGGCCAATTCAGGTCAAGGCCGGGCCAACGCTGAGGGCGAGGCATTAAGAGCTGTCAGCCTTCGGCGAAGACCTTGAGGGTTCCAAAACCCTTGGTCAGACTTGACGGATGGCACTTGACAAAATGAGAAAGCAGGGTAAGCTTTGGCCCATCTCCGGCAAGAGATTGACCAAATGCTTACCCTGCCCACAATGCTGCTACAGGTGCGGTGCCGGCTGCCTGATCGCAAGCTGGCAGTGGTCGCCGACACCCAGGCGGCGTGGTACACCAAGCCGTTGCCGACCCTCTCGGATGCGTCGGCGGTCGTGCGCCAGGATCTATGGCTCGACGGTGAACCTGGCTCCGTCGCTCCGGCCAAAGACCTCGGGAAAGTACATCTGGTAGGCGGTGGTCGGGATGACCTGGAACTCGCCCGGCAGGCTGGCCCGCATCAGGTAGGTGTACTCGTAGGTGCCGCGCGGCAAATAGTCGGCGAACAGCGCTACCTTTTCGTCGCGCATCTCCGAGTTGGAGAACCACCACCAGCCATAGCCATAGTCCCACATCCAGCGGTTCTGCTGCTCGGCGCTCAGGTTATGCAGCTCGGGCGCTTCGCCGACGACACTGGTCGTCTTTAGGCTCATGTCCACCCCCTCGCAGCCGGCCGGCAGCGGATCCTCGACGATCACGTAGTATAGGTCGGTAGGGGCGACGATGGTCAGCTTGACCTGGATCACATCGCCTACCTGGGCGCCGGTAATATACTTTTTGGGGCTGCCCACCGGGCTGTACTGCCGGGCGACGACGATACCCCGTTCCAGTGCCTGCACCTGGTCGGCAGGCAGGTAGTAGCGCAGCCAGGAGGAGTAGTAGAGCTGCCCTTTGCTGGTTTGTCCTGCCTGGGCCGCCTGCCGCTCGAACACCAGCCGGTTGGCCTCGTCGACCAGCAGCTTGGTGATCTCTACCTGCAGTTTGCGGCTCTCGGCGATCGTCTCCTTGTTCACCTCGCCGCTGGCCAGGCTCTCGCCGTTGAGGTAGATGGCATAGCTGAAATCGCCCTCCATCTCGCTGCTGGCCCGCATATACTGCACCAGCCCCAGCAGCGACCAGGCGGTGTCCTGGGTCGATTCCCAGTGGCCTTCCTGGCGCGCCGCCATCAGCCAGCGGACGGCGTTGGGCAGCAGGTCGCTGTCGGGCTGTAGCCGCGACATGGTCCACAGCACGATGGCCGTCGAGCGGATGTCGGTGTTCATGTTCCAGTAGTCGGGCTTGGCTTCCTCCCAGTGGGTGCTGGTGGCGCTCATCACCGCCGCGCTGGTCAGGTCGCCGAGCAGGGTGTTCACCCGCTGCAGCTCGTCTGGCTCCAAGAGGCTGAGGGCCACGGCCAGGTAGGCCTGGCCATAGTGGTCGAGCAGGTGCCGCTTGTCATCGAACAGGCGGATGGCGATCCCCAGGTAGCCGCTCAGGTAGGAGTCAAAGGTTGTGCCATATTCGGCCAGTACGTACAGCATATAAGACAGCCGGTTTGCCTCCCAGTGGGTGTCTACCTGGCTGACTGAAGGCAGGTTGTCGCGCAGGAAGGAGGCCCCCTCGGCCATTACCTTCTTGTCGACGATGAATCCGGCGCGGTGGGCTTCCAACATGCCGTGCAGCACGTAGGCGGTGAGGTATGGGTTGCTGGTATCGTTCGTCCACCAGCCCCAGCCACCGTCGTAATGCTGCTTGGCATAGAGCTTTTGCAGGGCGACGCCCACCATCTGGGCCAGTTTTTGCTGCAGCTCGGGATCGGCCAGACCCATCTCGTCCAGCACCTGGTAGGTGAGGACGTTGGGCAGGAAGCGGCTGACCGTCTGCTCGGTGCACTCCCAAGGGTAGTGCTCCAGGTAGGACAGGGCATCCTGGGTGGCGGCGGTCAGCGAGCCATCGATCTGGATCGTCAGCTCGCCCAGGTCGGGATCGAGGTTGGACGGCAGCTGGACGATCTCCTGCCGCAGACCCGCTTCCGACAGGCGGCCGGCGGTGGCCACCACTTCCGGTGTTGAGTAGCGGTACACCGGCAGCGTGTCCTCGCGGCCGTCGTACAGATCGCCGCCGCTGGCCCACATCCGGACCTTGACCTCGCTCCCGGGCAGCGCCGTGACCGGCCAGGTGACCTCGGCCTTGTCCCCGGCCGCGATGTCGACTGTGTGGCTGGCCGGGCCGTCGAGGGTCAGCCCAGTGACGGCGATGTTGACGTCGACCGACAGCTTGTCCTTGGTGTTGTTGTGGACGATCGTGCCGATCTGGGCCTCGTCGCCCACCACGAAGAAACGGGGCAGCTCTGCCCGGACCAGCAGGTCAAGGCTGCTCAGGATGTCGACGTTCGTTTGGCCCACCAGCGTGTCGGCGGTGATGCCTTTGGCCTGCATCCGCCACGTGGTTAGGTTGTCGGGCAGCTCGACTGTCACCTGGGCCTTGCCGTCCTTGCCGGTGCGCACCGTCGGGTCCCAGAAGGCGGTGTCGGCAAAGCGGCTGCGGACCAGTCCGCCCTCCTCGCCGCCGCCGCCGCCCTTCAACCCGGGCTTGATCTCGCGGTTGTATGGCTCCATGGCCACTACCAGCGCCATGCTGGTCCGGACGCCCAGCCCTCGGCTGCGCCAGAAGGTATCCACCAGGCTCGTGCCCTGGTCTCCGGCCAGGGCCAGCACCGCCAGGTCGGCCAGGCGCAGCGACAGCTCGGCCTGGACCGGATCGCCGGCATTGTCGGTGACCAGCAGGTCGTAGGTGGCCGTCTGGCGCGGGCCATAGTGCTCGCCCTTGGCCATGTCCTTGTCGGGAGTCAGGGTGATGGTCAGCTCCTTGGCGGCCACCGCCACCGGCAGCTTGATCAGCCCCATCTTGAAGCCGGCCAGGCCGTCGGGCGCCTGCTCTGACCCCTGGACGATGACCACCGACACAAAGATGTCGGGCACATAGTCGGCGGTGATCGGCACGCGCAGCACTTCACTGTTGCCCTTGAGCTCGCGGACCTCGGCCTGCACCAGGTGGCCGCGCTCGATCGTCACCAGCGCCTGTACCGTCCCGCTGTAGGGCGACGGGATCAGGATCTCGGCTGTGTCGCCTACCTCATACTCTTTTTTGTCGGCAATGAGGGTGATCCGGTTGTTGCTATCCTGCTGCCAGCTCACGAACTCGTCGCCGCCCCACACCCAAAAGTAGGTGGCGGTGCGGATCTCGTTCTCTTGCGCATCGCGGCCGATGGCCCGCACCTTGTAGCCGCCGGCTTTTTTCGGGGTAAGGGCCGCCACTGCTTTGCCGTCGTCGCCGGTGGTCACCGTGGTGGTCATTACCGGGATCTCCTCGACCGTCCAGTCCCAATAGAACTGGCCGTCTTCGGCCTGGCGGCGGACGCTGTACCAGCGGCGCTGTAACAAAGTGACCGTAAGGTCCACGTCGCCCACCGGTTCGCCGCCCCGGTCCACCGTCAGCAGGTCGAACTGTTTCTGCTCGCCGGCCTCGGCCAGGTAGCCGCGCGGCGCCACGCCGATGTAGAACTCGCCCTTGTGGACGATGGCGCCGGTGCGGTTGCTCACCTGTTGGCCGTTGATGTCGGTGACGCTGGCTTCGATAGTAAAGACCTGGCTCTGCCTCTTGTCGCCGATGTCGGCCGGGATCTTGAAGGTTACCCGGCCCTGGGCGTCGGTCTCGGCGTCGCCCTCGGCCAGCAGGCCGCCATAGCCCCCATACTCTTCGCCGGCATAGCTGGTCCAGTCATAGTCGGTCCAATCGTACCAGGGACACGGCTGACCTGCCGGGCACTGGTAGCTGAAGGAATAGTTGTCGGACAGCACCGACCAGTGGACGGCGGCGTTGGTAACCGGCCCGCCAAAGTAGTAGGTTGCTTCAGCGCTGACGGCGATGGTGTCGCCCGACATGTAGGCGTCGCGGTCGGTCGTGACCGCTACCTGGTATTCGGGCACGCGGTATTCGGCTACCTGGAAGCCGGCGCCGGTGTTGATCTCCAGAGCCTGGTTCTCAAACCACATATAATAGTAGCCCAGGGGCGCCTCAGCATCCAGCGTCAGCTCGTCGAAGAAGGTACCCATGTCGTTGGGAGAGAGTTCTTTCTTGAACAGCTCCTTGCCCTGCGGATCGTTGACCAGTACCGTTACCGACTTGACGTCGGTGGGCAGGCTGTAGTGGGCGTCGTCGTCGGCTCGCAGGATGCCCTTAAAGTAGACGGTTTGGCCGGGGCGGTAGATCGGCCGGTCGGTGTAGAGATAACCCTGGTAGCGAGAGTTCCACCACTCTGACTCGACGCCAAAGTCCCAGGGGAGGATGCCGTCGTCCCAGCTGCTGTAGGCGATGGCAAAGTCGTCGTCGCCCGGCTGGCCGGTCATGGCAAATGATGCTTCCCACAGCCCTCTGTTGGGCAGGCCTTTGGCCAGGAAGATGCCATCTGCGTCGGTGATGCCGGTAGTGCCGGCTGTGGTTTGCCGGTTGTAGTAAAAGCCCACGGCCGCGCCGGTCACCGGCTGGCCGGTGGCCAGGTCGGTGGCCCACACCATCGCCTCGTCGTCGGTCTGCTTGTAGGTCAGGTTTATCCCTGACTTGACAAAGATGTAGCGCGACGGCATGCCGTTGGGCATCTTTTGCACCTCAGGCGCGGTCAGTTGCAGGTAGTATAGCCCGGCAGGCAGGGGTCGGCCATCGGCGCCGGTCAGCTCGAAACGGAACAGTGCGCCCGTGTTGCGCGGCGCCTTGACCGGCTGGGACCAGCTTCGCACCAGGTCGTCCTGGCTGAACACATACCGGTCTATGCTTTGCTCGCCGAAACCGTTCAGCAACATGAACCTTTCTGGGCTCAGGCGGTACAGGCCCAGGTCCAGCCGCGACACGTTGCGATAGGTGGCATAGATGACGGTGTCGGTGTAGGTGGAGTAGGTGCCGGTCGAGCCGGTGGTGTTTAGACCGGCGAAGGGGTCCAGGTCGCCGGTGGTGAAGCGGATGCTGAGCGGCTTGCCCAGCTTGGCCCCGTACTTGTCGGGTGTTTCGGCGTCCAGGGCAACGCTGTAGGCCGTTGCCGGCTTGGGCTGGAAAGAGATCTGGACCTTCGAGTCGTACTCCTCCCAGTAGGTATAGACCGTAGTGGCCTGAGGCAGGATGGTCAGGTGATCGAGAAAGCCCTCGCGCTCCATCGGGCTGGCAAAGGTGATGTACAGGCTGCTGTAGGGTGAGACGTCCTTACTACCGTCCGACGGTCCGGTGCGCACGACGCCGGGATCCTTGACGGTGGTAAAGTTCCACACATAGTCTTCGGCCGTGCCGGCGGCGCCCAGCTTGGCTTCGGCGCCGGTTGTCACCTGTGCTGTGAATGTGGCGTTGCGAGGCAACGGCTCGTCAGGCGTAAAGATCATCGCCTCTGCGGCGATGGGCGTCTTGCCTCCCTGCCAGCGGAAGGCGCCGGGGATGGTCTTGCCGTCGCTTTTGAGTGAGAAGTGGGCCTGGACCGAAGCGTGGTCCATCGGCTGGTTAAAGGTGACGCTGATCGGGTCGGTTGGCCCCATGTACGAGAAGGTGTCCTCGGGCCATGTGGCAAGAACGGCCGGGCGCAGCGTGCTAAATGTCCAGACATAGTCCTCTTCCAGGACGCTGCCGGTCGTGTCGGTCAGGCCGGCTGCGATGCGGGCCTGGTATTCGGTCGCCGGCAGCAGCCCTTCGGCGGGCCGGAAGACATAGATCGATGTATTCAGCCACTCACCCTCGCCGCGCACCGGCGGCATGAAGGTCAGGGGAGAGGGCAGCGCGACCTGCTGGCTGATCGACGTCAGCGACACCACCGGCCGGTTAAAGACGACCGTCACCAGCGTATCGGGGTCGAGCTCGTTGGCATCGGGGGTGGGCTGCACCTGGCTGACCTCTAACAGGCCGGTCGTGCTAAAGTCGAAAGCGGCCGACTCCTCCATCGCCAGCCCCTCGGCGTTGCGCGCCGTCGCGGCGATGGTGACCTGGTAGCGGGTGCCCCGCTCCAGCTTCTTGGCCGGCGTAAAGGACACCGTGCGCTCGTCGGGCCAGTCGAATGTGCCCTTGACGGTCGGCGAGATGGTAAACGCTGCCTCAACACTGGCCTGGTCCATCGGCTCGTCAAAGGTCACCTCGATCGGTGCGTCGACCGGCTGCTCCTCACCGGGCGCCGGACTGCGCTGCAGCAGGCGCGCCGGCGGCAGCGGCATCGGCGTGGCGGTCGGCGGCGCCGGGGTAGCCGTCGCTGCCTTGGTCGGCACGGCCGTCGGCGCCTGCTGGACGGTCGGCACCGGAGTGGCCTGCGCGCACGCGCTTAGCACCATGGCGAGCAGGATCAGGATCGATAGCGCTTTGTTCATGTATGCCCCCGTTTTCATTGTCATCTACTCCTTCCTCAATCAAAGCGGTCAGCTGGTAGCTATCGCAGTCAGCTATCGGCTGTTATTTATCCGTCGGCTGTTGGCGGATGGAAGCCCAAAGTTACTTCTGAACATTGACTCCCACTTTTTCACTTTGGATGCGATTTCCACCGGCATCAACCCCTTCAGCCCAGAAGCGGTGCTCACCGGCTTCCAACTGCCACATTACCCTGTAAGGCGGCGCGCCGAAGCGGGCCAGGACGTGGTCGTCCACATACAAGACAACCTCCACCAGCTTCACCCCGTCTTTAGCCACGGCCGACACCACGATCCGCTGCGATTCCCGCGGCAGCGCGGGATCCAATTGATAGACCGCTCCCGCATCAGGGCCAACCATCAGGATCGATTCTGGATTCTCGATTTTCGACTTGGAATCTGCTGTCTGCTGGTCGCTGATGGCCGGCGGCTGATAGCTGACGGCTGATGGCTCTGTAAGCGGCGGTTCCTGGATCCCCTGCTGTCGTCCCCATTCCTGGGCCTCGGCCGGGAGCACAGTATACACCCGCTCGACGATCTGGTCGGGTGGGGTGGCGGCAGCGGCGCGCAGGCCGGTGGCGCGGTCGACGGCGATGCGCCGGTGCATGGTGCACGGCTCGACAGGCTCGGTGCCGGCCAGGAACAGCTCGGTGACCCGGTGCGGGCAGTCCGGCTCGGGCAGCAGGCCTGACAGGGCGCACACCTCTACCTCTACCAGCCCATCCGGCCGCTGGAACTTGCGGACAGGCCGTCCCTTGAGCGCGGCCTCCACGAAATCATGCCAAATCGGCGCCGCGCCGCTGATCCCTGAAATGTCGCGCATCGTCTCGTTGTCGGCGTTGCCAACCCACACCCCCACCACCAGGTCGGGCGTGTAGCCCAGCGTCCAGTTGTCGCGAAAGTCGGTAGTCGTGCCGGTCTTGACTGCGGCCGGCCGGGTCAGCTCCAGCACGCTGCCGTCGCCAAAGCTGGGGATGCGGGCCAGGTCGTCGCTCAGGATGTCGCTGATCAGATAGGCGACCCGCTCGTCGAGCACCCGCGCTCCCTCTGCCGTCCCGGCAGATGAGGAGAACGAACCTCGCGACCACAGGATCTGCCCATTGACATCCTCGACGCGCAGGACTGCTTTGGGCCGGACCTGGTGACCACCATTGGCAAAGGCGCCATAGGCCGCGGCCAGCTCCAGCAGCCGCACTTCACCGCCGCCGAGCGTCACCGCAAGGCCCAGGCGGTCGGGATCGTCAAAGGTGGCGATCCCCATCCGGCGGGCCAGGCCGGTCATCGCTTCGATGCCGACCGCATCCAGGACCTTGACCGCCATCAGGTTGTAGGACGAGGCCAGGGCCTCGCGCAGGCGGACCGGGCCGCGAAATTGAAGGTTATAATTCAGCGGTACATACGAGGCGCCCTCGCGCGTCACGAATGAGGTGCGCACATCCAGCATCATCGTCGCCGGCGTCAGCTTGCCGCTGGCAAACGCGGCGGCGTAGGTGATCGGCTTGATCGATGAGCCGGGCTGGCGCAGGGCGGTGGTGCCGTTGACCGCTCCGTCGATCCGGACCGAGAAATAGTCGGGACTGCCCAGCATGGCCAAGATCTCGCCCGTCTGCGGGTCGATGGCGATCAGGGCGGCGTTGCGCACGTTGCGGCCGCCGGGCGGGCAGTCTTGTACCTGACCGTCGCATTCGGCCAGCCGCTCCAGCCGGTAGCGGGCCACGTCGCGGGCCGTCTCGTTCAGGTCCAGGTCGAGCGTGGTATAGATCTTGAGTCCGCCCTGCTCCAGGCGGGCCAGGCCCAGCTCCTGCTCCAGCAGGCCGCGGACATACATCACAAAGTGGGGAGCCCGGATGTCAAACGGCGCCGAGGCCAGATACAGCTTTTCCTCCTTGGCCATCCGGGCCTGATCGGTGCTGACAAAGCCTTGCTTGACCATCAGGCCCAGGACGATGGCCTGGCGGGCCTTGGCCGCTTTCAGGTTTTCGAGCGGGTTGTAGTAGGGTGGAGATTGGGGCAACCCTGCCAGCAGGGCGCACTCGGCCAGGTCCAGGTCGCGCACATCCTTGTCGAAATAGGCCTGCGCTGCGGCCTGCACCCCGTAGGCCAAGTTGCCATAATAGATCTCGTTTAGGTACAGGGCCAGGATTTCGTCTTTGGTATAGTGCTGTGTCAGTCGCCAGGCAAGTATCGCCTCGCGCAGCTTGCGCTTCAACGTCTGCTCGTACCGTTCTTCAGGGCTTAACAGCAGGTTGCGGGCCAGTTGTTGGGTGATGGTGCTGCCGCCCGACAGGATCTCACCGCCGCGCAGGTTGATCCAGAGCGCGCGGATGATGGCCACCGCATCCACGCCGGGGTTGGTGTAAAAGTTGGCATCCTCGGTGGCGATGGTCGCCTGGCGCAGCGCTTCGGGCATCTCGGCCAAGGGGACGGAGGAGTGGCTGCCGGTGTGGGGCGGCAGCATCTCGAACAGCAGCCGGCCATACCGATCGTAGACATAACTACTGGGCATGACCGTGTAGCCGCTGAGGTCGTCGACCGCGGGCAGACCGGACACCAGCCAGAGGTACAGCCCCAGGCCGGTTACGGCGATCGCTACCACAAGGATGCCCATCGCCACTCCCTTCGGTCGCGGGCGGCGCCGGCGTGCACGGGCGAGCATTGACTTCTCCTGTCAGAAAGCTGACTCTATTATAACCCCTCCGCTTGTTGGGCGGGTGATGCCCGGTGCGCTCCCGGCCCACGCCCAGCCGGCGCTTGCCCTACGCCGGGGCCATCTTCGCCAGTATAACACACTTTGCGGTGGGTGTCTACACCGATTGCCGGAACCACTGAAGTATTGAGGAGGATGAAAGCACTGAACGCCATCCATTAGCGTTGTCAGCGTTTCAGTGGTTCCAAATCTAAAATAACCGTTTTCATAGCCCTTGACAACTGGCCCCATTTGTGATATCCTAGACCACAGCCAAGAGCCCCGGGAGGCATCATGCAGAGGGAACGTGTCACCGAAGACGTGTACGTGTTCATCAGCGACCTATACGTCGAGGTGTCGGCAACAATCGTCATAACGCCGGAAGGTTGTGTTTTGATCGACACACTGCCTTTTCCACAAGAGACCAAACAGATCCGCGAGTTTGCCGCGCGGCGCTGCCCACATGGGATAAAATATATAGTCAACAGCCATCACCACGCCGATCATATCTACGGCAGCTACCTCTTTCCCGAGGCGGAGTTGGTCTCTCACAGGCTGTGCCGCGATACCTTGCTCAAGGTGGGCCAGGAGAGCCTAGCCAAAGCCAAGTCGCAGACACCTGAGCTGGCCCCGGTGCAGCTGCGCATCCCCCAGCTTGTGTTCGAGACCGAGATGCTGCTGCGGTTGGGGGAAAAGACGATCCACCTGATCCACGCGCCGGGCCATTCGCCCGATGGGGTTATCGTCCACGTGCGCGAGGACAAGGTACTGGCGGCCAGCGATACGGTGACGCCGGTGCCGCTCGTCGTCAAGGGAGATGCCACCGAACTGGAGGAGTCGCTTAAGCTGATCAAGAGCCTGAGCCTGGAGAATATCATTCAGGGCCACGGCGGTGTGCTGCTGCGGGGAGAGGTAGACGAGACGATCGACAGCAGCCTGGGCTATTTGCAGGCGATCGAGAAGCATGTGCGGGCTGCCGTTGACATGGGCCGGCCCCGATCCGCTTTGAAGAGCATCGATATCGAGTCGTGCGGCAAGTCGCGCATTCCGCTGGGCGGGCTTGTGCAGCGGCTGCACCAGGCCAACCTGGACTATCTTTACAACGTCATGACCGGCCAGTCCGACGCCCAGCCGGCGAACTAGAGCCCAGCCCAGGCATGGACAGGGTTCAGGAGATCGCCGAGGCGATAGCGACGCTGCCGCCGGCAGACAAGCAGCGCCTGCTCCGGCTATTGGCCGAGCTAGGCGACCTGCCTGCCCGGACGGAGCAGCTATCTTTTCTCCCTTCAGGCCCGCGACAGCCCGACTATGTGCTGATTTTCGACGGCGGCAGCAAGGGCAACCCCGGCCCCGGCTATGGCAGCTATGCCATCACCCGCACCAAGGACGGCGCCCAGCGCCTGGAACGGATCGAGTTTGGCGACGGCTATACCAACAACGAGGCAGAATACGACACCTTGATTGCCGCCCTGCGCGATCTGATCGGCCGCATCGAGGAAGCGGGCCGGCACCCCCGGGAATATGCCGTCGAGGTGCGCGGCGACAGCGCGCTGGTGATCTATCAGCTTCAGGGCAGGTGGAAGGTCAAGGAGCCCCGCATGCGGGATAGATGGGACCAGGCTTCCCGGCTCTTGCAGCGGCTGGGCGCGGTCGAGCTCAAGACTCAGCCGCGTGAAGAGTCGGTCCGCGTCCTTGGTCACTGACGGCGCCTGTCGTGCCGTCGCCAATTAGGGCAGGCGTTTAAGCAGCCAGGCTTCTCCCTGCGCCCAATGCAGCTCAGCCTCGCGGCGATAGTGATCTTCCAGGTAGCCCATCACCTCGGGGGCGTACTTTTCGATCTCCCACCGGCCGGGAAAGGTGATGACCCATGGAGGGGGATCCTCCTCAAGCGCCGACAAGATCCGCTGCTTGACCGGGTCGATCATGTACCACGGGTAGGAATAAACCCAGAACTTGGGCTTGCAGCGCGTCAGGTAGTAGAGATTGGCCGTCGCCTCGTCGTCGGGAAAGGTGTAGAAGCAGTCGTCTGGTCCAATCTGCTGCCGGATCTCGGCCGCCAGGGGGACCAGATCAGAGTATTCCCATATCTTCCGGGTCTGGCCGGCATCGACAACCGGTTGGTATACCGAGGCAGAGATGACCAGCCACAGAACCGCCAGACCCAGAGCGACACCAGTGACGAAGGAGCGGCCGGGGTTTCTGGACTGTAGGGCAGCGGCAAGGGACACCGCCGACAACCAGGCCAGTACAGGCAGAGTCGCCTGGAGGTGAAACAGCTCAAAACGCGGATAGACCGTTAGGGCGCTCGTTACCAACAACACCAATCCCCAGCCCAAGGTCAGCCATATCGGGTTGCCCTGGCGTTTCTGGCCAAGCAGATAGAACAGGGCGGCGGGAACCAGCACAAAACCGGAGGCCATGAGCCTGACCTCCGCGACGCCGGGGCCATGGGCAGCCAGTGTAGCGTAATCGCTGGTCAGATTGTAGGTCACAGCCCAATACCAGAAGCTCCGAAGTGTGCCTGCTTGGGTGTATTGGTAAGCAAAGAATACCAGGAAAGGAATGGCGGCCCCCAAGACTGTCAGCACTGCCTCGCGCAGAATCTCCCGTATCGGGCGGTGGGCATGCCAGCCGGTGAAGGCGTTCCAGAGCAGAAACGCGGCAAAGACAACAGCGCCATGCTGTTTGGTGATCATGGCGCCGCCGCCGATGAGACCCAGGCAGAGCAATCTCGTAACCGAGCGTCGGGGCGCTAGAGGGTTGTAGAGTATTAGCAGCGACGCATAGAGGGGAGCAAGAAAGGTCTCGTACCACAGTTTGCCAAAGCCGAATGCGGGTGACCAGGTGACAAAAAAGCAGGCGGCCAGCAGGCCACCGAGCCAGCCGGCAGCCCGCCGTCCGGCCACGAAGGTGAGCAGCGTCGACAGCGAGATGAGCGCCACCTGCACCATCTGGGCTAACTGCAATCCATCAGGGACTAGAAGCCGCAGCGGCACAAACAAAAAGGGCAGCGCCATGATGTGCTGATCGCCAATGTTCTCGTATAGGATTAGGTGATTTTGCAGGAGCCACGGCTGCAGGATCATACGCGGTCCCAGCGATAGAGGCAGCCGGTAGTAGTAGGCCCAGGCCTGGAACAGGATCAAGGCGGCCAGGCCCGACCAGGCCAACAGGGGCAGCCAGTTTCGCTTTTTCTCAATCACAGATCAATCCCCTGCGCCCGGCACCACGCCAGTGAGCGCCGCATGCCCTCTTCGAGCTCGACGGTTGGCGCATAGCCCAGCTCCCGCTGCGCTTTTTCGACCGAGCAGGCGATATTCTTGTTCATTTCGGACAGTACGTGAACCTTCTGTTGGTAGAGACCCAGCTTTTGAATCAAGCCATCCGCCAACCCGGCGACCTCACCGGCCACAAACGGCAATCGCAAACGCTTGTGGGCCACGGCCAACCCAAACTCGCTCTCCATCAGCCGTTCCACGGTGTCTACGATCTCGTTCATCGAGTAAGGCCGGAGATCGGACACCCAATAGGTGTGGCCATTCGCGTCCAGGTTGTGCTCGCACAGCAGCAGCGCCTGGCACAGGTTGTCGATGTAGGTCATCGACCGGAGGTTGCCCCCATCTCCAACGATGGGAGCTGCGCCGTTTTTGATCATCCTCAGGAATGATGTTTGGCGCTGCGGCTGGCCGGGGCCGTAGAACCAGGTTGGGCGAACGATGACTGTCTCCAGCTTGCCCCGGGCCTGATATTCGTGGACGGCCAGCTCCAGCAGCATCTTGGAGCGTCCGTAGGCCATGTAGGGACGGTAAGGCGATTGCTCGTCGAACCGGTCTTCCCGGCAGGGGTTGTTGCCGGCCGGCGAGTTGGAGGACAGCACTACGGCGCGGCGAACCCCTGCGTCTTCGGCGGCCTGCAACAGCCGGCGTGTGCCATCCACGTTGACCTCGAACAGCTCGCGGACGAATCGGGCCGGGTGGACCAGCCCGGCGCAATGGAAAAGGGTGGCCCCTGCTGCGTCCCGGCACAGAGCCTTGACTGCCTCCCGATCGCGCAGGTCGCCGCGAACTACCTGCACTCGGTCCGCCCGGACAAGGCCTGAGCCATCCAGGCCAGGCATCACCAGGCAGCGGATCTGGCGCGAGCCGTCCGGAGTGGCCAGAGACGGTAGATCGGCCAGACCTTCCAGCAGTACCTGAACCAGCCGGGTCCCCAGCCAGCCCGGCGCTCCGGTGAGCAGTGTTAGCGCCATTATATGAGCCCCCTGTAGTAGCCGCCGTCAACCTGGATCGTCGTGCCGGTGATGTAGCCGGCGCGCTCCGAGGTCAGAAAAGCCACCAGGGCGGCCAACTCCTCCGGCTCGCCCATGCGCTGCATGGGGTAGCTGGCTACCGTCTCGGCCAGGGCATGGTCCACGGTCTTGCCCTCGCGGGCGGCGCGGGCCTCGGCGAGCTGCACCACCCTCGCGGTGCGGGTATAGCCGGGCGCCACATTGTTGACCGTGATGCCGTCGGTGGCCACCTGAGCTGACAAGGTCTTGGCCAGGCCGACGACGCCGGGCCGATAGACGTTGGACAGGAGCAGGTTGTCGAGCGGCTGTTTGACCGACACTGAGGTGATGTTGACGATGCGCCCCCACTGTTGAACGCGCATGGCCGGCAGCACGGCGCGGATCAGCCGCACTGCGCTCATCAAGGTCAATTGGTGGGCGGTGAACCAGGCCTCGTCGTCAAAATCGTCAAAATAGCCGGCCGGCGGGCCGCCGGCATTGGTCACCAGGATGTCGATGCGGCCGTAGCGGCGCACCACCTCGTCGGCCAGATGCCGGATCTGGATGGGGTCGGTCAGATCGATAGCCATCCAGGTAACCTCGCCGCCGGTCGCGGTGCTGATTTCGGCAGCAGTCGCCGCCAGAGATTCAGCGTCCCTGGCGCAGATGACGACCCTGGCTCCTTCGCGGGCCAATTCCAGGGCGCAGGCCTTGCCCAAGCCCTGGCTTGAGGCGGCGACGATCGCTACACGGTTTTTCAATCCCAGGTCCATCTTATTCTCCCTCTACCAGGTCTTCTTCGAAGGTGATCTTGCCCTGCAGCATCTTGTGCACCTCGCACAGGCGGGCCGAATTGAACAGGATGCGCCGCTCGCGGGCGGTGAGCCCTTCGTCCAGCTCCACACGGCAGGAAAAGTGGGTGGCGGCACTGCGGTCGGCAATCTTGGTGCGACTTTCCACCGAGACGGCCAGCCTGCCGAGCGTTATCCCCTTGCTGGCGGCGACCGCCGCCATGGTCAGTGCCATTCAGGCGCCCAGTGCGGCGGTGACCAGCTCCAGGGGGCAGAATCCGGCGCCCGGCCGGTCCAGAAGGGTGCGCTGGTCGGCCACAAAGTGGCGGTTGCCGGAGGCAATCGAAACCCGGTTGTCGCCCAGGTAGGTCGTTGTGACGCGGTTGATCAACATTGAGTCGTCCACAGCGCCATTATATGGTTTCGTGGTGGGGGTGTCAAGTCCCAGGCAGGGGCCTGTGATTTTGTGCTATCTGCTCGACTTGTGGTATAATGCGGCATCATGGCAAAAAGGACCAACCCTCGTGTGGACCGCCGTCTGCACCTACCGATCCCGACTTGGGCCAGGTGGATAGTTCCCATCGTCATTGCCGTCCTGGTAATCTGGCTGGTGGCAAGTTCCTGCCGCCACGAGTCAGACACCCCAGCTGCATCGACTCCCGGTTCCAGCCCTGTGGGCACACTGAGCGCAAAGGCCACTCCTACCCCCATCCCAGAGCTGCCCAGCGTGGGCATGGCAGCGGCCGAGCCGACGTCGCCACCCCAGGTGTACATCGTCCAATCGGGCGATACTCTGGGTGGGATTGCGGCCCGTTTCGGCTGCCAGGTGGATGCCATTGTGCGGGCTAACAAGATCACCGACCCAAATGCCCTGCAGGTAGGGCAGCAATTGGATATCCCCTCACCTCAGATTGAGACGGGGCCTGCTGCGCGGCTTTTGCCCGACAGTGAGTTTGTCAACGGTCCGGGCTATGTCGGTTTCGACGTGGCCGCTTTCGTGGCCGATCAAGGCGGCTACCTGGCTAACTATTCCGAAAACGTCAGCGGTGAGGTATTGAGCGGAGCAGAGATCGTGCGCCTGGTAGCCCACCACTACAGCGTCGGTCCCCGGCTGCTGCTGGCGATGATCGAGCTTAAGGGCGGCTGGGTGACCGATCCTACCCCGGTCGTGGCGGCGCTGGGCCTCAACGGCAGCCGGTCGGACCTGTTCAGTTACCAGTTGGCCTGGGCAGCCGATCAGCTCAACAAGGGCTACTACGACTGGCGAGGCCGGGGCATGGAGCTGATCACCTGGGACGATGGCACAACCACCCGCTATGCGTCCAACCTGAACGCCGGGACGGCCGGGCTGCAATACTTTTTATCGCTGTATGCCGCCAAGAGCCAGTGGACGACGTGGGTGGGCGACGGCCCGGACAGCTTGATCGGCACTTACCGGAGCCTGTTCGGCGACCCGGCCAAGTACGCGGTCCAGCCGCTCATCCCGGCCGACCTCGCCAATCCATCCCTGTCGCTGCCCTGGGCCAAGGGGGAGACCTGGCACTTTACCGGCGGCCCACACGGCGCCTGGGAGGACGGCGGCGCCTGGGCAGCCCTCGATTTTGTCCCGACCGGCGGGCCGTTCGGTTGTGCACTGCCGCCATCCCCGGCCAGGGCTGCTGCGTCCGGCCTGGTCATATACAGCCGGAACGGGGAGGTACTGATCGACCTGGACAAAGACGGCCACGAGGAGACCGGCTGGGTGCTGTTCTACCTCCACATGGCCAGCGATGGGCGCGTGCCGGTTGACACCGAAGTCGAGCAGGGCGATCCGATCGGCTATCCTTCGTGCGAGGGCGGTTTTTCCGAATCTTCCCATTTGCACTTGGCTCGCAAATACAACGGCGAATGGATCGCGGCCGACGGGCCGCTGCCGTTCATCCTGTCGGGCTGGCAGGTCCATTCGAGTGGGACCGATTACGATGGGACTATGACGCGAGATGGACAGACGTGCACTGCTTCCGAGTCATGGAACCCGCAGGTGAACGGCCTGACCGCGGACAGATAACGGCAGTGTGGCGGCGTTGATCACCAGCTTGCAGAACCCCAGATTCAAGCTGTTGCGCTCTCTCCGGCTGCGCAAGCGCCGCGAGCAGGAGGGCTATTTTCTCATCGAGGGCATCCGTATTGTGGAGGAGGCGCTGGCCTGCGCCGCGCCTGTGGACACGATCGCATATGCGCCCGACCTGTTGGTGAGCGAGCGGGCGCAGGCGCTCGTCGAGCAGGTCGATCCGGCTCGCCGCCTGGCCCTGTCGGCCGAGGCGTTTCGCAGCCTTTCGGATCGAGAGGACCCGCAGGGGATCGCCGCCGTGGTGCGCATCAAGGACCGCCCTTTGTCAACGCTGCCCCTTCCGGCAGAGATGCTGGTCGTCGTCGCCTACCAGTTGAGCGATCCGGGCAACCTGGGGTCGATCATCCGCACCGCTGATGCAGCCGGAGCGACCGGCGTAATAGTCGTGACGCCGTCGGTTGACCTGTACGATCCCCAAACGGTGCGGGCGACGATGGGCTCGCTCTTTGCTTTGCCGGTGATCTATCCCGTCGATCCGGTGGAACTGGAGCGCTGGATTGGACAGGTCCGGACGGCGGGGGTGCCGCTGTGTGTCGCCGCCTCGTCGGCCCACGGCCGGCAGGATTACTTTGAGGCAGATTATCGCCGCCCCCTGGCGCTGCTGGTCGGCAACGAGCGGTACGGGCTGCCGCCGGTGATCCGCGATCGGGCCGATCTCCTCGTCCGCCTGCCGATGGCCGGCCGGGCCACATCGCTCAACGTGTCGGCAGCGGCGGCGGCGATGGTTTACGAAGTGATCCGCCAGCGCCGTCGGTCATAACCTCTGGCGGAGCGCTCTGCCAATCGCCTCGGCCGTCCACGGCAAGTGGTAGGCGCAGGCCCGGACCAGGCCCCAGCAGCCGGCCATCATCATGTCTCCGTATGGCACCGCCAGGTACGGTTTCAGCCTCGAGTCGGCCAGCACCCCCCGGCGCGGGCCGGTGACGGCCACCCACGGCCCACCAGGCCCGGCCGGCGACCGGTCGACGACGAGCGCGCCGTGGCCATGCCCGGCAAAAACCTCGTCGTTTGACAGCGTTCCGGCGGCGAGCTGGGTCAACAGCTCTTCTAGCTGTGCCTGGCTGAGCTTTCCAGTGTGGTGCTCAAACAGGCCGGCGATGGCCCCCCGGCGCAGGTGAAAAGCCAGTGTGTGAAAGTTGCCCACGTTGGCGACGATCGCCTCTTCGCGGCTGCCGACCTGGGGATCTTCGAGGGCGCCGAGCACGGCTGCCGGGGCGGTATCCATCACCACCACGGGCCGGCCGGCCGGGGCGGTGGAAGCCGCGGCCTGCAGGCGGGTCATGCTGGGTGGGATCCGATCTTTTGGGAACGCAAACGCAGCCAATCCCGCCCCGCCGCGGATGCGCTCGGCCAGGTATTCGAAACGGAAGAGCCGGTCGCTGACGCCGGGCGGAGCTGCGCCGTGGTCAAAGACGGCCACGGCCAGCACGTCGACCCGGTCGAGATCGACGCCAAAGACACCATAGGCGCGGGCCAGCGCGGTATAGTCCAGATCCCTCATCACCAATCGGTGGACACCCGACAGGTCGGCTGCCTGCTCCTCATTGACGATCTGCACGCCGGTGGCTGCTACTTCCTCCAGGTCGTCGTTGAAGGTGCGGGCGGCGTCGGGTGTGGCAAACACCCGCCTGCCTGCTTTCAGGTGATCCTCGGCAGCCCAGGCGCATGGCCCGCCGCCCATCGTCACCCCAGTCAGCAGCAAGTCATGGCCGGCCTGGGTGGCGGCGCGGATGGCTTGGGCCAGCAGCACCGTCGGCGAGGGCATGACCAGCTTTAGAGCATTCTCCGGTTCCTTGTCGGTATCGAACAGCAGTACGTCCTGCGTGCCGGTGCCGATGTCAACGGCCAAGATCTGCATCAATTCCTCTCCCGTCTACGGTCGGTCTCTCCAAACGACCAGTATTATAGTGCAAATCGGCAAACCGGCAAATCTACCTGCCAGCTATCGGCCGATTTGTCTAGCCCTGCCCCTGATTTTGCACACTGCCGCGCTTGTGGTATAATCTGCCGCTGCCAATCAGTAGGAAGGACGACGTGATCATGAGCATCGATCTATTGAGGTCAGTAGAAGAACAGCAGTTGAGAACCATAGTACCCGAGCTCCGGCCGGGCGACGACGTGCAGATCCATTTTCGCATCGTCGAGGGTGGCAAGGAGCGCATCCAGTTGGTCCGGGGAACCGTCATGCGCATCCGGAGAGGGTCGGTCAATGCCAGCTTTACCGTGCGCCGCATTGCCGCGCACGGCGTGGGCGTCGAGCGAACTTTTCCCACGCATTCGCCGCGCATCGAAAAAGTCGAGGTGCTGCGCCATGCGCACGTCCGCCGGGCCAGGCTCTATTTCCTGCGCGGGCGGCAGGGCAAGTCGGTCCGCCTGAAAGAAAAGCGCCTCACTCAGAAATAGAGTGCATCTTGACGTCACCGTGACGAGGGGCGTGCGGGGTTTGATCACCGCATGGCCCTTGTTACATTTGTAGGACCTGTCATGGCTACTGTTCACATCCTGCCAAGCCTGGCTTATGAAACCCCCCGCTGGGAGGCGGGTTACCGCCGCGTGGCCGGACTGGACGAGGCGGGGCGGGGCGCCTGGGCCGGCCCGGTGGTGGCCGCTGCGGTTGTGCTGCCGCCCGGCGATCGGGGGTTGCCGGAGCGCCTGCGCGGCGTGCGCGATTCCAAGCAGTTGTCGCCAAAGCAGCGCGAGGCGCTGCTGGAGGTCATCCGGGAATACGCCGTGGCGGTAGGGGTTGGCGCTGTGCCGCCGGATGAGATCGACCGGCTGGGCATTGTGCCCGCCACCCGCCGGGCGATGGTCCTGGCCCTAGACGTGATCTCACCGCCGGCCGACTATTTGCTGATCGATCACTTGTCCCTCGTCGAAGTGGCGCTGCCCCAATACAGCCTGCCCAAGGGGGACGTCCTGGTGTTGTCGATTGCCGCGGCGTCGATCGTGGCCAAAGTGAGCCGCGACCGGATGATGGTCGAGCTGGAGGGGCGGCTGCCCGGCTATGGCTTTGCTCGACACAAGGGGTACGGTACCGCACAGCACCAGGCCGCCCTGGCAACTTTGGGACCGAGTTCGGTCCACCGGTTGTCGTTTGCGCCGCTCAAGCAGTTGTAGGAGGAGGCCTAATCGGGCGACCTCCCAACGGCAAGATGTGAGATTATCCCTGCACTTGATATCGACTCTTGGCGAACGCCAAAAAGTGGGCCACCACCGGATCGGCCAGGCGCTGTGGCAGGTAGGCCAGGTACAGATCGCGGCAGAGATCCACGCCGTCGAGCCGGACGCAGACCAGGTGGCCATCGGCCTGGGCCTGGGCGGCGGCGCGGGCTGAGATAAAGCCCAATCCCAACCCCTGCTCCACCGCCTGGAGCACGGCCTGCGTGCTGCCCAGGGTCAGCACGACGTTCTTCTCGGCCAGCGCCCGGCCGGCCGTGGCCAGCGCCCCTTCGACACTGCTTCGCGTGCCCGAGCCTTCCTCGCGCATGACGAGCGGCTGTCCCCGCAGTTCCTCCACGGCTACGTGTCCTCGCCCGGCGAAGGGGTGGTGGGGTGGTACGGCCAGGACAACCTCGTCGGTCACTAGCCGTTCCAATCGGAGCCCGGGCCTGTCTACCACAGCCCCGACAAAGCCCACGTGGGCCTCGTCGACCAGCACGCGGCGGGCTACCTCGGCGGTGTCGGCGATGATCACCTCCACCTGGATCTGAGGGTACTGCTCTCGGAAGGCAGCCAACAGACCCGGCAGCAGGTACTCGCCGGGGATGGTGCTGGCGGCCAGGGCCAGATTGCCGCGGCCGATCGCCTTGAGCAGGGCCAATTGCTCCTGGAGCGCCTCGAAGCGGGTCAGGGTGTCACGGGCAAAGGCCAGCACCTGTTCCCCCGCTGGTGTGAGCGCCACCTGCTGCTGTGGCCCCCGCACCAGCAGCGCTGCTTCCAACTCCTGCTCCAGCCGCTGCACCTGTTTGGTGACGGCCGGCTGGCTGACATCCATGGCTCGGGCTGCTTGTGACAGACTGCCCTGTTCGACGATGGTCAGCAGGGTGCGCAAATGCTGCAAGTTCATCTTTGGCCGCCTTTCCGTTCTGTCTCGTGGGTTCTGCGACTGTATGATATCTATAACAGTTAGTTATAACAGGCTGTATTATACCCTGATTTGCCCCGAGCACAAACTGGACGGCATCGTTTTGCAGACAAAAGTCGGAATCTGTGCTTGCCGGTTCCCCGCTTTTCGAGTATAATCTGCTCACTGGATAGGCGGGATGGCCTACGGCCTTGTTTTTAGGAGGAACCTGTGCAGCTAATGGTAACGGACGTCGAACAATTGAAGAAAAAGGTGCGCAAGATGACCGCCGGGCGGGTGTTGGGCGGAGGTATGGCTAACGTATGCCTGGAGATGGGGCCGATGAACGGCTGCCGGGCGCTCATCGCCGCCGGGTATGGCCCGTTGAGCGACCAACCGCAGGCGGTTGCTTACGATCGACTGCTGTGGATCCTGGACGGCCGGGTCGAGATCCACGATCCCTCTGAGGAGGTGAGCTATGTGAGTCAGGGGGAATGCGCCGTGCTGGCGGCCGGCAAGCCGTTTCGCCTGGTCTTTCCCCAGTTGACGATCTACGTGGCCGTCGAGCCGGTGACCGGTTAGCGCAAAAGGCGGGGCGCCATGCTTGTAGCGGGTCTCGATATCGGTTCGCGAACCATCGCCCTGGTCGAGTGGGATGGGGATCAGATCGTGCGGTCGGCCGTGGTCGATACCGGCAACGATCCTTTGGGCAATGCGCGGGCGCTGCTCGTGGATCGGACCTACGACCGGCTGGTGGCTACCGGCTATGGCCGCAACCTGGCCGCCGAGCGCGAGGTGGCCGGCGAGGTGATCTCGGAGATCAAGGCTTACGGCCTGGGGGCATATCATGTGTACCCCGACGTCGGCACAGTCCTGGACATCGGCGGCCAGGACAGCAAGGCCATCGATGTCGGCCGCGGCGGGCGGGTGCTGCGCTTTGAGATGAACGACCGCTGCGCTGCCGGGACGGGCCGCTTTCTGGAGAACATGGCCCATGCGCTGGGGATGGCCGTGGAGGATCTGGGGCCGCATGCGCTGGCGGCCGGTGGGCAGGCGGTAAGTATTTCCAGCATGTGCACCGTTTTTGCCGAGTCGGAGGTGGTGTCGCTCGTCGCCCGTGGCGAGGACAGCCGGCGCGTGGCTCTGGGCCTGCACCGGGCTATCGTCGACCGGGTGGGGGGCATGGTTCGGCGCGTCGGCGTGCGCGAGCGGTTCGTCTTTGCCGGCGGCGTGGCCTTGAACCCCTGCCTCCGCCAGCTTTTCGCCGAGGCCATGGGGGTAGCGGTCCATGTGCCGGACAATCCGCAGATAATGGGGGCATTGGGCGCGGCGTTGCACGCCGCTGTATCAAGATGATCTATTTCGACAACGCCGCCACCTCCTGGCCCAAGCCGCCGGGCGTGGCCGAAGCGATGCTGCATTTTCTCAACGAGGTTGGGGCCAACCCGGGACGGTCTGGGCACCGGCTGTCTGTCGAGGCCGGGCGGATCGTCTACCAGACGCGAGAGTCGCTTGCTGAGCTGTTCAACGTCCGCGATCCGCTGCGGATAGTTTTTGCCGCCAACGCGACCGAGGCTTTGAACCTGGCCCTGCGCGGCTACCTGCGCCCCGGCGACCACGTGATCACCGGCAGCATGGAGCACAACGCGGTGATGCGGCCGCTGCGGGCATTGGCCAGGCCCTCGGCTGGACGGGAGGGTATTACCCTGACCGTGGCGCCCTGCTCGCCGCAGGGTTTTCTCGATCCGGCCGGCCTGGAGGCGGCGATCCGCCCCGAGACGGCGCTGATCGCCCTCAACCACGCCTCCAACGTGTGCGGCTCTTTGCTGCCGGTCCGCGCCGCAGGGGCAATTGCCCGGCGCCATGGCTGCCTGCTGCTGGTGGACACTGCCCAAACGGCGGGAGCTTACCCGATCGACGTCGAGGCCGACCAGATCGACCTGCTGGCCTTTACCGGGCACAAGGCCCTGGCCGGGCCGATGGGCACCGGCGGGCTGGTCATTGGCGAGCGGGTGGATGTTGAGCGGTTGGAACCCTTGAAGCGGGGCGGCACCGGCAGCCGTTCCGAGCGGCAGGAACAGCCCGATTTCCTGCCCGACAAGTACGAGAGCGGTACGGCCAACGCCGTTGGCCTGGCCGGGTTGGGCGCCGGCGTGCGCTGGGTGCTGGATCGGGGTGTGCAGGCCATCCGGCAGCACGAGGTAGGGCTGACACGGCGGCTCATCGACGGCTTACACAGCATTCCAGGCGTTATGGTCTATGGCGGGTTGGATGCTGCCCGGCAGACGGCCACCGTGTCGTTTAACATCGCCGGCCTGCTGCCTTCGGACGTGGGGCTAGAGCTGGACGAGGAGTATGGGATCATGTGCCGGGTGGGGCTGCATTGCGCGCCGGCCGCCCACGAGACGTTGAGTACATTTCCCCAAGGGACGGTGCGTTTTGGCCTGGGGGCACTGAACACAGCAGATGAGGTAGACATAGCGCTTGAGGCGGTGGACAAACTGGCCCGGTCCGCCTTTTCCACTATCTTCTAGGGGGTGAAAAAGATGCCGTACACGAATGCAGGAAGGTTACTGCGAATCGATCTTACCACCGGCGAGCAACATGCCGAGCCCATAGCCGACGATGACCTGCGCTTTTACTTGCTGGGCAGCGGCCTGGCAGCCAAGATCTACCGGCAGGAGATGGCCCCTGCCTTGGACCCGCTCGATCCGGCCAGTCCGTTGCTGGCTTTTAACGGGCTGCTCACCGGCACCTTTGCCCCGACCGGCTGCCGCAGCTCGTGGTGCGGCCGGTCACCTCTGACCGGCATCTGGAACGAGTCCAACATGGGCGGCCACTGGGGCGCCGAGCTGCGCTTTGCCGGCTACGACGGTCTGATCGTCACCGGGCGGGCAGCGGAACCGATCTACCTGTGGATCCACGACGGCCAGGTGGAGATCCGGCCCGCCGGGCAGGTGTGGGGACTCGACCATTTCGACACCTTTGAAAAGGTCCGAGCCGAGACTGACCCCAAGGCCCAGGTGGCGTGCATCGGCCCTGCCGGAGAGAGGCTGATACCGCTGGCCAACGTCGTGCAGGGCGGGCAGGGCCACACCCGGACCGCCGGGCGAGGCGGCATGGGGGCGCTACTGGGCTCCAAGAACCTGAAGGCAATCGCCGTGCGCGGCCAGGACAAGCCCCAATACCCCGACCCCAAGGCCTTTCGCGGGTTTGTGCAGCAGATCAACAAGTTCATCCAGCAGAATTCGCTGGGCCTGTCGCGTTTTGGAACGGCCGGCGGGGTGGGCGGATCGGAAGCAGCCGGCGACCTGCCGCTCAAGAACTGGGTGCAGGGGAGCTGGAAAGAGGAGGTGGCGCGCATCTCGGGCCAGCGGATCGCCGAGACGATCTTTGACCGGCACACCCACTGCTTCGCCTGCCCGATTGGCTGCGGCAAGACGGTGCGGATCGTCGACGGCCCGTACGCCGGCGTCTACGGCCATGGGCCAGAGTACGAAACGCTGGCCGGTTTTGGCGGAAATTGCCTGTGCGACGATCTGAACGGCATCTCCCAAATGAACGACCTGTGCAACCGCTACGGCCTGGACACGATCAGCACCTCGGGGGTCATTGCTTTCGCCATGGAGGCCTACGAACGAGGCCTGATCTCCCGGCGAGATACCGGCGGCCTGGACCTGACCTGGGGCAATGCGGAGGCGATGATCGGCGCCATCCACGCTATCGCCAACCGGACCGGCATCGGCGATCTGCTGGCCGGCGGGGTGCGGGCGGCGGCGGCCCGCATCGGGCAGGGGGCCGAGGCGTTTGCGATTCACGTCAAGGGGATGGAGATGGCCTACCACGATCCGCGCGCTTTTGTCACCATGGCGGCCAACTATGCCACTGCCAACCGGGGCGCCTGCCACCTGGAAGCCCTGTCTTACTGGATGGGCTATGGGGTGCGCTGGCCGGGTTGGTACGCCCCCGAGGCGTTCGACGATCACGACAGCACCGGCAAAGGGCAGGTGGCGGTCGATTTTCAGAATTATATGTCTGTCTACAACCCGTTAGGCCTGTGCAAGTTCATCTCCAAGGGCCAGGTGGGACCGCAGCACATTGCCGATTTGGTCAACGTGGCGCTCGGCTGGAACTGGACTGCAGGCGACCTGCTGCAGGTGGGCGAACGGCTGATCAACCTGAAGCGGTTGATCAACATGCGGCTGGGGGTCACCGGCGCCGACGACACCCTGCCCCGGCGGCTGCTGGCCGAGCCCCGGCCGTCAGGTGGCGCGGCCGGCGTGCTGCCCAATCAGAGCCTTTTGCTGGAGGATTACTATCGGGCTCGCGGTTGGACTTGGGATGGGGTTCCGACGCAAGAACGGTTGGCGGCGCTAGAGCTGGAATAGGAAGATGAACGAGCAAGAGGCAAAGGAATACCGGGATCGCTGGCACGCCATAGCTGCCATCGAGCTTCAGGAACAGAGGTCCGCTTCTGTGGCCCTGCGCTGGCAGCAGTTGAACGCCATCTGGCGCCTGGCAAAAGGTCTGGGGTTGTCCCTGGAATCGGACGAAAGTGAAAGGGTTGTCTGGGAGCGATGGGCAAAGCTAAAAGCCGCACAGACATGACATCTCCCGAAGAGCTCACACCTCTGCTTGCTCCCCTGGCTGCTGTGCAGCGGCTGCTGGCGCGGTTCAAGCATCAGGGCGTTGTCATCGGCGGCGTTGCCGCCAGCTTGTTGGGCAAGCCGCGATTGACCGCCGACGTGGATGCTATGGTACTTTTATCTCTGCCAGACCTGCCGCGCTTGATGGCAGCCGCAAAGGAAGAGGGGTTTGTTTTCCGCATCCCTGAGACGGAAGAGTTCGCGCGTCGTCACCGGGTATTGCTTCTCAGGCACCATGAGAGTGGAATCAATGTGGATGTCTCACTTGGGGCGCTGCCTTTTGAAGTGGAGGTCGTGGAGCGTAGTGTCGTCCACTGGGCCGGCTCTGTGTCCATCCGCATACCAACCCCAGAGGACCTGATTATCCTGAAGGCTGTTGCCCATCGTCCCAAAGATCTGCTGGATATCCAGGCGATCATCGACGGCCACCCGGACCTGGATCGGGAGAGGATCAGGCGCTGGGTGGGTGAGTTTGCGCAGCTTTTGGAGATGCCAGAGCTGTGGACTGATATTGCTGCCTGGCTGTGACAGCGGAGCGGACGTCAGAACCCCGAATCTTCCAACTCATCTTCGTCCAGACCCAGGTGATGGCCAATTTCGTGGAATAGCGGACGGATTCCGCGATGGCATTCTCGACGCACGGTCAGTACGCCAATTGGCCCATTTCCTGAGCCAGCCAGACCATGGCTTCAATAAGCTCCAATCTCATGCAGATGCTCGTCATCTATTCCGAAATGATGCGCCACCTCGTGGCGAAGGACACGATGGATAATCTTGCGTACTTGCTCGGGAGTGCGGGCGTGCATCAAGATCGGCATGCGGTAGATGCTGATCTTATCCGGCAGGACGAGGTAGTAGGCTTGGGTCCGCTCGGTCAGCGGCACGCCGTGGTAAAAGCCCAGGAGCTGCGAGGGGTGGGTGACGCCGGCCTGGCGCATGGTGTCCTGGCTGGGCCAGTCCTGGACGACGACGTCGACATTGTCCATCCGATTCCTGAACTCTGCGGGCAGGGCGTCCAGGGCTTCGGCTACGAACTCCTCAAAAACACTCTGTTCCATGGTTGGCGTATTATAGCACCGAACCTGGAAGCAGGCAAACAGGCTCGATGTTGCGCAGGTTACCGCCTTTTTCCGCACAGATCTGCACCGTCGAACTACTCTCTCCTCTCGCATGCGGTCCCCTACTACATTATGGACGCTATTGCGCCAGGGTGGGTGCATTGAGACTTTCAAAGGGCGCAGGGGGTATGCGGGTACGCCTGCCAATTGGCAAGGCGCTAGCTCGACACGTCTTGCGGATCTGATAGCACTTTCGGGCCCCATCAGGTCGCCGTTTGTGCTTTCCGCTGTTTGGGGGTAGAATCTGGTGTGAGGCAGGCAGTTAGAACCAGTCTCACATTTTGTGTCGTGTCCGATGCAACAGAAGGAGGCGCACAGATGGTCACTCGGTCTTTTCCAAACCGTGGCGGGAAGTACCTTGGTGTTCTCTTGAACATCCTGGTTGTTCTGTCCCTGGTCTTGAGCTTGGCCGGCCCGGCGGCGCTCTCCACAGCCGCGGCCCAGGCCGCCCCGCCCGGCACACCTGCCGCTCCGCCTCCTACCCCATCAGCCACAGCGACCGCCACGGCGGCCTCGACAGGCACTTCCAGCCCTCCCCCGACCGCCACCTTAACGCCGACCTTGACCTCGACACCCCTTCCTACGGCGGTCGCAACACTGACCGTGACGCCAACGCCCACCCCGACCTTCACCCTCACCCCCACCCCGCCGCCAACCATCACCCCCACTGCCACCCCCACGGAACCGGTGCACTCCGGCTGGGCGCTGATCCTGCCCGGCCATGGCGGGCTGCTGGCCTCGCCCGACGGCCGCCTCCAGGTCCAGTTCCCACCCGGCGCCGTGGACCAGCCGGTCGAGGCCCGTTTCCAACAGCTCGAACCGCTGGACCTGGCGCCCGGCCGGCGCCTCCTCTACCACTTCGATCTGTCAGCCTGGCCGGCCGACAGGCCCGACCTGCCGCCGCCGGCCTTCCTGGAGCCGGTGGCCCTCACCGTGACCTATACGCTCACCGATGTGCAGGGCATGATCCCCGACAGCCTGCGGCTGGTCACCTGAGATGAAGCCCGGGCGGCGTGGGCGCCGATCTCGGCCACACTGGACGTCACCAACAGCCGGCTTACGGCCAACCTGGCTCACTTTAGCGGGTACGGCATCGAGGGAGAACAGGACGACACCTTCTTTACCCCGCACATCGAGGCCGGCCAGGTAAGCCTGTTCAGCGGCGACTCGGCGTTCAGCTACGAGCTGGACGTGCCGGCCGGCGCCGGAGGGCTGAAGGCGCCACTGACGCTGCGCTACAGCGGCGGCACGGCCAACGGGATGGCCGGCAGCACCGACACCGACGGCGGTTGGGTGGGCGCCGGCTGGACGCTGGACCTGGGCAGCATAGAGCTCCAGTTCGAGAAGGACTACGACTATTACTTTCTCACCCTCAACGGCGTCTCTGAAAAGCTGGCCCTGGAGGTTCTGGGCCAGGAGGTAGACTGCCTCGACGCGCAGTGGGGTGCGTGGAACTGCAAGACCAGCACCTCCACCTACCGCACCGAGCAGGAGAGCTTTTTCAAGATCTCGCGCATCGCCCGCAAGCTGACCCATCCCTACGGCTGCTGGGATGGCGAAACTCCCAAGCGCGCCCTGGTCGAGCACGACGCTTACTGGCAGATCCGGGACCCGGGCTCGTTCCAGGGCCGAGATCGGCAATGCAAGCCACCAGGCGCACTTGTCGGGCGTGAAGAGATCGCCTTCGGGTGGCTGGAGGTGATGGCGGTGCAGGACGGCGTGCAGGCGGTTACGGGCCTGGGTGGCCAGACGCATCATCTTGGTCCGCTGGGCCACCAGCGCCCGGTGGTCGCGTACGTCATCCGGTGGCACCCAGACGGGCGGCAGCAGGCCGGCGGCGTGCAAGCGGGCCAGGGTGCGGGCGGCGATCTTGTCGGTCATGACCTGGGCGCGGGTGATGAGCGCCACGTGCGGCGGGTGAACGACCGTGACCGACTGGACGTGGGGCAGGAGATCGTCGTAGAGCTGAAAGGTGTTGGTCGTCATCTCCAGCACCACGGCATCGTTATGGGTGAGGCTCTTGCGTACCCAGTCGTCCAGGTAGGTGAGGGGCACACGCCGGGGCGGCATCACCTCGTTCTTGTCGGCGTCAACGGCAACAGCAATGAGGTAGTGCTTGTGCACGTCGAGACCGACAAAGCGCTTGGGACTAGACTGTGAATCAGCCATTGCGGTTCCTCCCTTTAAAGAAATCCGATCTTCCTGACCGGCAGGCCGGGCGCGTCCGTTTGCAGGGCGGCACTTCACACACAGACACGGGCTTGCCCTGGACGGCACCGCGCAGGACTTCCCAGTTGAGTGAAATCGAACGGGTCAGTCAAACACGACGGCGGGCTTGCTCGCAGCTTCCCATAGGTGTACCCGACTGGCCCCAACGTGGCGCCCCCGGAGCCCACGTTCCCGTTCCTCAACAGGAAGAGTGTGCCCCAAGACGCGCCCGGCCGCAAGTCCCAGGTACCTTCGCGAGCTTGTGGTTCGCGACACCGTGGGCTTGGCCGGCGACCCGACTTTACCGGCTGCTGTTTAGCCGCCAGAAGCTGTGTCCCGCTAGGCCAGGGCCCAAGCTCATGGTTGTCCTCGAACTCGCAGCTCACATACTAACACGACGACCGGGGGCGGACGATCCAGGACCAGCTCAGGCTGGACGGCGCCACCTACACGTTGGGCTACACTTACGACGCGATGGATCGGGTGGCGACGACGACCTATCCCGACGGCGAAGTGGCAACCATGAGCTACAACGCCCAAGGGCTGCCGGAGACACTGAGCGGGTCAGGGGCTTACACCTGCGTGGACGGGGCCGACTATGCCGCCGCAGGCCAGCTCAAGCTGTTGACCTTCGGCGGAGCGGGCCTGGACCTGCAGATCCAGTACGACTATAACGACGGCGCCAATGAAGACCAACGGCTGCACGAGATATGGATCGGCCGGCCCGGTTCCGGGCCGGACGGGCCGGACAAGTGGGGCAGGCTCACCTACGGCTATGACGGTGTGGGCAATGTGACCCAGATCGAGGATCGGCGCTGGATTGCAGGTCAACAGAAGTTGCAGACGCAGACCTTCACCTATGACCCCCTGGATCGCCTGACCGGCGCCTCGGCCTCTGGTGCGGGGGAGTGGGTGACATACACCCACACCTATGCTTACACCACCACCGGAAACTTGACGAATAACAATGGCGTGATCTACACCTATCCTGCCGCCGGCCAGCCTCGGCCGCACGCCGTCACCGGCACCGGCAGCGGCGGCTCCTTCAGCTATGACTATAACGGCAACATGATCAGCCGCCGCCTGGAGGCGACCGGAGTCACCTATACTCAGACATGGGACACCGACAACCGGCTGGCGTCGGTCACGGCCGATAACCAAACGACGAGCTTTACCTACGACGGCAACGGGACGCTGGTCAAAAAAGTTGGACCGTCCGGCACGACCGTCTACGTGGGTAACCAATACGAGTTGAAGCCGTCGACCACAGCCCTGGCTGGCGGCAACCTACACAGCCTGGCGATCACCACTGACGGGACGGTGGCGGCGTGGGGCTATAACCAGTGGGGTCAGTTGGGTGACGGGACGACGACCAACCGCACTACCCCAGTGCAGGTTAGTGGCCTATCAGGAGTGATCGCCGTCGGGGGTGGGGCCCGCCACAGCCTGGCGCTGAAAAGCGACGGCACGGTGTGGGCCTGGGGTGACAACACCTACGGGCAATTGGGCGACGGCACGACCACCAGCCACAGCACGCCGGCCCCCGTCAACGGACTGACCGGCGTGACGGCCATCTCCGTTGGCAATGGCCACAACCTGGCGTTGAAAAGCGACGGCACGGTGTGGGCCTGGGGTCTGAACGACCACGGCCAACTGGGGGATGGGGCGACCACAAATCGCAGCGAGCCGGTGCCGGTTTACAGCCTGTCGGGGGTGAGCAAAGTGGCGGCCGGGTGGTACCACAGTCTGGCACTCAAGGCCGACCTGACGTTGCGTGCCTGGGGCTCCAACCAGAAGGGCCAACTGGGCGACGGCACGACGACCGAACAGCATACCCCGGTGGTCTGCATCCTGGCCGGAGTGACGAGTGTGTCGGTGGGCGGGCATCACAGCCTGGCGACAAGGATGGATGGGAGCGCTTGGGCCTGGGGTGACAACACCTACGGGCAACTGGGCGACGGCACGACCACAGACAGCAGCACTCCGGTGCGGATCGGCGGCCCGGGGGGGGTGACTGCCCTGGCGGCGGGCCGCTATCACAGCCTGGCGCGCAAGAGCGATGGGACGGTGTGGGCTTGGGGCCGCAACGACCACGGCCAACTGGGAGATGGCACGACCACCAACCGCAGCAGCCCGGTGCAGGCCAGCGACCTATCGGGGATTACGGCTGTGGCGGGCGGCGGCTCTCACAGTCTGGCGCGCAAGAACGACCAGGTGGCCTGGGCGGTTGGCTACAACGCCTGCGGCCAACTGGGCGACGGCACGACCACGGAGCGCAGCATCGCCGCGCCGGTGACCGGGCTGATCAGCACCAAGTACTACTACTTCAACGGTCAGCGGGTTGCCATGAAGAAGGGAGGTGTGGTATATTACATCGCGGGCGATCACCTGGGCACCACCAGCGTGGTGCTCACAGTCCAGAACGACCAGGTGATGACTGTCTCCGAGAGCCGGCACTATCCCTACGGCGGGGTGCGCTGGGAGAATGGTACCTTACAAACCGATTACCGGTTTGCAGGGCAGCGGCTTGACTCTTACATTAAGTTGTACGCCATGGGCGCGAGAATGTATGACCCTTATATTGACCGGTTCGTCAGTCCAGATACCATTATACCAGATCCTGCCAATGCGCAAAGTTTGAACAGGTATTCGTACTGCCTCGGAAATCCACTCAAATTCGTTGACCCCTCTGGCCACGACCCTTTGGACGCCGCCTGGCAGGCGGAGTTTCGCAAGATTCACGGTCGTGATCCAACCCCTGAGGACATGCTAATCCGCCTGTTCTCGATCGCATTCCCCGGTGAGTGGAACAGCGACATCTGGAATGCCTTGTATACTGCTGATGGGCAACTCCGTACGGAAGCACTGAATGACCTGTTTGACAACATACCCGGAGGACGTGACTGGTCGGCCATGCCAGGGGCCATCGGAAGCATGGCAAGTTGGTACAAGAAAGGGGAGACCGAGGCCTTCATACGAGATATCGGCTCACTTTTCGGCGGCCTTCGCAGCCGCTTTGAGTCGGGTTGGGTTGGAGCTGTCACCGGAGGAGTTGTCCGTCATTTTGTCTCAATTGGACGCAACGGGTTGCCAGCCGAGTTGACTGGAACAGATGAGGGTGGGAATGTTCACCACTGGGCCTGGACAGTGAACTTGGGGTATTTCATGGGCGGATTCCTCGGACGTCGTGTCAATGCAGTCCGAGAACGTGTGGATACTATTCGGGATTTTCTTCAGTGCGATGCAAACTGTCATGCTGATCTAGGTCTCGGAGCCATTGGCGCCAACATGGGGAAGTACATGAGCCATGGCCTACTGCCTCCTCGATCACCCAGCATGTTACAGAAGGCTTGGCAGCTAATGCCTCTTCAAGTAAGCCAGTGAAGGGGCCGGGAGACTGGGAAGTGAAACACACCAACCGTCTGATTGTGTATATGTTGCTGGCCCTGGCAGGAATGCTCTTGTCGGGATGCGTTTCTCACGCTGAGCCGGTAGATTACGAAGCGATCCTGTCGCGTGTCCATGAGGGAGATGAGCGCGAACGAGTGTTGCGGGCACTCTCGGACGCTTGGTACCATTCCGAGTGCAGATACCCCAGCGGTGCTGTCCAGGACATATTCTTGTATGGGCCAAAGGATCGGGGCGAAGTCACAATTGTGGCCATTTCCTCCAAGCTACGGGATGGACAACTCATCGTTGACCATTTGGGAACTTTCGAGAGCTACTTTCTGGACATTCCAGGCTATTTTGCAGGGTGTGAGCCGCCTCTAAAGGACGCCTTTGAGAGGTGACTAGGGACTGTGAAAAACCTGACATTTTTCGGGATTGCTGCAGTATTAGCCAGCCCAAGAGGAAGCGGGAGACGATTCCCGCTGCGGGAATCGGGCGGGAGGTGCCCGCGGCCACCTTCCGTTTTCATTTGGGGTGGGGGTGTTCTCGCACTCGGCGGGCAGCCGGCGGTCCAGTAACTGGCGTAGGCATTCCACCAGGCCCAACCGCAATTCCACGCTCAGCTCCGGCTCGGCCAACTGCCCGGCCAGGTCCAGGATCTGCTCCCGCTCGCCGTCATTCAGCGGCTGTTTGCCGTTGCCCTCAGCCGTCGGCGCCGTGGGAGGGGCAACGTCCAGCCGCTGCTCGACCCGCTCCATGGCCGAGTAGTAGTCTTCGGCCACCGTCTGGTCGTGCACGCGGGCGTAGATCATCGTCGAGTTGAGGCGCTTGTGGCCCAGGAACTTCTGGATCGAGGTCACCCGGCAGCCGGCGTTCAACAACTGAGTGGCGCAGGTGTGCCTCAGGCGATGGGGGTACATCTTGACGCCCACCCGCTCGCCAGCGGCCTTCAGCCGGCTGCGCACCAGGTCCTTGCACAGCGGCAGGTTGCGGTACAGGAACAGGTGGTCGCTCGTGCCCAGGCCGCGCACAGCCAGGTAGGCCCGCACTGCCTGCACCGTCGTGTCGGTCAGGTACACCGCCCTGTCGCTCTGGCCCTTGCCCTTGCGCACCATCAGCTTCCGGCCAGGCAGGTCCAGATCGTCGAGGCGCAGCTCTTCCAGCTCGCCGAACCGCAGCCCGCCCTGCCACAGGAGGTAGAAGGCCGCCCGGTCGAGCAGCGCGTCGCGCCACCGGACGGGATCGCCGGCGTGGACGATGACTCGGGTTTCCAGGTCGTCGCGCACGGCCCGCACCTGCTCGTCGGTCAAGAACTTGGGCAAGGTGTCAGGCTGCTTCAGGCTCGGCACCCGCAGCAGCGCCTGAGGCACCGGGATCTCCTGGGCCTGCAGGAAAAGCAGAAACGCGTGGAAGCTGCGCAGGTCGCCGTTGATCCCCGACACGGCATAGCCCGCCGTCAGGCGGTGATCCACGTAGTCAAGCAGGTGCTGCCGCTTGACGTCGCTGAGCTGCCGGATCGGATAGCGCTCCACCAACCAGCGCCACAGCCGGGTGTGGCCGCCCCAGAAGCGGCGGGTCAGCTCGTCCAGGCGGGCCGGCCGCCAGTTGCGCTGGCAGACGTGCTGGTAACGGGTGAACTGCTCCACCAACCAGTCGGGCAGGCCGGTCTGGTAGTAGGCCAGGCTGCCGGCGGGCAGCTCCGGCTCCGGCTCGCCGCGCTGCTGGCGTAGGAAGCGGCGGAACCTTTCCAGGGCCACGCGGCACATGTCGGTCCACTCGGCGCTGGAGCCCTTGGCTTTGACGTAATCGAGCGCCCGCTCCAGGTCGGCGTCGAGGTCGAGCTCGGGATGGGGTTTCAGGTTCAGGCCCAGGGCGTGACCGGCCATCGGGATGTACAGATGATACACTTCCTTCGGGCTGGCGCCGCCGCTCAGCAGCCATTCGCGGTAATGCTCCAGCAGGGCGACGTTCTCGGGTGGCCAGGCGGCCGTGGGTTGTGGCACCGGGCAGCCGGGTGGCAGGCGGCTGTCGCGGGTGTAGTGGCGGTTGCCGTCGTAGCGCTGCGCGGCAGTGGTAGCCTTGACCGGCGGGCTCATTGCCAGCCCTCCAGTCGGGTGCATGCTGCATAGTAGTCGGCCTGCACCTGGCGGTCATTGGCAGCGACGTAGATCTGGGTGGTCTCCAGCCAGCGGTGGCCCAGCAGCTTCTGGATGCTGGTCACCGGCATGTCGGCCGACAGTAGGTCGTTGGCGAAGGAATGCCGTAAGCGATGGGCGCTGACCTGGACGCCGGCCCGCTCGCGGTAGGCCATCAGCCGCTTGTGGATGGCAGTGGTCGACAGGCCGTCGCCGAGGTAGCTGAGAAAGACGTAGTCGGACGGCAGGGCGGGGCGCTCGGCGAGGTAGGTCCGCAGAGCGCGCTCGGCCTGGGGCGAAAGGTAGACCGAGCGTTCCTTGGAGCCCTTGCCGTGGGCCACCAGGCGCGGAGGTCGCTCCTCCAGGTAGAGGTCGGCCATTTGCAGGCAGGCGACCTCTGAGATTCTCAGGCCGCACCTTAACATCAGCAGGAACATGGCCTGGTCGCGAGGGCTGTCAATCGCGGCGAACAGCTTTTGCAGCTCCTCTTCCTGGATGGGACGGGGCAGGCGCTGCCGCTCGGTGAGAGCGTGGCGGTGGGGCAGCACCGGGCACACCAGGCCCGGATCATCGTCAGCCAGGAAGGTGTAGAGCGAGGTGACGGCCGCCAGTCGGCGGTTGACGGTGGCCGGTTGCAGGCCACGGGCAACCTGGTGGGCCACAAAGTGGTCGATGTCGCGAAAGGTGACGGCCTCGGGTGGGCGGTCTCCGATGACGGCGATGAGCTGCCTGAGGTCGCAACGGTAGTCGCGCCAGGTGCGGGCGTCGGGGTTGCGGCGACGCAGCCAGTTGACAAAGCGTTTGATCTCGGTTAGCATGAGATCACCTCCTGTGGAGTGGTATGGGTTGGACTGCACTCCCCCATTCTACTCCCAGGAGGCCGCTCCTTACCAACTGCCGAGCCAGAATGGGCCCGGTTAATATAAGTGTTCTGAGCTCGGCCGTTGGATCAGCCCGGACTCCATTATACCAGATCCCACCAATCCGCAAAGTTTCAACAGATACTCGTACGTCGATAACAACGCCCTGAAGTACATCGACCCCTACGGTTTCGAGAAGGTTATCATCCTCTACGGCACCTATGACAACACTGATGCTTTCTACGCGGCCGCGTACACGCAGTTGCAGGTATTCCTGGACATGGGGTACTCCATGGATGATATTCTTTTCATGGCGGTGAGTACAGATGACCAGGTGATAGACGCTATTGCAGGCAGCGATACGAGTGAGATCGAACAGATGTACATCTTCTCCCACGGTTGGGGCAGAGAGGAAAGAGAAGCGCCGGGAGGTGGCTTGCAGCTGAGCAGCGGCGACGTCGGAACAAACCAGTTCACGTCAGAGGATCTTGAAGGACTGAACCTACAAGATCGGTTCGCTCTAGATGCTGAGATGAATATCAAGGCGTGCAACGTTGGCAGGTCGCCTCTGGCACAGCAGATCGCGGACACCTTCGGCATAACCGTTTACGCATCCTCCAAACCAATGCAATTTTGGAAGGCCCAGTACTGGGATGACGGCTTTGTAGATGTTCTTCCAGGCGATTTGAACAGCCATGGGTTTGCCATTGAAGTGCCCTACAATGGCGATGGCAAGACCTATAGCGGAACAGCTCATGTGGTTATGTGCCCGTACCTGTTGGGGAGAATCGAAAAGCCTCTCACAGTGAATCTAACAATTCCGTGGCCTTTTGCCTATCGACCGTATGAACCACAGTAGGGTGAACTGATGAGACGGCAAAGTCCGACTGCGATGCAACGTCGCATTGGGCTGGTTCCTTGCCGCCTTCTCGCCGATGCTGCACGGAGGAGGTTTTATAGTGAGTGACCGCGCTTGGAGTCACAAGGTGCTGCTTGCGTTAGGGTTAGCACTTCTGGGATTATGCGCATTAGGTCTGGGGATCTGGATATACAAGGAACGGCAAATGGCACTGACCCAAACTAAGCTTACCCCGGAGTTAGCGGTTGAGGCATTACAGGCTGCCGGTTATTCAGTCCGTAATGTAAGGACTACAAACGATTTCCCGGGACCCATGGCAGGTCCGGAATATGGTCTGAGGTTCACATTGGAGGTTGAAGGCAAATCCTTCAGCGTGTTGGCCGCCCAGTATACCAAAGTCAGCACTGCTCAGCAATCCGCTCGTGCTGTCAACACCCTAGACGGCCGAATGAAAGGAGGGTATGCCTATGCCTTCAGCTGCGGGCTAGTCATGGTCCAGATCTTCCTGTCTGACGAACAGGTAGGCCGGGAGCTCGCACATGCCTTGGAAGGGTCAGTGCAGTAATAGGCACAGAAAACGGAATAGAACAACCGGAGAAACCGACTGCCCTCTCCCGTGTTACGGGCCACGATCTTTGATCAGCCTTTGGCCGAATTAGGTGAGCAGGGGAGGGGACGAAAAAGGGGGCCGGATGGC
>DAOUGI010000014.1:0-2875 GCA_034429215.1 Anaerolineae bacterium | reverse complement strand
CCATCTCTGCCTCCTTTGTGTTTCCGAGGCAAAGAATGCCACAGTTGTGTAAGGTTAGCCAGCGCCGCTTCTTATGGAATCAGCTCATCCTTCCGGATTCCGGAGCATGCCGTCCACTGATTCCGAACCAAGGCGACCACCGATTCCGGCGCCCTGGAAAAACTGGACGCCATGCGCCGGAACGGCTGGTCGGCATGCTCTGGAATGGGTGGACGGCATCCATCGGAATCGATGGTCGGCATGGCCCGGATTATGCAGCAGGCTGAAGGAGCCACTGCTGCGGATGCGGAATGACGGGGTTGGGGGAGAGATTCTTCGCTCAGAATGACGTGTGGTGAGGGATGGTTGAGGGGGCACACCGGGGGTGTCCCCCCTGGGTTTGTTGGGTGGGGCGCACAGCCGTGCGCCCCGACGATGTTGTATTGGGTTGTGGGGCGCACGATGGCGCGCCCGTACGGCAGGCCTACGGGGCCCTCAGGACGATGGGCAGGTAGACCTTCCATATGAGGCGGTATTTGTATTCGTAGGCGCCGATGTCACAGGTGGCGACGCCGTTGTTGTCGCCGTCGTGGGGATGGAGGAGGCCGCGCTGGTCGTCGGGGGGGCAGTCGTCGGGGGGCAGCCGTCGAGGGCGCAGGCGTATGGCCAGGCCTCACATGTGTCCCTCAGCACTCGTGAAGCGGCAGGGTCTGTGGCTGAGCACTCTTCCCGCCAAGCCCGGAAGCTCACCCTCCTGGCGAGACCGCACACCGAAAGTCGTAGCTGTCCCAGTGATAGTCTGATCCGCTGCTATAGCGCCCGGCAGCGCGGACGTCCCACTTGTTAGCGTGCCATGAACCGTCTCGGAGGACCTTTTCCCACTTCCTCCGTAGGCAGGCGCTTGCCGGCCCACGCGCAAAAGTCGTTGGCATCGTACCAGGAGACATAGATCGTCGGATAATCGGCGTAGGCCGGGCTATCGTAGTAGGAGGGCCGGGCGTAGGAAGATTAGGGCGCCGGCGGGCCCGCGTCCAGGTGCTCTTGGACCTGGATCACCGGGAGAAAGATCCGGTACGTGCCGACCGTGACGCAGGCCTCCGCCGGGCCGAGCTTTCCGTCATTGGTGAGCGCCTCTGCCTGGTTGCATGGACGCCAGGGCTCGGGGGATTCTGAGATCTGAACGCGATACTTGAGCGTCAGGTCTCCCAATGCCGGCACACTGAGCGGGCCGCTCCACACCAGCGTTGCGGATATCTGCTGCGGCGACGTCATGACGTCGCTGCCGGCGGCCATGCCCACAAAGCTGAGGGAGGAGTCCAGCGTGTCGGTCACCAGGTCGACCGTGCCGGTAAGCTGGCCGCTGTTGGACAACACCACGGTGTAGGTGATCAGGCCGTTGTGTGCGAGGTGCTGGGGCCAGGCGCTCTTGTCGATGGCGAGATCGGTCCCTATGACCAGGATCGCGGCGCTGGCCGGCCCGATCCGTGTTCCATCAGAGACGGCCGTGACGACGTTGACGTAAGGGATAAGGGAGGGCGGCACGTCCGGCGGCACGTCCACCGCATAGACGAGCCTTAGCCCGGAGGAAACTGGGACTGTGATCGGGCCATTCCAGGCGATTTCCGGTTCGACGTCGTCGTCGGGCGGTGCCTGCCAGTCACTGCTGGGGTCCATCTCCAGGAACTGAAAGCCTGTGGGCAGGGTGTCGGTGATGGCGTCGAGGATCACGGTCGTCGTGGTGCAATTGGTGAATGTCACGGTGTACAAGGGGGACGGGACCTGGCCGGGCACAACGACGGCCATGTTCACCGCTTTTGTCGCTTGGGCCAGGAGCGGGGTCACGACGATGTCGTCGTAGCTGATCCAGTCGGCCTTGTAGGACTTTAATCCAACGGTGCCTATCAGGAACGGCTCCTTGGGATCGGAGAAGTCGAGGGACGGCTCGCCGTCGAACCACACCTTGATGTTCGCGCCCCGCACCTCGACCATCAGCGTGTGCCACGCCTCGCGGGTAAGGGGTCCGGGCATCTGGACGGAAGCCATCTCGTGCGGGTTGTTAAAGCAGTACAGGTTTTCCGGGTTGTCGCAGGCGGCGCTCCAGCAGTCGGTCGCGGTCTGCATCTGGGAGATCTTGACCGTGTGATAGTCGGCGGTAGCCCGGCCGCCGACGACGACATAGTAACCGGTCATCCATTGGCATCTGATGTCGCTCGGCTCGTATTGGCCGCGCACCCACAGGCCCACCGGGCCGAGACCCTGGTGCAAGTTGAGCTTGGCCTCGATGCGATAGTCGGTCCACGACTCGGCGCCCTCACCCAGGTACATGAGCACCGCGTCTTCGGCCTCGTGGGCGGGGTCGGCGCAGCACGCGTGGTCGGCCGCGCCGCTGCCGCCGATGCCGTCGTTCTGGCCCCAATACCACTGGGCCTCGGTAAGGCGCCAGTAGTTCAAGAACTTGGTCCAGCGGCTGATGCCGTCGTCGAAATCCTCCGCCAGCAGCACGCTTTGTTCGGCGGGAGCTTGGTCCTTGATCTGGATCGAGTCGGGGGTCTGGGCCTGGCTCCCTTCAATGCCGCTGCCTGCTATCGCGGCCAACGAGATGGCCAGCAGGACCAGTACGGCTGCAAGACGGCAGGGGGAAAGATCGTTTGACATGATGACCTCCTCGTCCTTTTCAGCACCCACACAGGAGAGGGTGCAGCTCTGCACGGCTCGGAAGCAGGCCGTGCCAGACCAGCAACTCATCGTCTGGCGAGCGCCGATCGGCTCACCTGCCGGTTATTGTAGCACAAGCCCCGCGATCAAGCAAGGCAGCGGCGCTGTTTTTTGGCTATTGACACGCGGCCTGATGCGTGATACAATGTTTGTATGCGATGGGCCCCTGGTGTGAAAGGCG
>DAOUGI010000013.1:0-42866 GCA_034429215.1 Anaerolineae bacterium | reverse complement strand
GCGCAGCGACGCGCTATGGACCGGCCACGGCCTTTATCCGGCCGGATGCGCCCTTCTCAATCTACCTGCCCTCCGTGGTCAAGTAGCGATCCACAATAGGGTACGGGGGTTGTTGGGCAGCCTGTGGCTGCCCAACAACCCTTTTTTTATTCGATGCCAAGCCCCAGGCCAAGGCCCGCGATTGGCCCGGTAGCCGGCTTGGCAATAGCCTCGGTTGGCTCTGCCGCTGGCTTGACAATTCACAATTCCGGGTAGATAATGCACGGCGCGAAAGGAGGAGCCGGCAGGAACACCAAGATGCTCGGTGAGATGGGCATCAATCTGGTGCGTAACACAGGGAGGTTTATCATGAAAGGAGCTAATATGCGTACGAAAATGGTTGTGACAGGTGTGATCCTCTTGACCCTCGTGGCAGTGGGTATCGCCTACGCTGCCACGGTCAAAATCGACTCTTTCAACGCGGGGGGGCAAGCAATAGTGGTCAATAGGCTTGCCCCTACTGCCTGGAGCATCGTCGACACCACTGAAGCTCTAGGTGGAGAGCGTGATGTCCAACTCCAGTGGACAGAGGGCAACGACCTTAACGTGAATCTTCGGACGAACACCGGCGGCGACGGTTTGTTCTCCTACAGTGCAGACCCAACCATGAAGAGCATAGGTACCATCACCTGGGATGGTCAAGAGTCCGACCCCTTCCACGGGAGTCCGCCAGTACTCAACCCGTCCGGTCTCGGCTCCGTTAGCCTGACCGACGCGGGCACGAACGACGGTATCATGGCGAGGATAACCTGGGGGGACCTGAAAGCCGATCTGACCTTCCAGGTGCATAGTGGGGCGAACTGGTCACAGTCCACGTTATCTCTGCCGGCGCTGAACCCCGGCGAGCGGATGGATGTGTTTTTCCCCTTCAACACCATCGGTAGCGTCCCTGGTTTCACGACTGGAGGAGGGGGAGGGGCCGACTTTGCGAACGTAGGCGCGGTGGTCATGATCCTGGATGGCAGGGTCACAGCCGGTGCTGACGTGATGATCGACCTTATCGAAGCCACCAGCGTCCGCGAGTACGGCGATCTGCCGATTGCCTACGGAACAAATGTACTGAGTGCGAATCATATTCCCCGAGGCCTGAGACTGGGGGACAACGTTGATGCCGAGACGACCTACCATGCGAACCTCATGGCAGACGGCGACGACGTCGATCAAGCTACACCCGACGACGAGGACGGGGTAATACCTTTAGGCTTGCCATGGACAGCGGGAGACACCGAAAGCCTGCTTATCACAGTCTCGGGATGCACCACGGCTGGCTGTC
Organism: Anaerolineae bacterium; assembly: GCA_034429215.1. GTDB lineage: Bacteria > Chloroflexota > Anaerolineae > JAAYZQ01 > JAAYZQ01 > JAFGOG01. The sequence goes on along the minus strand of DAOUGI010000013.1, from coordinate 41,554 downwards.
ACTTATCCGGCTGGATCGACTGGAGTCGCAACAACAGCTTTGATCTGGGGGAGCAGGTCGTCAACGCGACTGTGTACGGGGCCTACTCACAGAACGCTTATTCTTTCGTCGTTCCCGCCGGGTTTAGTAATATCTCGTACTATGCCCGCTTCCGGGTCTGCTGGGGCAGCGCCGACTGCGACAGCCCGACCAATGCCGATACCAATGTCCGCGATGGCGAGATTGAGGATTATCGCTGGGACTTGGGCCCCACCGCCGTCGAGCTGGCCTCCTTCACCGCCACCCCGCAGGCGTGGACCGGGACCATCCGGCTCGATTGGGAGACACTCACCGAGGTCAACAACCTCGGCTTTAACCTGTACCGCGCCGAGTCGCCCACCGGCCGGCAGATCAAGCTCAATGCCGACCTGATCCCCAGCCAGGGGCCGGGCAGCCCGATCGGCTATACTTATAGCTTTATGGACCGGGCGGTCAGGGCCGGCCGGACCTACTATTACTGGCTGGAAGCCGTGGACGTCTATGGCTCGACGCAGCTCTTCGGGCCCAAGTCGGCGGCCATCCAGCAGCTCAGCGCGCCCAAGTCCAAGCCCTAGAGGGTTGACCGGCGCCGCTACAAACGCCGGCCCTCCCGCAGGTGACACAGCCTGCGGGAGGGCTCCTTTTTTGACCGAACCGCGGTCCCCGGCTATAATACGGATTATGGACCTGTTTGAGCACGCTCGCCAGGAACAGATAGAAAAGGAAGCGCCGCTGGCCGCCCGCATGCGGCCCCGCACGCTCGACGAGTTCGCCGGCCAGGGGCACATCGTCGGGCCGGGCCGGCTGCTGCGCCGCGCCATCCAGGCCGACCAGATGTCGTCGCTCATCTTTTACGGGCCGCCCGGCACCGGCAAGACGACCCTTGCGGCGGTCATCGCCAACACCACCCGCAGCCATTTCGAGACGCTCAACGCCGTGCTGGCCGGCGTGGCCGACATCCGCCGCGTGACCAAAGAGGCCCAGGAGCGGCGCGCCCAGTACGGACAGCGGACGATCGTCTTTGTCGACGAGGTCCACCGCTGGAACAAGGCTCAGCAGGACGCCCTTCTGCCGTGGGTCGAGAACGGCACGATCATCATGATCGGCGCCACTACCGAAAACCCCTATTTCACCGTCAACCGGCCGCTGGTCAGCCGCAGCCGCATCTTTCAGCTCAAGCTGCTGGCCGAGCAGGACCTGGCCGCCATCGCCCGCCGCGCCCTGTCCGACCCGGAACGGGGCTATGGCCGCCTCAAGATCGACATGCACGACGACGCCCTGGCCCACCTGGTGGACGTGGCCAACGGCGACGCCCGGGGGGTACTGAACGCGCTGGAGCTGGCAGTAGAGACGACCCAGCCCAACGCCGAGGGGGTCATCGTCATCGACGTGACCGTGGCCGAGGAGAGCATCCAGCGCCGGGCTGTGCTGTACGACAAGGACGGCGACTATCACTACGACATCATCAGCGCATTTATCAAGTCGTTACGCGGCTCGGACCCCGATGCGGCCCTCTACTGGCTGGCTAAGATGGTCTATGCCGGCGAGGACCCGCGCTTCCTCTTCCGGCGGATGCTGATCCTGGCCGGCGAAGACGTGGGGCTGGCCGATCCGAACGCCATCCGGGTGGTGACCGCCTGCGCCGAGGCGTTCGACCGGGTGGGACTGCCCGAGGGCCGCTTTCACCTGGCCGAGGCGGCGCTCTACCTGGCCACCGCCCCCAAGTCCAACTCGGCGCTGGGCTTTTTCGACGCCCTGACGACGGTCGAGCAGGAGCGCGAGTCCGACGTGCCGGTCCATCTCAAGGACGCCACCCGCGACAAGGAGGGTTTTGGCCACGGCGAGGGCTATCTCTACCCCCACGCCTACCGCGACCACTGGGTAGCGCAGCAGTACCTGCCCCAGACGCTGCAGGGCAAAGTGTTCTACCAGCCGGGCGACCAGGGCTACGAGCGGGGCATCCACGACCAGGTGGCCCGCCGCCGCGAGGCGCAGTTGGCCGCCATGGTCGAAGAGGTAGGGGCGCCCCCCGGTGGTCGCCCTGTGGAGATCCTGACCTTCCGGCCGGGCGAGCAGGCCCACGACCGCTGGCTCCAGCGGGCCGTCGGCAACGCCGGCGAGCGGCTTGGCCGCCTGCGCGACCGGGTGCTCGACGCCGCCCGCATCCAGCGCCACCACGTGGTGCTCGACCTGAACGCCGGCACCGGGCTGCTGACCTGGGAGATCCTCCGCCGCGCGCCGGAGGGGGGAACGTGGGCGCTGGCCCATGACCGCCAGGCCGGCGAAGGGTTGCGCCAGCAGGCCGAGCGGCTGCCCGAGATGGAGCGGCCGGCGATCCTGGTCGGCGAGATAGACGAGCTGCCGGCGCTGCTGGCCCTGCGCGGCGAAGACGAGCTGCGCTTTGACGCCATCGTGGGCCGCAATGCCCTGGGGCGCCTGCCCGACAAGGCGGGCACGCTGCGGCTGCTGGCCGGCCGGCTGCGGCCCGGCGGTCGGTTCAGCCTGGCCGAGACGGTCGCGCGGCATACCCAGCGGCTGTACGACCTGGTCGGCGACGATCCTTCCCGCCTGGGAGAGGACCTCTATCAACGGGTGCGCGACGCCGAAGAAGCGATCTATGCCGATGCCGGCGATTCAAGTGCTGCATGCTCCACGGAGATCCCCTCCAGTGGATGGCGGCCGCTCGTCAACTGGGAGGCGGCCGATCTGGAGCGGCTGCTGGTCGAGGCCGGATTCGAGGGGGTCACCGCCGAGGTCGAGGTCCAGACCAACGATCTGCTCGTCACCCAGGCCGTGCTAGACCGTTGGTTCGCCCTGGAAGCCGAGCGCAGCCCTGGCGGCCGGCCCTCCTACGCCCAGCACCTGCTGCGCCGCATCACACCACAGGAGATGGCCCTGGTCAGGGCCGAGCTCCAGCGCCGGCTCGCCGGCCAGGCCGTCCCCTGGCGCACCGAGACCGCCTTTCTAACCGCCACCAAGCCCTAACCCCCTTGGGAAAAAGCATGCCGGGCTCACCTGTGCCGCATGCCGCCTGTGCCGCACGCCGCCTGTGCCGCATGCCGCCTGTGCCGCATGCCGCCTGTGCCGCATGCCTCTGGCGGCCTGGCGGCCTGGCGGCCTTATGCCGGCCTTCTGGCGGCCGTTAATCTGCGTCCAACTACTCTAATTCCCGGTCACAAAACTGAGGATCAGCCCGTGGACCACCTGCTCCACCGGCGCCTTGTCGTCGGTAAAGACGACGCCGGGGGTAGTGAACTCGGCGGCGCGGGGGATGGCGCTGCCGGCCACCTCGCGCAGGATCGGGTTGGTCATCAGCTCGGCATTGCGGGCCAGGTTGTCGAGGCTGGTCGGCTGCTTGGTGGCTACGACCAGGACGTTGCTCAGGTCCGAGCCGGACGAGGCCAGGTCGACGGTGTAAACGTTGGGAAATACTGCCTTGAGAGTGCCGGCCAGGACGTTGACCAGGCTCCAGTTGGTGCGGGTGCGGCCGACGTTGATCGCCACCACTCCATTGTCGGTCAGGTGGTCGCGGACCTCGGCAAAAAACTCGCGGGTTGTCAGGTGAAAGGGGATATAGGGCGGCCGGTAGGCGTCGATGGCGATCACGTCATAGCTGCGCGGGCTGTTCGTCAAGAAATAGCGCCCGTCCTGGGCCACGGCGTTCAGGTTCGGTTCGTTCATGTCGAAATACTTGCGGCCGGCGGCCACGATCTCCGGGTCAAGCTCGGCGCCGTCGATCGGAATCGGCCCATAGACGGCGGTGTACTGCTTGGGCACCGTCCCGGCGGCCAGCCCGATCAGGGCCAGGCTGCCCACCTGGTCCGCGGTATAAGGCGTGTTGTTAAAATAGGGCGCGATCATAAAGTAATCCCAGATGCCGCCGATCAGCACGCTGTTGGGGTTATAGATCGAGTGCACCCCCTGTCCCTCGTTCAGCCGCAGCCACACCTCATCGCCGACCTGGACGACCTGGATATAGTTGTGTGACGATTCACCCTCCCAGATCAGCTCGCCATACTCGGTCGGTTTGATCAGGCCGGCCGGAAAGAGCAGGATCAGGGCAATCAACACCAGCGGCATGAGCAGGTAAGGCAGGGCCTTGGCCTTCATCGACCAGAACAGGCCGGTCAGCGATACGATCATCAGTAGGAACGCAAACAGGAAAAAGGTGTTGCGTGTGCCGATGGAGGGGATCAGGACCAGCACCGGCAAAAAAGTGCCCACCAGGCTGCCCACGGTCGACAGTGCATACAGCCCGCCCGCCGTCTTGCCCGCCGACCCAACGTCGGTGACAACCAGCCGGAGGGCAAAGGGCGAGATGCAGCCGAGCAGCGTGATCGGCACCGAAAAGAGCAGCACCACGCCAAGCAGCGACCCGGCCAGGATGCCGGCGCTGTACTCGGCAAAGCCGCGCACCGACCAGGCAAGCACCGGCCGCGCGATTAAGGGCACCAGTCCAAGCAGAAACGCCGCCCAGGCGGTGATCTGGTACAAGGTCCGGTCGTGCGGCCGCCGGTCGGCCCACTTGCCGCCGATGTAATAGCCTATCGTCAGGTACAGCAGCACCATGCCGATCAGCACCGCCCAGATGATCAGCGAGTTGCCAAAATAGGGATCGAGCAGCCGCGACGCGGCCATCTCAACCCCCAGACTGGTAATACCACCAACGAAGACGATGAGCAGGATCAAAAAACGCCGAACGTTCACGCACCTCTCCTTAACTATTCATAATCACAGCGGGGGCGGTTCACCTGTGCCGCCGGTTTGCCGGGCCATTATACCCATTTTCAGGCATCCTGGCAAGCGACCTTGACGATACGGCAATTTGCTGGTATATATGAGGCCATGATCCGCGCTTTCGACGGTTCGTTCGCCGACGCCGAGGGACTGCTCGCCGTAGAACAGGCCACCTTTGCCGAGTGCCCATACACTGCTCACCAGGTTCAGACAATGCTCCAACCGGGCAATGGCTCACAGCGCGCTTGGTTAGCCGTCGATTCTGTAGGAGCGCACGGCCGCACGCCCCTGCAGGAGACCGTTGCCGGCTTTTGCATCGCCTTTCCGATCGGCAGCCGGCAGGGCACGTGGTGGGAGATCGATCTGCTGGCGGTGCACCCCGACCGGCAGGGCCGAGGGCTGGGCCGGCAGCTGATTCAGACGGCCGCCGCTGCCGGCGCGGGCCTGGCCGGCCGGGCGCGGGCGGTAGTGGCTGCCGGCAACCGCCGCTCGGTGCGGGCCTTTGCCCGCGCCGGCTTTCAAGCGGAACCTGAGGTTTGCACGCTAGTGATCCGCCGTTTCGACGAGCAGGCGCCTGCCCCCAAGCCCGCGCCCGGCGTGTCGGTCCATGAAGCAACCGACACCCAAAATCGCCCTGGGTCGACACGGCTACTGGCCGAGGATCATGGCCGGCCGGCCGGCCATGCCGAGCTGATCGAGGTCGAGACCCTCCTATACTGCGGCATCTGGATCGAATCGCTCAGCGCTCCCAGCCGGGCAGTGCGGGAGACCCTGGTTTACCACGCCATGAGCCGGGCCATGGCCTCTGGGCTGGACGAGGTCAGCGCCATGGTTCCAAGACAGGACCAGCCCCTGCTTCACACCCTTCTAGCGGCCGGCTTTCGTTCGCTTGGCGCTTATCACTGGTTCAACGCCGATCTACCCCTTAAGCCTGCTACACCTTGACCCCTTGTGCTACATTTTTGGACTACCCCCAAAGCAGGATTGGGTTCGTGGTTTCGGCTTTGCCGGTCCCGGAGTAAGACGATCCACCGCTTGGCAAAAGCGGCCAGAAGTGCTATACTATAGATCACACGGTATGGCCTGGCCAACCCCCTGTGCCGCGACCAGAAGGAGCGCCGCGCTCCTGGCGGCTCCGGCAAGGATAGGCGACCGGCCACACTGTAGGGGCAACCTCGTGTGGTTGCCCTCCCAAGAAAACACAGTGGGAAAGTGACACGATGCGCGTTCTATTGACCGGCGGCGCCGGGTTTATCGGCTCGGTACTGGCCAACCGGTTGGCCGGCGAAGGGCACACAGTTTTGGCTCTCGACGACCTGTCGGCCGGCGATTCCAGGCGGCTGCAGCCCGACGTGCTGTTGACCCGCGGCGACGTCAAGGACGTGCCCAAGCTGTGGACGTTGCTGCAGGGCGTGGACTGTGTCTACCACCTGGCCGCGCGGGTGCGGGTCCCCGAATCGATCCACTACCCGGCAGAGTATAACGACGTCAACGTCACCGGCACGGTGGCCGTCATGGAAGCCATGCGCGATACCGGCGTCAGGCGGGTGGTGTTTGCCTCGTCCGGAGCGCTGTATGGCGAGCAGGCGCACCAGCCGATCGACGAACAGCAGACTCCCAACCCCAATTCGCCCTACGGCGTGAGCAAGATCGCCGCCGAATATTACGTCTCGACCCTGGGCGCGTTGTACGGCATCGAGACGGTGTCATTGCGCATCTTTAACGCCTACGGGCCGGGACAGGAGCTGCCGGCCAGTTACCCGCCGGTCATCCCCCAGCTTCTCAAGCAGGCGCAGAGTGGGGGGTCGCTGGTGATCCAGGGCGACGGCACCCAGACCCGCGACTTTTGCTACGTCGACGACGTGGTCGATGCGCTGCTGGCCGCCGCGACCGCCACTGCGGTGAACCGCGCTGTGATCAACGTCGGCTCCGGGCGAGGGGTTAGCATCAACGACCTGGCCGCCTCCATAGCCCGCGTGACCGGCCGGCACCAGGAAGGGGAGCCCAATCGGGTAAGCATCCTCCACAACCGCGGGCAATCGGGAGGTGTGTCGCGCCTGGTGGCAAACATACGGCTGGCCCGGCGGCTGCTTGGCTGGGAGCCGCACACGATTCTGGAAGAAGGGCTAAAGCTCACCCTGGAACGGGATCCTCGTTTCCATCAAGAAAACAGATAACAGGTATTGTCGATGCTTAGTTTGATGGCTGTTTTTGCGCACCCAGATGACGAATCGTTTGGTATCGGAAGCACCTTGGCGCGCTATGGCGCCGATCCACAGGTGCGAGTGGTGTTGATCTGCGCCACGCGGGGAGAAGCAGGCGAGATCAGCGACCCCAGTCTGGCCACTCCCGAGCGGCTGGGAGAGGTCCGGGAACAGGAGCTGCGTTGCGCCTGCCGGGTGTTAAAGGTAGACGATTTGCACTTTCTCGGCTACCGCGATTCGGGGATGGCCGGCTCGCCTGACAACCAAAACCCCCACGCCCTGGCCATGGCCGATCCCGCCGAGGCGGTGGGCAGGATCGTGGCCCACATCCGCCGCGAGCGCCCCGACGTAGTGGTCACGCACGACGAGACGGGCGGCTACGGCCACCCGGACCACGTCGCGGTCCACAAGCACACCAAGGCGGCCTTTGCCGCGGCCGGCGATCCCGGCCAATACCCGGAACAGATCGCGGCTGGTCTGGCGCCTTATCGCCCCAAAAAGCTGTACTACACAGCCATCCCGCGCCGGTTCTTCCGGGAAGTCGCGGCCAAGATGCAGGAATTGGGCCTGGCCGAGCATCCTCGCGTAAAAAAGTTCATGGCCGAGCCGTTCGGCCTGCCCGATGAAGCCTGTACCACCGACGTCCATGTCCGGGATTTCTGGGACGTCAAGCGGGCGGCCTTGCAATGCCATGCCACCCAGCTCAAGCCGGACAGTCTCTTCGCCGCACTCCCCGCCGATACCATGCGCGAGCTGCAGAGCTTGGAGTGCTTCCAACTAGTCGAGAGCACGGTCGAGAGCGACGAGGGCCGGCACGACCTGTTTGCCGGTCTTCGCTGACAAGATGTAGGGGCGGCCCTGCGTGGCCGCCCTCTCGGAATGGCGCGTTGATCATCCTGTCCTCCTTTCAAGTCAAGCCTCTCCTCCTTGCCCGGGAGGGAGCCCGGAGCAGCGCATCGACCTCACTCGACCTGGGCCTGACGACCAGCGAGGTTGTGCTCGAGCCGGACCGGATCGTCTTTGCTTCGCACGGCGTTGAGTGGCTGCCGTGGGCCGATGTCGAAGCGATAGCCGATAACGAGCTGACCTGTTTTGTGGTCGAGGACAACAGCGCCGTCAAGATACAGCGCTACTCCGAACAGTTCGACCGTTTCTACAGTCTGATGCCGACGAGCGGGGCGCCCACCCTGCTCATCTCAGGCATCCCAATGCACCGCATCAAAGGCACCGATCCCCGCCGGGATACCCTGACCAAGATCCGCGCCGCCTCGCCCGACGGTGGCCGGCTGCTGGACACGGCGACCGGCTTGGGCTATACCGCCATCCAGGCGGCCAGGATCGCTGCCCGGGTGGTGACCATCGAGCTCGATCCGGAGGTGTTGGCGGTGGCGCGGCTGAACCCCTGGTCACGGTCGCTGTTCGACAATCCTCGCATCGAGCAAATCGTGGGTGATACGTTGGACGAGCTGCCCGGTTTTGCCGACGGGACATTTTCACGGATCATCCACGACCCGCCGACCTTTAGCCTGGCCGGCGAGCTCTACTCGGCAGCCTGCTACCGGCAGCTTTTCCGGGTATTGAAGCGGGGCGGCCGCCTGTTCCACTACATCGGCGACCTGGAGAGCAAGTCAGGGCACAACGTGATGAAGGGGGCCATACGCCGGCTCCAGGAGGCCGGTTTTGAGCGGATCGTCCGCCGGCCAGAGGCGTTCGGCCTGCTGGCCTTCAAGGGATCAGCCTGACAACTGGACGATGACGAGGCGGTCCAAGCCGGCGTAATCGCGGTGTAACTGGACATCAGCGGCCGGAAATTGGCGGCGGGCCAGGGTGAGCACAGCAGACCCCTGGCTCGCGCCGATCTCGAGCAAAAGGGCGCCGCCGGGGTGCAGGAATGGGCCGGCGGTCGCCACCAGGCGGCGGATGGCATCCAGTCCGTCTGGGCCGCCGTCCAGCGCCGCGCGGGGCTCATAGTCGCGGAGCTCGGGCAGCAGCTCAGCCCATTCTCCGGTGGTGACGTAGGGCAGGTTGGCAGCTATCAGATCCACAGGTCCGGGCAGCGACGCCAGGAGGTCCCCCTGCCGGCACCGGATCCGGCCGGCCACGTTGTGGCGCCGGGCGTTTTCGGCGGTCACAGCCAGCGCCCCCGCCGAATCGTCGAGGGCATAGACGGTGGCTTGAGGCAGATGCACGGCCAGCGCGACGGCGATTGCCCCACTCCCAGACCCCACGTCGGCAACCTCCAATGGCCCGGTCATCCGCCGGGCGATGCGCAGGGCATGCTCGACCAGCAGCTCGGTCTCGGGCCGGGGGATGAGCACGCAGGCATCGACGACCAAGCCGAGGCCAAAGAACTCGCGGTGACCGGTGATGTAGGGCAAGGGCTCGCGGGCGGCGCGGCGGGCGACCAGGTCTCGAAAGCGGGTCAGCTCCTTGGGGGTCAGGGGGCGATCGGGCTGAGCCAGGATCGCCGCCCGGTTCAGGCCCAGAGTATGGCCCAGCAACAGCTCGGCATCGAGCCGGGCCTCACCCACCCCGGCGTTCTGGAGGGCCTGGACGGCCTGCCGCAGGACAGCCTGTAGATGGCCCCCTGTGCCCGATGCGTCTGCCGGCATCGCAGCCGTCACGCCACGGCCTGCAGCCGCTCGGCCTGATCCGTCGTTGCCAGCTCGTCGATAAACTCGTCGAGGTCGCCGTTCATCACGCTCTCCAGGCGGTAGATGCTGAGCCCGATGCGGTGGTCGGTGACCCGGTTCTGCGCATAGTTGTAGGTCCGGATCTTTTCGCTGCGCTCGGCCGTTCCCACCTGCAGACGGCGCTCGTCGCCTCGCTCGGCCTGGCGGCGCTCTTCCTCCATTTCGTACAGCCGGGCGCGGAGCACGGCCATGGCCCGCTCCTTGTTCTGGGTCTGGCTGCGCTCGTTCTCGCACGACACCACAATACCCGTCGGCCTGTGGGTGATGCGCACCGCGGTGGCATTCTTTTGCATGTGCTGGCCGCCCGGCCCTGATGAGCCATAAACGTCCATCTGGAGATCGGCCGGGTCGATCTCGATCTCGACCTCCTCGACCTCGGGCAGCACCGCCACAGTGGCCGTGGAGGTGTGGATGCGGCCCTGGGCCTCGGTTTGCGGCACGCGCTGCACCCGGTGCACGCCGCTCTCATACTTGAGCCGGGAATAGGCTCCTTTGCCTTTTATTTGAAAGATCACCTCTTTGTAACCGCCCACGCCCGTGTCGTGAAAGCTGAGGATCTCGGTCTTCCACCTGTGGAGCTCGGCATAGCGGATGTACATGCGGTACAGATCGGCGGCAAAGAGGCCCGCCTCGTCGCCGCCGGTGCCGGCCCGGACCTCCATGATGACGTTTTTCTCATCGCGGGGATCCTTGGGCAGGAGCATGGCCCGCATCTGACCGTACAGCTTCTCCATCTCCCCCTCGATGCGGACGATCTCATCTTCGGCCATCTGGCGCATCTCCGGGTCCTCCTCCGTCTCGAGGAGGCTGCGGGCATCGGCCAGCTCTCTATCCTGGGCATTGTAGCGGCGAAAGTCCTGCACCAGATCCCCGATCTGGGATTGCTCCTGGGCATACCCCATCAGCCTGGCCGGATCGGTGGCCACGTCAGGCTCGGCCATCAGCCGGTTCAGCTCTTCATATCTCTCTTCTATCAAACGGACTTTATCCAGCATAGAACATCACTCTCGTCGATTTATCCAGCCATGATACGGCAAAACACAATTGGCGTCAAAGCTGGAGGTCCGGCAGGCGTGACCACCGCCTCATCTCCTGCCGCCAACCCAAGACGGCAAAGACACCCATCGCGGCAAAGCCACACAGCGCCGGCCCCCATTGGCCCCAAAAGAGTCCCAGGCCGACGACCTGGAGCAACCAGGTCAGGCTGTAGATGATCATCAACCGCAGACGTGGCAGCTCACGCGGACCCGGCATGACGATCAGGGTGAGCAGTGTCGCGGAGCACCACCATCCCAGATAGTTGAGCCAGGGGATGCCAAAATAGCCACTCGGCTCGTCCCACAGCCACAATCGCCGGCCGACCATCTGCGGATCCAGGTACAGATCCCAGGCAGTAAAGGCCAGACCCGACAAGGCAGCGAAGCGCAGGCGATACCACCAGCCTGGGCCAGCCGACCGTTTGGGCAGGATGGCGCCGGTCACGGCCCAGGCCGGAGCCAGCATCATCAGCCAGGCAAGGGGGATCAGGATCGGGACGCCGGCCAACTGCGGCTGCAAGGCTCCTGTGTAGGCGTAATGCCCAAACAGCCAGCCGGCCGTGACCCCGACCTTTTCGACGACCCACGTCGCCGGCAGGACGACAGCCGTCACACCAACCAGGCGGCGCACCGGCCAACCGCACGCCAGGGCAAACAGTGTCGCCGCCGTCTGAGCCAGCACGCCCAGGGTTACGGCACGGGGGAAAGGACCTTCTCCCGCCAGCCAGAGCACCACAGGAGTGCCGACCAACACCGCCAGCCACAGGATCAGCGAGCCGGCCCACAAGGTCCCGGCCCAGAGCGCCGGGAAGGTCGCTGCCTGGCCCTGGCCTTCTCGCCGGAGGGCGCCGGCCAGGGGTAGGAAGAAACGTCGCGCGGCAAATGTTGAAAAGCGTGTGGCAGGGCTTGGCTTGTCAATAGTCTGTCTGTCGGTCATCTATTCTCCAATTATACACCCTTGACAGGCCCACGTCAACCGCCGCTTGCGCCATAAAATGAACAACCGTAGCAAGAGAGGTGTGCGGGTTGCATCCGGCGCCATCTGCGGTATAATGCGGATGCAATGAAAAGAGTGCACGCCACCACCGTCGCAGCGCTGCTGCTGTTTGTCGTTCTGAGCCTGGTATTTACCCATCCTCTGGCTCTGCACCTGAGGCATGCCGTGGAGGACCGGCAGGATGCGCTGCTGAACGTGTGGATTACGGCCTGGGACGGGCACCAGATCCTTACCGACCCGGCGCACCTGTTCGACGCCAACATTTTCTATCCCTACCGGCGCACACTGGCCTATTCGGAGCTGCTGCTGGGGAATGCGTTGCTGGCCCTGCCGATCACCGCCGTCAGCGGCAACCCAGTGCTGGGCTACAACGTGGCTTTGCTCCTGTCGTTCATCCTGTCCGGGTTGGGCACGTATCTGTTGGTGCACAAGCTCACCGGGCGCCCCGGAGCAGGCCTGGTAGCCGGGCTCATTTTTGCCTTTAGCTCCTACCAAATGTCCAACCTGGCCCAAGCACAGCTCCTGGCAGTCCAATGGCTGCCGTTTACCCTGCTGGCGCTGCACTTGCTGCTGCGCCACCCCCGACCCCGTCATGCCGCCATTTTCGTCCTGTTCTTCTGGCTGCAGACTGTCACATCGTTCTATTACGGCATAATGCTGGGATTGGTCGTTGGCGCGTTTTGCATTTTGGACGTTGGATTTTGGATTTATAGGCGCTGTCAGGAACTTGCCTGGCATTGGGTCGTTCGTCAATCGCCGTTGCGCTACCTACTACTTGCTACTGGCTGCTTGGTGTTGTTGCTCTTGCCCTTTGTCGTGCCCTATTTTCAGGTGCAGCGTGAGCTGGGGTTCGAGCGGACGCTGGCCGACAGTGAGCCTTTTTCCGCCAGCCTGCGACAGTATACACAGGTTCCGCCAGGGAGTGTGGTCGCTGGGCAGTGGCTGCCCAGCGACGAGCAACCCAGGGGCGGCGGCTACCCGGCGGATGCCCTCTTCCCGGGCCTGGCCGCACTGATCCTGGCAGCTTGGGGTCTGATTCGAGGGCGAGGGCATACCAGGTGGCCGTACGCCGGCCTGCTGCTGGCTGCTTTTTGCCTGTCGCTCGGTCCGCGGCTCTACCTGGTTCCCGGCCAGGCGGCGGGGCTGGATCTGCCGCTGCCCTATGCCTGGCTGTACGTCGTGGTGCCCGGCTTCAAGGGGCTGCGAGCGCCGGTGCGTTTTGACGCACTGGTCATGCTGGCACTGGCAGTGCTGAGCGGGTACGGAGTGGCGGCGCTGCTGCCACCAAGGCAGACAGGGATGCTCACCCCACAGGCAGGCAGGCCGGGGTTCCTTACCCAGCCGGACAGGAAATGTGTCAGCATAATTGCCCTCCTGGCCGGGCTGGTGATCCTGGAGTCGTTGATCTGGCCTGGGGCGCGCGCCGAACAGGTACCGGTCGGCGATCAGGTGCCGCCGGTCTATCGCTGGCTGGCCGAACAGCTGCCTGGCCCGCTGCTGGAGCTGCCCATGGCCTTTACCGAGGGCGGGCCACAGCTCGACTACCAATACCTGTCGACCTACCATTGGCGCCCCACACCTGACGGCTACAGCGGCTTTGCGCCGCCCAAGCACGGCCAGGTCGTGTACGAGATGGAGCGGTTCCCGTCAGAGCAGAGTGTGAGCCTGCTCCAGGCGCTGGGCGTGCAGTACGTGGTGGTTCACACCGACCGGTACCCCGCAGCCCGCTGGCGCGAGATCGAGGCGGCCCTGGCCCAAACTGATGAGCTGACGCCGGTCGAGACCTTTGGGGCAGACCGGGTCTATATGGTAAAGGGGAGATCCTTCGATCCCGGCAGCCTTGCGGTGCGCGCCTATCTGCCGGCTCGTGCTATCGCCGATCAACTTTGCACAGTCTACCTGATCGCCACCAACAACGGGCCTCGAAGCTACGCTATCAATCCGACCCTCAAGGTTTACCCGGCTGCTGCTTGGGAAAAGGCTGAAAGCTCCACGGTGGTCGATCTCGAGGCCGACGTGCCGCTGGTGATCTCGCCTGGCGGTGGCGTGGCGGTGGTCTCCCTGTCACTGGCAGCGCCGGACGAGCTGGGAGGCTACCGGCTGGCGATCGGCGAGCAGAATGGCATCCTGGGAGACTGGACCGCCGAGGGCACGGTCGAGGTGAGCGACCAGGCCGACAATGCCTTCCCGGTGCCGGTCCGACTGGCAGGCTGGACAGTTCCCGCCACAGCGCGGCCCGGCGAGACCCTGACGGTGAACCTGACCTGGCAGGCGCTGGGCAAGATCGACGCCTACTATAGCGTTTACATCAAACTGCTCGACGTCCAGGGCAATCCCGTCGCCGGTTGGGATGGCCAGCCCCAGAGCGGCCGGGCGCCGACCCTCACCTGGGTGCCGGGCGAGGCGGTGACAGACACGATTAGCCTGTCGATCCCAGTTGATGCGCCGCCCGGTGAATACACGGTCCAAGTCGGGATGTACCGCGCCGAGGATCTGGCTCGCGCCTTGCTCATCGGTGACGATGGCGCCTTGCTCGACCGGGTTGTGCTCCCGGTGCGCATTGAGCCATAACGCGGGTTGCATACCAGGCCGGTTTCGCATACAATGTCAGAATGAAACGATTAGCGTGGATCTTGCCCCTGGCCGGGTTGGCAGTGCTGGCCGGTTTTACCCTGTGGCTATGCGGGCGCGCCCTGATCTATCCCTACCAATTCCTGCACGGCGAAGGGCTGATGCTCGAATTCAGCCGGCGGCTGATGGCCGGCGAGCCGATCTACAAGCCACTGACCGAGTTTCCACTGGGCACCTGCAACTATGCGCCGCTGCCCCTCATCCTGGCCCGGCTGACCTTTCCAATCTTGGGGTTCGGCTATGCAGCGGGGCGGGTGTGGGTCCTGTTCGCGACGCTGGCCATCGCGGCGATCCTGTTCGCTTGGGTAAGGCGCGCAAGTGGTCAATGGCTGCCGGCCTTGGTCGCGTCGTTGGCCTGGCTGGGCACACCGTATGTGTACGGCTGGGCGCCGCAGTTCCGGGTGGACCTGCCGGGGCTGGCGCTCAGCATGGCAGGCATCTATGTCGTGTGGCAAAGCCAGAGCAGGTGGGCGATCTTGAGTGCAGCACTGCTCTTTGTCCTGGGGTTGTACTGCAAGCAGTCATTTCTGGCAGCACCTGCCGCGGCTTTCGTCTACCTGCTCGTCCGAGACCGGCGCCAGGCGTTGCTCCTGGCCGGGGCGATGCTTCTACTGGGCGGTATCCCATTCCTGGCACTGTACATCACCACCCACGGCGCTTTCTGGTATGGCCTCGTTTCGTCTAACGTCAATCCCTTCAAGCTAGACCTGTTGTTCTCGCAGGTAGTAGGCTTGGTCCGCACCCATTGGCCCTTGATGCTGCTGGCGGCAGCTTTTCTGATTCCCGCCGTGAGTCGCCGTACTGCCGCCGTGTACGGCACAGACCGGCGTACCCAGGGGAACACACTCGTCCTGATCTACATAGGGCTGGCCCTGCTCACGATGGCATTCGCCGGCAAGGTAGGATCGTGGGAGAACTATTTCCTCGAGCCCTTGGCTGCGCTGTGTCTAGGAGCCGGGTTGGGCTCCGCCTGGCTGATGTCTCGCCCCGCCCTCCCGGCGGGGCCGTCGCCCAGACCAACCTCTGTGCGGAGCCTGGCCTGGTGGCTGGCGCCGCTGCTGGTGCTGGTACAGGTGATCGTGATGTGGCACACGCCGGCCAAAGCAGCCCGCATCATCCGGGCCGATACCGCCGCCAATGAGGCACTTCACCCGATGGTCGCAGCGGCGCCCGGCATGGTCCTTTCTGAGGATATGGGGCTGCTGGTGCAGGCCGGCAAACCGGTGGTCTATTACGACTTTCAGTTCAGCCAACTGGCGTTGGCTGGCCGGTGGGATCAGAGCTGGGAGGTGGATAACCTGCGGCAGGGCGCCTTCTCATTGGTGATCTTTGAGGGCGATGCCCGGATAGAAGTAGAAAAGCATGGCCGCTACACCCGCACCTTTATGTCGGCGCTCGACTATGGCTATCACCGGGCCGAGCGGGTGGGCAAATACCTGGTCTACCGCCCGGCGCCGCTGGAGCGCGATAGAGAGGTGCATCTGACCGGCGGATTGGCGCTGGTCGGCCACACCCTGCCGCCGGCCGAGATCGATCCCGGCGGGACGATCTCACTGGACGTGGTTTGGCAGGCCACCCGGCCGGTTACCGAGAGCTATACGTCATTTCTGCACCTTGTGGACGCGGCAGGGCAGGGGTATGCCGGCGACGATCACCAGGCGTGGGACGGCCTATACCCAACGACCCGCTGGGTCGAGGGTGAGATGGTGCGCATGACCTATAGCCTTACTCTGCCTGCCGACCTGCCGCCAGGGCTGTATACGCTGCGGGCCGGCTGGTACGACCCGTCGCTCACCCGTCTGTGTACCGAAACCGGCGCCGACAACGTGCCGCTGACCGTGGTGCGCGTTCCCTCAACCCAGCCGCAGCCGCTCGAAATGGCGCCGCTGGTTGCTAATTTTGCCGGCGGCGTGTCTCTGGAAGGCTACTATCTAGACCGAGGGTTCAGAGACATGCGCGTGACGCTGGGCTGGCGATTGCGGCCGGACCAATTCCTGGACACCGATTACACCATCTTTCTACACCTGCGAAACGCTGCCGGTGAAATAGTAGCCCAGGGGGATGGGCTTCCCGTAAATGGGCAATGGCCCACATCACTCTGGCCGCCGGACGTGACGATACAGGACACGCACGCCATCACCCTGCCGGCCGATCTGCCAGCCGGGACCTACTACCTGGCAACAGGTCTTTATGATGGGGCGACAGGTAACCGCCTGCCTCTCGATGGCGGCGGCGACGAGGTCACCTTGACCGAGATCGCCGTACCATGAAATGGAAAAGAGGCCGCTCGGTGGAGCGGCCTCTTGGCTAGGTAATGTATACAGAACCGTCAGCGGCTACGGGTTCCAATCAGGGCTTGGGGTGGACCTGAACCCAGTCGCCGCTCTGAACCTGGAAGATATAGATCGTCTGCTGCCTGAGGTCGCCCGCCTCGTTGTAGCTCAAAGACCCCATCGGCGTCTCAACCCCAGACAGGCTACGGATGGCATTGGCCACTTGGACAGAGTTGAACGAACCTGCTTTCTTCACGCCCTCGGCTAGGACCTCGATGGCGCTGTAGCCATTGATGCTGTAGGTGTCAGGGTTGCGATACTCGACGGCTTGATAGTCCTTTATCCAGGCCGCATCGGCCACGGTCTTGGGGCTTGGCGCAAAGGAAGAGACATAGATCCCCTCTGCCGTACCTCCGGCCTCGTCAATGGTTGCGGCCAGGAAAGCGCCGTCACTGGCCAGGAAAGGAACCATCACTCCCGCCTGCACCAGCGCCGCACGCAGGTAGGGCGCCTCGACCTCGTAGCCGGCGTAAAAGACGGCATCGGGCCGGGCAGCAACGATCTGCGGGATCTCGGCGTCAAAGTTGGACTGTTCCACAGCCACCTGAAGCTGCACTGCCACCTCGGCACCCAACGCGAGCAGATTGTCGGTCACTAATTGCCCCAGGCCCTGGCCGTAGGGATCGTCGTTGTAGATCACGGCCACACGCCGTGCTCCCAGGGTATTGACCAGGAATTCGGCGTCGACTTGGGCTTGGGTCAGATCGCTGGCATTGACCCGGAAAAAGTTACTGTAGCCTTTTTGGGTCAGGCTGACCTCGCTGGAGGTCGGCGTGATGACGATCAGTGGCAAGTCCTTGTAGATCTCCATGGCACTGATGGTCTGGCCGCTGTTATAATGGCCGATGACCCCCAACACCTGCCGGCCCTCGGCAATCTTGGCCTTGATCTCGTCTGCAACCGCCAACGCCACGTCAGAGTCGGACTCGTCGTCCAGCCCGATGACCGTCACTTTATAGCCCAAGAGTCCGCCGGCCCGGTTAATCTGCTCGGCAGCCAGGCGGGCTCCACCCAATACGGTCTGCCCGCCGTTAGCCTGAAAGCCAGACAGCGGCGCGGCAACGTAGACAAAGATCTCACCCTTGGTTGGTTGGCTCGGTTGGGCAGTGCCGCCGTCGCAGGCGGCTGCGGCAAACAGCACGCAGCACACAGTGAGCATTAGGACAAGTGATTTGATAGTTACCTTCACAGTTTCCACTCCTAGTTTCCCCTGGTTCCTTTTTGCCGAGATTGCCCGGTGGCCACCGATACAGGTGGCTGTGCCGTCGTGTCCATACCCAGCCCCAGGGTATCGCCGGATTGATATACCTCGTCCACAGTGGTGACCACGTCCTGCAGCGCCTGAACCTGGTCGTTGACATCCTGTTGCAGGCGTTGCGCCCGGCCCGATGCTACATCTCGGGCACTGAGGAGCATGACCTGCGAATAGACGGTTCCCATGGCCGTCAACGTACTCTCCACCTGGGCCTCGGCCTGCTCCATCACGTTCTTGAGCTTGAGTAGATTGTCCCGCTGGATCTGCTTTTGGGCTATCGTCTGACTAATCTGGCGCTTGACAGTATCGTCGTCTTCTAGGGCCAGTTTCTTCTTCCACTCCTGGATAGCCGGGTCCACCGCGCTCATGTCGTCTTGGATCATCCTATCAGCATGGTAAGCGTCCAGGCGGGCGGCCAGTCGATACAAATTCTCTGCCCAGGTGTTGATGCCTCGGCTCACATCTCGTAGATGATCGCGCAGCATACCCTCACGGCTCTTGTTGATCGCCTGGTCGATCCGGTCGCGGTACTCCTGCGCCTTTTCGACCTGTTTGCGCAGCCCGGCATCCCGCACGCTCCGCGACTGGAACTTTTCACGGAACATCTCGGCTACCGCTTTGGCCCGGAACTCGGGATCGCTCAGGCTGGTCCAAACCAGGCCTATCTCGCCCAGCCCACCGAGAACGAACCAGAACCACGGCTGCCAGAACGGGAGCGGTTCCGGAACAAAAACGGCAAAGATGAGTGTCAAGGCGATGAGCGCAGCGCTCTCCCAGCGGTAGACCGCCCGCGTCAGGAGCGCGCGCGTCGCTTTTTTCTCCAGCTCGTCTTGAAAGCTACCTTTTGCCATTAGAAGTAAGAAGACAGTATCTTGTAAAGCTGCCGGATCGTTGCCGGATCGCCCTGAAGCACCTGCCCGCCGGTCGGCTCAGCCATGGACTCGAGCATATCCAGGTCGGCATCCTCGCCGTAGGCGATGCAAAAGACGACAACAGGCACGGCCGAGCCCCTTTCGATCCGGCTCAGCAGGGTACGCAGGCTGATGTACGAGTTGTTCTCTCGGCCGTCGGTCATGGCCACGATGGCGTTGATCCGCTCCGGGTCACCCTCCTTTTGCAGCCGGGTAAAAGCCTCCGAGACGCCGTCGAGCAGGGCCGTATCACCCCCCGCTTCCAGGTTGTCAATGGCCTCCTGCAACACCTGCCGGTTATCGCCCAACTCATCCAGGTAGATGACGTTGTACACACTCGACGAGAACTGGACCATCCCCACCCGCTCCAGGTCACCCTTGATCTCGCTCAAGAAGACCCCGAGCGCCACCTGGGCCTGATCCAGCTTTTCCCCCCTCATGCTGCCCGAGGTATCGACGACCAGGTAGACGTTGGTATGCCGCTTGGTGTACCACCACACATCGTGCACCACCTGGACAACGGCAGAATTGGGCACCTGGAGCGCCGTCTTGGGCTCGGCCGGGTTCACGCCATTGTCGGCGGTCAAGAGCGAAGCCGGATCGGTCAGGGATATCGACGGCTCGGCTGGGCGGTAGCCCTGGCTCAGGATGAACTGCTGCGACTCGGACGAGAGGACAAAGTCACGGAAGCTGGCAAAGGTCTGGCGCTGGGGCAGGGTGAGGTCGCGCGTTTCCAGCAACGCCAGGGGATGATCTTCCCACAGAACCCCCTCCGTTGGATAGATGGCTACCAAACGCTCCTGGTCGGAAGACCGGCGGGTGTTATAGTAGACGACCATCTGTTCCTGGACGACAAAGGCGTCCAGGGAAGCCCGTCCCTCTTGCAAGGCACGCTCAATGAGGGCCGGCTCATCCCCTTCGCCGTAATAACGGACCGTCTTTTCGATAGCGGCCACATAGTCGAGCGTTGCCTGGGATTTGGCATCCTCGATGGTCAAACCCCGCGTCTTGCCCGAGCCGGCGTAGAACATGGCCAGCGTGGCCAGCATGCCGCTGGCCGAGTTGGTGGAGGGGTGGCTCCAGCGAAAATTGGGATCGCTCTGCGCCCGAGACAGAAGATCCTGCCAGCCGATTGCCCGGTCGGGCCAGCCCATCTCGCGGGCTACACCCTCCCACATGGCGATCACTACCGGGCTGATGCCATAACGCACCGTCTCGCCCACCACGGCGGCGTGCAGCTCATCCGTGCCAAACTTGTCATTCCATGCCTCGTCCAGTTGACCCAGCCACAGCGTCGAGTCAGGCGACATGGCCTGGAACGCCGCAGTCTCGGTCAGGACGGCATTAACCATAGCCTCGGGAGCGACCTGGACGGCCTCGACGGTCATCGGCAAGCCATCTGGCGTCTCGAGCCCCTGGTCGTTGAACCGCCTGACCAACTCCGTAAAGGCTTGCTCCTTCTCTGGAGAATAGGCCACGGTCAGGGTTGCCGGTTCTGGGGCGGAGGTTGGTTCTGCCATCGTTTCGCCATTGAACAGCTTGCCGACCAGGGTATAACCGCCGCAGCACAACCCGATGATCGCAAACAGAACGAACACCAGCGCAGCCAGGGTCCAGCCCACGCTGCCAGATGACGAGCGACGCTGAGAGCTATACCGCCTGCTCATTTTCCCTATCTCCCAGCCACGTTCAGGTCGAACCAGCGCAGCAAAGCTTGCAGTACATCGCGGTCGGGCGAGCGCATGGCCGTCGTACGGGGCACAACACTCAGCACACCCTGCCCTGCCCACTGGTCGAAGAGGCTGCCTTCACCGGTCACCAGCACATTCGGGTTGGCAGGCCGCAGGCCATAGGCCAACGCCTTTTTTTGGATCTCTTCGGTTAGTAGATACTTTTCAAACTCAAGGGCCGCGTTCTTTTGCAGGGCGGTCGTCTCGGAACCCATCCAGACACTAAACGGAAAGTCGAACCAGGTCACATACTCTGGATAGGCGATCCGGAGCGGATCGGCCCAGCGAGTCTGGATACCCTGCAGGTTGACCAGCAGGTCACTTTCGAGCAGTTGCCCGGCATCGCCGGTGGTGTAGCCAAACAAGGCCAGGTCGTTCACCGTATAGCTGCCGCCTGACAGGTCGCTCATGGAGCTCATGATCTCACCCAACCACGTCTGGAATTCGGGATTGGTGACGTCGTCCACGGAAATGTTGGTCTTTTTGAAATACTCGCCGGCTGCGGCAACCATAGCCTCCAGGCCACTGACGTTCTTGCGCGGGTTGGAGATGGCCAGCTTGAAATATCCCCAATCGCTCTGACCGCCCAGTTCGGCCCAACCGCCGGGGGCCATGGCTGCATCGTGGATCACCTGCCAGGAAAGCTCGCCATACTTGGCCTCGAGGACCTTGGCGCGGCTGTCGTAGACACCCCAAGCCAGCAACGAGATCGCCAACGGCTTGGCCCGGTATTCGCCATCGGTCAAAAAGACGTCGCGCCCCAGTCGCTCATTCTGCGCTGCGTTGACCAGCTCTACCAGGTAACGGCTCTCCGGGATCCAGGCTGTCGGCAACGGGTTCATCTCGTCCCGGTCGTAACGCCCCTTGGCCGTCAGACCGTCCATGGGTGTGATCGTGACGTGGATGAGCTGCCCCTCCAGCGTGTGCTTTTCGGCGTTGAACTGGTCGGCCGCTTCCTGCACCCAGTCGGCCACCGGCAGGGCCGTGACGACCTGCACTTCCAGCGTTTCATCGCTGCTCTGCCCCGGCACAGCCGTCGGCTCTTCGCCCAATCCCGACGAGCGGACCAGTTGGTAGATTAGCCCGGCGGCGACGATCACCACCGCCAGACCGATGATGACAAAGAAGACAATGCGCGTTCGGTTCATGACTATCCTTCTCAAGCCCCTAAGGGTTATAGAAACCCCTAGGGGCTAGTTCTAGCTGAGCGACTATTCGCTCAATCCCAAGCGTGCTTTGCGCTCGGCCAACTGCGCTTCGAGGGTGCCCTTTTCCAGGACCTCGTCCATCTGCATGTCCAGGCTGCTCGCCAGCATCTCGCTCTGCGCCGACGCCCTATCCAGCCGCTCCCGGATCCCGTCGGCCACCCGCGCGATGTCGGCATCGCCCGAACCGGCCAGGCTATCCAGCGACTTGATCGTCTTGGCCGTCAGCTCTTTGGAACGAGCCAGGTCAAGCAAAGCCTGCAGCTCTTCGCGCTCCTGTTTGACCTCCGTCAGCTTGGCCTGCAGCTTCAGACGGGCATCCTTCAGGCTCTTGAACTCGACCTCCTGACGCTGGAGCATCTCGTCGTAATTCTGAACCAGCCGGGTGACCGAATTTAGCTTGCTCTGAGCCGCCATGGCCAGATCCTCTTTGCCTTCGCGCAAGAAGAGGTCGATGTTGCGGTCCAGATCCGCAGCCTGCCGGTCAAGGTCCGTTTTCTTGCGGTGCAACGTCTTGAGCTCGCCGCCGACGGTAGCGACGGCTCCTTCAAGATCTTCCAGATTGTCCTCTACCTCACGCACGTACTGGTCAAAGACGGCCATCGAGTTGGACTTGAGCGCCGAGTCGACCAATGCATGCATATTGGCCGAGATCAGGGTCTGAATCTTTTTTATTAGAGACGCCATTTTTCTTCCTCCGAGTCTATTGTTGATATTCAATACGCAATGTGTCACGAATCCGTTTCACATTACGCTATTCTACCACACTTTGTGCAGGGCAACCATGACCGGTCCCTGACTTTCGACTGACGCACGCCCTAGGGGGCTACAAGCTTGTAGCCCCGCCCCCGGACGGTCATCAAGTAGTGAGGGTTGGAAGAGTCGGCCTCGATCTTGGCCCGCAGCCGGCTGAGCAGCTTGTCGATACGGGCGTCGTCTACCTCGTCGATGTAATCCTCACCCCACACCGCTTCGACTATCTGGTATTTGTCACAGATCTGATTCAATCGGCCATAAAGAAGGAGCAGCAGCCGGTACTCAAGCTCGGTCAACTGCGGAATCTCCCGGCCATCCACCCACACACTGCCGCTTTCCACATCAACGCGCACTCCCTGGTCGCGTCGCCGATGGCTCAACCTCTGGCGGCGGACAAACGCCTCAAAGACAGGCGACAGCAGCATCTCTTCTGGCTGGCCGCCTTGCGGAGTATCGCTTTCCTGGCGGCGTATGATCCCTTTCTCCCACAGCGACTCGACGACCGCCTGCTCTGGGAGGCCGTCGTCCCCCTTTGAGCCCAATAGGGCCATCAAGGTGTCCTGCTCGACGGCGGTCAGGTCGATCCACAGCTTGCGGCACTCGGCCTGGACGTTGAGATCGCTATCCAGCCTGTCGCGGACCTGGCGGTGGATAAACCAATTCTGAGATGCATCGCGCATCGGCTCGCCCGTTACCTCGCCTAACGCCCGGCAGACAGACAGTGCCAGGCCAAGGTGGCCGTCGGCATGATGGCGGATAAAGGCCCGATCCTCGTCGGCGAAGGTGTAGCCCTCCTGACGCGCGACGCCGCCGATCACCTGATCCAGGTCTGCCTCAGACAGCGGGCCCAGGAAGCGGGTGAATGGCTCGAACAGCTCGACAAACTCGTCGACATCCCGGCCGCGCCGGATCCTGGACAGGCGCTGGTCGGTCGCCGTCACGAAGCACAGGGCAGGATGGCACTTGTCCTGGATCGCCCGCAGGTTCAGCAAGGCTCGCTCATCAATCTGTTCAAACGGCTGGTCGAACTCGTCGAACAGAAGCACCAAGCCACCCGGCAGGCCAGCACAGACCGCGGTCAGTCCCTCGCTAAAACTGAGGGGGATCTGAAAATGGCTGGGTGGAGCAACCAACATCTTGTAGGCATTCGACAAGCGGTCCACAACTTCGCCTTCGGGAAGATTTCTGTGGTCCAGACGCCGCAGCTCGTCCAGCAGCGAGCGGAGGATCAGCTCGTAGAAGCCCTGCTCCGTTGCCTCCAACATCAGGTTAAAGTCGACGTAGACAAAGACCGCCCCGCTCACCTGTGCCTGATCGCCGTGCAGTTGGCGCCGCACATCCAGGCTGGCAAGCGCCCGCATCAAGGACGACTTGCCGCTGTTGCTGACACCGACCAACGCACAGCAACCGGCATCAGCGATCCGCTCTAGAACAAATAGGGCATCTTCGTGGCGAAGGAATTCCGTCACGAGGCTCGGCACCCGGTTATTGATTGCACACCTTCCATTTGCCGTCTTCCTTCACCATCGGCACTGCCTCATCGGCCTCTTCTTCCTGTTCCTGGCCCAACAAGGACATTTTCATTTTGCCGGTGACCTGGACGCTGGCCGTGTCCCTGCTCTGTTCGGTGGTCTCGAAGCTCAGGTCTGACACGTCAAGCTCCATCTCCTCTCCCAAGCCTGCCAGTAATCCGGTGAGGCCGGTGGCCGAATCTTGTTGGGCAGCGCAAGTCAGATCCTTCAACCCATTCTCATCGCCCTTCGCCAGGGCTTCAAACCACTGCTTTGCCGCCTGGTCAGGCGAACCTCCCCCGGCACTACAAGCCGCCGTCGAGACGAGGAGAAAGATCGTCACAAGCGACAACACTCGTTTCATCGTCGTTCTACTTTCTCCCCCCATGCAATCCCAATATTGAGCAGCTAACTGACCAGGCGCAGATAGCACGCCGTGGTGAGAAGCGGGGCCAATTGCCTGGCATGGCGGATTTAGCGGATTAGCTCGAGATTGGCAACTGGGACGAGGGCAGGCTCCGCCTTCTCAAAGGACACCTCTGCTACCGGCAGCCTGGTTCCAGAATCGACGGTCACGGGTTTGGCAGGCAGGTCGGTGACAATGCCGATCATCCCCATGTATGGGGCACGCAGACTCCGGACCTGAGCACCGACCTGCAGATCAACCATATCCTGATCTTCGGCCGCCATCGCCTCTTCAGAGTGGACCGGGATCACGATCTCGGGACGCTTGGCCCCCCAACGAACCTTAGTATCAGCTTGGATCATCACCTCGCGGCCGATATAGGATTGGAGTAGAGAAAACACTGCCTGCGACATCGGGTACGATCCAAACCCCTCGGTGATAACGACCGGAAACGGTAATTCCGCTAGCACTGGGCACATGTCAACATTGACGCTGCCGACGATGATGCCCCGAACCTGAGCAGCGACCGCCTGCTCGAGCGCCTTGTCATCAAGGCCACTACCGCCGGCCACAATGGTGCCGTGACAGCTCACGTCGATGGACCGGGCGCGAAGTGGCTTACGAGGGCTGTCAACCAACATCTTGAGCACGCCTTCGGCCTCGCCGCCGCTGCCCCACACCCCCTGGATCAACACCCCGGTAGTAGATATGATGACGCCAAGGCCGGGCATGACGCTTGCCACCTGCCCCTTCAAGTGGGCCCGCAGCTCGAATGTGTCGGAGGCCCCCTCGATCAATATCAGTCCATTGCGCACGGCAACCACCTGCCCGCCGACCGGCGCACGACAAGTGGGTTTCAAACGACCCAGCAGACCACCGTGGCTGGCCAGCAGTTCGCCGGCCTGCACCGCATCTCCGACATTCTTGGCTATGTACTCGTCCACCCGTTCGCGGGGAATGCCCAGGGCGCGGCTGACGTCGACGACTTGGGTGGCGCCTGGCAGTTGGCAGCGCGCAACAACATCAGCAGGCCCCACCTGTTCACCAGGACGTACCAGGACCTCACCACGAGCCGGGAGAAGTCGCTCCCGGCGAATGGTGATGGCCGACGCAGCCCGCGTCTCGGTTAAGTAGACCATCTATCTCCTCCGATTCAGGACCCCATGTCCCACAGCCAGCGCTGCATCTTTTCTATCTGCTGCTCGGAATCGGCAGCGATGGGCAAGGGGCGGCCTCGAGCATCGATGATGATGCCCAGGATTCCGCCCTGTACCTCGGTCTTGCCAGCCTTGCCCTTGACACCCCAGCCGACGTCGAAACGGCGGGTGGGCCGCAGCTCGAGGTTGGCTATTTGCCCGGCCGGCAGCGGGATAACTTCCAAGGAGCCATAGGCAACTTCTACTTCAAGAGAACGGCCATCCTCATATTCGATCTTGAAGGTGAGGACGGTTTCGCCCTCACGCGCCGAGCCGATGGGAGCAACGACAGTGCCCAGGTATAGCAAAGCATCGCGGGATGCCACCTGAGAAGCAGCCAGGGGGTTGACGGCGGCGACGGCGCCAAGGGATGCAACCAGTCTGGCCTTGTCGAGAGCAAGGCTGAAAACGCCTACCGGCTCCACGGCGTCGAGGAGTATGAGGGCCGCCTGGCCGTAGGTGGGTGCACTAGACAGGACACCGCCGGCGCCGACGATGAGCTGGAAGGCGGGGGTGAGGCCCTGGTAGATCAGAGATTTGCCATGCGGCCAATGGGTAGCCAGTTCGGCCAACGACAGGCGGATGACCTCACGGGCTACCGCTTGCTCTAAAAGAAGGTCTTGCCGTGTTTGGGGCAGGGTCCGATGGTGGATCGCCTTGTTGTGGAGTGCGTTTGAAACCTCGCCCGGCTGTATTTCGAATGGCAGCCAACGCATAATCGACTCGACCGACAGGTGCTTGAGGATACCTGCAGCGCTGTAGCTCAGGCCCAGATCGCTGCGAACCAGCAGGTCGACTTGCTCGTCGACAACGGAGGCCAACGTAGTGGTCGATCCTCCGACATCCACGCCCAGGGCATTGACGCCTCCCGGGCGAGCCGTGCGTGCCAGGTATTGGATGGTGTGGGCAAAGGCAGTGGCGGTGGGGAGCATTTGCAGCGGAGTCCAGGCCGCAAGCGTGCCAAGACCGGGCGTCCTTTCCATCTTGCGCTGGCGATACAGCTCGTCGATCTCTGCCTGTAGCGGCCAAAGGTTCTCTACGTCAAGGCTGGGACGCACATTGTCTACAGCCCGTAGCTCGGCCTGGTTGCCGACGATTTCTGCCACCTGTTCACGCAGCGCCGTATTGCCGGCATAGATGAGGGGGGGGCGGAGGTTTTCTGGCAGCGCCGAACAGGCCAGCGTCACCGCTTCGACCGACTGCAGCACCGGCCTGCTGGCCCCGCCGTCTACCCCGCCGACGATCACGACCGCGTCGGGCATCAGCTCATTGATCAGCCGCACCTGTCCGCTGATGTCGTTGTTCAAGGTCCCGCCGTTGCGCCTATCTACCGATACCAACCCATCGACCACTGCACTGGACATGCCAATCGCACGCCGAGCGCTCGCAAGGCTGACGTCGCGCATGATCCCGGTCAACACCAGGCGCAGAGGCTCACTGGCGCTTGTCGTCGCTACGACCGCATCTACCCCACCATTCTGGCGCTCTGGGGTAATGAGCTGACCCTGATCGTTGAGAAAGGACCAACCTGTTACTTCGGACAGTTGCTGGATGGCCTGCCGTACCGAAGCCATGACGTCGTTCCAGGGCGGTTCGACGGTGCTTGGGGCCTGACCCCTGGCGATGAACCGAAACTCCCCTGCTACCTGGCCGAACAGGGCCACCTGGGTCATCGTGCTACCGCAGTCGATGGCCAATATGGACTCGCTGGGCATCTGAAAGTCGTGAGCCATGGGCTAGCCTCCACCCGCCCAAGGGGCGTGGCGCACACCGTCGATTAGAAATTGGATCCGCCCCATTAACAACGGCAGGCGTGATAAGAAAATCGTAGCAAGTAGGGCGCCAAAGGCGATCAGAATAAACCACCACCCCACACCACCCCAACTCCGCACTAGAGAGTTACGAAAGTGGGACAAACGCCCATCTCCAGAGCCAAAGTGGAAATGAAGAAGGACACCGACCGTGCCGACAACCGCTACGATGCCGCTGAACAGCCCCAAAACCGGCCCGTAACGCGTCACGTAACGGGTCACATCAGAAGCACCTTCTATCTGCGGCAGCAAGGTACCCACCAGCCCGCCGGCGATGGCCACAGCTGCACCGACACCCAACAGAAAGGCCACGCTGAGGTTGCCGAACCAGGATAGAGGTCCTGCCCGCCTGGAGGACTTGACCAGGAGTAACAACCCCAACACCAGTGGAATGAACAACAACAGCACACGCCCCGCGTTGCCGTCGTTTGCGGCAACGATCATCGGCGAAAGGAGTTTGGCCCAAAGAATCTGGTGCAAGGCAACGACAACGGCATATCCCACAGCCACCGCCACGAACAGGTGTTCAGCCAGCCGGTACAGAGCGTTATCGCCTAGTAGATAGCTAAACACACACAGGGTCAGGATTGCCGCTACGAAAAAACCCAAACCGTCCGTCACTGCTCCCTCCCTGCACCACGCCGCGCCACACCTTTGGGGCGGATTAGATTGCCGCCCAGGATCACTAGTATCACAAGCACCTGCCCGACCAACAAGGAATCGAGACGAGCGGCCATTTCCGGTGATGGTCCGGCCCCGCCGGAGCCCAGGCTTTCGTAACTGGCCGCACCCGGTATTCCGCCGATCATCCCCTTCAACTGCTGAGGCTCGGTCTCATAGTAGGTCCGGGCTATAGGATCAACCGCCGCGCTGACCCCAGCCACCAAGGGGACGTCGTAAGGTGCACCAGCCTGTTCGATCCACCACCGCAGCGTGTCAGAGGCTGCAGCCAATTCGACGATCAGATCGAAACTTTGGGTTGAAGTGATCCCGCTCAGCGCTGCCAGGGCCGTCACTTGCCTGCCTTGGAAATCGCGTGGCAAAGCGTCAGGCAGCGATTGTCCCAACAGCCTGACCGCCGAAGCCTGGCCGGGCAGGTATCCCAAGTTGACATACCGCTGGCCATCCTCAGCCTGGTAGCCAGGATAGCTGGCAGCCGCTTCTTTCACCAGGTTTTCGGCAGTGGCAGGCCCGGCGGGCAGAAGGCTGACTGCCACAATGCGCGCCTGCCGATCCATGAGATGGCCGACCAGCAACTGGGCAACAACATCCATCTCACCGCTCGTGGTTGGATCGTAATCGACAGCTATCAGCACCTGGGCGTTGGCCGGCAAAGACTCGATGGCCTCGTACAAGGTCTCGACAGATGGGGCCGGTTCGATGTTGCGGTCAAACAGCGGTTTGCCCAGCAGCAGTGGCACCGCCACAGCCAAGATGAGGATGGCATAAACGATCCACCAGGGCAAGAGGTCGATCAGCCGCGCCTTCGGCTTGGCCAGTACCTTGGGTGCAACCATCGGCGACCGGGTGACGATCTCGTCAAAGAGTCGCACCCGAGCTGCCTGAACCAGGGCTGCCTCTCCAGTGAAAGGAGTTTCCATGACTTCAGCAGGTGTCACGGCGCGCGGCTGGGCAATCAGCATCTCGACCGGCAGGACATCCCTGATGCCGGCCAGCACTCCCGTTTGCTCCACCGCCTCTTCAACGACCGTTTCAACGCCAACAGCCTCCCCTTCTGCCTTCAGCTCGCGTGGCTTTAGCGCCAGCAGCCAGTCTGGGATCTCGGCCCGGGCCAGCGTCTCTTCCTCGCCGGCAATTCCCGACTCGGGAGTAGGCACGAGCCAATCGGGCAACTCCCCTTCCTCCAGTTCAGCCTCGGGAGCTTCGAGCGGAGATTCGACCGTTACAGAAGGCTGCGGCTCGGCCAGCCAGGAAGGCAGCTCCTTTTCTGCCAGCCTGACCACAACAGCCGGAGCCGTGGGAGCCTCCACATCAGCCGGCGGCTTAAATTCGGCCAGCCAGGGGGGCAGATCCTCTTCCACCAGTTCGGTCTCGACGGCCGGAGCCGTGGGAGCCTCCGCCTTGGCAGTTGTCTGTAATTCAGCCAGCCAAGAGGGCAACTCCTCTTCCACCGGCTCGACCTCGACGGCCGGACTCGCGAGAGCCTCCACCTCGGCGGTCGTCTTCAATTCGGCCAGCCAGGAAGGCAGTTCTTCTTTCGCTGGCTCGACCTCGACGGCCGGGCCCGCGGGAGCCTCCGCCTCGGCAGTTGTCTGTAATTCAGCCAGCCAAGAGGGCAACTCCTCTTCCACCGGCTCGACCTCGACGGCCGGACTCGCGGGAGCCTCCGCCTCGGCGGTCGTCTTCAATTCGGCCAGCCAGGAAGGCAGTTCTTCTTCCGCCGGCTCAACCTCGACGGCCGGACCCGCGGGAGCCTCCGCCTCGACGGTCGTCCGTAATTCAGCCAGCCAAGAAGGCAATTCGTCGGCTTTCGGTTGGAAAGTCTCTGGAATTGCCGTAGATTGAGGCGGGCTAGGGATAAGCTCGGGCTCCGGCGCAGCAGGCTCCGGCTCGATGGGCAGCGAGGCCTGCAAATCCCGCAGCCAATCGGGGATCTCTTCGCTCTCTTCCTCCATCGGTTCCCGCGCATCCTCCAGTCGAGAACCGCGGGTTAGCGCTCCTTCCAGACCCTCGGCCGGTGACTGCTCGACCTCCCCGCCCTCGCCGACCGTGGACTTGGTGGGTAGAGACAACCCTTTGATCGGGGGCGTGACGGCACTAGGAGCAGGCGAGGGCTGTGCCAGCAGCCGTCCCCCGCAGCGGCTGCAAAAGACACTCTGGACAGTATTCAGTGTATCGCAATGCGGACATTTCACCCCGGTCTGAGCAAGAAGCGTATGGCCGCATTCGTTACAGAACTTGCTTCCATCCCGATTCGCGGTACCGCACTCAGGGCAGTAGATCATCTACACTTCACTCCCATTCGGCAAGATGCCACGTCAATCACTGTAGGGGCGTTCAACGCCCAGCAGGAGGCGGATACCGGTCAGCACAGTGCCCAGGGCAACGCCGAGCAGTATACCACGCATGCCGGCCAGCGCCGGAACATTTAGGATCCAATCCCGGAGCTGGGGCAAGACGGGCAACAATCCAAAACTGGCCTGCCCGGCTAGAACAAGCAGGGCAACGACCAGCAGCACAGCAGATTCAACGTTACGAAGCCGGAGGAGCCGATAGGCAGCCGCCAGAGTCAAAAAGACTAGCAACGCCCCGAACGTAGCCTGAATTGGGGACAGCACATTGGCAAAGATCCACTGCATGGCCGGATGCGACGGGCCAGATGGTTGTGACTGGTTGGCTTCCGATGGCATGAACGTGACAAGGCCGACCAGCAAGACCACGAACAGGGTGACCAACAGCACAACGCTGTAGGGCCAGGTATTGGTGCGCTCGCGGATGTGGCGGAGATGCACGCGCACGACATTGAGCAAGCCCAAGAAAAGGGCAAACGCAGCGATGATGACGGCACAATCGATAAAGTAGGCGCCGATGGTACTTAACAGCGGAACAGGCAGCAACAACGCCACCAGGACAAACAAACCGACGGCGATGGCGAGTGCAGCGGGTAAGGTTCGTTTTAGAATGGCCATAGCCTGCTCCTTACGCTCGGGTCAGGATTTTCCAAATAGCCAGGACGATGACAGCAGCAGCTACGATCCAGCGTGCCCAATCTTCAGCCAGCAAGCTGCCGATCTGGATGGGCAGTTTGCGGGTGTAGGCACCTGCAGTAAAGGTCTCCTCGCCTATCAGGGTATCATCGGCAGAGGCATAGACCTGGGCTAGGGTCGCTGGGTCTGTTGTACCCACGAGCTGTCGGATGCCGCGCCGGGCGCCGGTTTGCCCCATCAGCAGGTATTCATCACCAAAGGAGCCAACCATGACACTGCCAGTCAACGGCTCACGCTCCAAGATGCCCGTTACGCCTGCCGCATAAGCAATGGGAATGGGTGCGATAAAGCGAACTTGGGTGGGATCGTAGCCGGCAGGGTTGCCGTGCCGAATACTGGCCCGGCGAAGGATGTCTTGGGCAACGGGTACAATGGTGGGATCAGCGACGGTGACGATAAGGGGGGTGTCACACGAAGCAGCCTCGTCGGCCAACTGGGTCAACAAGGAAAGTCCTGCCCAGGTTTCAGCAGTGGATAGGCCACCGACGCCGCCAACGCCGACCGATACGTGCAGTGGCCGGTCTGTCTCGGCTGAGCGTCCCACAGAGTCCGACAAGTCCTCCAGACCTGCGATGTGGCGCAAGTTGCCAGATTTGCCGGCCCTCACCCTGGAGGTTAAAAAAAACAAGATGGGGAGGATCAGGAGCAACAGCACGAGCGCTACAGTTCCCGCACCCAAGCCGATTTGGTCCATCAGCCGCTCTCCTCACGATTGTTACCCTGCTCGAGCCGGGCAACCAGGTAGTCTACGTTAGACCTGTCGGCCAGCAATGCCGCATAATCCGCGACCTTCTGTTCTATGTTCATCCATGCCGACAGTGGTTGGCACAGAAGCAAGCCCTGGCTGGCGATAAAGCTGAAAGGCTTGAACAGATCCAGGAGCAGGACAGCCGGTGCCGCCAGTCGCCGGCGGGTGATCCGCTCGGCCAACCCATCCATCAACTGCCCGCACCGCTCCTGGGTCAGGTCTTGTTCTGCGAACGATTTCCTCGACATGATGCTCGCCATCACACGGTTGACGTAAAGCGGTTGCAGTATACCACGGTTTGCTTTGCTGAGCAAGTTATCCTGTCGAAAGTATTAGGTTTGCTGCCAAGCCCGGACTTGGGTCTAGGGCAACAGTGTGTACGCATCGCCCAATCTGGGCACACTGACCTGGCCCTCGGTCAGGTCGGCCAACGCCTCGGCCAGGGCCAGACTGGCCGACTCTTCACCGTGGACGACAAAAACCGCCTTCAGGTCAGGGTTGACCATCTGACGGGCATAATCGACCAGCTCAGGGCGATCGGCATGGGCGCTGAACCCGTTGATGGTCACAACCTGTGCTTTGACGTGGTACTCCTCGCCAAAGATCTTGACGATGGGCTGATGCTCGACCAGCCGCCTGCCTAGGGTGTCGGGCGCCTGCCAGCCGACGATGAGCACCGTGCTACGTGGATCTTCGATGTTGTTTTTCAGGTGATGCAGGATGCGGCCGGCCTCGGCCATGCCAGAGGCACTGATAATGATTGCCGGCTCGCGCATAAAGTTTAGCTCTTTCGATGCCTCGGCCGAGCGGACGTAGGTGAGCCGGCTAAAGCCAAAGGGGTCGCGGCCGTCGCCCGCGGCACTGAACTGCCGTGTCTCGCTGTCGAAACATTCGGGGTGGAGGCGAAAAACCTCGGTAACGTTGACGGCCAAAGGGCTATCGACAAAGATGGGCAGGCTGGGCAATTTGCGAGCTGCCATCAGCCGGTGCAGAGCGTAGACGAGCTCCTGGGTACGGCCGACGGCAAAGGCGGGGACGATGACTTTGCCGCCCCGCTGATAGGTTTCCACGACGACGCTGCGCAACGCCTGATCGGTGGACTCGATCGGATCGTGGAGACGGTCGCCGTAGGTGCTCTCGATGATGAGATAGTTTGCCTTGTCCACCACTTGAGGGTCACGAAGGATCGGCATCCCCTTGCGGCCCAGGTCGCCGGTGAAAACCAGCCGCCGCTTTTGCCCACCCTCTTCCGCGTCGAGGACGACGATGGCCGAGCCGAGGATATGGCCGGCGTCGTACAGGGTCACGGTGATGCCGGGCGCGATTTGCAGTGGCCGGTTGTAACCCAGGCCGACAAAGGAGTTCAGACTGCGCTCAGCGTCCTCGGTAGTGTACAGCGGCTCGACAGGAGGCAGGCCCTGCTTGGTACGCTTTTTATTGACATACTCCGCATCTTCTTCTTGGATGTGGGCCGAGTCACGCAGCATGGCAGCACACAGGTCGCGGCTGGCCGCGGTGGTAAAGATGTCGCCGGTAAACCCCGACCTGACCAGCACAGGGATATTGCCCGAATGGTCGATGTGGGCATGGGACAGGATCATCGCGTCAACGGTACGGGCCTCAAAGGGGAGGTTCCGGTTACGGTCGAATGACTCCTGGCGAGGCCCTTGGTACAGCCCGCAGTCGAGCAGGATGCGAGAGCCGTTGACCTCCAGCAAGTGCATGGAACCGGTGACAGTGCGCGCTGCACCAAAGAACTGTAGTTTCATATAAGCACCTTACCTTTTGTCGAGAAGAACGGCCACATCCGGCAGGGTCTCAGCCTCCAACTGCTCGAGGCCAGCGCCCCTGCCGGTGGAGATGTGGCTCATTTCCGATTTGTATTCTACACCCCTTTTTGGGCCAGGTAATGGGTCAGGTCGGCGATACGGCAGGCATAACCCCACTCATTGTCGTACCAGGAAACCACCTTGATCATATTGCCGATCAGGCTGGTTAGCGGGCCGTCGACTATTGAGGAGTGGCTATCACCCCGCAGATCAGAAGAAACAAGTGGCTCTTCGCTATAGGCCATAATGCCCTTCAGCTCGCCCTCGGCGGCGGCCTTGAGCGCGGCGTTGACCTGGTCCTTAGTCGCTTCCTGCTCCAACTCGGCAGTAAAGTCAACGATCGACACGGTGGGCGTGGGCACGCGCAGGGCATAGCCGTCAAACTTGCCCTTCAGCTCGGGGATGACCAGGGCCACCGCCTTGGCGGCGCCAGTGCTGGTAGGAATAATGTTCAGCGCAGCAGCGCGGGCGCGACGCAAATCCTTGTGCGGCAAGTCGAGGATGCGCTGGTCGTTGGTATAGGCATGGATGGTGGTCATCAGCCCTCGCTTGATGCCAAAGCTATCGTGCAGGACCTTGGCCACCGGGGCCAGACAGTTGGTGGTGCACGACGCGTTGGAGATGATGTGATGGGCGGCCGGATCGTAGGTGCGCTCGTTGACGCCCATGACCACAGTCAGGTCGACGTTGGTCGCCGGGGCGCTGATAATTACCTTTTTCGCCCCAGCGGTGCAGTGCGCGGCCGCCTTGCTGCCATCGGTAAACAGGCCGGTAGATTCGATGACGATCGACACGCCCATCTCTTGCCAAGGGATCATGGCCGGATCCTTCTGGGCAAAGACCTTGATCTCTTTGCCGTCGATGCGAAAATAGTCCGGGCCAACCTCGATCTCGGCCGGGAAGCGGCCGTAGGTCGAGTCGTACTTGAGCAGGTGAGCCAGCGTCTTGCTGTCGGTGATATCGTTCACCGCTACTACTTCCAGGTCGTTAGGATAGCGTTCAAGCATGACGCGGAGCGCCTGCCGGCCTACACGGCCGAAACCATTAATTCCAACTTTGACTTTCATAAAGTATCCTCCTTCAAGCTTACAAAGCATTAAAAATATCGCGGCTGCTGACGATGCCGACGATGTTTTTGCCGTCGTAGACCAACACCCGCCGGATGTCGGCCCGGGCTAACAGCGCGGCGCAGTCCTGGAGGCTTGCAGTGGGCGCCACAGTAATGACCGGCTTGGTCATGATCTCGTGGACATAGACTGCCGTCAGATCGAGCCCTTTGGCCACGACCTTTTCTATGACGTCGGTCTCACTCATAAAGCCCCAGGTGTTCATGCGCTTGTCGTGTTTGATTAACAAGCTAAAGATCTTGTTCTCTTTCATTTTGGCAACCGCCTGAGCTACTGTAGCATCAGGCTCGATGTCGACAACGGGCTTGGTCATAATCTCCGCTGCTGTCTTCATGTCATCATCTCCTCGCAAAACATAGATCTAGGTAAACCCTATGGGTAATCCCCGTGCTTACCCCGGCCTGGGGTCGCAGGGCAGGTCATACCGTCAGGATGACGCACAATGGCTGTTATAGAAACGCACGATCTGTCCGGCAAGCTTGCCGGCATCGTGCCGCCAGGGAGTGGCCCGATCGACTATGTCGGCGGCGATGACCTGGTAGCCGCAGTCAGCCTGGCTCTCCGGTGATGGGCCATGGCTCAGAGCCACCGGCTTGAGGTGAGGCTGCTCCGAGCTGGCTTGCAGATCATCGTTGGCCAAAACATAGGGAAATAGCCCACGCCCGACATGGCGCTGCAATGCGTCGACGTGCTGCCCCACGTCAAAGCCATCGGTCTCGCCCGGCTGAGTGGCGACGTTGCACACGTATAGCTTGCGGGCCGGCGAGGCGGCTACGGCGCGCCGGATACCGTCCACCAGCAAGTTGGGCAGAATGCTGGTGAACAGGCTGCCCGGCCCGGCGATGATCAGGTCGGCGGCCAGGATGGCCCGCACTGCCTCGGGATAGGCGCGCACCCCCTCAGGTTGTAAAGAGACGCGCTCGATGGGCCAGCCAGCCTTGGGAATGGCCGACTCACCCTCAATGCGGGTCAAAGCCGGGGCCGCCACGGCCGGTTCGGCTCGCAGATCGGCCACCAGGGTGACGTTCTGCAGCGTCGAGGGCAGGATGGCCCCCCGGATGGCCAACACCCGGCCGGCCTCAACGATGGCCCGCTCAAAGCTGCCGGTGACGGCGGCCAGGGCGGTGATAAACAGGTTGCCGAAGCAGTGGCCGTCCAGCTCTTCGCCATGCCCAAACCGGTACTGGAAGAGCTGAGTGAGCAGCGCCTCATCATCGGCCAGGGCGGCAATGCAGGTGCGCAGGTCACCGGGCGGCAGGACTCCCAGAGAACGCCGGAGCCGGCCAGACGAGCCGCCGTCATCGGCGACGGTGACGATGGCGGTGATGTGGGGTGTATAGGCTTTGAGCCCGCGCAGCAAAGTCGAAAGCCCGGTTCCGCCGCCGATGGCGACGACCTTGAAGGCATGACTGTCCTGACTCTGACTCGCGGTGGCACTCGGCATGTCCATCTCCCAACTGGCTATTATAGCTCAAGTGGGAGGAAGCGTCAATTTAGCAATCAGTGGTCAGCACGCAAGCACGCAGGTGCGCAGCAGGGTATGGCAGCCAGAAGGCAGAGCGCCCAAAGCATGGCCGGCAGGTCGCCATCCCCTGAAGGGGATCTCTGTGAAACATGCGGCACACGAGGCATCCGACACAGCAAGCAATCCTCTATGAGGATTTGAGACCAACGCCGGCAAAGCAGAGGGAACGCTGCGGCTCATCGACTAGCAGGTCCTGCGGGCTTTCCGGGCGCCACAGAGGGGTATAGACAAGGCCGGGCTCGACCAGGTCTAGCCCGTCGAAAAAGCGCCGGATCTTGGCGAGGGTCCGGTATTGGTAGCGAGAAGCCGCTGTTTCTGTGAGCTTGTTGACCTGCTGGAGGAGAGCAGATGGAGCATCTTCGTAAGAAGGGTGCGAAACGGCCAAGTAACTGCCTGCCGTTAGGACATCGCGCAGGGTGACCACCGTGTGATAGGCCTGATCGTCATCGGGCAGCAGATGCAGAACCAAAACAAACAGGACAGCGACTGGCCTGCCCCAGTCGAGCAGGCGCCGGACCTCGGCGTGGTCGAGAATCTGGTCGGGCTGGCGCGCGTCGGCGCGAATGGCCACCGCGCTGGGGTTGCCCCGCAGTATGACCTGGCTGTGGGCCACGGCGACCGGGTCGATGTCGACGTAAACGACATGAGCGGACGGAGCGGCCGCCTGGGCGATCTCGTGAACGTTGCCCACGGTGGGCATCCCGGAGCCGATGTCCAGGAACTGGTCGATACCCTGCTCAACCAGGAACTGGACGCAGCGGCGCAAGAAGGCACGGTTGACCCACGCCGACATGCGAATGTCGGGATTGGTCTCGGCCAGCCGGTCGGCCGCCAACCGATCGACTTGAAAGTTGTGATAACCGCCCAAGAGATAATCGTAAATACGGGCCGCGTTCGGCCTGTCCAGGGGGATTTCGTCAGGCGCCCATGTTGTGGTATCCACTTTATCTTTGCTCCTTGGCACGATGTTGAGCCATGCCCTTCTCAATCACGTCCAACAGCTCCGCCTTGCGGAACGGCTTGCGCAGGAACAGAGCTCGGGAATCTATCTCCAACAGGTGCTGGATTGTTTCGGGCGCAAGGACGCTGACGATGACAATTGGAATGTCCCGGTAGATGGGGTCCTGCTTGATTTTGGCAAAGAATTCGTCCCCCATCATCTCGCCCAGGATGATGTCTAGCAGGATCAGATCGGGGGTAGTCTCTTGCAGCCTGTCCCAGGCATCGAGCCCGTCGTAGGCACGGGTAATGCGACAATCGGTGTGTTCCAGCATTGCCGCGTACAGATCCTGCAATTCGTCGTCATCTTCGACGATCAGAATGACAAAATTCATCACTCCCCTCCTTTGCTGCCTGCTGGCAGGGCAAAGCGCACCGTGGTGCCCTGCCCTCGGCCCGGGCTCTCGGCCCATATGCGCCCTCTGTGGGCCTGAATGATCCTCTGGCAGATGGTCAGTCCAACCCCTGCTCCGGGGATCTGGGGCCGCTCCTGGTAGAACCGCTCAAAGATTTTGCCCAGGTTCTCCTTGTGGATGCCGGAGCCCTGGTCGCTGACGGCGAACTGGATTTCGTGCTCATATTCTTGAACCGAAATGACGATTTGCCCTCGCTCTGAAAACTTGATCGCATTGTCGAGCAGGTTGACCAGAACGCGAGATAACCGTTTCAGGTCACCCTCCATCGACGGGAGGTCCTCAGGCACGCTGGCTATCAACTGCAGCCCTTTTGCCTCGGCCATGGGCTGCATGTACTGAAGCGCGTCGTGGACTAGAACAGCGGGCGAGATCTGGATCCGCTCGTACACAATCCGGCCCGACTCCAGGGTCGACAGATCCAGGATCGTCTCGACGGTCTGTAACTGCCGCTGCACGTTGCCAAAGATCATCTGCCCGACGCCGATTGCTCTCTGGCGATTTATCGGCTCTTGCTCGAGCAGCTCCAGCAACAGATCGAGGCTCATCTGCATCTTGGCCAGGGGTGTCCTCAGTTCATGAGAGACGTCACGGATGAGGTTGTCTTTGATCTCCTCTACCTGCCGGCGCCCGGTAATATCACGAGAGACGATCAGGGCCGCCACCACTTGGCCGCTGCGCCTGATCGGGCCGATGTGATTGGCGAACCAGGCTGAGGTACCGTCGGGCAAGGCAGCGGGCACCTCAAAATAACCCTTGGTTCCTTCGACAAACACCTTTTCGATCGATTGGCTCGTCAGCTCGCGCGCCTCCGGCTGGGCAAACTCGACGAGATTCCAGCCGAGGTAGGGACTCGCCCCCAGGTCTGGCCCAGATCCGCCGCGATTGGTGAACAGGATCCGCGCTTCGCGGTCGACAGTCAGGATGATGTCGGGAGCATTCTCAACCAGGGAACGCCACCGCTCTTCCGACTCGCGCAGCGCTTGCTCCGCCAGCTTCAGGTCTGTAACGTCAAGGGCCAGCAGAGCAACCTTGGCTACTTTGCCATCCTGATCACAGATGGGATAAACCCGGTTGTCAAACCATTGTCCCAAGCGCTCATCTTCGAAACGAAGCGGCGTACCCGATCGGAGCACTGCTTCAAAATAGGGCTTCCGGCGCTCAACTACGTCCGGCGGCAGCCAATCCCAGCCGGACGTACCGATGAGTTCGCTTGGCGATTTTTCAAACCTCTTGGCAAACGCCTCATTCACGTCAAGCAGGATCCCATTGGAATCCACGAGCACAGCCAGGTCGACAGGGGCATTCAGCAGCGTCCGGGCCGTCGCTTCGCTCTCGCGCAGCGCCTCCTCCGCCCGCTTGCGCTCGGCGATTTCGAGGCGCAGCTCCTCGTTGGCCAGGGCAAGCTCGGCGGTCCTCTCTTGGACCCGCACCTCCAGCTCACAGCCTGACTCACGCAGCGCCTTTTCGGTCACCTTTAGCTCGCCGACGAGCGCGGCGCGAACAGATTCCTGCTCGGCCAGGACGGTCTCACGCGCCTGCCACACAAAACCGGTGACCACTCCCTCAAGCAGAGCAGCCAGGTCAGGCTGTAGTGCTGCAGCTTGATCGGCCGGCAGCCCTTCGACAAAGCCACGAGCCAGGACGCCTATCGTCTGGCCCAAGCCTTCCGGCTGAAGGCAGTGGAACTGGGCCAGCGCCACGCCGATCTCATGGGCCTTTTCCTCGTCGAACCGCTCGCCGACCAGGAATATGGCAGCCTGGCCGGCCAAGTCGGCCAGGCGCCGGCGTATGTCTGCCGCGGCCAAGGGCAGGTAGCCGGTCTTCGCAATCGCCTGGTACCAACCATCGGCCACTGCCGCGCAGCGCTCGGGCAAGACCTTCTCAAGCTGTGCTCGAAGCGAAGGATCCATCTGCATCCTTTCTTGGACGTGGTGTCCATGCCCTTGCTGGGTAGCTGCATTGTATCACGGTTGAGGAATAAATTCAAGGAAGAGAAGCCCAATGCCCAGGCCGAGCTATCATTGGCCCCTTTGTCCGAATGTTGCGAGTTGACGCAGCACAAAATGCCCATCGTCGTCGACCACGCAGCTCGCGTCCACCACCTGACAACCGTCAGCTTCTGTTGACAGGACGGCTTGTACTCTCAGCCTTTGGACAAGCACGCGCCTCGCTGTCAAGTCTTCGTCTGCCTCTTCCAGCCCTGGCGCAAGCTGCGCCGCGAAGCTCATGATGTCTCGTATCTGTTCATCGGTCAGCGTTGCGGATTCCAGCCGGGCCATGAGGCCGACCCGCTCGCGTTCCAGCCCACGGATCGTCATTTCCAGCCGGGCCTTGCGGTCGGTCAATGCATCCTTTGGAAAGTCACCCATCAAGTACAAATCTAAAAGCCGGTCCAGTTGTTTCTGATTCTCGGTCAGCAGGTCGTTAATCACGGCAAGGCGCCGGAAGGTAGGCTCGTGCTCTTTGTACCCCTGTGCTTGGTGCTCTCGCAGGCCACGCGCCAGCTCTTCCGGGTTGGTCAGAAACCCCTTCAACCAATCCCAGACGACCGTGTCAACCTGATCGGCGAGAAACAAAAAGTTGCCGCAGTCATGGGAGTAGTCAAGCCGCCGGCGCTGCGCTGGGCACCGATAGTACCGATATGCCCCTCCGTCTTTGGGGGTGCTTGTTCCCGACATTTTCAGGCCACAAGAGCCACAGGTCAAACGCCCGCTCAATAGATAGTTCTGCTTTTTCCTTCCACCCTGGTTGTTCATTCTGTTCTCCGTCAGCCGCGCCTGGACTATGGCCCACGTGCTACGATCTACAATGGCCGGCACTTCCACAGCCAGCCAGGCGCTCTCGTCGGCAGACTTGCGCCCTCCGCGCGTCTCTGTCGTCTTACCATAATACCAGCACCCGGCATAAGTCTCATTCTTCAGCATCCTGTGCACCGTCCCTCTTGCCCACTCGCACAGGCCGCGTTTCTTGCCGCAGTGCAGGCGGCTTGTGTCGCCGCGTGTTGGAACCCCCAACCTGGTAAGCTCGCGGGCAATGTCGGTGATGGCCACCGGCTGGCCGTCGCTGTTGCCATTGGCATACCACGAGAAGATCAGACGCACAATCTGAGCTTCCGGCTCGCAGATGACCAACGTTGCCTTGCCGTCTGCTTCACCCATTTGATAGCCGAAAGGCACGCGCCCATAGGTTAGCACGTTGCCGGCCTTGACTTTGTTACTCCGCCCCCTGACAATTCGCTCCACTATCTTCTCCCTCTCATACTCGGCGATGGTCGCCCGGATATGCTTGGACAGGCGCCCTTCGGGTGTATCGGGATACTCGGCGAGCGCATACTCGATGCCCACGCCGACCCGCCTCAATTCCTCTTCCACGATCAACTGCTTTGCCAGGTTGCGGCTCAGACGGTCAATCTCACGGGGTATCAGCACGTCAAAAGAGCCGGCGGCAGCCATTGCCCTGATACGGGTCAACCCTTCCAGCTCAAAGGCTGCGCCGCTTGCGCCCTTGTCATCTTCGCTCACCTCTTCCACGATCTGATACCCTTTGCCCAGGGCGTATTGCCGCGCCAATTCCAGTTGGCTGGCGAGGTTGCGCCCATCCTTGCCCCTGTCGTCGCCACTGCATCGGGCGTATAGCACCGCCCGTTTGCCGTGGCCGTTGCCGTTTCCGTTGTCGCTCATTGTTCTTGGTCCTTTCGCCCGCTTGTGCTACAATGCGGGGTGGGCCGGGTTACTTTGCTTTCCAGGGCCAG
>DAOUGI010000012.1:0-2109 GCA_034429215.1 Anaerolineae bacterium | reverse complement strand
TTATAGAGAAAGCCCAGATTGAGCAGGGTGAGCAACGGACTGGCGGCCGTTGGGCTGGGGATCCAGCCGATGCCGAGCATAAGCCGGCCGCGCCCGATCCAGGTGAGCACCCACGCACCGAGAAAGACGCCGGCAGCCGCCTGGGACACTACCCACCAGCGAAACAGCCGGTAGTTACGGCGCAGCGTGATGACAAAATAGACAAATTCGGCGAGCGGCAGGAGCAGGGTAAAGTAATGGGTCAGGTAGGCGGCCGCGCTCGCCAGGGCAAAGAGACCCCATCCCCGCTTGCCATCCAGCAGCCGGAGGAACAGGTAGAGGCTCAGGGCGCCCAGGAGATACTCCAGAGCATAGTAGCGAAACTCTTGGGAATACCACAGGTGGAAAGGGTTGAGCGCACACAACAGGGCCGCCAGCAGGCCCAGCCGTCGCCCTTCCAGCAGCCGACCTGCCCGGTAGGTAATAGCTACCCCCACCACGCCGGCGGCTACCGACGAGAAGCGGAGCCAGAACTCGCCTTGGCCGATCAAGGCGACGGGCCGCATCAAGATGTAGTAGAGAGGCGGATACGGGGCGATGTCTTGCAGGCAGGCGCGCAGTGGCAATGTGGTCTGAAACCAGCTATGGGTTTCGTCGAACCACAGGCTTTGCTCGCCCAGTTGGCAGAGGCGCAAGGCCAGCGCTATCAACAGGATCAGCCCGAGCCAGACGGGATCGGGCACTCGTGACAGCCCGGCAAGCAGCCTCGCGCTTTTCTCGGTCAAGATGGTATCCCGACCCTCTCTGGAAAAACGGATGCAGGAACTCATGGGGCCGGCACGTCCTTGGTCAAGAAGACCAGGCTGGTCAGCCACAGCAAGGTGTAGCTCAGCGTCCGCTTGGAGCGCCGGCAGGCGCCGTAGAGGATCGCCGCCACCACCAGGCCGGTGGTCATGCGCAGCATGCCGAGGAACTCTCGATAGGTGCTCTGCGGCAGGAAAAGCATGACCAGGGCGTTGACCAGCAGGATGGCCGTGAAAGGGTGCCACCGCCCGTGCCACAGGTCCCGGCCGGCAGCCCACAGGCTCAACAGCGTGGGGATGACCGCCAGGGGGACCATGACCAGCGCCAGGATGGCCAAGACCTTTAGATCGATGGCGCCCACAGACCACAGCCCGCGGAACGGCAATATCTCCCAACCGGTAGCTCCTGCGCCGCCAGAACCGACCCCCCAGTCGCCCAGCCAGGCCTTTAATATGACCTGCCAGGCGGCAAAGGGAATGCCCACCCCTAACGACAACCCCACCAGCCGGCCCCACCGGCGCCGCACCAGCAGTTGAAGCAGATAGCCGGCCACAAAGATCAACGTCGTCTCTTTGGCGAGCGCGGCCAGAGCAAAGCAGACAACCCCTGACCTCCATCGATCCCGTTCGGCCAACAATAGGGCAGCCTGAACCAGGGCGTAGGCCAGCGGCTCGTTCAGATCCAGACGGGCGGCCATGAGCTGGCCGGCGTACAGGCCGTAGGTCAGGGCGTACCAACGGCTCATCTTGTAACGGGCCAGGATCTCTTCATTTAACCAGGTGCCTGCCGCCAGGGCGATCAGATTGAGCAGCGCCAGGGTGTAAGGAAGCAACTGTTCCCGGCCCAGAGCCAACGCACGGGCCAGGATGGGGTAGAGGATGCGCTGGAGGCGGTAGGCGGGCACGTCGCAGCGGCTGCACCCGTCGAGTGGATCGAGGGCGATATAGTAGGCGAATTGGCCGTCGTACCCTTCGGTGCCGGCCGGATCGCCCTGCGAGAAGCGCGTGCCCAGCATTGCCAGGGACAGCGGATCGCCGTGGCTGCGTATTACGATGGCGATCATGTAGGCCAGTGTGATGACCGCCACGATCGACCAGGGACGAACGAGACGTTTCACGCTGCCCTCCGGCGACGCAGGCTGACAAACAGGATCACCGCCAGCAGCAAGCCCGCTCCCCCGCTGATCCAAGCTCCAACCCGGAAGGAGAGGGGCAGGTATTCGAAAACGACCGTGTGCTCGCCTGCCTCCAATGCAACAGCACGGAAGGCATGATCGGCAGGCAGGATCTCGGCGGTCTGGCCGTCCACAGCAGCCCGCCAGCCGGG
>DAOUGI010000011.1:0-3015 GCA_034429215.1 Anaerolineae bacterium | reverse complement strand
CCAGGTTGACGGCGACGTTCACCCGGGTCCCCTTGGACATGCCGACGCCCCCGGCGCGGATGACGTTCACGATGCGGACGGCCATCATCTTGACCCACCGCCAGTGGATGATGAGGTGGACGGCGGCGACGACGATCATGGCCACGCCGCTCCAGGTGTGCAGCTCTTCCCAGGTGTGGCGCTCGAACAGGACGGTGACGCCGTACATGGGGTTGCGCCCGCCCTGGTAGCCGCCGGTGGGGAGGTAGAGGAAGTATATGCCCGACAGCGCCGCCAGCAGCCCGCCCAGCGCCAGCGCCGCGTCGATTAGCCAGTTCTTTTTTGTTGTTGCCGATAGTCCCTTTTTTCCCATTGTGTTGTGTCCTCTCGATCAAACTGGGGTCAGTATAGCGGCCGGGTGTGAAAAAGGTGTGAAGGGGTTGTGAAGGATTAAAGAAAAAAAAGACCCGACAGGTTCGATTCCGGCGGACCGAAATCGAAACCTGTCGGGTCTGGTGTTGTTTTAGAGTCCGTGACGCTTGATCGCTTCGTCGAGGATGCGGTTGATCAGCTCTTCGTAGGTCCAGCCGGCGGCCCGGGCCTCGACGCACAGGTCGGAGTAGCCGGGGTTGAGGCCGGGCAGGGGGTTGACTTCCAGGATGTAGGGCTGTTCGTGGTCGTTGGCCTCGAGCCTAAAGTCGATGCGGGCGACGTCGAGGCAGCCGGTGACGCGAAAGACGGCGGCGGCCAGCCACTGGAGCTCTTCGACCTGGTCGCCGGTCAGGGGCGCGGGGCACAGGTAGTAGGATTCGTGGGCCAGCTCGGTCTTCATCCGGTTGGTGTAGACGCCGCCTTCCTGTTCCTGGTAGGCGGCGACGTTGACCTCGACCGGCGGGAGGAAGGTGAGCCCGCGCAGGATGCGCCGCGCGTCCTCGTCCTCGGGGACGCGCCTGGCCACCGGGGTGGTCAGGTTGCCGACGAT
Source organism: Anaerolineae bacterium (assembly GCA_034429215.1). Classification (GTDB taxonomy): domain Bacteria; phylum Chloroflexota; class Anaerolineae; order JAAYZQ01; family JAAYZQ01; genus JAFGOG01. The sequence goes on along the minus strand of DAOUGI010000011.1, from coordinate 2,054 downwards.
GCCGACGGTGACTTCGCGGCCGGCGATAAAGCGCTCGGCCAGGATCGGCTGGTTGTAGCGGGCGAGCTGGCGCTCGATCTGGACGCGCAGCTCGGACTCGTCGCGGACGATCGATTCGGCGCTGACGCCCATGCCGGTCCCCTCGCGGCTGGGCTTGACAAAGAGGGGGAAGCGCATGTCGGGGTCGAGCGGCTCGTTGGCCCGCTCAAAGACCTGGAAGGCGGGGGTGGGCAGGCTGTGGTAGGCCAGGACGCGCTTGGTCATGGGCTTGTCGAGGGCCAGGGCCAGGGTGAGGACGCGCGAGCCGGTGTAGGGGATGCGCAGCATTTCCAGGAGGGCCGGCACCTGGGCCTCGCGCGAGTCGCCGAAATGGCCCTCGCAGATGTTGAAGCAGATGTCGGGCTTGACCAGGCGGAGCGAGTCGTACAGGGAGATGTCGCCTTCGAGGAAGGTGACCCGGTGGCCGCCCGCCCTGAGGGCGGCCATGATCGCCTCGATCGTTTCCTGCGAGTCGAGGTCGTCCCACTGGTCGGGGATCATGCCCGGCCAGGTGGGGGCGTTCTTTTTTAGGTTGGCTAGTAACGCTACGTGCATCCTGTCCTCCTGTTGGGAGCTATTAACCACAAAGGACACGAAGGACACGAAGGTGATCGTACCATTTGGGTTTCATCCTTTGTGGCGCTTGGCGATTATTGATTGTGGCTGTGGCCGTTGCCGTTCGATTTGGGCGGCGCCTGGACGGTGACGGAGGCCAGGTCCAGCTCGGCTGCCCGGCGCGCCTTGTGGCCGTTGCCGTTGCCGTTCGATTTGGCGGGCATTTGGACGGTGACCGGGGCCAGGTCCGGCTCGACGGCTCTGTTGTGCACTGTTTCAAAGCCTTCGGGCTTGATGGCCAGGGCGGCGCCGCGCAGGAGGGCGGAGACGCCTTCCTGGGAGGCGGCCTGGCGCCGGCGGCACGAGGGACAGGTGTGGGCGTCGTGACGCCGGTAGACGTCGGGCTGGGCGTAGGCGCTGATAAAGCCCTCGTAGTTGCGCACGACCACGCGGTCGGGCGACTGGCTGAGGACATAGTTGGGCAGGATCGGGATCTTGCCGCCGCCGGCCGGGGCGTCGATGACGTAGGTGGGGATGGCAAAGCCGGAGGTGTGGCCGCGCAGCGATTCCATGATCTGGAGGCCGACCGACACGGGGGTGCGGAAATGGCCCGCGCCGTGGACCAGGTCGCACTGGTAGAGGTAGTAGGGGCGCACCCGGTTGCGGACGAGCTTGTGGACCAGGTCTTTCATGATGTTGGGGCAGTCGTTGACGCCGGCCAGCAGGACGCTCTGCGAGCCGAGGGGGATGCCGGCGTTGGCCAGGAGGGCCAGCGCGGCCTCGACCTCGGGGGTGATCTCTTTTGGATGGTTGAAATGGACGTTCATCCACAGCGGGTGGAACTGCTTGAGCATGTCCACCAGCTCGGGGGTGATCCGCTGGGGCAAAAAGGCCGGGACGCGGCTGCCGATGCGGATGATCTCGACGTGGGGGATGGCCCGCAGCCTGCGCAGGAGGTCTTCCAGGACGCGCGGGGCCAGGATCAGCGGGTCGCCGCCGGAGATGAGGACGTCGCGGACTTCGGGATGGGCGGCGATGTAGGCGATCATGGCGTCGTAGCTGCTGCGGCTGAACTGGGCCGCCGGGTCGCCGACCAGCCGGCTGCGGGTGCAGTAGCGGCAGTAGCTGGCGCACTGGGTGGTGACCAGCATGAGGACGCGGTCGGGGTAGCGGTGGACCAGGCCGGGGACGGGCGAGTGGGCGTCTTCGGCGAGCGAGTCGGCCATCTCGGCGTCGAACGGGACCACTTCCTGGGCGGTAGGCATGACCTGCCGCCGGATGGGGCAGTCTGGATCGTCGGGATCCATGAGGCCGGCAAAGTAGGGGGTGATGTCGACGCGGAAGCGGCCCGGCGCCGAAAGGCCGGCCACTTCGTCAGGGGTGAGGTGGATCACCTGGGCCAGCTCTTCCACCGTGTTCAAGCGGTGGCCCAACTGCCAGCGCCAGTCGTTCCACAATTC
>DAOUGI010000010.1:0-28243 GCA_034429215.1 Anaerolineae bacterium | reverse complement strand
AGAAACTCGTTGAGCTGCAAGGAAGCGATGTCCTTGCCCGGGGTAAAGAAATGAATCTCGCCGTCCAGGTGGGTGCCCAGGTGATTGCTATGCGTAAGCAGCTGCCCATTTGCTCCATTGGGCGCGAGGCGCTTGAAATACTTGACCTGCAGCGGCTCGTACGTGGGCCACGGCGGGGTGCCGATGCCCAAGGGGATGGTCAAATCGATCAGTTTCATCGTATCAGCTCCTTTTCTTAAGTGATGTTAGTTTCTCGTCCATAGCAACATCCGATGTCAAAACCCCACCGCGCAGCCATCCCGCCGCGGATCCGACCCGCCGGTCAGCGCGCCCGTCTCCGCATCGACGGCGATCACCTGCCCGCCGCCGAACCCGGGCGAAAAGGTCGTCTCAGGCCGGACATCGTGGCCTAACGCCGCCAGCGTCTTGCGCGTCTTGAGCGGGACGCCGGTCTCGACCGCCACCTTCCGGCTGCCGAGCTCATCCACCCGGAACCGGGGTGCGTCAAGCGCCTCCTGCGGGCTCAGTCCGTAATCCACCAGATTGGCCAGCACCTGCAGGTGGCCTTGGGGCTGCATAAAGCCGCCCATCACCCCAAAGCTGAGCCACAGCCGGCCCCCCTTGAGCGCCATGGCCGGGATGATCGTGTGGTAGGGCCGCTTGCCGCCGGCCAGCGCGTTGGGATGGCCCGGCGCCAGGCTAAAGCAGGCGCCCCGGTCCTGGAGGCAGATGCCGGTGCCGGGCACCACCAGCCCTGAGCCAAAGCCATAGTACAGGCTGTTGATGAACGACACCGCATTGCCCTGACCGTCCACCACCGTCAGGTAGACGGTATCCCTGTGCTCCGGCTGGCCGGGAATTGCCAGCTCGAGCGCCCGGTCGGGACGGATGAGGGCGCGGCGTCCGGCGGCGTACCCTTTCGACAGCAAGCCTTCGACCGGCACGTCCACGGCTGCCGGATCGGCCACATAGCCGGCGGCGTCGGCCATGCCCAGGCGCATCGCCTCGATCATCACGTGCCAGCGGGCCGGATCGAAATAGTCCATGCCGGCCAGGTCATAGCCTTCGACGATGTTCAGCGCCACCAGCGCCGCCAGGCCCTGCCCGTTGGGCGGGTGCTCCAGCATCTCGACGTCGCGGTAAAACGTGTGGATTGGCATTTCCCAGGTGGCCGTGTGGGCGGCCAGGTCATCCGCAGTCAAATAGCCGCCCCACGACTGGACGCAGGCGGCGATCCGCTCGGCCAGGGGCTCCCGGTAGAACGCCTCCGCCCCACCCTCAGCGATGGTCCGCAGGGTGCGGGCCAGGTCTGGCTGGCGGTGGATCTGCCCCGGCTCGGGCGCCGGCAGGTAAACGCGGGCAGCTTCGGGGTCCTTTGACAGCTTTTCGGCCGACCGCTGCCAGCCGCCGCTGATCAGCTCGCTGACCGGAAAGCCCGCCTCGGCCGTGGCGATGGCCGGGGCCAGGCAGCCGGCCAGGCTCATCGTCCCAAAGCGGTCCAGCAGGGCCGTCCAGCCGCTCACCGTGCCGGGCACTGTCACCGGCAGCGGTCCGGTCAGGGGTATGCCGCGCTCGGGGGTCAGGCCGCGCCGCTGCGCCTCCTCCAGGGTAAAGGCAGCCGGGGCGCGCCCGCTGCCGTTCAAAGCGGTGACCTGGCCGGTCTTGGCCTCGTAGATGAGGGCGAAACAGTCGCCGCCGATGCCGGTGGACATCGGCTCGACCACGTTGAGCATCGCCGCGGCCGTCACGGCGGCGTCGGCGGCGTTGCCGCCGTCCATGAGCGCCCGCAGTCCGGCCATAGCCGCCAGCGGCTGGCTGGTGGCCACCATGCCGTGGCGGGCCATCACCGCCGAGCGGCGAGACGGGAAAGACAATCCGGCCATGCTATCCTCCGCTGCGAGAGCCGCGATTCTCGCGGCCATGCCCCGACTATAGCACAGCCGGTGGGGTATGTCAAAAGACGGCGGATATCCGTCCAACCCGCCCTTCCCCCCGCGGGCCGCGGGGGGAAGGGTTGGGGATGTGGGGTCTTACGGCGTCACCTGGATCGCGGCCGGCGCCGCCACGGCGCTCACCTCCGGGTTGTAATAGTCATAGGCGCTGCTGGGCGGCGTCTGGGCCTTGATCGGGTAGCGGGCGCGGATCCGATAGCTGAAATCGAGCGGCTGCCCGGCTTTCAGCCCTTCCAGGTAGACGATGATCTGCCGCCCGGTCAGGTCAAAGCGGGAGAACTTGGGTCCCGGATAGTCGGCCGGCCGGTCCGAATCGCGGGCCACCAACTCGGCCAGGTCCTCGCTCTGCACCTCAAAGCCGGGTGGCACGCCGAGATCGATGATCGCTTGCCGTGCCGCGCCTTCCTTCAGCTCGACGTGGACCGACACCTCGATCGTATCGTTGACCGCCATCTCGGTCCGGTCGTAGCCGACCGAGATATCCATCAGCGACCGGCCCGCCTCCACAACCGGCGCCTTGTCCCACGGCAGGTAATAGCTGGCGCTGATCTGGTACATCAGGTTGCCCTTGCCCTTGACCTCGATGCGGACCTTGTTGTCGCCGGGCACCGGCTTGTCGGTAAAGCTCACCATCTGCACCACGTCAAAATTCTCCTCGCCGATGCGCAGCGGCTCGGTCTCTTCGCCGTTCAGGCTGACCATCACCGTGGCGTCAGAACCCTCGCCCCCCTTGCGCACCGACAGGAGCAGCGCCTTGAGGGTCAGCACGGTGGCCTGGGTCGTGTTCCAGGTGCCATAGCCGTCCTTCTGCTGGATCAGGTAGGTCAGCGCCTGGTTGGCCAGCTCGGTATGCTGCTCGGCGCGGAGGAAAGCATAGGCGGCCAGGGCCGTGGTTTCGATCGAGCCGGTCTGGCCCGTCGCCCCCATAAAGGTGGCGATGTCGCTCTTCCAGTAGGCGCTGTTACCCTCGACGGCAGCCATGCCGGCCAGCCGGTCGAGGGCCGTCTGGGTCGCGCTGCCTTGGGGATCGGCAGCGGCCAGGGCGTTGGCCACCAGGGCCAGTGCGTAGGCGTCTGTCGCTTCCGATTGGAGCTCGCGGACGTAATCCAGCCCTTTCTGCGTGCCCGGTTCGTCGCCGTAGCCGGCCTCGGCCAGGGCCCAGACGATGTAGGCGGTCACCGGCAGGCGCTCATTCCCCAGCGACTGCCACGACGACTCGTGAACCAGCCCTTGGTCGTTCTCCCAGCCCCCGTCGCCCTGCTGCTGCGACAGCAGCCACCGCGCCGCGCGGTCGATTATCGCTTCGTCGACCGGGTGGACGCGGGCCATGTCGCTGAACTCCATCAGCCCATAGGCAGTCAGCATCCGGTCGGGCGGGTTTGAGCCAAACAAGGAGAAACCGCCGCCCGCCACCTCAAAGGTCGTCAGCCGCTGGTAGCCCAGGTTGATATACTGCTCGGCCTTCATCTGTGCCTCGGGAGCGGTCTGATCGGTGCTCTTTAGATAGTCAAGAACCAGCACGTTGGGATAGGTTGTGCTGCTGGTCTGCTCAAAGCAGCCGTAGGGCATGCGCAGCAGCGCGTCCAGCCCTTCCACCACCTGGCTCAGGATGCCGGGATAGACCTTGACCAGGATCCTGGCCGTGCCGGGGATCGCCTCCCTGGGGATAGTCACCGTCTGTTCCGCATTCTCGGCCAGCCGGTCCGAGATCGCCTGGTCGAAACGCTTGCCGTTGGGGACCACCTGCACATCGTGGCGCAGAGTCGTCGCGTCCGACATCTTTTCCCCGATGGCGGTGACTACCGGGCGAAAGCGCCCTTCCGTCGCCGTGACCTTGATCGGGAAATAGACGACACTAACGTCGCCGGGAGCCACCTCCACCGCCTGGCTCGCCTCGCCCAGGCTCTCGAACCAGTCCTGCTGCTCCAGCGTCAGCTCGACGCGCTGGCCGCTTGGCAGATAGTTATAGACCGCCACCGGCATCGACACCTCGTCCCCTTGGGTGAGGGCCACCGGCAGGTCGATATCTACAAAGAAATCCTGAAAAACCCGCAGCGGCGCCGTGGCCGAGCCCAGTCGCCCATCCTGGGCGCTGGCCAGCGCGGTCAGCCGCCAGGTGGTGATCGTATGGGCCAGGTCCAGGCCGGCCTGCCAGTGGCCGTTCGAGTCGGTGACGGCGTCGGGATTCCAGTACATCGTCTCGGGAAAGAACTGGCGCAGCAGGGGCGCCGCCTGTGACCCCGCCCCGCCGCCGGTTGCAGCCGGCGGTCTGTCCGCAGTAGCCGGCGCGGCAGTCGGCATCGGCGCCATCTCTTTGATCGCTTCCACCGGCAGCGGCATCCCCGCATCGAGCGCAACCTCCTCGACTATTCCTTCGCCACCCCACTGCGCCCCACCGACGCCGCTGTTGGCCAGCATCTCCCCAGAGGCAGACACAACTGCGACTGAGGCGGCCAGGGCGAACAGTGCCAGCAGGGCGACAAAACCCGCGGCGGCCGATGCCCAGCCCTGCCGCTTGAGGCCAAAGCCGGCTGCCCGCACGCCAAAAGCCAGGGGGATGGCCAGGTAGGCCAGGGCAAAGGCGATGATGGTCACCGGGCGGGGCTCGTCCGGCTCGATGGCAAACAGAACCAGGGCAAACAGCGGCAGCAGGACCAGGTAAGAGCCCAACATCAGCAGCGCCACGCCCAGGGGCAGGTCCCGTTGGCGGACGGCCCGCACCGCCAGGCCGATCGCGCCGATCACCCCGCTCAGCAGCGCCGGCCCGGCCAGGCACAAAAGCGCCGTGCCAAGCTCGTCCACGATGTACGCCAGCTTGTCCAGTGGCGTGTCGGCCCATGGCGCGCCCGGCAATGGCATCACCGCCAGGAAAGCTACCCCGCAAGCCATCACCATCAGCGGCGCGCCGATGCCCACCAACAGCGACCTCCCCAGCACCCGCTCGCGCCACAGGCTGTAGCCCAGGGCAATTACGGCAAAGATTGGGATCACGATCAAGGTCGGGTAGAGCGCCCTGCCGACTGTGCCCAGGATCCGGCCCTGCCGCGCCTGGGCCATCTGGTACTTGAGCGCGTGCGAGTTGGCGATCAGGCCGAAAGCCGCCTCGCCGGCGCTGGCCAGCGACGCCTGGGCGGCAGTGTTCTGGGCCTGCCTCAGGGCCGGATCCTCCGTGCCCGCCATCAGGTCGGCAAAGGTCATGCCGTGCAGGTCGAACTTGGGCTCCAGCAGCTCCTGCTCCAGCAAAAAGTAGAGCTTGGCAAAGCCGGGGTCCTGCTCCTGTAGGGCAAAGACCGATTCGTCGACGACCGCCAGTCCCAGCGCCGATTGGACGCCCTGTCCGTCCTGCCCGGTCACGCCGATCGTGACCGACGCCTGCTCGCCGGGCAGATACGATTCCTTGTCCAATTGTACTTGCAGCGCCAAGTCGGTCGGTGCGTCCACCACCACCAGCCGCGTGTCGCGCACGATCTGGCCGGATGACATCGGCTTGTACGCGTGCAGAGTCAGCGTGCCGTACAGGTCGGGCGTCAGATCGACGGCGGCGCTCGCCTTGCCGTCGGCCACGTCCAGGGCGCGGGTGGACAGGGTCTGGCCCTCTCGCGTTATGTCGAGGTAGATCGACCCGCTGCTCTCGGTGGTCAACACCTCCACCTCCATCGTCTCGCCGACGCGGTAGGTTGCCCGCTCCGGGCGCAGCAGCACCATCGCGCCCTGCTCCCGTCCTTCCACATACTTTTGGAGCTGGCCGCTGTGGCCGAGCGCGTCCGCGACATATATCTGGAGGTCGGCGTAGGGCGAATCGGGCGTCAGCCGCAGCTCGCCCAGGCCGTAGGGGCCGGTCTGGGCCTGGTATTCCCTGCCGTTGATGATGACCCTCACCTCGCACTCGGCCGGGCTGCCGTCCGGGTAGGCGGTCATCAAATAGACGATATTCTCCAGGCCCGGTTTGAATGTGCCGCTCTCAGGCACAGCCTCTACCAGGATGCCCTGCTGGGCCACCGGGATGCGAATGCTCACCTGCTCGGTATGGGCCGCGCCGTCGGTAACGGCCACTTCCAGGATATAGTCGGCCACCCCGCTCTCCAGGCCGCCGACCAGGTAGCCGGGCAGGTCGAACTCGAACGAAAAGCCGCCGCCGGCGTCGGTCTGGCCGCTGAGGTCCAGCACCTGCTGCCGTCCCACGTCGTACACCCAGCCGCTTAGCTGCACCCGTCCGCCGTCAACCGGCTTGCCGAAAAAGTAGGCGGCCTCTACCCGGCCGGTCACCCGCTGGCCCGGCCGGTAGAAATCCTCGTCGGTCGTCGCCGCCACCTTGAACTTGGGCAGGACATAAGGCTTGACCGTGACCGTCTTTTCTGACGTCGTGTCGCCGAGCGCCGCGCTGATCTTGTAGGCGCCATGGTTCACCTCGCCGGCCAGTTGGAAGGTCCACGACGCCACGCCATAGTCCGATGTCATCGCCGCCTGGCGGTAGACCTTGTTGCCTTTGGCGTCGGCCACGGTGACCTCGATCGGGCTGCCGGCCGCCGACTTGTGATCAAAGGCGCCCAGGGCCAGGGCGCGGATCAGGATCTGCTGGCCGGGCTGGTAGATCGGCTTGTCGGTGGCCAGCAACACCTTAAAGCTGCGCTCGACGGTGACCGCCTGCTCCAGCGTGTCGCTGCCTAGGTCCGACCGGCTGGTGACCACGATCTGCTGTGCCGGGTCGGCCACCTCGGGGACGGTAAAGGTAGCGGCTACCCGTCCCTCGGCGTCGGTGGTGCCCTCGTACAGCACCTGGCTGCGCCCACCTTGCTGCGGCTTGAGCGCCACCCGCACTGTTGCGCCGCCGATGGGCCGGGCATCGTCGTGGCGCTGCACCTGGACGTGGAGCGCGCCGGGCGCGCCGGGGATGAGCTGGCTCTGGCCGAGGATAAAGGTGTCCTGCTCGCTGAGGTGCTCGGGCAAGCGCAGGGCATAGACGGTGGTGGCGATCAGCCCGGCCGCGATCAGGGCCAGCACGACGACGAGGCCGGCAACGATCCGCCCTTTTGGCAAGGATCTGCGCCGTTCAGTGGTGTGAGACATGGTTCTCCTCCTTTGCGATCAACTATGTCCAAGACGTCGAAACGCCGGGGGAGGTTCCCGCATCGCGGGCAGGTATCGGCCAGGCGAGCTGATAGTCCGGTTCGGCGTCAGGGGGGCACGAAAAGCCCGGCAGCCTTAAAGCTGCCGGAAGAACGGTTGCCGGGCGATAGAATCTTGTCTACGGGGTGCCGCTCCACAGACGCCGGGCCAAGAGGCACAGCGCCTGTGGAGCGGGTTCATGGGTGCATCTGGGAATAGCTACTCGCCGACCTGCTTGTTGATCTCGGCAATGATCTGCTCGGCCACTTCCTTGGTCAGGCCAAACTGCGCCGCCTGCGGGAAGGCGAGGACCATGTTCAGCGACATTCCTCTCGCCATCGCGATCAGCGGATTGTCGGCGACGCCGGGCAGGTACTGGTTCACCACAGCCTTGGCCTGTGGATCGTCCAAAAGCGCACCGAGGGTCGTATCAAGTGTTACTGCTGCCATCAGATATCTCCTTTTCTTGCTGATTTAAAATACTGAACTCTTGACAGAGATCATTCCACTATGAGCTATGCTGCAAATCTGTTCGACTTAGCTTTCCATGCGATCCGCCGTGCCCTGGAACAGCTCCCAGCCCTGGCTGAGGATGACAATCTGGGCGGCCAGCAGCCAGGCGAAGAACAGGCTCAGCACAATGGCTCCCCAATTCAGGATGGTCGGCAGGTTGGTCTGAAAGCTCGTCAGGATCGACGTCAGGTTATCCATCGAAGACTTGCTTTGGGTGAGCATATCCTGATAGTCGCCCAGGCTCGACGAGATCATCTTGACGCTATCCGACATGGTGACCAGGTTCCCTTGGACGGCCGCCAGCTTTTCATCGGTGTCGCTCAAGCTGGTCGCCACCTTGGTAAAGGTGTCCGGCAGCCCTTCCAGGTTGGTCGCCAGGTCTCCCAGCGAGTCGGCCAGCGGAACCTCCGGGCTGTACGATTCCGCGGGCAGTTTGATCATGTCGCCCAGCATCGGCGTGGCGGCCAGCAGGAAGCGGAAACTATCCAGCGACTTGATCGTGCTTTCCAGCACCCCGGCGGCTTCCTGGGCGGCCCCGAGCGAGTCGGTCGCTGCTTTCAGCGTAGAGGGCAGTGTGGTGGACATGATCTTGTCAAACTCGACCAGGACAGGCTTGGTATCTTCCAACGTGGCGGCGGTAGTGCCCAGCATCTCCGAGAGCGCATCGACGCTGTCGATCGTGCCTCCCAGCGCCTGCCCGGTGACATCCACCACCCGCTGGCTGGTGACAACGCTTTCGTTGAGCGTGTCGATGGTGCTGCCTGCATAGCCGGCGATGGTCGGCTTGACAAGCCACACCCCCACCAATCCGGCCAGGCTGAGCAGTAATCCCAGCACGCCGGCAAGCATGACAAAAATCCCAAAAATGCGCCGGATGACCTTCATAGCTCCTCCTTCATTATCTCCATGGTGCCAGACTCTGCACGTGCTTGAGCTTTCCGCAGAAGCGGCCAGCGCCTCTTTCCATCCCTTTGGGGCGGTTCCCATTGTACACCCATACGCCGTTCAAGTCAAGCTGACCCCAACTTCTCTCGCTATTTATCTCCCCCTACCCGCCGGTCACCATAAAGATCGGGAAGTACACCCCCCACAACCGCAGCGCGATCAGACTCACCTCGGCATAGACCTGGTTGTCCAGGCCCGACGTGGCCCGGATGGTGACCGTGTCGGTCTGGCCCGGCGGGCCGGCCGGGATCTCGACCCGCACGGCGATCTCCGCCGCTGCCCCCGGCGCCAGCGGCGGTGTTTGCAGCGGCATTACCTGGGTCGGCCACAGGTTTCCGGCCGCGGTCAGGGCATAGGCATCGCTATAGCCGCCGGCGTTGGTCACCACCAGGGTATAGGTCACCGCCTGCCCGGCCAGGGCCGAGCCGGCGGTCTGACCGGCGGCCAACGCCACCGCCAGGTCGGCCAAGGCGTAGGTGGTTCCCTCGGCCTCGGCGCTGATTTCCGGCGCAGCCAGCGAAGTCACCTCTATGGTCAGCACGTCGGTGACCAGCCAGGCCTTGCCAGCCGGCTCGTTGGGGATCTGAACGCTGACCCGCACCTGGCCTGACTCTAAAGGGTCCAGCGGCCCCACTTGGGGATCGAGCAGCTCAGCGGGCCAGTCGCCCGGCCTCAGCGACACGTTGTAGCTATCGGCCGCCGTGCCCACATTGGTGATGGCAAAGGTGTGGGTCACTGTCGTGCCCGGCTGGCCGGTGGCCTCGCTGCTGCCTGCCACAACTCCATACGACATTTCGGGCAACAGGGCGCAGTCCTGGACCGTCGCCGTGCCCGATATCACCTCCACCGTCCAGGTCTGGTCCAGGTACCCGTCGGCGTGGCACACCAGGGTCCAGGTGCCCGGCAGCAGCAGCCGGTGATAGTCGCCTACGTCGGGATCGGTGCGCACGATCTTGCCAATCTCGGTCACGTTCACCGTCGCGTCCAGCGGCTGGCCGGTCAGGGCGTCGGTCACCAGGCCGCGCGCGCCGCGCAGAGCCCGCTGCATCCACCATAGCATCGCCGCCTGGTTTTCGCCCCAGTAGGTGTCCATCACCTCGTAGGCCGGCTTTTTGGTGTTCCCCAACTCGATGGTGATGTGGTGCTCGCCCTGCCAGTGATAGGCCCAGTCCTGCATGCCGCCGTAGATGATGTACCACTCCCAGCCGCGGGTGATCCCCTGCGACCAGCCGCCGTTCCAGATGCGGCTGTTGCGCGAAGAATACCCGACGCCGAACTCTAGGAGAGCGTCGTCGTCGGGGGCATAATAGGAATAGCCCGAGCCGACGCTGTCCCAGGGAACGTTGACCACCGCCGCCCCGCCGTGATAGTTGGCGCCCATCACAAAACGATGGTCATAGCCCCAGTACATCGCCGCCTGCGTCTCCGGCTCGCGGCCGGTGGGATCGTCGTAAGGGTCATCGATCCGGTCGGGAAAATCGCGGTTTAGATCCTCGCCGTGGGCGTTGTAACGTGTGCTGGCGACATAGCCATCGGGGTTGTAGATCGGCCACAGCCAGATCTCCATCTCGTCCACCAGCTCGGTCAGCGCCGGATCGGCGCCATAGTTGTTCACCAGCAGCTCGGCCAAGCGCAGCGTTATCTCGATGCCCACCGTCTCGTCGCCGTGGTGGCTGGAGCTGTACTTGAACTCGGGCTCGTCCTCCTCGACGTCAGGGTTGTCGGTGATCTTGAGCACCCACAGCGCCCGGCCCTGCACCGACTGGCCAATAGAGATCATCCGCACGATGTCAGGGTGCGCGCTGGCGATCCCCTGCATGCGGGTCACAAACTGATCAAAGGTCGGCCAAGCCTCCGGGCCGGTCGTCCCCGGCCCGTACAGCCGCTGTGCGCGCAGGCTCTCATTCGGGATCGGATGGGCAGCCAACCCTCTCTCGGCCAGGCGCCCGGCCTCCTCGGGATTGACATTCACAATGGCGACCAGCGGCTCGAACGGTCCGCTGCGAGAGGGCATGGCGCGTGAGATGTCGACAGGCCGCACCGTTTCAATGTCGAGCTTTAGCTCCACCAAGATGTCCAGATCGTCCCATGAGCCAAGAGAAACCTCGGCCGGGTAGCGGTCGGAGAAAGGGTAGGGCTCGGGGGTCACGTCGGCAACCTCGGGCACCTTGGCCTGTCCCGGCGTAGCCATGAACACAGCCACGATCAGCAAAACGATCAACAGAAAAGGCAGCCACCTCAACGATAAACGCGCCATTATGCCAGGCCTCCTGTGTCAAGATCGACCCATTATACCGGATAGGGGATAGCCGGGCAAATAACAACCGGGATCGATTTGACAAGCAATGCAGGCGGGGTTAGAATCTGACTGCCCCGCGTGAGGTTCTCTGCTGAGATGCCGGGCACGGCATCTCGGCCAGCTATCTTGGATACAGAAAGGAGAAATACCGTGAGAATAAGGATTGTTCGTTGGCTCGCCGGCCTGGCATGTGTGGGCCTGATTGCCGCCTTGACCGCGTGGGTGACGCCGGTCCAGGCAATCAACCCGGCCGAAACGGGGCGATGGCTCCCGTTCAACAAGAGTCCGGAACCGGCCCAGCCGGCTCTGGCGCTGGTCAACGCCGACGCCGGCGCCATCGATCTGCAGGCCGACATGCCTGGGAGCTGGGTGGAGGAGATCAAGGCCGAGGGCCAAGTCTACTCCCGCCTGTACGGCGACGGCTATGGCATGGCGACCGAGATCGGCCTGCCTGCCCTGCCGGTGCTGCGCCGCGACGTCGAGGTTCCTTTCGGCGCGGCCGTCGCCATCGAGATAGTCGAGGCCGAATACACCGACTATACCCTCGCCGAGTTGGGCCTCAATCCGCTCTATCCCCTCCAGCCGCCCGTGCCCAAGACAGGCCAGGCTCAACCCTTTCAGATCAACAACGAATTCTACGCCCGCGACGGCCTCTACCCCAACAGCCCGTTGGCCCTTAGACAACTGTATGTGGTGCGCGGGCACCGGGTCCAGACCGTCGAGGTCTGGCCGGTTGCCTACGATCCGGCCGCGGGCACGGTCCGCCTCTACCGCTCGGTCACGTTCCGCCTCAAGCTGTCGGGCAGCGACATGGCCCTCACCCTGGCCCTTGCCGCGCGCTATGCCTCGCCGGCCTTTGAGGCGCGGCTGTCCGAGCAGGTGCTGAACTACAACCAGGGCCGCCCCGCCGCAACCTTTGGCCCAGAGACGGCGGTCGGCTACCTGATCGTCACCGCCGATGCCTACTATGACGCCATGCTGCCCTTTGTGAATCTGAGGGAGAGCCGCGGATTCGACGTGACCATGACCCGCTGCTCCGAGATCGCCGGGGGTTGCGCCTCCGCAGCCTCGATCAAAACCTACATCCAGGCCGCTTACGACACCTGGCCTGTGCCGCCGAGCTATGTCCTGCTGGTGGGCGATACCAACACGGTGGCCACCTACATCGGCCAGGATGCCAACACCTCCACCGACCTCTACTACGGCACGATGGACGGCGCAGCCGACTGGCACCCCGACATCGGCCGGGGCCGCTTCCCGGTGCGCTCGCCAGAGCAGACAACCTACATGGTGGACAAATACCTGGCCTACGCCGGCCTGACCGGCCAGGAACCGTGGGTAAAAAAGGCCTCCTTCCCCGCCACCTGCGACCTGTATACGATCGCCGAGGGGACACACAACTATGTGATCGACACCTACACCGCGCCCAAGGGCTACATCGGCCATTTCCCCAACGACCCGCAGCCAGGCGGCGACAAGCTGTACTGTATCACCTACAACGCCACCCGCACCGATCTGATCGCCGCATTCAACAATGGGCGCTGGGCCATCATCTACTCCGGCCATGGCAGCCACTCCGGCTGGGAGATGAGCTTTTCCTCCACCGATGTCCAGAACCTGACCAACTATGGCATCTTTCCCTTTGTCGCCAGCCATGCCTGTGTGAGCGGCGACTTTGGCCAGACCGAGGTGTTTGGCGAGACCTGGGTGCTCCAGCAGAACAAGGGCGCGCTGGCCTACTGGGGCTCGTCTGACAACAGCTTCTGGGACGAGGACGACGTGCTGGAACGGGCGATGTTCGACTCGCTCTTTGCCGAGGCGGAGGCCCAGGCCGACGTAGCGGCGATGACCGACGATGGGCTGGCCGCCGTCGAAGCGGCCTACCCCAGCAGTGCCCGCTACTACCGGGAGACCTACAACGTCCTGGGCGACCCGGCGGTCAAGCTCTTTCTCGAACCGGACCTGCCGGCCTTTACCCTCGACGTCGACCCGCAAGAGTTCGACCTGTGCAAAAGCGGCACGGTCACGTCGACCGTGACCATCGGCAGCATCCAGGGCTACTCCGAAACGGTCTACCTGGAGACCGGCCCCCTGCCGCCGGGGATCACCGCCACCTTCAGCGTCCCCTTTGCCCAGGCGCCCTTTACCACAGAGCTGGCCATCGACGTAGCCGACATGCCGGCCGGCGACTATCCAGTCGTCATTACCGCCACCGACCAGGTGAGCTGGACGCACGAGGCGACGGTAGACCTACGGGTGGTGAGGGACGAGCCGGCCACTCCCGACCTGGTGTCGCCGCCCGACGGCGCCGCAAACCAACCTTTCGTCCCGACCCTTGATTGGGACTCGGCTGCCTATGCCGACAGCTACCACTTGCAGTTAGCCCGCAGCCCGCTGTTTGAGACGCCGGTGGCAGACGCAAGCGGCATCGCGGATACCCAGTACACGCCGGCCTCGCCGCTGGACGGCGGCCTGTGCTACTGGTGGCGCGTCGCCGGTGAGAATGTCTGCACGCAGGGTGAATGGGCCATCCCCTTCCACTTTTCCACCGTAGCGCTGGCTACCAGCTTTTACGACAACATCGAAGCGGGCGCCGGCAACTGGACCCACCAGGCCGCTCAGGGCATCGACCACTGGCAGATCTCCGCCGACCAATCCCACAGCCCCACCCAATCCTGGTTCGTCCTCGATGACGAGGATGTGACCGACACACGATTGTGGAATGCCGTGCCCGTTGCCGTAGACACCGGCAACGCCCTCACCTTCTGGCACCGCTATCAGTTCGAGGGAACCTCATACGATGGGGCAGTGCTCGAGATCACGACCGACGGTGGCACGACCTGGACCGACCTGGGAACGTACATCACCGCCAACGGCTACAACGGCACGATCAGCACCGGTTACAGCAACCCGCTGGCCGGCCGCCAGGGCTGGACCGGCGACCTGACCGACTGGACCCAGGTAAAAGTGGACCTGAGCAGTTTTTCCGGCCAGAATGTCCAGATCCGGTGGCGGCTGGGCTGCGACTTGGTCATCGGGGACACAGGCTGGTACATCGACGATGTGATGATCACCGCGCCGATGCCGCCCAACCCGGCCCCTGGCGTGCAGAGCATCACCCCCGACACCGGCTCGGCCTACGAGCAGACGCCGGTCCAGATCGAGGGCAGCGGCTTGCTCGATACCCCCTCCGTCCGGCTGGGCGATACCTGGCTGCTGTCGATCACCCTGGTCAGCTCGACGACCCTCAACGCCGTGGCGCCGGCCGGCATGGAGCCGGGCCTCTACGACCTGACCCTCTACAACGGCGACTGCCAGGAAGCGGCGCTGCCCGCCGCCTTTACCGTGATCGCCGAGTGCATCACCCCGACGGTCACCTTCGAGAGCGACAGCCCGGTAGAGCTTGGCCGGCCGGTGCACTTTATGGCGACGGTCGTCCCGACCATCCCGGTGACCTATGACTGGGATTTTGGCGGGCCGGGCTACGGCGCCGGCGAGTACACCGCCACCCCGGTCTACACCTACACGGCGGCCGGCGCCTACACCGTGACCGTGGTGGTGAAGGACACATACTGCGAGATCACCGCCGCCGACTCGCACCTGGTGAACGTGTTGCAGCTCAAGTTCTACGTCTATCTGCCGCTTGTGGTCAAGAGCCCATAGGCTGCCAATCAACCGGAAGGCTGGAGGGTTTCCCCTCCAGCCTTCCGCCCTCAAAGAGCAGGAGATATGAATAAACAACTGATCGTCAACGCCGATGACTATGGACGGACGCCGGGCGTATCGCGGGGCATCCTCACCGCCCACCGGGAGGGGATCGTCACCAGCACCACCGTGATGATCAACCAGCCCGGCGTCGAGGAGCAGCTAGCCGAGGCCCTGGCCTGTCCCGGCCTGGGCGTGGGTCTGCACCTGGTCTTTACCGCCTGGCGCCCGATCCTGCCGCCGGATGAGGTCCCCGGCCTGGTGGGCGCCGGCGGCCTGTTCCTCGAGCAGCACGACGTCTGGGCCCGCGCCGAGCAGATCCCGGTGGCCCAGCTCCAGGCCGAGCTGTCTGCCCAGCTCGAGCGGTTCGCCGGCCTGGCCGGCCGCCTGCCGGATCACCTCGACTGCCACCACTTTGTCCACCTCTACCCACCCTTTTTCCAGGTGTACGCCGATCTGGCTGCCCAATTCGGGCTGCCCCTGCGCGTCCCCTTTCCGCCTGAGACCGAGTTCGAGCAGGCGGCCAGGACCCTGCCCTTCCTGGAAGGCTTTCCGCGCGACCTGGTGCGGGGCATGATCGTCACCAACAGCGCCCTGCTCAAGGCCCGCCGGCTGGCCCACCCCGACCGGTTCATCGGCACCTTCTTTGGGCGCGACAGCTTGACCCTCAAGACGCTGCTCGGCCACCTGGAGGCTCTGCCGGAAGGCGTTACCGAGCTGATGTGCCACCCGGCCAACGATGACCCGGCGCTGGCCGCCAGCAGCTACCGCTCCGAGCGGGAGATCGAGCTGCGCCTGCTCACCCACCCGGCCGTCCGGGCCCAGGTCAACGCCCTGGGCATCGAGCTGGTCACCTTTGGCGCGCTATGTCACGGCACAGATACCCCCTCTGGACGCGGCTGATCGCCTTTGGCTTCAGGCTGCTCTACAACGAGCTGGCCTGGCTGTACGATCCGGTCAGTTGGGTCGTGTCGTTGGGCAAGTGGCGCCGCTGGCAGCGGACGGCGCTGGCCTGCCTGCCACCCGGCGGCAGCATCCTCGAGGTGGGCTCTGGCCCCGGCCACCTGCTGGCCGACCTGGCCGCGGCCGGTTACCGTCCATACGGCCTCGACCTGTCGCCCTACATGCTCCGCCTGGCCCAGCGCCGGCTCCGCCGTCGGGCCGCATCCGCCAACCTGGTGCGGGGCCGCGCCAACGCCCTGCCCTTTGCCGCGCGCGCCTTTGACGCCGTCGTGTTGGCCTTCCCCACGCCGTTCGTCTACGACCCCATCTGGATCGGCCACCTGGAGCGGGTCCTCAAGCCGGGCGCCCGGCTGATCGTCGTCGAGACCTGCCTGTTCACCCGCCGCAGCCTCCCCGCCCGGCTCCTGGAACGGCTCTACCGCGTCACCGGCCAGCGCGGGCCGGCCCCCGATCTGCCGGGGCTGCTCAGCCAGGCCGGCCTGCCGGCCCGGCGGGGAACCATCGCCGTGGACGGTACCGCCGTCAGTCTGGTCATCGCCGCCAAACCGGAGCAATCCGCCGTTTAGCACATTTGTGCTAGCGACCTTCCTCCACTTGACGATTTCAGCCATTCGCGGTATACTGTAGCCGACTATAGATAAGGAGACAGAGACATGCGCGAAATAACCGTTGCCGCCGTGCAGATGAATCCCCAATTGGGCAAAATCGAAGACAACCTGATCGCCATGGGCAAATTCGTCGACAAGATCTGTACCGAGCAAAAGACAGACCTGATCGTCTTTCCCGAGCTGGCAACGACCGGCTACGAGCTGGGCCTGCGCTTTACCGAGGCGGCCGAGCGGGTGCCGGGCCACGCCGTCAACCTCCTGGCGCAGCGGGCCTCCGATTACAGCACCCACATCATCTTTGGCTTGGTGACCAAGGAGCGGGTCGAGAGCACCATCTACAACGCCGCCGTGGTCATCGGCCCCGACGGTGAGATGCTCGGCGAGTATCGCAAGCTGCACCTGCCCGGCGAGGAGCGGCTGGCCTTCCGCCCCGGCTACCGGCTGCCCACCTTCGAGACCAGCTTTGGCCAGGTGGGGGTGCTGCTCGGCTGGGATCTAGCCTTTCCCGAGGTGGCCCGCAGCCTGGCCCTCGACGGGGCCGAGCTGCTGTGCGTGTGCGCCAACTGGGGCCATCCACCGGCCCAGGCCTGGGAGCCCTACATCGAGGAGTGGCGGACCTATGTCGGGGCCCGCGCCCTGGAGAACGCCTTTTTTGTGGCCGCCAGCAACCGCGTCGGTGAGGAATATAGTTACCACTTTTTCGGCCAGAGCCTGATCATCGGCCCGCGCTGCCAGGTCTACGCCTCGATGGACGAAGAGACCGAAGGCTATGCCGTGGCGACGATCGACCTGGACGTGGTGCGCCGCACCCGTGAAGAGCAGCAGCTCATCCAGTGCCGCGTGCCGCAGGCCTACCGGGCCATCGTCCGCAAATACTAGCCGGCCGCCATGCCTGTCTGGGAAACGCTGGACAGCCGTTACCTGTGGCAGAGCCGCTGGTACAATCTGCGCCAGGATCGGCTGCGCACCGCCGCCGGGCACGAGTTCACCTATACCCTGGTCGAGCACCCCGGCGCGGTGTGGGTAGTCCCGGTCACGAGCGACGGCCAGGTCGTCCTGATCTGGAGCTACCGCCACCCCGTCGGCGAGCACTGCCTCGAGGTGCCGGCCGGTGGGCTGTTGCCGGGTTCAAGCCCGGAGGAAATGGCCCGCCGCGAGCTTTTCGAAGAGGTTGGCGGGCGGGCGGCTGCCCTCCGCTACGTCGGCCGCTTCTACACCTCCAACGGCATCTCCAGCGAGATCGCTTATGTCTATCTAGCCACCGGCATCGAGCTCGGCGAGCCCCACCGCGAACCGACTGAAGACCTAGAGCTGCGCCTGGTGCCGGTCGACGAAGCAATTCGCATGGCCCGGTCGGGCGAGATCAGTGACGGCCCAAGCGCCCTGGCCCTCCTGTGGTGCGAGCCGCTGCTCGTTGCGGGCCCCGGTCCGGCCTGATTCACAACCCCAGGTGCGACCTCGGCACCGCGACCTTGTCTGCGCGCGCCTCATCGCCCTCCAGGCCCGGGGTGTGGATCACAAAGTGAAAATGATCGGAAGAGCTGGATAGGAACGTGTGGGCCTCTCCGGGCTCGATGGCGATGACCTGCCCTTCGGACAGGTGGATCGTCTCCGTCTCGACACGCATCTCTGTCGTCCCGCGAGCCATCAAGTATATCTCTGTCATCCTCTGGTGCAGGTGTGGCTCGTCAACACCCGTATTGGCAAAACCAACCGAGATGCCCAGGCTCGAGTTCCACGGTCCCCAGTACTATCCTTTAGCCGTGCCCTGATCGGTTGTCGCTACTCGCATGACAAGCTCCTCTTGAAATTTGACCGAAGATAACCGATGCATACCACTCCTGGAGTTCGGCGATCTGCCATTGTAAGACTATCTGCTTCAATAGGCAAGTTCTTGGCTTTGTGGTTGGCAGGCAACGCCAGCGGGCCCTGAATGCGCGTTGTAAAGCGCATCCCTTTTTTGACCAAGGAACGCCTTCCTTCTCGTCATAGTTGCATACTGCCTACTTTTCAAATACAATAAAGCCAATGGAAGAGATGAAACTCCGGTTGGGATCGGTTGACGCTGCTGCAACCTTGAGATACCTGGCACAGTTTCGTCATTTGGGGAGGATGCTCTTTGGGCTTGCCTTCGTGACTTGCCTGGGCTTGTCAGGCTGCGCCGCCACTACAACGCCGACACCGGTGGCCATGCTGGCACAAGCGACCGACGCCACCGACCTTACTCCACTGCCCTCCCCCACCGCCTCCGCGACGCCAACCTCGGCCTCAACTGACACCCCAACGACAACTCCCCCACCGACGCCAACGCCGGCATCTTCCCCAACGCCAACTCCCCCAAACAGCCCCTTGGCCGAGTTCCCATTGGACGTAGGCGACACCTGGGTCTACACTTCCATTAGCTATGCCGGGTACGATACACAGACCATCACTATGACTGCCACCGTTACCAAAACAGTGGTCGGGGTCCAATGGCTGCCACCGGTCTTTGCGGCCAAGATAAGAAGCGAGTACAAGCCAGACCAAGTCCCTGGCAACCTGGAGGAGAACGAGTGGGCTGAATGGCTGCCGCTGGAAGAATCGACTGATTCCTATTGGTATGTGATCAGCGGCACTCAAGTCTATGTCTATTATGCACATAATGACATGGAGCTGAAACACCGCAACTGGAAGACCGCCTTGTCACAGACTGGACCCGAGTATGTTTTTCCTCTTGCAGAAGCAGACTGTTGGGAGCCTGACTCCGCAGAACCGGTTGATCCTGCTATCTGCTGGGAACAAGCCGCTGCTCGTGTGGTCGCGGAGAGGCTTAATCTCAGCCAGCCAACGGACAATCTCGGCACTCGTACCTTCACCATAATCTATTCCACACGGACCCGTACGGATGAGTACAAAGACGTCGAGGCACAGATCAAACTGGACGACTGCGCCACAGATTGCAGCGAATGCTTCTTGCTCGTCACCTGGTACAATCCCGGGGCCTACTGGGAATATTTGTGCCCGGGCGTTGGCGTGGTCGGCAGTTTTTGGCACCACCAGGGGACTCCCTTTGGCGAAGCGCGTTATTTGATTGACTATACCATCCACGATCGACCTGCTCCTGTCGCCACACCGGCCGCAGTGTACAAGTGAGAGAATAGTAGCCAAATGTGCCCTTTGGTACATGACACGGACTTGCATTTGTGCGATAATGGCGGCGTAAGCCAATAACGATTGTCTATCCTGGGAGGCAAACGCCATGAAAAAGAACCGCGAAAAGGCCGCCGGCGGCGGCGAATTCGACCAGCCGCCTTTCCTGTACGAGATCCGGGTCAGGGGCCGCCTGTCCGCCGAACAGTGGGCCTCCTGGTTCGACGACCTGACCGTGTCGACCACAGGGGGCGAATCTACCCTGCGGGGCAGGGTGCCCGACCACGCCGCCCTGTACGGGCTGCTGGCCCGGCTGCGCGACCTGGCCATCCCCCTGCTGTCGGTCCGGGTGCTCGACGCTCAGGCCCAGCTCAGGCTGTCGCGCCAGACCAGACGCTACGATCTGCTGATCAACGCCCTGGTGATAGCGCTCTACCTGCTGCTCCTCGGCGGCCTGAGCGCGGTCACCGTCTGGGTCACCCCAGTCATCCACGTCGCGCTGGCTCTGACCCTTCTCTTTGCCCTGCTTGGCGGCCTGTCCCACGCCTTTTGGCTGTGGACCGACCAGCCGCTCTGGCGCTGGCTCGGCTACGCGTGCTGGCTGGCGGCGGCCGCCAGCTTTCTGATCTTTATCCCCGTGTCGGACGTGCTGCCTTCGGAGTTGGGCATCGCCATCACCCTCTTCCTCCTCGCCGGTGGCCTGGCCTACCTCATCTATGCCCTGCGGCGCCGCTCCGCAGACATCGACGCCCGCCTGGCCGGTCGATGGGCTCGCTCAGCCGGCCCGCCGGCGCAGGCAAAGGAGGCAGCCGGACACGATGACCTCGAGGACATGAGCTGAATCCGGTTGTTCGGTTGATATCATGACCGCCGATCCATTGCTGTCCACCAGGCTCCAGATCCCGCCGGCCCGGCCCGACGCGGTCGCCCGCTCGCGCCTGGCGGTCCGGCTGGCGGAAGGCGTGCGTCTGGGACACCGCCTGACGCTCCTCTCCGCCCCGCCGGGCTTTGGCAAAACGACCCTGGTCCGCGAGTGGGCCGGCGCGGCCCAAGAGCCTGTAGCCTGGTTGGCAGTCGACGAAGGGGACAACGATCCAGCCCGCTTTATCCGCTGCCTGAGCGCGGCCCTCGCCCAGGCGGACGCTCGTCTTGGGCAGGCAGCAGGGATGGACCCCTCATCCGCCTCGCCCCAGGAACTGCTGGTCGGCCTCATCAACAGCCTTGCCGCCGGCGGCAGCCGCCTGCTGCTCGTCCTGGACGACTATCATCTGATCGCCGATTTCTCCGTGCACGACCTGGTGGCCCTCCTCCTCGAGAAAGGACCGCCCGGCCTGCACGTCGCCATCGCCACGCGCGAAGACCCGCCCTTGCCCCTCGCCCGCCTGCGCGCCCGCAACCTGATGACCGAGATCCGGGAGCGAGATCTGCGCTTCACACCCCAGGAAGCGGCCCTCTTCCTCAACGGCACGATGAGCCTTGGCCTGTCGCCCGCGGCGGTCGCGGCGCTCACGGCCCGGACCGAAGGCTGGATCACCGGCCTCCAACTTGCCGGGCTGGCCCTCCGCCAGGCCGGCTCTACCGACCAATTCGTGGCCGCCTTTGCCGGCGACGACCGCTACATTGTCGACTATTTGATGGCCGAGGTACTGGATCGCGAGCCCGAAGCGGTCCACCTCTTCCTGCGCCAGACCTCGATCCTGGATCGCCTGTGCGCTCCCCTGTGCGCCGCCCTCACCGGCCGCGACGACGCCCAGGCGATCCTCGACCGGCTCGAAGGGGCCAACCTCTTTGTCGTCCGCCTCGACAATCGCCGCCAGTGGTACCGCTACCACGTCCTCTTTGCCGAGGTGCTGCGCCTGAGCCTCTCAGAACAGGACCAGATCGAGCTACACAAAAGGGCGGCAGCCTGGTATCAGGCTCATGGGCTGGAGGAACAGGCCCGGCACCATGCACGCCTGGCCGTCGGCCCGGCCCGGCCCGTTGCCGGGCCGGCGCAGCCGCTGGTCGAGCCCTTGAGCGAGCGGGAGGTTGAAGTGCTGCGCCTCATCGCCGCCGGGCTCTCCAACCAGGAGATCGCGGCCCGGCTGATCATCGCTCCCGGGACGGTCAAGCGCCACATCAACAACATCTATGGCAAGTTCGGCGTCCAGAGCCGCACTCAGGCCGTAGCGCGCGGGCGAGAGGTAGGCCTGCTGTAACCCCATCCCCAACAATGTGCCCCCCGAATGTGCCTTTTGGCCGATGACGCTGCACCCCCCGATCGTGTATCCTGCTCCTTAATACAGATCTGATCACCAGTGTGACCTCGGTGTCCCTTGTGGTTAGATCTCTTTCAAGGAGGCAAACAATGCACGATTCTCAAACCGGGTCCGGTCGTCGGACCCTCGATCTCTTCTGGCTGCTTGCCGGCTGTGTCAGCCTGCTGTTCATGGGCGGCAAGTGGAACATCCTGATCGTCACCTGGCTGGGGTCGATCTTGCTCCTGCGCTACTTCCGCCGGCAGCGCAGCGTGTGGGGAGTCCTTCTGGCCGTGCCGTTCATCCTGGTCGCCGCCCGCATCTTTCTCATCGGCCTAGCCGAACAGGTGACGGCCCAATTTCTGATCCTCATCGCGCTCAGCTACACCCTGTACATCACGATCCCCTGCCTGATCGACCGGCTGCTTTACAAACGGATAGGCAGCCAGCTTCTGTCGACGCTCGTCTACCCGGCTTCGCTGGTCACGATCCAGTTCCTGCTGTCCTACATCGAGCAGTTGGGCTCGGTCCTCAACTGGACTGGCTACCTCATCTCCATGAAACCTCTCATCCAGATGGTGTCCATCACCGGCCTGTGGGGGCCGTCCTTCCTGGTCGGCTGGTTCGCCTCGACCTTTAACACGGTCTGGGAAGTGGGCTTTGACCTGCGCAGGGCCCGCTGGCCGGTTGCCCTCCTGGCCACGGCCTTTGTGGTCGCCACCGTGTGGGGCGGCATCCAGATGATCTTTTTCCTGCCGGGCACTGAGGGTGGCACCGTCAAGGTCGGCTCGGTGATCGTCGGCCTGCCGGAGGACAACCTGTTCTACACCTACCTCGACCTGCCCGAGGCCGAGCAGCTCGATCAGAAAGAGCAGTACCGGCAGTGGGCGCGCCAGGTGCAGGACGAGCTGTTTGCCACGTCGGAAGGGCTCATCCCCTCCGGGATCAAGATCCTGGCCTGGGGGAGCGGCAACGCGGTCGTGTTCGCCGAAGATGAGGCAGAGTTGATCGCTCGCCTCCAGGCCTTTGCCCGGGAGCACCAGATCTATATCTTTGCCAGCCTGCTGGTGCTCGGCGACTATGAGGGGCCGGATCGCAACAGGGCGCTCGCCATCCAGCCCGACGGGCAGATCGCGTACACCCACTTCAAGGGCCGCAACCCGAACCGGGGATATTACCAGGGCGACAGGCTCGAGGTGATCGACACCCCCTACGGCCGCATCGCCTCGCCTATTTGCTTCGAGATGGAGTACCACCGCTACATCCGCCAGGCCGGCATCCAGGGCGTGGATATCCTCATCGTCCCGGGCGACGAGCCGCACAAGGGCGCCGCCATCGTCCACACCGAAATCTCGTCCCTGCGCGCCATCGAGAACGGCGCCTCGATGCTGCGGACCACCCTCGAGGGCTTGACCATGGGCATCGACTACCAGGGGCGTGTCCTGTCCCAGATGAACTACTACATCACCCGAGAAAACAGGACGCTCATCACCGAGCTGCCGGTTCGGGGCGTGCGCACCCTGTATGCTCGCTGGGGGGACTGGTTCGCCTACGGGAGCATCGCTCTCTTAGTCCTCCTGGCCGCCCGTGGGCTCTGGCCCGTGCGGCAGGGGGAGAGGCTGTGAGCCGTTTCGCTTCAAACTGGCATGTGTGGCAGGGGACGGCCGTCGCCTGCCACACATACCGGGTTGCAGGTGTTCATCGATTGCGCCCGGGCGGAAGCGGATAGAGCTTTTGCGTATCGGTGCCGATCGACAGGAGCGAGCATTGAACGGTCCAGCCATCCTGTTCGGCCAGGAGCGACAGATAGGCCCGCGGCACCTCGGCGAGAGGAGAAACGCCCACCCGGATGGTCCGATCCTTGATCACCTCCAGAGCGCGGATGACCAGGCGGGGGTCAAAGTAGTATTGGCGGCTCTTGCCGACGACGATCTCCTGGCCGTTGATAGACAACCGGCCAAAATCGAGGTCTATCAGGATGGCAAGCTTGCTCTGGCTCACCTGCTCGTCCGATTCGAGGCGAACCAGCTTGGCAACCGCCTGGTGGATCGCGTCCGAGATCCTGAGATACGGCACATCGATGAGGACATCGGGCACTTTTAGCAGCTCGCCGAACTCTGGAGGCGCCGGGAACGAAGCCAGATCCGATTTCCATTGGATCTCATAGCTGCCCAGGTGGTCGATCAACCGCAAAACGACATCCTTGCCGCGATGACCGATCTCCACGCCCGGTTGTGACCGGACCGACTCACTCATCAGCAGATCGGCGATCACCGGCGGAACGAGAAACACCAGGCTGTCACTTGCCGGCGACTGCAGTTGAGCCTCCCATGAGACCACCATGCGAAGGCCGCTCACGGCTACAAACCGGATCGTATCTGGCCTGATGAAGCAGATGAGCGACTCTTCCGAACGGGCAATGGCCTGGCGTATGCCTGTTGATAACACTTGCCCATCTATGCGCACACTCTTGTATTCCACAATTCCCCTCCGGACATTTTCCTTGACTTGGCCGCTTCACTGGCTGCAAGGCTCGACGAGCCCGTACCAAGCTTTTATACCGACTGAACCGGCAAATACACTGTAAAGCGCGTTCCCAACCCTTCCACACTTTCCGCCGAAATCCGTCCGCCGTGCGCCTGGACAATCTCTTTGGCAATAGCCAATCCCAAGCCTGCTCCGCGCGCCTGCCCTGACGAATTCGGCAGACCACTCCGCCGCGCCCGCGACTTGTCCACCTGATAGAACCGCTCAAAAACGCGCGGCAGATCGTCGGCCGGAATGCCGGGCCCATTGTCGGTCACCGAACAGGCTACCATCTGATCCTGCTGCTCAACACTCAGCGCCACCCGCCCGCCGCCGGACGCACCGGCGCTGTGCTTGATGGCATTGTCCACCAGATTGCCAAACACCTGCCCCAACCGGTCCGGATCACCCACCACCGGCGGCAGCGACAATGGCGCCTGTACCTCTACGGCGATGCCAGCCTGGTCAGCCGCAGAAACGAACCGGGTCGCACAAGCACGCAACAAGTCGGCCATATCCACCGGTTCGCGGGCCAGGGACACCTGGCCTGCCTCCAGGCGAGCCAGGTCGAGCAGGTCGTCCACCAGGCGCCGCATCCGCCCGGCCTCTTCGTGGATGATCGTCACTGCCCGTCCCCTGGACTGCTCATCGCCGGCCGTGCCGTCGAGCAGGGCCAGGGAAAAGCCCTGTATCGAGGTCAACGGCGTCTTGAGCTCGTGCGACACGTTGGCAACCAGATCCCGCTGCGACTGGAGCGTCGCCTTGACCTGGCCGGCCATGCTGTTGAAACTGGCCGCCAGGCGCGCCACCTCTGCCGGGGTGGAAATACTCAACTGCTGATCGTAGTTGCCGGCCGAGATCTGCTCGGCGGCCTGAGCGATCCGCTCCAAGGGATGGGCGATCGAATAGGCCACCAACGCAGCGACGACAAGTGACACCACCAGGGTCACCAAGCCTGCCCAGAACAAACGGGGCAGCAGCTCGGCCACAGCCACCAGAGCGCCGCGATTAGGCGTAGTCAGAAGCAGTATGTAGGCCGCTTCGCGCGGCTCCGTCTGCTCCAGGCGCCATATCGGATAGGCGACATAGAGGATCTGATCCCCCTGCGCCAACCGGCGAGCACCACGCGCCGGCCACTTGGATATCTCACCAGAAACCGCCAGCGCTTCAAAGCGCTGGTCGTCCAGCCGTTTGCTGCTGCCGGCAGTGACCTGTCCCTGCGGATCGAGAAGGTATATAGACATCGGCAGATCGCGGTCCTGGACGGCCCCACTTATCTGCCGGATGATCACCTCCTCCGCCGGCAGCCGGCGTTGTCCAACGCCGCTGACCAACCGGCTGGCAAGGATCGCCCGATCCTCCAGCCGCCTGAAGACCAGGTCCCGTTGGTAGCCACGCAGAAACATAAACGCCGTCAGGCCAACCAAGACCAGGCAGATTAGGATGATGAGCAGATAGGACAAGGTCAAACGAGATTGAAGGCTCTTGAACACCGCTCCCTACCCCACCAGCTTGTAGCCGATGCCACGATGGGTCTCTATCATCACGTCGCTGCCTTCCAACCGCGCTCGCACATGCGACACGTGGGCATCCACCGTCCGCGTGCCGCCCGGAAAATCGTACCCCCACACCAGGTCGAGGAGCTGATCGCGGCTCAGGACTTGCCCCTGGTGCTCGGCCAGGACGAGCACCAGATCAAACTCTTTGGACCGCAGATCGAGCTTGCGACTGTCGACAGTAGCCTCGCGGCTGACCGGATCGACCGTGAGCCGGCCGATGGTCACCGCCTGATTGGGACGGACGCTTTTTTGGTAGCGGCGCAGCACGGCCCGCACCCGGGCTACCAGCTCGCGAGGGTTGAACGGCTTGGTCACATAGTCGTCGGCGCCAAGCTCAAGGCCCACGATCCGGTCTACGTCGTCGGCGCGGGCGGTAAGCATGATGATCGGCAAGTCGCTTTCAGCGCGCAGCCGGCGGCACACCTCCCAGCCGTCCAGGTCGGGCAACATCAGATCCAACACAACCAGGGCCGGGTGCAGGCGCCGGGCCAGGCTCAACGCCTGCTGCCCGTCCGCAGCCGATTCAATGTGAAAGCCGGCCTGTTGCAAGTACATCCGCGCCAGCTCTACGATATTGGACTCGTCGTCCACAACCAAAATCGTTTCGTTTGCCAAGTGGCATCCCCGTTAGCCCCATTTTAGCTCAAATCTGGCTGGATGCAAGTGACAACGCCCTCGCGTCCGGTGGAGCGCACTTGGTCGCCACGAAGAGAGCCGTCACAACTCATCGATCCTGATCTATTCGTTGTTCGGAAGTTTACCGGACCGGAAGATGGAGGGGAGGATCGTAATGCCCCAACCGGCCGAACCGGCTCATTTCAGCCATCAATGCGTTGACCTTGGCGGGTTTAGTTTGGCCGCGCAAGTCCTCAACATCGATATCTAGATAAAAGCACAGCATCCTGAGATCTAGACGTGCTCTGAGGGCCTTTATCCCAGCTCGCCTTCCGGCTCGATGTGGACCAGCACCCGGCTGACGCCCGGCACTTCCAGCTCGACCCGTTTCTCCACCTGGTCGGCAAGGTGGTGGGCATCGGCAATCGGCATGTCGGGGTCCGCCAGACAGTGCATCGCCAAGTCGTAGCCATCGGGGCCCGGCCGGATGTGAATCCGGTTGCAGCCACGCAGCCCGTCGATCTCGGCGGTGACGGCCATGATCTGCATCCGCAGGTGCTCCTCCGCGTCCGGCCCCAGATCGGCAACAGGGGCCACCGGCGCCGCAATCGGCTCGATGTGGCTGTGGATGTCGCGCACGTCGGGCAGCTCATCGCGCACGGCTAGCTCCAGACGGCTGACCCGGTCGTGGGCCTGGCCCAGGCTCATGTCGGCCGGCACCTCGACATGGAGATCGACAAAGTAACGGCCGCGTACATCGTGGGCATGGACATAGTGAGTGCGCAGTCCCAACCGGGCAGCGATGGCGCTGACCGTTTGGGTCAGGCTCTCGCCGGTGCGCCGCACCGGGTCGACATGAACCACCACGTCTACCCGGGGTATGACGGCTTCTATCTGACGCTCAACCGTGGTGGCGATCTCGTGGGCCTCTTCCAGGGAGGCGCTGCGGTCGACCGTGATGGTCAGGTCCGCGAAAGAGTTGGGACCGGCCTGGCGCAGGCGCACCGGCCCGGCGGTTTGCACCCCTGACACCTGACCGGCCTCGTCGGCAATGCGTTGGGCCAGGCCAGGCGGCGCCTCGTCCATCAGCGCGGCGATGGTTCGCCGCCCCAATTGCAGGCTGACATAGATGACGATGACTGCCACACCCAGAGCTGCGACCGCGTCAGCATGGACCAGCCAGTTCCAGCTTGGCACCAGCCGTTGACCGACCCACACCAAGATCAGGCCGCCGATGACCACCGACGAGCTCCAGATATCGGTCGAGAAGTGGAGGGCATCGGCCTCCAGCGCCTGGCTGTTGTACTTGCGAGCTGCCCGGTACAGGATCCGCGAACGGGTGATATCGACGAGGATGGAGACAGCCATCACTCCGAAAGCCCAGAAATTGGCCTCGACCTCAACCTTCTTGATAAAGAGTCGCTCGATTGCCTCGTAGATGATCCAGGCACAGGTTGCCAGCAGCAGCAGCGTCTCGATCAGGGCCGACAAGTTTTCGACCTTGCCGTAACCGTACAGGTGCTGCTCGTCGGGTGGACGGCCGGAGACACGCACGGCGAACCAGGTAACCAGCGCCGCCACCAGATCTAGCCCCGAGTGAGCAGCCTCGGCCAGGATGCCCAGGCTGCCGGTCATCAGGCCGACGATCAGCTTGAGCGACGCAAGCGCCACCGCCGCGACCACAGAACTGGAGGCGGCGTACTGTTTTTCCTTCTCGGCGATAGCATGTGACTCCGTCGTCATACTGGCTCCATTTCACAATCAGCTATCAGCCGCGGCCTGATGGCTAATGGCTGATAGCTGATAGCTAACTGCTACCCAAGCATACCACAACCATGCCGCGATGTCCAATTGCCGGGGAGGGCTATCTGCGGCGACAGACTTGACAACAGGCGCAATTCTGCTAGAATAGGGACGTTGTGCCAGGCCCCCATCGTCTAGTGGCCTAGGACACCGCCCTTTCAAGGCGGCGACAGGGATTCGAATTCCCTTGGGGGCATTTTTATCTCCGCCCATACCTCCCAATGACAGGGCAGCGGTAAATCCTATACCTGGAGGTAGGTATTATGGTCGCCGCCCTATCATT
>DAOUGI010000009.1:0-163183 GCA_034429215.1 Anaerolineae bacterium | reverse complement strand
GCACGCACAGAGATGCTATCCCGCAACCATGTGCCTGGCCTCGACCGGCTGCAACCGGCCGGGGCCGCTTTATTGGGGAATGCCCCAATCTCAGCAGCTCAACTCCCCGAAGCATCATACAACAAGCGGTGAGCTTATAGGCATCTACCTCCTTCACTAATCGGTTGGGAGATGGGAAGCAAGCATACGGGATGAACAGTTGGGCCGGTTCGCCAACTCTGCGCCAAAGCGATGATGTTGCGTTGAAGGAGCGCGCTTGCCAAAGTCCTACCTGGCCTCATAGCCAACTTGCGGACTTTTTCCGGAAACTTGACTTTAGGGGTGAAGGAAAAAGCCCAAGACACGAGTCCGCTGGGCATTCACACGGCCCAAGATGACCTTAATATTATACAATATATTATACACACTTGTGCTGTTTTGTCAAGGGCAGCAGAGCGTGTTTCGGAGCATCCTGAAAAAGAGATGCAACGCGCACTGGGACTGAAGTACTAATACCACAATACCGGCTATCGAGCCAGGCCGTCCACCGGGCCGAAGAACAGAAAACCGGGCACCGGCCATGGCCAGCGCCCGGTCCAGTCACACCACAATCACTTGCGAAGCAGCGGCAGGTAGAACCGGTACGGGCCGGCCACGGCGCTCACCGGCCCGTGCATCGTCGGCATGCCGCTGACGTCCACGGCCTCTAGCTGGTAGTAGTAGGTCACGCCCGGGTCGACGGCGCCGTCCGGCCAGGCATAGACCGCCCCGACCGGCGAGCCGGGCGCCTGGCTGGGGATGAGCGCCTCATTCAGCCGGGTGTATGCCCCGCCGGCAGTTTGGCTGCGATACAGGTTAAAGCCAATGTTGTCGATCTCGCTGACGGTCTCCCAGCGAACCGTGATGCCGCCCGGCGTGGGCGCGGCGGTGAAGGACAGGAGATCCACGGAGGTGGGGGTGCCCTTGACGCAAGAAATGGGGTTCAGGACACCGGAAGCGCCGTTGTGGGCGCACACGGCGTAGGTGTAAGCCACGCCTGAATAGGTAAAGCTCAACACCCCATTGGCGCTGCCAAAAGACGAGGGCGTCAGGGTGCCGATTTGGTTGCCACTGCCCGGAGCAAACGCCGGATCGGTGCTGCGGTGGATCGAGTAGAGGGTGACCGTATCGCGCTCGTTATTCGTATCCAGGGTTACGGCGGGCCATGTCAGGGTCACATCAGAGCCGGAGAGCGAGGCCGACAGGCTGCTCGGCGCCTTGGGAACGTCGATCTTGCTCTGGTCCACGAGGACAACCCCCCAAGTCGGATTCACCGGCACACTGACCGAGCCGCCTGACACGGCATAGGTATTCCCGGTCAACGCGTCGACCAGGCTGGCGCCATCCGCCAGGTTGTAAGGGCCGGCATTTAGGCCGCTGAACGTGGCTGTGTGGGCCGTGCCATCGCGGTTGAGCGCAACCAGCGCCGTCTGGGTGCCGGTCGTGCGGGCAAAGCCGTACAGCTTGAGCGCGTCGTTGATGATCAGGCCATGCTGCACGTCGCCATCCTGGAGCGCGCGATAGCTGTGGCGGATCGAGGCCATGGTCCGGGCGAACGACTGCAGGTCCGTATTGGCGCTAAAGCTGGAACCCGTCGCGTCGGGCCAGGGGTAGGGGGTCCGGTTGTAGGGGTCGTCTTCCCACTTGTCACCGGCCCACACGCCGTCCTGGCTCAGGCCCACCTCGTCGCCGTAATAGAGGGTCGGCGCGCCGGCGTAGGTAAAGGCAAAAAGCCACCACTCTTTCATCCGCTGCACCGCGGCGGTGTCGCTGTCGTTGTTGATCTTTTTCAGCAGGAACCGCAGCCGGTTGGTATCGTGCGAGCCCTCCAGGTTCATCATCGCCTTGAAGGCCTGCGGCGGATAGTCCTCCTGGATGGAGCGCAGGCGGGCGTTGAGCTGCGCCGGACTGATGTAGCTGATGGCGCCGCTGGAGCTGCCGCTGTTGCTGTCGTTGTCTTCGAACACAGCGCCGCCCGTGCAGCCGTTGCCCGAGCAGCCGGTGAACAGCCAGCTCAGCACCGCCGAGCGAAAGCGATAGTTCATGACGCTGTCCCACTCGCCGCCCAGCAGCCAGGCCGAGGCATCGCCCCACTCTTCGCCCAGGGTCACGGTCTCGGCGCTGACGGCGCGCACGGCGGTGCGAAAGCCCTCCCAGTAGGTGTTACCGGGATCGTTGGTCAGGCCGGGGTCAACGTCGCCGCCAACGTCAAAGCGCCAGCCGCGGGCGCCCTGGTCAGTCCAGTACGGGCCTACCGAGGCAAGGCCGTTGGCCCAGATGAGGCTCCGCACGGCAGCCAAGTTGGCCTGCAGCTTGGGCAGCGAGCCATAGCCGTACCAGGCTTCGTACTTGTCGGTCCACGCGCCGCCCGGGTCGTCGCCGTCGCCGGCATCACACAGCTCAGCGGGCGGGTTCGCGGGCGTGCCGCCGATGTAAAACCAGGTACGAAAGCCCGAACCCGGGCTTTCACAAGCGCCGCTGTTGTCGTCGGCGCCAGGGCTAGAGGGGCTGGTGAGGTTCCCGCCGGCGTCGTAGCGCTTGTAATAGTCAAAATACTTGCTGTCGGACGAGGTGTGGTTGAACACACCGTCCAGGATGATCTTGATGTTGTGGCTGTTGGCTGCCGCCACCAGGGCCTGGAAAGTGGCCAGGGTGCCGAAATCGGGATCGATGACCATATAGTCGGCAGTGTCGTATTTGTGATTGGAGGGCGATCGAAAGATCGGGTTCAGGTACAGGACAGTGACACCCTGACTGTCGAAATAGCCCTGGTTGATCTTGTCGATGATGCCCTGCAGGTCTCCCCCGTAAAAGTTGTCAGAGTAGTGGTTTGGGCACCCTCCACGTGGGTCACACACGGTATAGTTCCAGTCGGCCTGGTTCGAGCGGACAATGGATGAGCCGCTGCCATAGAAGAAACGGCCGGCCGCCGGGTTGTTGGCGGCGTCGCCGTCGCGAAAGCGATCGGGAAAGATCTGATAGACGACGGCTCGCTGCATCCAGGAGGGCACGCTGAAAGCCGGATCATACACGGTAAGCTGGAAGCTTTTCTGGTCGTTATAGTCGTCGCTCACGGCGCCATAGCCGCCGCCGGAGAACTTGGGGTCGTCATCTATGTAAAAGTCCTGGTCGGCAGTACACCAGCCAGGCGCGTCGTTGATCTCGAAAAAGTAGTAGAGGATGGTCGGTTGGCTGCCGACCGCGAGGTCGGTATACCACCAGTCGTAGATGGTCGGGTCAGTGTCAAAGCCGCCGTCCCAGGACATGGGATAGTAGGTCTCCGTATTGGTGAGATCGTTCCACACGCGCACGCGGGCGCCGGTGATGTCGCTCTGCGCCACCCGCAGGCGCAGCCGTACCGTCGTGTTGGGCGTGACCGGCCCGACGACGGAGCGATAGTTGGGGTTGAACGTGTCGTGCAGGATCTCATCCCACCAGATGTTGCAGTTGGCCGACGCGTCAGAGCCGGCCGGATCTGCGGAAAAGCCGCCCGCGGGCTGGGCCCACGCTACCAGCGGCAGGGTAAACAGCAGGAGGGCCAGTCCTCCGGCTAGACGTCTAGATCTCATCAGTATCAGCCTCCTTGACCTGTTGATTCGATTCAAGGACCGGTCCGGGCGACCAGCGGCAAGTAGATCGTATAGGCCGGCTCGGGGGCGTTACCGGCGAGCAAGATCACCCCCCACCGAGCCGGCAGCGGCACGGTCACCCTTCCTTGAGAGACAGTATAGGGCTGTCCCGTCAAGGTATCGGTGAGCACGGTCCCATTGGCCAGGTGCTCGGCCACAGGCACGGTCGCCGTCTGGCTAGCCGGCCCGTTGTTCAGGGCCACGACCACTTTTTCGGCAGCATCCCAGCGCACAAAACCGTACAGGTGGGCCGCATCATCCACCAACAGGGTCTCCATCTCGCCGCTGCGCAGGGCGCTGTGGGCGTTGCGGACGCCGATCGCCTGCCGGTAGTGGGCCAACAGGTCCAGGTCGGGGCTGCCGCCCTCGTCGGCCCAGGGGTAGGTCCGCCGGCAGTCGGGGTCGCCGCCGCCGGTCACGCCGACCTCGTCGCCGTAAAAGATCGACGGCGCGCCGGGCAGGGTCATCTGCAGCAGGACCAGCAGCTTGAGGCGGGCCTTGTCGTCGTTGAGCAGGCGCAGGACGCGGGCGGTGTCGTGGCTGTCGACCAGGTTCATCATCGAGTAAAAGGCCGGGCGGGGGTACTGCTCGCGGGCGGCAGTGAAGGCGTTGTCAAAGGCGGTGGGGTTGCCCTCGTTGGCAAAGCTGACCGCCCAGTCGCGGAAGCAGTAGTTCATGACCGCGTCCAGCTCGTCGCCGCGCAGATAGTCGCTCCAGTTCATGCAGCCGGCGGTGACCTCGCCCAGCATCAACGCCTCGGGGTTATCGGTCTTGACGTAGGGGCGCATCTCTTTCCACCAGGCGTGGGAGATGTCCTGGGCGACGTCGAAACGCCAGCCGGCCGCTCCCTGGTCGATCCAGTATTGAGCCACGGACACGCCGCCCGGGCTCTGGGCGCTGCCGCCCCGGTAAAAGAAATCCTTGACCGGGCCGGTTTCCTGAAGCTCGGGGCTCGTCTCAAAGCCCCACCAGCCATACCAGCCCCAGCCTCCGGCGCACACGCCCTGGCCGGAGCTGCCCGTCACGAACCAATCGCGGAAGGGCGAGCCGGCCGATTCGCAGGCACCGTCGGGCGGCGGCCAGCGGTTGGCGCCATAGCCGTCCATGTAGCGGCTGTCGGAGCCGGTGTGGTTGAAACAGCCGTCGAGAACGAGGCGGATGCCATGGCCCTGGGCAGCCGCCGCCAACTGGTCAAAGGCAGCGTCGCCGCCGAAATAGTCACGGATGGCATAGTAGTCGTTGGCGTCGTAGCCGTGGTTCGAGGACGCCGCAAAGACGGGATTAAAGTAGATGGTATTGATCCCCAGGTCGGCCAGGTAAGGCAGCTTGTCGATCACCCCTTCCAGGTCGCCGCCAAAGAAATCGACGCCAAAGGGCGGCGTGGTGGGCAGGTCGGTCCAGTTGGCGTGGAGGTCGACGACGCACGGGCCGCCGTTGCAGGTGGTCGGGCCATAGACGGTCGTGCCGTCCACGGGGTCGTTGGCCGGGTCGCCGTTGCGGAAGCGGTCGGGGAAGATCTGATAGATCACCGCGTCTTCGATCCAGCCGCTGTTCTGAAAACCGGCCAGGTAAGCGCCCAGCCGCCAGGAGAGGTCGAGCAGCCCGTCGCTCCAGGCGCCGGGGCCGCTGTTGTTGCTGCCGGTCAGGACGTGGTAATAGCCGGTGCGGGCGCCGTCGACGATCTTGAACTGGTACCACTGGTCGGTCAGCAGGTCAGGCGCCGGAACCTCAACCGTCCACAGGTCGTAGGGGCCGGCCGGATCGTAGCCGGTGACAGCGGCGTCGTAGGTGAAGGAAGGGGATCCCAACGGGTCGCCGGTCTTCCACACCATGGCCTGCACCTGCTGCACATCGTCGTGGCAGACGCGCAGGCGGAGCGTCGCCGCGCCGTCCATGGGGATCGGCCCAAAGGGATCGCGGTAGGCCAGCTTGCGGCTGTTGTGATAGACCTCGGCGGTCAGCACATCGCCGTCGCCCGGCGCGCTGCCGGAGCAGGGGCCGGGCCCGGGGGTGGAGGTGGGGACCGGGGTCGGGCTGGGGCCGGGCGTGGGGGTATCGGTCGGCGTGGGAGGCGGCCCGCCGGCGACGGTCGCCAGGTGGCGCTCGACCGTCGCCTCGTCCCAGCCGGCCGACTGGTCATCGCTGGGCAGGGTGTCGTAGGCGCCCTTGGCGCTGCCCTTTTGGGTGGCATAGAACTCGAGGTGGACGGTGCTGCCGGGGGTCACTCCCAGATCGGCCCAGGGGATGGCCAGCTCGACCCCCTGGCCGTCGGCGTAGGCGATGTGGCTGCCGATCTGCCCGCCGGCCGGGATGCCGCCCCAGTTGACGCCGCCGCCGGTCCAGGCGCTGCCGCTCCACAGCCACAGCTCGGTCCAGCCGTTGTTGTCGTCGGGCGGATTGCCGACGATGCCGGGGATGTTGCCGCGAATGACGGTGTCGGGCAGGACCGTGTTGGTGGTGGAGACGGGCGTCGTGTCGACGTTGTGGTAGACGGAGGTGTAGGCATAGGTGATGGCATTTCCCCACGGGTCGCCGCTGCCGCCCGCGCCGGGCAGGTCGCCGTTGGTGTCGAGCGCCAGGCCGATCTCGCCGGAGGAGGCCGCCCGGGCATAGACAGGCAGGTCGACATAGACGTACAGGGCCATGTCGTCGGTGGCTATGTACAGTTGGGTGAGATCGGTCCACTGGGTACCGGGCCAACCGCCCGGAGCGCCCAGGTCGCCGGACGGATCGTCGGACAGCAGGGCATAGCCGGCGTCGCGCTGGCCGTCGAGGATGATCTCTGGCCCGGCGCCGGAACGGACGCTTGGCGCCAGCGCCAGCACGACGGCAAGCACGAACAGGACGAGCAGGACGTCGGCGAGCCGCAAGGCCAAGCGGCCGGAACGCCCTTGCGGGACGATCGGAAGGTCAGCAGGCCGGTCTTTCATCGTCCATCATCGCGTTTGGCCCAACACCCACCCCAGAATGTCAACCCCCTCGCGGATCTTGCCGGGGGTGACGTAGCTAAAGGCCAGGCGCAGGTACTGGCCGGTGGGCGCTTCGGCAAAGAAGGGGTCTCCGCCCGGGATCATCAGCCCGGCTTCCCCGGCCCGTTTGATCACGCCGGCGGCCTTGAGCGGATCGGGGAGCGCCAGCCAGACGAAAAAGCCGCCGCCCGGCCTGGTCCAGCGCACGCCGGGGGGCATGTGGGCAGCCAGGGCATCGAGCAGCACGTCCCGCCGCTCGCGGTAAACCCGGCGCAGATGCTCGATGTGGGGTTCTAACAGACCCTGGAGGCAATAGGTGGCCAGGATGTTGGCCACCAGCGGATTGGCCCCGCCGCCCATGTTGCGCAGCCCGCTGCCGATCACCCGCTCGATCAAGCCGGGCGGGCCGATCAGCCAGCCCAGCCGCAGGCCCGGCGCCATGATCTTGGAAAAGCTGCCGATGCGCAGCACGCGCCGGCCGCCGTCCAGAGCAAATAGGGAAGGCGGCGCCTCATCACCGTAGGCCAGGTCACGGTAGACGTCATCCTCGACGACCAGGAGATCGTAGCGCTCGGCCAGGTCCAGCACCGCCCGGCGGCGGTCGCCGGCCAGGGTGATGCCGCTGGGGTTCTGAAAATTGGGAATGACGTACAACAGCCGCGCCCGCTCGCCGCGCCGGGTCAGGGCCTCCAGGCGGGCGGCCAACGCCTCGACCTGCAGGCCGCCGTCGTCGGTGGCGACTTGAAGAGGGCGCAGGCCATGGTCGCGGAAGAGCTGCAGGGTCTCATGGTAAGTCGGAGCCTCGACCAGGACCAGGTCACCCGGTCGGGTAAAGAGGGTGCACAGGTGGTCGATGGCCTGGGCCGAGCCGCCGGTGATCATGATCTGCGGGCGCTCCAGGGCCAGTCCCTCGTCGCGGGCCAGCTTGTGGCGAATATGGTCGATCAAGGGGCCATAGCCCTGCTCGGGGCCATATTGCAGTGCCAAGGCTGCTCGCTCCTGAAAGACGACCTCGGCAGCCCGCCGCAGGTCGTCAACCGGGAAGGTCTCGGGGGCCGGCAGGCCATAAATGAACGAGATTGTTCCCGGCGGGCCGGCAGCCTGAACTGAGGCAAGGGGATCGTATTCTTGGGTCATCTAATCCTCGTCGAGAACAGGGCTCCTGCGTCCGGCTCGCAATCTAGGGTGGGGCTAGGCGGTATCCCCGGCCACCGCTTCAATCGCTTCCACGATCTTGGCATAGCCGGTACACCGGCACAGGTTGCCGGCGATGGCTTCTTTGATCTGATCCCGTGTCGGGTGAGGGTTCACGTCGAGCAGGGCCTTGGCCGACATGATGAACCCCGGCGTGCAGTAGCCACACTGCACGGCGCCATGGTCGACAAAGGCCTGCTGGAGCGGGTGCAAGGTATCGCCATCGCTCAAGCCCTCGATGGTGGTGATCTCTTGGCCCTGGGCGCGCAGCGCCGGCAACAGGCACGACAGCACCGGCTGGCCGCCCATGATAATGGTGCACGCGCCGCACTCGCCCTGGCCGCAGCCGATCTTGGTGCCGGTCAAGCCCAGGCGGTCGCGGAGGACGTCGACCAACAGCTCGTCGGCGCCGACGTCCACGGTCACGTCGCGGCCGTTGACCCGCATGGTTAGAGGATATGTGTTGGCTTGGTTCAAGGTTTCAATCTCCACTGCGAACGGGCTGGCCCTCATCCAGATTTTGGATTTCGGATTGCGGATTTTAGACTGACCTGGCCTGATCCACCGCCTGGGTGAGGCCGCGGCGGATCAGGACCTTTAGGGTCTCGATCCGGTATTCCTTGGACGCGCGCAGCAGGCTGCTGCGGGGGTGGCACTCGCCGGCGGCGATCTCGGCGGCCTGGCTGTAGATTTCTTCGCCGGCCGGCTGCCCAGCCAGAAACGCCTCTGCCTCACGCGCCCGGAAGGGCACCGTCGCCACCGGTCCGAGGCTAATGCGAGCCCAGGCGAGTCGCTCGCAGCTGCCGTCCAGGCCGACGCTCACACCACAATTCAGAATGGGCAGCGTCAGCGCCCGCCGCCGGCCGATCCGCCCCCACGCTGAGCCCTGCCCGGCGCCCAGTGCCGGGAAGCGGATGGCGGTGACCATCTGCCGCGTCGAGTCCACGGCCGACCGGCCCGGTCCCAGGAACAGGTCGCCGACCGGCCGCCAGGCGCGCCCGCCGCTGTCGGCAATCTCGGCTTCGGCATCGAGGGCAACCAGGGCGACACTGCCGTCGGCGGCCGGCATGCCATTGACCACATTGCCGGCCAGTGTAGCGACGGCCTGGATCTGGAGGGCGGCCACACTCGCGGCCGCCTCGGCCAGCACCCGGGCGTGCTGCTGCACCAGCGGCGACTCTTTGATCTGGCGGAAAGTGACGCCGGCGCCGAGCACGATCCAGTCGCCCTGCTGCGCGATCTGGTTCAGGCCGGGGATACGGGTGACGTCCACCAGGCACTCGACCTGGCGCTTGCCCTCCTGCAGCTCGATGATCAGGTCCGTGCCGCCGGCGATGAGCTGGGCGCGCCCGCCGTAGCGGGTCAATATAGCCAGCGCTCCCTCAACTGAGGTCGCGATCTCGTACGCTTGCCACATAGGCTGCCTCTGTATTTCGGCTGATGGATTAGAAAGAGCAGGAGAGTGGACAGGACCACTCTCCTGCTTGGTTACCGACAGCGATAAAACGGCTCCCGCTATTCGGACAGGTAAGCGTCTATCGCTTTCTTGCTGATCCGGTAGCTGGCGCCGATCTTTTTGGCCTTGAGCTCGCCGCTCTGGATAATGGCCAGTATGTCCTCTTCGGTGACGCGCATGTAGGTCGCCGCCTCAGACAGGGTCATGATCTCGGGCACGGCCGCCGCGGCAGCCGCTGCCGGCGCGCCGGGCGCCGCCGCCTGTTGGCCGGCCTGCACGCCCGTCATCTGGGCCATTTGTTGGGCCATGACGGCGCCCATGCCCACGCCCGCGCCAAGGCCCACGCCCGCGCCGGCCATGCCGCCGCCACCCGACGCGGCTGCGTCGCGGATGCCTTTGGCCGTCTGGTATTGCAGGTACTTGTTCATGTCACCGATGGCGCCCATCGAGGCCCGCTCGTCGATCGCCTTGGCCGTCTCTTCGGTCGGGCTGATCGAGTTGACGTACAGGGTCTTGAGCTGGATGCCCAGGTTGGAAAAGTCATCGCCGACTTTGACCTTGCTTCCGGCGCCGATTTCGTCGTACAGAGCCGGCAGGTCAAACAGGCCCTTTTTCATCTCGCCCAGCAGATCGGTCAGCTTGGCGACGATGATCCCCCGCAGGAAGTCGGTGATCTGCTTGGTTTCGTACAGACCTTGCGCGCCGACGATCTTGTTGACAAACAGGGCCGGATCGCTTATCTGGATAGAATAGGTGCCAAAGGCCCGCAGCCGGACCAGGCCCAGGTCGGCGTCGCGCAGGGCTATCGGCTCGGAAGTTCCCCATTTGTGATCCAGGAACTCGCGCATGCTGACGAAATAGGCCTCTGCGGTAAAAGGGGTCTTGCCGCCGGTGGCCATGCCGATCAAGGTGGAAAGCAAGGGCAGGTTGGCGGTGGTGATAGTATGCCGCCCCGGCCCAAAGGTGTCAAGCGCCTTGCCGTCGCGGAAAAAGACCGCCTGCTGGTACTCACGGACGATCACCTGCGAGCCCAGACGAAAGTCACCGGCTCCGTACTGCGGCACTCGCCGGACCATCTCTTCCGGTTGTTGATCCGGAACTTCGATCACATCAATGATTCGCGCCATTGTCAGTTACCTCCCGAATAGTTTTGGTGCCACGCATGGTCTGCCCTGCGTGTGCTGGTTTACCCGACAGTTTGGGACTGGAGGATCGCTTCGTTGCGATGCCCAAAGGTCAGGGCGGCCTGCTCCGCTTCGAGAACGAGCCCGGCAATGGCGACCCCGACACCTTCCTGCGACGTAATCGCCGACGTCACTTTGTCGACGGCAGTGGCAATCTCGGCCACCGAGTCAAACATGGTGTTGTCAAACTCGTACAGGGCGTCCAACTGCTCCTCTTTGACCTTGACTGCATCGAACAGGCCGGCATAGCCGTAGGATGCGGTCCGGATGCGGTCGATGAGACCCTGCATCTTCATCACTGCCCGCTCCAAGTCGTCGAGCCACTCGATCTGGCCGCCGGTGATGAGCTGCATCTGAAGATCGGCCACCCGCTTGCGCTGCTCATCCAACTTGGCCGCCACTTCCATGCGCAGCAGCTTGTCGGCCTCGCGGCGCGTCTCTTTCTGTTTGTAACCCTTGAAGCCCGGGAGCTTGGCCATCAGCTTTTCCAGGCCCCGCATGTCGCCTTGAACTACTTCCCGTAGGTCCATTTTGCGTTTCTACCTCCTTGGTATTCGGTTCGCACCTAGGTCATCGCTGCTGGCCGGCGACCGACTATTCGGACGCCCGCGGCAGCGAGATCACAGCTTAGGGAGCAAAGCCGAAATTATTATACACAGGTTTTGCACAAATGCAAAGATAGGGGGCGCTAGTGAGCCAAAAAAGTGTGCCAACCCCTAGTGGTTGACACACAACCCGCTTTCGATTATACTATTTGCCATGATGACCGCAGGAGAAACATCGATGACCACCTCCAACGGTTTGAACACCGTTCAAGGATGGTTGCCTCGCTGGCGCCTGGCGCGCGAGACAATAGTCACCACCCTGAGCTGGATTATCGCCCTGCCGACCATAGCGCGCCTGATGCGCTGGCATCGCAACAACCTGACTGGGGCGCAAAATGCTCTCGGGGCGTTGAGCGGGCTGACTTGGGGGCGCATCGGCTGGATTGGCGTCAAGCGCTATGGTTTCAGCAACGAGGACGCTTTCCTGGCCGGCGGGTTGGCCGGCGCTGTGGCGCCCACCCTGACACTGATCCTGCGCCATCTGGGATGGGGTAAGCGCCTGAACGGCAACCGCCCCCCCCTCAGCGTGTACCCAACCGTCTGGCTGCAAGGTTTTATGCTGGGCGGGCTCATGGCTGCCGCCGGTGCGCTTCTTGCCCGGTTGACACGGACAAAGCCGGCATAGAGGCTCACACCCCCCATGCGCAAAACGTCTGTCTACCTCTTTGCCGGCGACAGCCTGACCGAGGGCACCTACGGCGAGAGTTATGTAACGCGGGTCGCCGCTGCCCTGCAGCGCAGTGAAGCAGGGCTAACCGGGCAGGTCGTCAACGCGGGTCGAGGCGCAGACACAATCAAGGCGCTGCTGAACCGGATCGACGTTCCCCTCCGCCAGCACCGGCCAGACTGGGTGATCCTGGCCATCGGCTGCAACGACGTGTGGATTCCATGGCTCACATCTCACAGCCTAATCTGGAGGGTGTGGGCCCTGGTACGGCGCATCCAGTATGGCCAAGCGCCGACCACCGACCTGGACCAGTTCGCTGCGCTGTACAGGACGCTGATCGACAAGGCAAGCCGCCAGGCAGGCGCCCGAGTTCTGGTATGCACGACCAGCGGAAGCGGCGAGCGGCTGTCCATGCCGCAGAACCGCCAAATGGCCCGGCTCAACGGCACGATCAAGCGCGTCGCCACTGACTGTGGCGTACCGGTAGCCGATGTGTGGCAAGCGTTCGTCGACGAGCTAGCCCCCCTACCCCAGCCATCAGCCTATGTCGCCGGGGAATTGCTGTTTACCATGATGGACCGGCAGCGGCTGGGGGCCACCTCCCCCGACGAGATAAGCCAGCGCCGCCAGTTGCACCTCACCTTTGACGGACTTCACCTGAACAGCCGGGGCGCCGACCTGTGGGCTAACACGATCCTGGCCGCTTTGGCCCAAGCCCGTTAAGAACCAAGGGGACCGGGAACCGTCCTGGTCCGACCGGCTGCGATTGACAAGGATTGGAACAGAATGTTAGCCTTTCTTGTGGCAGTGACCCTGGCCGTTCTCGCCCCACCAACCGACTCAAGCCCTGGTAGATCCACCTCACAGTTCTACCAACTGATCGCCAACCCCGGTGTGGAAAGCTACGACCCACCCTATGGCCAATATCAGGGTATAGACCTCCAGGTGGCCAGCGGCTGGCAGCGCTTCTTCTACGACGGGCCAGAGCCGTATTGGATGGATACCCGGGTGTGGGCAGACAGCGACCTGGGGGTCGGTTGGGTGGAGCGCATCGAGGGCGATACCTCACAGATGCTTTTTGCGAGCGAGCCGTTTACGGCCGGCATCCAACAGCAAGCGACCGGGCTGACGCCGGGAATGGGCTATGGCTTCCACGCCGCAATGCTGACCATCTTTCAGTCTGCCAAGGCCACGGCCGACGGGACGATGATCAAACAGGTCGGCATGGACCCAACCGGCGGAACCGATCCCCAGGCGCCGACGGTGGTCTGGAGCGAGGCCGACGGCCAAGATAGGCATTGGAGCGTAGATCTGCGCACCGCGGTCTTTGCCGAGGCCCCCACGATAACCGTCTTTATCCGCATCAGCAGCCCAGATGGGAGCGGCAATCCGGCGGTCCGGAATCAGAGTTTTCTCGATTCGGCCATCCTGGCCCTGACACCGGTCATCACCGCCACATCGCCGGCGATCAGCGGTGTCCCGACCTTTACGGTGAACTGGGACAACGCCGTGCTGGCGCCGGGGGGCACCCAGCTCAAGTGGCGGGGGGTGCAGTGGCTGGATGAGGCAGAGGGGGTCTGGCACGATTGGATTACCGGCACCTACCTGGTGCAGGCGGATTTTGTCGGCGAACGGGGACACACCTACCGCTTCCGAGCACGGGTGTGGCAAAAATATGAGAATGGCGCCCACCTCCACAGCCCCTATCGCGCTGAAGGGGACACGCGGACGATGGTGCTGGAATCTGGGCTGGCCGGGCGCGTGCTGAGCCACGACGGGCTGCCTGTGGGTGGAGCGACGGTCGCCGCGGCCGAAACAGCCTA
Organism: Anaerolineae bacterium; assembly: GCA_034429215.1. GTDB lineage: Bacteria > Chloroflexota > Anaerolineae > JAAYZQ01 > JAAYZQ01 > JAFGOG01. The sequence goes on along the minus strand of DAOUGI010000009.1, from coordinate 149,638 downwards.
TACTACGACCAGCAGTCGCGATGGCTGCTATAGGCTAGGCATGCTGGCCTGGCCCGATCCACAGACAGTGACGATCAGCCATCACTTCTGGCTGGCCCCGGCCCCGCTGTACAGCATCACCTTGGAGCTGACCGAAACGCTGCCTTTTACCTGGACCCTCCGTCCACCCGACGACGCGGTAACCAACGGTGAGTTCGAAGCAGGGCTGGAGGGCTGGCATTCTGTGGGCATCACGCCTACCGTTGTATTCCAGCCGGTACACACGGGCTACGGCGCCCTGGCATTGGGCGGGGCAGCAGGCGTGACCTTTACGGCCGGCATAACCCAGAGCGTGGTTATCACCAATTCGTGGGAGCCGGTCCTCTCCTTTTGGTACAACCCCGCGGACACCGCTGCCGGCGACCGGTTCAACGTCATGCTGACCACCGTCACCCAGACACTCAGCACTACCCTGCCGCTGACTCGAGTCTTTACCCCTAGCCTGGACGTGCCCGGCTGGGCGCATCTGGCCTACCACCTCGGCCCGTTGGATGTCGCCTTATCCGGCACCGTGACACTTGACCTGCAATTGTGGCACGCCCCGGGCAGCAATCCGGTGACGAGCACACTATACCTGGACGAGGTGAGCCTGGGCCGGGCAATGGGGGGACCCTACAAGGCATATCTGCCGCTGGCACACAAACAATACTGATTCAGAGAAGGGCCTGATTCCCGGCTTTGGCCATCTCCTTCAGCCGTTGAAGCTCGCGCGCGTACTCGGCACCGAGCAGGTAAGGATAGACGGTGTTGTTGTGCAGCAGGGGGTCAGCGTTGGCCGGAAGAGCAAGATCGCCGTCGGGCGTGCCCGGAATCGGGGAAAAAAGGGTCAGCTCTGCCTGTATCCCCAGGCCAAGGACAAAGCGCAGGCTGTCTTCGATCTCTGCCAGCGGCTGGCCGGGCAGGGCAGCCAGCAGGTAGCCCCGCACATTGGCCGGTCCAAAGCCGGCGGCCTTGAGGCGCTTCACAGCCGCCTCGAAATCAGCGGTGGTGACCTTGGCGCCGGTGGACTGCTGCCGGGCCGGAGAGACCGTTTCCAGCGAGACGCAGGCTTGGGCAAAACCGGCGCGGCGCATCAGGAGGGCCAGCTCGGCCGTGATCCCCCGCGCATGAAGGCCATTGACCGGGTAGAAACTCACCGGCAGATGGCGGGCCAGCACCCCCTCCAGGATCGGGGCCAGGTGCCTTTCGGCGTCGATCAACAGCGCGTCGTCATAAAAAACAAACCGGCGAATACCGCGCCGGGTGCAGGCGGCTATCTCCTCGATTACCGCCTCAGGCTCACGCCGGACAAAGGCCGGCTGGAGGCGATGGCTGGCACAATAGGTACAGCGATAGGGACAGCCCCACGCAGTGAGGACCGCAGCGTAGGGGCGCGATACCAGGTCGTGAGCCGGCAGCGGCCAGGACCGGGGATCGGCCAGCCGGTCGGGGTCAGAATCGTGGCCGGTGACCCGGTCGGCCAGGCGCAGGGCGGCGATGACGCCCGGCCCGGCGATCACTTCATCGGCGCCGGAAAAGCGGCGGGCATGGTGTGGGCACAGGCTGGCATAGACGCCGCCGACCGCCACAGGCACGCCGCCAAAGCGGGACCTGATGCGGCGGATGGCCTCGACGACGCCCGGGTACCAATAGGTCATGCCAGAGGCGACGAGCACCAGGTCGGGTGCAGGAGCAGCGGCCAGGGCAGCCTCGAACCGCTCGACCGGCAGGCCGTACCGGCCAAAGCGGCGGGGAACACAAGCCACGGCTGCCGGCTTGTCCACGAGCGTCTTGGACAGTTTGCCCGAGCCGTCGGCACGAGGGCGAGGCATGCCGGCATGGGGGGCCAGACAATCGATGGCAGTAACGCCATAGCCGCTGTCGCGCAGGACGGCGGCGATCTCCAATAACCCCACCGGCTCGATCCAGGAGTTATAGGCCGCGAAATCATAGATCCAGGGATTAATGAGCAGCAGTTGTCCTTTGGCCCGCATACTTGGCATCCCACCTCTGCCGATTATAGCACGGACCCTGTTGCCGGTCAATCCACTTGCTTTTTCCAGTTATCGGCATTACAATAGCGCAATGGCTCTCTCGGACAATATGCCCATTGCCGCGATCATCCTGGCCGCCGGCGCCTCGACGCGAATGGGCGAATGCAAGCAGCTTCTGCCGATCGGCGGCCAGCCTATGGTCAGGCGGGTAACCGGCGCCGTGTGTGCAGCGGACCTGGCGCAGGTAGTGATGGTGCTCGGCGCACACGCCGAGGCCGTCGGCCAGGCAGTGGCCGGGCTGCCGGTAGAATTGGTGCTCAACGAGAGGTGGCCAGAAGGGATGACCTCCTCACTGCATGCCGGGCTGCGCGCTCTGCGGCCAGAGATCAAGGCAGCGCTGGTAGTGCTGGCCGACCAGCCTGGTCTGACGGCAGAGCTGATCAGGACCCTGGCCGACCGTTACCACACCACCGGTGCGCCGGTCATCGCGCCGTTTTACCAGGAGCAGCGTGGTCAGCCGGTGTTGTTTGACCGGGCGCTCTTTCCCGCGCTGCTGGCCGCCGGGGATGGCCAGAGCAGGCGCGAGATCATTGCCCGCCATTGGGATCAAATGGCCCGCGTGCAAGTGGAGGATCCGGCCATCTTGTGTGACATAGACACCAGACAGGATTACGAAAAGGTACGAAAATCGTAACCTGTATTCTAACCTAATCGGGGATCGACATGGACAAGGACGAGCTGCGCAATCTGCGCCATCTGATCATCGACATGGACGGCGTGCTATACCGGGGCAAAACAGCCATTCCGGGAACAGGAGCTTTTCTCAATTTCCTGCGGGAGCAGGAGATCGGCTTTGTGTTGGCGACCAACAACTCGACCAAAACACCACAGCAGTATGTAGCCAAACTTGCCGAGATGGACGTGGCGGTCCGGGCCGAGGAGATCTTGACGTCAGCCCAGGCTACGGCGGCCTATCTGCTTGGCATCGCCCCACGCGGGACACGTACCTTCGTCGTGGGCCAGGATGGGCTGTTTACCGCGCTGCGAGAAGCGGGCTTCACGCTGGTCGAGGATCAGCCCGAGTATGTGGTCGTGGGCATGGATTTCAATGTCTGTTACGGGCGGCTGGCCCAGGCGACGCTGCACATCAGGGCCGGGGCGCCGTTCATTGGCACCAATGCCGACCGCACCTTCCCGTCCGAGCGGGGTATTGTGCCGGGGGCCGGGGCACTGCTGGCGCTGCTGGAAACGGCAACCAGTGTCACGCCGACGGTTATCGGCAAGCCGGGGACGGCGTTGATCGAGCAATCGCTGGCCCGGATGAGCGCCTGCGCAGCTACGACAGGCATGTTGGGTGACCGGTTGGATACAGATATCCTGGCCGGACGGCGCGCCGGGCTGGTAACCCTGCTGGTGATGAGCGGGGTCACCGACGCCGAAACTCTGGCCGGGTCAGATCTCCAGCCCGACCTGGTGTTCCGCGACGTTGGGCACCTGCACGCGACCTGGGAGGAGATTATCGGTGGCTGACCGCCCGCTGTTGTACGACCTGACCTACAGTGAGGCTCAGGCGCTGCTGGCAAGCTGGGGCGAGCCCCGCTTTCGGGCCGAGCAACTGTGGCGCTGGCTGCACGCTTCCCTGGCAGATGACTGGGAGCAGATGGCCAACCTCCCGTCCGGCCTGAGGCAGCGGTTGGCCGCGGAGACGGAGCTATTGCCGCTGACGCCGCTGACCTGCCAGGAGTCGGCCAACGGCCAGACGCGCAAAGTGCTGTTTCGCCTGCGGGACGGGGAGACGATTGAAAGTGTGCTGATGCGCTACACCGACCGGCGCACGGCCTGCATCTCGACCCAGGTAGGCTGTAGTATGGGCTGCCCCTTTTGCGCCACCGGCCAGGGTGGGCTGGTCCGCAACCTGTCGGCCGGAGAGATCATCGGCCAGGTGATCCACCTCGCCCGCCAGGTCAGAGAGGCCGAAGCCAGGCAGTCCAATGGAGCACAACAGGCCCACCCGATTGGTAACGTGGTGTTGATGGGCATGGGCGAGCCTTTGGCCAATTATGCAGCCACCCTACAAGCGATAGAAACCTTGGCCGATCCACGGGGTTATAACCTGGGAGCGCGGCGCTTTACCCTGTCAACCGTTGGATTGGCGCCCGGCATCCGGAAGCTAACAGAGGAAGCACTCCCGGTTAACCTGGCGGTGTCGCTCCACGCAGCCGACGATGGGCTGCGCGACCAGCTAGTGCCGATTAACCGGCGTTTTCCACTGGCTGAGCTGATGGCCGCTGTGCGCGATTATGCCGGCACGACCAAGCGACGTGTGTCGATCGAGTATGCTCTCATCGACAAAGTAAATGACGCACCGGAGCAGGCACACGGGTTGGTCCGGCTCCTTGAGAACCTGTTATGTCATGTTAATCTAATCCCGTTGAATCCAACAGCCGGATCGCCCTGGCAGCCTTCGCCGCGCGAACGGGTGGACGGCTTTCAGGCCGTGCTGGAGGCGGCAGGAGTGCCTGTGACAGTGCGGATGCGGCGTGGGATCGATATCGAGGCAGGATGCGGGCAGTTGCGGCAGCGACAGCTATCGGCAGTGTCCGATAGCTGATAGCGCAGAACATTCTTGCATTTTTATCGAAAAGCAGGTATCATACGGACCTGGAGAGGGATGGCTGGAGGCCAGAAACACGCGTTGACAAGCACAAGAAAAGGCCAGTCCGAGCAACTCGGACTGGCCACGGGATGCCACAACCACAACCGACTATTATTGCATCTTGTTCAGAGTTCGCAGGCAGCGCGTGCAGAGGTTCAGTCGCTCGGGCTTGCCGCCCACGACCATGGTCACCTTCTGGATGTTCGCTTTCCAGCGACGCTTGGTGTGCACCTTGGAGTGGCTGACGTTGTTCCCAAAAGTCGGCACCTTGCCGCACATATCACATTTGGCCATAATTACACCTCTCACATAGATAGAGCCAGCAAGTACGACCGCTGGCTCAACCTTCGGATTCGTAGCGGCTATCTTATACCACAGGCCGGGGATTTGCGCAAACCGGCCGGTGCCTGATGCAAGAGTGACAAGTGAGGTAGGACAACGGATGAAAGACAGCGGGTTGGGCCGTATTGAGATCTCTCCACATGCGATCATGGAGCTTGCCAGCCAGGTAGTGCTGGAGTGTTACGGTGTGGTAAATGTGGCGAGCAAAGACCTGGCCAGCGACATCATCGAGCGTTTACCATTCGAAAACCGCCAGCGTGGGGTGGATGTTCGCATCGAGGACGACCAGATCGTCATCGACCTGTACGTGGTGATCGAGTATGGAACGCGCATTATCACCGTAGCCAGGAATATCCAGAGCGCCGTCAAGTATAGCCTGGAAAAGGCTCTGGGTACACCGGTAGCTGCTGTTAATGTCCATGTTCAGGACCTACGGATCAGCGCAGACTAGCTCGCGTAACAGACCATGACCAGGAGGCGACCTCATTGACAGACGATCGAACCACACACAGCGCTGATTTTACGCGGTGTGATGGCCAGACTTTTAAGCAGCTGATCCAAGCAGGCCTGACCTGGTTGGAGCGCCACCAAGCGGCGATCAACGCACTGAACGTCTATCCCGTGCCCGATGGCGACACGGGTACGAATATGCTGCTGACGATGCAGTCTGCCTATGCCGAGATCAAGGATTCACCAGGGGACAACGTGGGTGCGATGGCCCAGAAAGTGGCCAAGGGAGCACTGATGGGCGCCCGTGGCAACTCGGGGGTCATTCTATCGCAGATCTTCCGCGGCATGGCGCGGTCTCTGGACAATGAAGAAACGTTCAACGCCGTCCAGTTCGCTGCTGCACTGCGCGAGGCAGCCGCCACCGCTTACAAGGGCGTAATCAAGCCGGTAGAGGGTACGATCTTGACGGTGGCCCGCGAGGCAGCCGAGGCGGGGGTGACCGCTGCCGCCACCAGTGAGGATCTGCGCTACATTCTGGAGCGCGTCACCGCTGAGGCAAGGCACTCGGTCACCCGCACGCCCGGCCTGCTTCCGGTGCTTGCCGAAGCCGGCGTGGTGGACGCCGGTGGGCAAGGCCTGTTTGTCATCCTGGAAGGCATGCTGCGCCTCATGCAGGGAGAACCTGTGACCGCCGATGGCGCGTTGACGGCGGCGGTGGATCTGCATACCCTCCACCCGGAAGACGAAAAGGGGTATGGGTACGACGTGCAGTTTATCATCCATGGTGAGAACCTGAACCTCGACGAGATCCGCCGCACCATAACAGGCATGGGCGACTCGGTGCTGGTCGTTGGCGACTCGGAGGTCATCAAGGTACACGTCCATGTGCCCGATCCGGGAATTCCGCTCGGATACGGCGCCAGCCAGGGTTCGCTGAGTCGGGTGATCGTTGAGAACATGCAGGAGCAATACCAGGAATATATCATCAGCCAAACCCGGCGACCTACTGTCAGCACCGAGGCGCTGAGCAAGATCAGCACGGTGGTCGTGGCATCTGGCCAGGGACTGACCAAGGTGTTCGAAAGCCTGGGGGCGAGCACAGTCGTTCCAGGCGGACAGACGATGAACCCCAGCACCGAAGACATTTTGAAGGCAATAGAAAACGCCCCCGGCAACGAGGTCATAGTCCTGCCCAACAATAAGAATATCGTCCTGACCGCCGAACAGGCCAAGTCGCTGTCGCAAAAGAGCGTCGAGGTGGTGCCGACTATTACCATCCCCCAAGGTATCGCCGCGCTCTTGGCATTCAACTACCAGTCTGATCTGCCCACAAACGCGGGAGTTATGGCTGAGGTGGCTGAAAACATCCAGACGGCCGAGATCACCACGGCAGTTCGTTCGGTGCAAATTAACGGCATGGGTGTGCAAGAGGGTGAGATCATTGGCATGGTCAACGGGGCGCTGAAAGTGAAAGGGAAAATGCCCTCGGAAGTAGTCATGGCTGCCCTGGGACAGATGGATACCGAACAATATGAGATCATCACCCTGTATTACGGTGAATCGATCACTGCCGACGAGGCCGAACAGATTGCGGCAGAAATCACCGAGCGGTACCCAAGCCAAGGGATCGAAGTAGTAGACGGCGGCCAATTGCACTATTACTATATCATTTCGGTCGAGTGAGCAGCAAAGCTGGAGGCTTCTGAAACAATGGCACAAGCACGCATCATTACCGACAGCACTGCCTACCTGACTCCTGATCAGATCGCGCAGCACGAGATCACGGTCTTGCCGGTGGACATCCACCTGGGAGATCAAAGGATCCGGGTAGGCTCTGACCATAACCTCAAGCAGCTCTTCCAGCGTATGGCAGCCGACCAGGCGCAGAAAACCAAGGCGGTGATCCCGCCGAGCGCATTCGAAGAAGCCTACAGCCAACTGGGCCGGCAAACCGATCAGATCTTGGTGATCGTGGGCTCGAGCAAGCTCAGCAGCGCCTTTACAGCGGCCAAGTCGGTGGCCAACAGTTTCTTGGGCCGGTGTCGCATTGCCGTGCTGGACTCTATGGCTACGTCGTGGGGGCTAGGCTTGCTGGTGAGAGCCGCGGCCGAGGCCGCCGAGGCCGGTCAATCGCTCGACGAGATCGTCCGGCTGGTGCGCGGCATGTTGCCCCACATCTATGTCGTTCTTTTTGTCGAAAGGCTAGATTACCTGGAAAAGGGCAATCGCATCGGCCCGGCCCAGGCGCTGTTGGGCACCATGCTCAACATCAAGCCATTGCTGATCATGGAGGAAGGGGAGATCATCCCACTCGAAAAGGTTCGAACTCGAGCCAACGCCATCGAAAAGCTGGCCGACTTTGTGGCCGAGTTCGCCGGCATTGAGCAGGTGGTCATCATGCAGAGCCCTCTGGGGAACGGCACCGACCTGCTGGTCGAGCACCTGAACCTGATCCTGCCCGGCAGGACTTTCCCGGTGATCGAATACGATGCAGTCCTGGCCTGTCACCTGGGGCCAGATGCGATGGGCGTGACTGTCTATGAAGGTTCCTGAACCTGTGGGGTTGTTATGGTCCGAGTCGTAACCGACAGCACCGCCGATATCCCGCCCGAGATGGTCCAGAAATTGGGCATCACGGTGATTCCCTGTCGTATTGTTTTTGGCTCTGAAACCTACCGAGACGGAATAGATCTGACCAAACAACAGTTCTACGACAGGCTAACGACCGACCGGGCTATACCGAAAACGGCATCGCCTCCCATCAGCGAATACCAGGAAGCGTTCGCCCGCCTTGCCAGCACAACACACGAGATCATCTCTATCCAACTGCACAGCGGTTTGAGCGGACTCGTTAGCGAGGCGATGATAGCTGCCGAGGCTGTAGCCAAGGCCATGGGGATCCGCATCAATGTCGTGGACTCGGGGCAGATCTCAATGGGCTATGGTTGGATGGCCGTAGAGGCTGCCGAGGCCGCCAGGCGAGGAGAGTCACTCGACCAGATCACGGCCCGCGTGGAAGGGATGAAACCACGATCGTGCGTCTTGGCTATCCTCGACACGCTGGAATATGTACACCGGGGCGGCCGCACGAACTGGGCCACCGCCATGATCGGCACATTGCTGCATGTCAAGCCAATCGCCGGGGTGCACCTTGGCAAGGTCGAGCTCTTTGAGCGCACGCGGACCATCAAACGGTCATTGGAACGGCTTATCGAGCGGATCCAGGCCTTGGGACAGATGGAGCGAGCCATCGTGCTCCATACCAATGCCCCTGCCCTGGCCGCTAGGCTGTCCAGGCAATTTCAGGCGGCCAACCCGGAATGGGAGCCACTGATCGCACAGGCTGGGGTTACGATCGCCAGTCACGTTGGCCCCGGCGCAGTAGGGGTAGCCGTTGTCACAGCAGGTTGATCCTCTTAGAAACAGATAATACTGACAGGTATTGGAGAATATGGACTCCTCAGCTTGGGAAAAGCTGAACAAAATACTGAAGCTAGAGCAGAGCAAGGGCCATCGTGACGAGGCAGTCATCGGCGGCCTGCACAACTTTGTCGAGCTGTGGCAGAGCGAGGCCCGCGCCGAAGCGCAGACCGAGGCAGACGCCGCAACCGGAGAGTGGATCGACGAAATAGTCACGAGCCTGGCGAACTATGCCGATAAGGACGAGCACGAGCGAGCCAAAGTTGTGGAGCAGGTCTTGGGCAGGCTCGAACAGGTCGGCATATCCGCGCAACAGACGCGCGCCCAGCCTCAGGCTGCCAGGCCGGCCGCGCCTGTGGTGCAGGCGCTCACCTCCCGACCTCGCCCGGCCAACGGGCTCGATGCACCGGTCGAAAGCCTGCCGGGAATCAGCTCTGGCTTTGGCGCCCGCCTGCACAAGCTGGGAATCACGACGGTGGCCGACCTGCTCTATCACCTGCCGCACCGGTACGACGACTATCGAACCCTAAAGCCGATCAGCCGCCTGGAATATGGACAGGAAACAACCATCATCGGCACCATCTGGGAAACCAAGACACGGCCGACGCGGGGCGGAGGCGCCATTGTCAGCAGTATCATCGCCGATGCTTCAGGGACGATCGAGGCGGTGTGGTTCAACCAGCCCTACCTGGTTCGTCAGCTGCGCGCCGGGATGCAGATCGTCCTTAGCGGCAAGGTGGACGAGCACCTGGGACGGCTGACACTGAGCGCTCCGGCCTGGGAACCGCTGGAGCGGGATCTGATCCATACCGGCCGGCTGGTTCCGATCTATCCTCTGACGGAAGGCATCACATCGCGTTGGCTCCGGCGGCTGATGAAACGGGTGCTGGATTACTGGGCACCACGGCTGACCGATCATCTGCCACAGGAGATCCGGCAACGCGCCGGCCTGATGGATCTGACGACCACCCTTGGCCAGATCCACTTCCCCGACAGCCAGGAAACAGCAGATCAGGCCCGCCGCCGCCTGGCGTTCGACGAGTTTCTCATGATCCAGTTGGGCATGTTGCGCCAACGCCAGCAGTGGCGGTCGGAGCCGGGCATTCCATTGCCCCGGAATCAAGCCATGCTGGATGCATTCATGGCTTCGCTGCCCTTTGCCTTTACTGCTGCCCAGCAGCACAGCCTCGAACAGATATTGGACGACCTGGTCCAGGATCGCCCCATGAGCCGGATGCTGCAAGGTGACGTTGGTTCGGGTAAGACAGTAGTCGCAGCAGCAGCCATGTTGATGGCCATAGCAGACGGCAAACAGGCAGCGCTCATGGCGCCAACCGAGATTCTGGCCGAACAACACCACCGCAGCATTGCCGATCTACTTGGCAACGCCCAAGACTGGGGCTTACAGCGTCCCGTATCGGTCGTGTTGCTCACCGGCAGTGTGGGGCGAAAGGAACGCCAGCAAGTCTACGACGCGATCGCTTCCGGCGAGGCCGATGTCGTCATCGGCACCCACGCTCTCATCCAGCAGAGCCTGAGCTTTCACGATCTGGCGCTGGTTATCGTCGATGAACAGCACCGCTTTGGCGTCGTGCAGCGCGCCACGCTGCGCGGCAAAGGTGCTTCACCGCATATGTTGGTCATGAGCGCGACGCCGATCCCGCGCAGCCTGGCGCTGACCGTCTACGGCGACTTGGATATCTCGGTCATCGATGAGCTGCCACCAGGTCGCCAGCCTATCCAGACCCGGTGGTTACTGCCCCGTGAGCGAGAACGGGCCTATGCCTTCATCCACGGCCAGATCGCAGCAGGTCACCAGGCCTTTATCCTTTATCCCCTCATCGAAGAGACAGAAAAGGTCGACGCCAAGGCTGCTACGGAAGAATATGAACGGCTGCAACAGACCATCTTCCGAGCGCAGCGGCTGGGGCTGCTGCATGGCAAGATGAAAGCCGGTGACAAAGAAGAGGTCATGACCCGCTTTCGCCAGGGTGAGCTGGATATTCTTGTGTCCACATCGGTGGTGGAAGTGGGCATCGATGTCCCGAACGCAACAGTCATGCTGGTCGAGGGCGCCGACCGGTTCGGGCTGGCCCAACTGCACCAGTTTCGGGGTCGAGTGGGCCGCAGTGAGCACAAATCCTATTGCCTGCTCATATCCGATGCCGCCTCGCCAGACTCTCAGCAGACCAAAGCCACATGGGAACGGCTGAAAGCGATCGAAGAGACACAAGATGGGTTCGTTCTCGCCGAAAAGGATCTAGAACTGCGCGGCCCGGGTGACTTTTTGGGAATCAGGCAGAGCGGCCTGCCGGAACTGCGCATGGCCAGCCTAAGCAACGTCCAGGTTCTGGAACAGGCCCGGACCGAAGCTCACCTCTTATTCGAAAGCGACCCGACGTTGAGTCAGCCCGAGCACCGGTTGCTGGCCGAGAAGGTGACTCAATTCTGGCAGAGTAAGGGCGAGTTAAGCTAAATCAACGGAGATTAAAATGCTTAAAGCGATCTATCCCGGCACATTCGATCCGGTCCACAACGGCCATATCGACATTGCGACACGAGCCGCTAGGCTTTTTGACCATCTGACGATTGCGATCTATGATCGACCATTGAAAAGCCTGTTGTTCACAACGCAAGAGCGCCGGGCAATGCTGGAAAAAGCGTTGGGACATGTGCCCAACATTAGTGTGGTAACGTACAGCCAGCTCACTGTGGATTTTGCCCGGCAAGTGGGCGCCCAGGTGATCGTCCGAGGGCTGCGTGTCATTTCTGACTTTGAGCTAGAGTTCCAAATGGCGCTGACCAACAAAAAGCTGGCACCAGAGATGGAGTCCTTGTGCCTGATGACCAGCCAAGAATATGCTTTCATCAGTGCCAGTAACGTCAAAGAGATCGCGATGCTCGGAGGGTGTGTAGCCGACATGGTACCACCTCACGTTGCGACTGCCATGGAGGCCAAGTTTAAGGAAGCAGGCGACGGCGTGGATAGCTGCGTCAAGCTCGTGTCGTTGCGCGATTGAGAACTAGGCATATTTGCGAGTAGGAAAGGAAACGATCATCATGAACAGCATCTTTCATCTCATCGATCGGCTGGAGCGGTTGCTCGGCGAAAGTTGGGGGGTGCCGCTCAGCGCATACCGGGTCGTCAATGAGGCCGACTTTCTCGACGTGATCGATCAGATGCGGACGGCCATCCCCCAGGAGATCAAGCAGGGCGAACGGATCACACAGGAGAAGGATCGGATCGTCGCCCAGGCCCAAGAAGAGGCTGATCGCATTGTGCGCCTGGCGCAAGAGGAATCGGCCAAGCTAATTGACGAGCACGACATCGTCAAGACAGCCGAGCAACGGAGGACCACCATCATCGAGCGGGCACAGCAAGAAGCCGAAACGCTCAAGGGAGGGGCCGACGCCTACGCGCACGAAGTGCTGGTCGCCCTGGATAGCCAGCTTGCCGACCTGCTGACAACCGTTCGCAACGGGTTAGTGACTCTGGGCAAGCCCCCGGAAGAACCGCCGGCTGAGTAAAGAAACGGCGAGTCCAGCCTGGCGGTATTTGGTGTTTGACAGACAACCTACTATCGCCTATAATTGGGCATCCTAATGGCACGGAACAAGCAGGACAGCGCCATGCGTTACAATGTTGCCCAGTTACTAAAAGGGCCGACGGGTCAACGCCGTCAATACGAATTGCACGAGAATATCGAAGGGCTGGATGAGGAGCTGGTGCCGATCAAGTCGTTGGTCGGAACGGTTACCCTCATGCGAACCAGCCAGGGAGTACTCGCGACCGGCAAGTTGCGAACCAGGCTCCGGGTCAATTGCAGGCGGTGTTTGGAACCTTTCGACGTAGCCGTAGTAATCGACCTGGAAGAAGAGTTCCATCCGACGGTCCTGATCGCAGAAGCGCCGGTGGACAGGGTGCCGCAAGAGGAAGAGGATGAAGCGTTGCTGATCGACGCCCACCACACCCTCGATCTCAGTGAGGTCATCCGCCAGGAACTATGGCTGGCCACGCCGATGGATCTGTTGTGCCGCCCCGACTGCGCCGGGCTATGCCCGAATTGTGGAGGAAACCGGAACCTAGGGGAATGCCAGTGCGGCCAGGAGGCGATCGATCCCAGGTGGGCTGCCTTGCAGGAACTGTTGTCGAAAGAACCAGAATCATAGGAAAGGAGAGATTAGCCAGTGGGAGCTTTACCGAAACACAAGCTAGGCAAAGGCCAAAAAGGCCGGCGCCGCAGCCACAACGCGCTTGTGGCCCGCAATGTGATTTCTTGCCCTAAATGCCACGAGCCGTGCCTGCCCCATCAGGTTTGCCCGGCGTGCGGTCACTATCGAGGCATTAAAGTCGTTGAACTCAAGGCCGAAAAGAAGAAATAGTTGGGGTCAGAAGATTGGAAGATTGGAAGATTGGAAGGGAACCTTCCAGTTTTCCAATCTTCCAATTTTCTCGGAAAAGCAGAATAGGAGGCTAAGGTGATCAGTTTTTCCTTGTCTGACCATATGCTTGAGATCCAGGCCAAGGCTCGCAAGTTTGCCCAGGAGGAGATAGCGCCAATCGCTGCCGAATACGACCGCAGGGCCGAAGTGCCGCTGTTCATTGTCGAAAAGGCCAAGGCGGCAGGAGTGCTGAATGCCACTATTCCAAAAGAGTATGGAGGGACGGGCTATGGCGCGCTGGAAAGCGCCGTCATGGTCGAGGAACTGGGCGCAGCCTGTGCCGGCATCAGTGTCACGCTCATGGTCAGCGGCCTGGCCTTGACGCCTATTTACCTGTTTGGCACCGACGAACAGAAGGAAAAGTTCTTGCGCCCCATCGCCGAGCAGGGCAAGCTTGCTGCTTTTTGTCTCACCGAGCGCGGTGCCGGCTCAGATGCCGGCATGATCAAAACCACCGCCCTGCCAGATGGGAACGATTTTGTCATCAACGGCCAAAAGTGCTTCATAACCAGCGGCAGCCTAGCCGACATGTTCACCGTGTTCGCCCTGACCGATCCGGAGCGTGGCACTCGCGGCGCTTCGGCTATCATTGTGCCCGGCAATACGCCGGGCATCAAGGTGACCAAGGTTGAAGACAAGATGGGCCAGCGGGCTTCGAACACGGTCGAGATGACCTTCGAGAATGTACGCGTGCCCCAGGCTAACTTGTTGGGCAAGCCCGGCCGTGGCTTTCCGATCGCCCTGCAAACGCTCGACTTTGGCCGCTCGGGAGTGGCAGCGTTGAGCGTGGGTGTGGCGCGTGCTGCTTTGCAGCACGCCACCGCCTACGCCCGCAGCCGCGAGCAGTTTGGCGCGCCGATCATCAACAACCAGGCCATTGCCTTTATGCTGGCCGACATGGCTATGAAGGTAGAAGCAGCTCGCCTGCTGTGCTGGCAGGCGGCGTGGATGGTCGACAATGGGATGAAGGTCGGTTACTACTCAGCCATGGCCAAGTGCTTTGCCTCCGACATGGCCATGGAGGTCACCACCAACGCCGTCCAGATCTTTGGTGGGTATGGCTATATGAAGGATTATCCGGTCGAGAAGCTGATGCGCGACGCCAAGCTGCTCCAGATCTACGAGGGGACCAACCAGATCCAGCGGATGGTGATCTCCCGCAACTTGCCATGAGCTGTGCCAGAGTAGGGATCTAGACCAAAAATGGCTATGTACGCGCTGCTGTTCCCCGGCCAAGGGTCGCAAGAAGTGGGCATGGGGCAAAGCCTGGCAGACACCTATCCGATCGCCCGCGAGATCTTTGCCGCAGCCGACGCGATCCTGGGCTTTCCCCTGTCACGTCTGTGCTTCGAGGGCCCGAAAGAGACACTGGACGACACGGTCAATACCCAGCCGGCCATCTTTGCAACGAGCATGGCCGTGCTCAAGGTTCTGGAAACTGCCGGCAAGCTGCCTAAACCGGTCGCCGTGGCCGGGCATAGCATGGGCGAGCTGACGGCCCTGGCAGCCGCCGGCGCACTCGATTTTGCCGACGGGCTGCGCCTGGTGCGCGAGCGCGGCCGGCTGATGAAGCTGGCCGGCGAACGGAATCCCGGGGGCATGGCTGCCGTGCTCAAGATGGACGACGCCGAGGTCGAAAAGGCCTGCCGTGAGGCCGGTGACCAGACCGGCCGGCCGGTGCAAATCGCCAACTATAACTCGCCGGGGCAGATCGTCATCTCTGGCGACCAGAAGGCGTTGGCGCGGGCCATCGAGCTGTTGCAGGAGCGGGGCGGCAAGAGGATCATCCCCCTGGCCGTGAGCATCGCGGCTCACTCACCGCTGATGGCCACCGTGACCCAAGAATACCGGGCAGCGATCGAGGCCACGCCGCTGCGCAACCCGACGGTGCCGGTCATCGCCAACATCAACGCCCGGCCGTTGGCCAATGTCGACGAGATCCGCGACGAGCTGGTCGGCCAGCTTACCTGGCCGGTGCGTTGGACGGCATCGATCCAGGCCATGGTTGCCCAGGGAGTGACCCATTTTGTCGAGATCGGTCCGAAGGACGTGCTGAGTGGGTTGGTGAAACGGATCGCCCCGGATGTTCAAGCGATCAGCGTTGGCGACGCAGCCGGAATACAGGCCCTCCCATAGGCAAAGCGTTTACGCAGCGCTAGATCGGACTAGGGAGTCAGGAGTAAGGAGCAGCACATGGATTTCACTGGAAAAGTGGCCGTCGTAACCGGCAGTTCGCGGGGGATCGGGCGAGCCATCGCCCTGCGGTTGGCTGCCGGTGGGGCTAAGGTAGTGGTCAACTATCAAAGCAACGAGGCTGCGGCGAATAAAGTGGTGGACCAGATCCGAGCTGATGGCGGCGAGGCGATCGCCGTCCAGGCCGACGTGAGCCAGCCGGCCCAGGCCCAGGCCCTGATCGACGCTGCCCAAAAGACGTTTGGGCGGATGGACATCCTGGTCAACAACGCCGGGACCACGCGCGACACGCTCATCATGCGCATGAGCGAAGAAGACTGGGACCTGGTCATCGACACCAACCTGAAAGGCACATTCAATTGCATCAAGGCGGCTACACGCCCGATGATGCGCCAACGCTATGGGCGGATCGTCAACGTGACTTCGATCGCGGGATTGGGAGGTAACCCAGGGCAGGCGAACTATGCAGCGGCCAAGGCCGGGCTGGTCGGCCTGACCAAGACGGTAGCCAAAGAGCTGGGCTCGCGAAATATCACCTGCAACGCCGTTGCCCCCGGCTATGTTCCCACCGACCTGACCGGTTCACTGCCGCCGGAGCTTGTCGAGCTGGCCCTTCAACGGACGATCTTGGGCCGGGCCGGAACGGCAGAAGATATGGCCGCCGCCGTCACCTTTCTCGCGTCCGACGATGCCGGCTTTATCACCGGCCAGGTCCTCGCTGTGGACGGCGGATTGTCGATGGGGTAAAAGCCCGGCGCCCCACGGCCAGAGCCTCAAGCAGCGGGTGGGTGATTATCGGGGTTACCGCATCAGGGGAGGATGTTGTGGAAAAAGATCTCGGCAAAGTAACTATCGCGCCAGGAGTTCTGGTAACGATCGTGCAAAAGACGGTCGATTCGATGCCAGGCGTACTCCGCCTATCGCCAAAGGTGCCAGGAATGAGCCGCTTGCTGGGCTCGCAAACGGTCGGAAAGGGCGTGCATGTCCAGGTAGTGGGCAATCAGGTCACTGTCGACGTCTACCTGGTCGCAGCCCGAGGCATAGACCTGTACCAGATGGGCCGGCAGTTGCAGCACCAGATCACGCGAGCCATCCACGACATCGTAGGTATGGATGTGTGTGACGTCAACGTCCACATCGACGACATCGAAGCCAGCGTAGCGCAGCAGTGATAAGGTGAGCAGGTGATGAGGGAGCCCAGATGAAAATTCGCCACGAGGCGCGAATTGTTGCCCTACAAGCGCTGTTCGAGATGGATTGTGTTGGGCATCAAATCGCCGCGACGCTCGAACAGCGACTGGAAGAGATGCCGCTGCCCGAGCAGGGAGTCCAGTTCGCCCGCGAGCTCGTGCGGGGGGTTGCTGCCGATATCACCAAGCTGGACAAGCTGATAGAGCGCTACGCGCCCGAGTGGCCGGTGGAACAGATAGCCATTATCGACCGCAACATCCTGCGCATTGCCATCTACGAGGTGCTCGAGTGTGACGGCACACCTCTAAAGGTCGCCATCAACGAGGCCGTGGAATTGGCCAAACAGTTCGGCAGTGACAGCTCCGGTCGATTTGTCAACGGCGTATTGGGCAGCCTGGTGGCGAAAGAAGAGATCCCGAGCAAGCGATGAACCTTTTCGGCAACATCGGGGCGGTCGAAATATTGGTGATCCTGATCCTGGCGCTCATTGTCGTCGGTCCTGAGCGCCTGCCCAAATTGGCGCGCGATCTGGCCAAGGTACTGCGCAGTGTCCGGCGGGTATATGAGAACCTGAGCCGTGATTTGGGACCAGAGCTTGTGTCCATTCAGGAGACAACCGAAGAGATCCGGTCGTCGGTCGAGTCGATCAGGACAATCCCCAAGGATATGGCCGCTTCAATCGTCAAGGCCGCTGACCTGGACGAGACTGTCACCGACTTGAAGGGCATGGCCGACGATATCAGCCATGCCAGCCACACATTGACCACTGCCACCAAGGCGCTCACCCACCCGGTGGATGCGGCCATGGACGCTGCCCGTCACTCGCTGGCGCCAACTCAGCCCCAGGGGCATGAAGGCATGGCAGAAGCGACAACCCCCGAGACACCTGAGGACACAGGATCACAATCGTGAGCACCACCGACCCAACGCAGGGTACTTTACCTGATAATCAAGTGGCTATGCCGCTCATGGATCACCTCAAAGAGCTGCGCAACCGGCTCATCAAAATCGCGATCGCGTTGTTGATTGCCACCGCCCTCAGTCTCATCTTTGCCAAGCAAGCGTTCATTATCCTAATCAAGCCAATGGGCGATACCCTGCCCCAGGCCCTCAAGCCAACCGAGACATTTAGCAACTATATGAAAGTGGCCCTCGTCTGCGGGGTGACACTCGCCATGCCGGTCATCGTCTATCAGATCGGTCGTTTCATCACCCCCGGCCTGAGCCCCAAGGAAAAACGCTACCTGCTGCTGTTGGTGCCTGGCGCCACGCTATGTTTCATTACCGGGGTAGCGTTTGCCTACTTTGCCCTACTGCCGACGGCGATCCCCTTTTTCCAAGGATTCATGTCGGACGTTGTCAAACCGCAATGGACCATCGGTGACTATTTGTCGTTTGTCGCCAACCTGCTTTTCTGGATCGGCGTGTCTTTCGAGCTACCCCTGTTTGTCTATTTTCTGGCTAAGCTGGGTATCATCAGTTACAAGACGCTGTGGCGGAATTTCAAATATGCGGTGATCCTCATCGCGGTGCTGGCTGCCGTCATCACCCCTACTCCGGATCCGTTCAACATGATCCTGGTGATGGGCCCGCTCGTCCTGTTGTATTTGCTCGGTATACTGCTGGCACGGATTGCCTGATCGTCCAGCGGCTGCCGTCACCAAAAGAGGGCATCCTTTACCCGATACTCGCCCGAATCATACAACAACAACAAACAAGGAGTCAATTATGTCCCGTACCCGTATCTTGATCATGGGCGCTGCCGGTCGCGATTTTCACAATTTCAACGTGTTCTTCCGCGACAACAAGCAGTACGAGGTGGTGGCTTTTACTGCCACCCAGATCCCAAACATCGAAGGCCGCGTCTACCCGCCTCAATTGGCGGGAAGCCTCTACCCCAACGGCATTTCCATTCATGCCGAAGAGGAGCTGGTCGATCTCATCTGCCGGCACCACGTGGACCAGGTGGTCTTTGCCTATTCCGATGTGCCCCATGAGTATGTCATGCACAAGGCATCGCAGGTGCTGGCCGCCGGCGCCGATTTTCGGCTGATGGGCACCAAGACCACCATGCTCACGAGCAGCAAGCCGGTCGTGGCGGTGTGCGCCGTCCGCACCGGGGCTGGCAAGAGCCAGACCACCCGCCACGTATGCAACGTCCTGCAAGAAATGGGCCATAAGGTGGTTGCCGTCCGCCACCCCATGCCCTATGGCGACCTTGTCAAGCAGGCCGTGCAGCGCTATGCCAGCCGTGCCGACATGGACCTACACGAGTGTACGATCGAAGAGCGTGAAGAGTACGAGCCGCACATCGACCAAGGCATCATCGTCTATGCCGGCGTGGATTACGAGCGCATCCTCCGCCAGGCAGAGCAGGAGGCTGATATCGTCGTCTGGGACGGCGGCAACAACGACCTGCCCTTCTACAAACCTGACCTGTTCATCACCGTGGCCGATCCACATCGAGCAGGCCACGAGATTGCTTACTACCCGGGTGAGAGCAATCTGCGCGCCGCCGATGTTGTCGTCATCAACAAGGTCGATACCGCCGACCTGGCCAATATCGCCCGCGTGCGAGAGAATACGCTGCGGGTCAATCCGACAGCAACCATCATCGAGGCCGCATCGCCCATCTTTGTCGAAGATCCGGGCGCCATCCGCGGCAAGCACGTGCTTGTCGTCGAGGACGGCCCGACCCTGACCCACGGCGAGATGGCCTACGGAGCCGGTGTAGTGGCCGCCAAGCGTTTTGGCGCAGCCGAGATCGTCGATCCTCGCCCTTACGCCGTTGGCTCAATCCTCAATACTTACAAGAAATATCCGACTACCGGGAAGGTATTGCCCGCCATGGGCTATGGCGATCAACAGATACGCGAGCTGGAAGAGACGATCAATGCCACACCGTGTGACATGGTGATCATCGCCACGCCGATCGATCTGGGGCGCCTGCTCAAGATCTTCCGGCCCCACCAACGCGTGAACTATGAGCTGCAGGTGATCGGCCGGCCCACTTTGGAAGAGATCCTGCGGGGGCGGTTCCCAGCCGCTTAGCCGCTCTTCTGCTGTCTAGAGCCACTAGTTGAAACACTTGTGCATTCAGACCTGGCGGGCCGCTACGAGACCCGCCAGGTCTGAAGCTTATTGTGTCCGAAGCTATCGTCAGGGTTTGTGCCGCCTCTCCCATTGTTTACAAACTGTCCATTTTCTGGTATACTGATGACAGAAGCCAGAAATCAGGATGGGCAACAATGGCAACTTTGGAAGAGTTGATCGATGACTTGGAATCGCTCACCCCACAAAGCGTGGACGAGCTGGCCCGTTTTGTCCAGTACCTCAAATGGAAACAGGAGCCAACCCAGGCCGAGGCCGGCGGAGCCTGGGCTTTTGATTTTGTCGAGCACTTTCGGCGGGCCACCGTCAGCGCCGAGCACGATCCGGCCGGAATGGAGATACATATCGCCGAGGCTGTGTGTGACGGCGAGCAGCGGATGGCGCTGTGGCAGCACCCACCGCTGCACGGCTCGGCCATGATCGAATACCAGGTGCCGGTGCCGGCCACTGTACGCAACCTCTGCCTGCGGTTCGCAACCGGCATCCGCGATGGGTCGCATCTGGCCGAAGGCAATGTCGTCGCCTTCCGGGTATTCGTCAACGGCTGGAAACTGTGGAGCGAGACACAACACCAGATCCGGTGGAAAGAGCACGAGCTGGCCATGCCCGCGCTGGCCGGCGATGTGGCCCGCATCCAGTTCTTCACCGACGGGCTGGGCAACCACGAATGGGCTTGGGCAGTGTGGGGCGAGCCGAGGCTGATTGGAGAAAATGGTGGATAGCGGCCATACCGACGGTATGGCCCAAGCACCGGGGCATCGCCCTGGCAGAGTGACGAGGAGGTCATAGTCCGATGCACTTTGAACTCAACGAAGAACAACGCCTGGTGCGCGACATGGTGCGGGATTTTGCCCAGCAAGAGCTGGCACCCCGCGCTGCACAAGTCGACAAGAGTGAAGAATTCCCGGCCGAGAATATCCGCAAGATGGCCGAGCTGGGCCTATTGGGCCTGCCCTACCCCGAAAAGTACGGCGGCGGCGGCGGCGATTACCTGAGCTACGCCATTGCCGTCGAAGAAGTCGCCCGCGCTTGTGGCTCGACGGCACTGATCTATGCCGCACACGTATCGCTCGGCTGCGGGCCAATCTATTACTTTGGCACGGAGGAACAGAAGCAGCGTTGGCTGCCCCACCTGTGCAGCGGCAAGGGACTCGGCGCCTTTGGCCTGACCGAGCCGGAGGCCGGTTCCGATGCCGGATCGACGCGCACAATCGCCGTGCGCGATGGGGATTCCTACGTGCTCAACGGCAGCAAGATGTGGATCACATCTGGAGCCATCGCGGACGTAGTGATCGCCACGGCCAAGACCGATCCGGCAGCCGGGACGCGAGGCATCTCCTGCCTCTTGGTGGAAAAGGGCACCCCAGGCTTTATCCCCGGCAAGAATGAGCCCAAGATGGGCTTGAAAGGGTCCGTGACATCGGCGCTGTCATTTGAAGAGTGCCGGGTGCCGGCCGGCAACCTGCTCGGCAAAGAGGGTGAGGGCTTTAGGCAGATGCTGATTACCCTGGACGGAGGGCGGATCAGCATCGGGGCGATGGCGCTGGGATTGGCGCAGGCGGCTCTGGACCAGGCGACGCATTACGCCAAGGAACGGAAGCAGTTCGGGCAAGCGATCGCCAACTTCCAGGCGCTCCAATGGATGATCGCCGACATGGCAACCGAGATCGACGCCGCCAGGCTGCTGATCTACCGTGCCGCCGCCATGAAAGATGCCGGCAAGCCGTTCAGCAAAGAGGCCGCGATGGCCAAGCTGTATGCTTCGGAGACGGCCGAGCGGGCCGCGTTCAAGGCGCTGCAGATCCACGGCGGCTATGGCTACAGCCGCGAATATCCGGTGGAGCGCATCTACCGCGACCAGCGGCTGTGCAGCATCGGCGAGGGGACGAGCGAGATACAGCGCATGGTCATTGCCCGCCAGGTCCTGGGCAAGTTCTAGCCAAAAGCAAACGCCAGGCGAACGTACGTCCGCCTGGCGCAGATGCCAGGAGCAGATTTCAGAGACGACCCAAGAGCCGGGCCCCAGGGCCGGCAAAAACGGCCAACAGACCGGGAATAGGCCCTGCCGTTATTTCAGAATCAGCTTGGTGTAGATGAACCAGACGATGGCACTCAGGACTGCCGCACCGAGTGTGCACAACACCGTGTACAGGATCACAGTGCCGAGGTAGTTGCCTCCGGGCATCAGAACGATCCAGGAGACTATCAAGGATACGGCAAATGCAACAGCAACCACAACGACCAGCCCGTACATGAGCAGTCGTTTCTTGCGCGCGATGGTATCCTCGACTATGGCCTTTTTCTTGTCAGGCATCTCTTCCTCCATGAATGTATGATAGGCGTCGCTGCCGATCAGCGCAAAAGCGATCATACCATAAATCCTGTATAAATGCAAGTCTGGCGGCGATACTATTTGGCAAGTTCTTTAGTGAAGGAGTAAACAATGACAGAGTCGCATCCACTCGTGAAACTGGCGCGGGAAACGATCGAGCTGTATGTCAAAGAGGGCAGGCAGCCTGCCTCCCCCCAGGCGTTGCCGCCCGATATGCGCCGCCAGGCCGGTGCGTTTGTGTCGATCCACCGCCGTGGGGAGCTTCGCGGCTGCATCGGCACGATTCAGGCGACCTGTGACAACGTGGCCGAAGAGGTGATCCAAAATGCCGTATCTGCGGCCACCCGCGATCCCCGTTTTCCTCCCATCCGCCGCGACGAGCTGGCAGACCTGGAGATCAAGGTAGACGTCCTGGGCGAGCCGGAAGCGATCAGCTCGACGGATGAACTGGATCCGAAGCGCTATGGACTCATCGTCCAGTCGCTGGCCAATTCGTGGAAGCGAGGGCTGCTGCTCCCCGACCTTGAGGGGATAGACACCGTGGAGAAACAGGTATACTGGACGCGCTATCACAAGGCCGGAATAACCGATCCCAAGGAGCCGGTCCAGATGTTCCGGTTCGAGGTAGAGCGGCACACCTAGCGCACCCAGTTGCCGCCGAGGGAAGAGCAGACGGTTCCTGTCACCAACGAAAAACGATCTCGATCTGCTGATCGGTAGACAGCGACAGATCGACGATCACCGTGCTACCCTGAATACTGGCCGACTGTGGTGTTGCTTCTACCACTTGTGCGCCGGGCGGTAGCTGGACGGTAACTCGCAGCGAAATGGCCGGCGTGCCTGACTGCTTTTGCACGGTCAACCGGTAGTGCAGCCCTTCCTGATCGTGGTAAACAATTCCCAGTGGCAGTTGCCAACGGAACTGCACGTCTCTGGCCTCGCCCGGCGGGACGACGAAAAAGAGGCCAAACGGCAGTTTGCCTTTCTCCACAGGACCGCTGTCGGGGCCGGCGTCACCCAAGGGTGCGAATCCGTAGCGGTACAGCAGGCTGCCGTCCGGCAGCGGCGCGCGCTCTGCCTCAAGGAGCTGCGATCCCTCCGGCACGTAGAAACGGACATAGTTCCAGTAGCAACCAACCATTCCCTCTTCGTAGGTCAGCCGCTCTTCCACCCCCTGGGTGCAGGGCTCGGGCTGTGATGGGCTCTGATTGACGTAGCGAACGGTCACGGCGGCCTGGCCCTGGTTGGGGTTGCGCAGATCCGCCTGGTAGTCGATCTCCCGCCGGACTGCCGGGTCTACCTTGTTGAACCCCACGTTAGCATCCACTACCTGGAGATAGTCGCCGCTTGCCGGCAGCAATGCCCCGTCCCACCCGAGCGAGGCAAGCAGAGCTGCTGCTTCAGGATCATGGAGATAGATCAGGACATGCCGTTGCTTCAGTCCGGTCCAGACAGCCTCTGCCAGTCGGCTTGGATCGACGTTGCTTGGCCGGGTCTGCACCCTGTCGAGCATGGCCGCCACCAGATCGGCCATGATATCCTTCCGGTGGCTTTGCCACTCGCTCCATTGGCCCGATGGGGTGAGTCCCGGCTCGGGTTGGGCCCACACGCTGCGGATGACCTGCAAGAGGGTTGCGCCGGTCACCGGTTGGGTTATCGATTGGAGGGTCAGCGGCTCCATCGCGGTGACCAGCAGCCGCAAAGCCTCCAGATCGACGGCGATCACTCCGTCCACCGCCACGCCCTGGTCACGCTGGAAAATGCGCTCGGCCGCCTGAGCGGAGGTCGCAAAGTGGGGGGACCAGTTGCTGTCGCGCAAGAGCCACATCTCGGCCCACATCGTCCTCAGCAGTGCGTCGGGCGGACTGTCATGAGGCACCGCCAGGTTGTCTACGCTGTAGCTGTCGCCAAAAACGACGTCGGTGACCCTTCCCCCGTCTGTGGTCACCAGTCCGACACCCGAAATCCAGCCGCCGGTGGGCCGCCGTTCGTCGTCGTTTTGGGCCAGGACTAGATAAGTGCGCGGGCCATCGGCGCCCAACAGGTCGGGCGCGATGAGGGCAGCCTGGACGCCGCTGCGCAGCACGGGCAGAGCCCGATCGGTGGCGTCCAGCAGTTGGCCCAGACGAGGCGAGAGCTTGTCGGCGTCCAGCCGTTTCCTGGCGGCAGAGGCGTAGGACAGGGCCGACTCGGCGGAGACAAGCGACGGACGGGCCCGCTCCAACACCGCAACAGCGCCGGGCAGGTCGAGCTGGCCTGTCTGGGCCTGCACCAGCGCCGGGAACATGGCGTTGAAAACCAGTACTCCCCCGTCTGCCAGGGTCTGAGCCATCTCCAGGAGATCCGGCGCACCGGCGACGTCGGGCCCTATCCCCGGCAACCAGCCCAGATAGGGCGCCAGCTTGAGAAAAGGCCGCCCTTCACTGCGCAAGCACGTTATGTCGCTCTGCAAGCCTTGAAGGTGGCCGCCGCCGCCGAGCAGGGTCTCCACGGAAAGCGCAGGGGCGCCTTCCGGCACAAGTGTTTGCAGGGCATGCAGCCGCACCATGCCCGAATCGAGGCAAGTACGGATGCGCCGGTACTTGACGCCCCCCCACCCGGCGATCAGGGTCAAGCCGGCGATGATCAACACCAGGCCCACGAATGCCCGCCATTTTCTTCTTGCCACTCTAGTCTCCTGCCCCTTTGCGCTCATCATTCAGGCGTTCATCCCACTTGTCCCGGACAAAGGCCGACATTTCGCGACAGAATAGTTCCCGATCAAACTGAACAGCATGGCGACGGATGGCGTCCTGATCGAACGACAGACACGACGCCCTATCTACCGCTTCACACAATGCTTGTGCGGTCTGCTCCCCGAAAAACAGGCCGGTGACGCCGTCGACCACCGATTCGAGCGCCCCACCTTCGCCAAAGGCGATCACCGGCCGGCCGGTCGCCTGGACCTCAACCGGGGTGATGCCAAAATCCTCCTTGCCGGGATAGATCAAAGCCCGGCAGTCCCGCATCGCATCCCGGACCCCTTCCCGCGACAAAGCGCCCAGGAAGCGGATGTTCGATCCGGCCATGGCTTTCAGGCGGCGGTGCTCTGGTCCATCGCCGACGATCCACAACGGCTTGCCCAAGCGGTTGAATGCCTCGATCGCCAGGTCGATCTGCTTGTAGGCCGTCAGGCGTGAAACGGCTAGATAGTAATCGCCGCCCTCGCCGCCGGGGGTGAAATAGGCCGTATCCACGGGCGGATAGACCACCGTTGAAGGCCGGCGGTAATAGCGCTCGATCCGCCGGGCCACAAAGCGCGAATTGGCGACAAAGTGATCGACCCGGCTGGCGGCCGTCACGTCCCACACCCTGAAACGGTGCATGACCGAGGCGATGTACCAGCGCAGCAGCCAAGAGGCGCGGCGCGCATACAGGTAAGACAGGTCCCAGGCATAGCGCGCCGGGGTGTGGCAATAGCAGATGTGCAGGGCTTCGGGAGCAGGGATAACCCCCTTGGCGCAGGCGTGGCTGCTGCTCAAAATCAGGTCAAAGCCGGTCAGGTCGAACGATTCGACGGCTCGGGGAAAGAGCGGCAGGTAGATCTCGTGATGGCGTCTCGCCAGCGGCAAGCGCTGAAGAAAAGAGGTCCTGATGTTCATGCCCTGCAACAACGGCCCCTGCCGGTTGCGGTCGCTGACGAGCAGGGTGTAGACCGGGGCATCGGGGTAGAGATGGTGCAGCACAGCAGCCACCTGATCCGATCCGCCCAGGTTGCAAAAGAAATCGTGGACGATGGCAACTTTCATCCTGAAAACCCTTTTTGTTCGCTAGCCTGCCGCAGCCGCCTGAGGCTGTAACCAGATTTGGCCAGGAACAGGAGCCCCAACAAGCTGGCCGGCAAGTAGATCACCAGGTGCAGGAGAACACCATAGCCAAGCGCCGTGCTCTTGTCCACACCGAACAGCGACAGGGCCAGCACGCTCAAATAGTGGAAAACACCGATATTGCCCGGCGATGAGGGCAGACGGACCCCAACCTGAGACACTACCAGGATCACCACAGGCGCCACCGCCGGGACCCGGATCTCCAGGCCCCACAGAATGAGCTGGTTCAAAAGGATCGTAATGGCCCAGATGGCAATCGACCAGCCCCACAGGGCCAGCACGGTCCTGCCGCGCCGCCACACATCGAGAGCCGACAGGGCCGAGCGGGCCAGGTCGAGCACCCGAGGCCAGCGCCCCAATAACCGCTCTATCCGGGGGGGGACCACCTGTTGGTGATAAGCCAGCCAGATCATCACCCCCAAGACGAGCGCAAACAGGGCAACGCCGGCCCAGGCCGTCCAGGGCAACTGCGCCCACAGTGGAATTGTCCGGAGGCAAGGCAGGACGGCGAGCGCAATCAGCACCAGGCTCATGCCTTCCACAATCTTTTCGCCGACGATGGTGGTCAGTGCGAAAGCGGCACCCCCAGCCGTTCCCCGTCCGGCCAGGTAGGCGCGCACCAGCGGCCCGGCCTTGCCGGGCAGCACGGCATTGGCCAGTTGGGCAACGCTCAGGATCTCGAACAGCCGCCGAAGCGAGGGCGCGGGATGAGGAGTGAAAAAGAGCCGCCAGCGGGCGGCGATCGCCAGGAAGGTGACAAGCTCGACTCCGACGGCAGCCAGCAGGGGAAGCGGCCGAGTCCGGCCCAGCACAGATGCCAGCTCGTCCAGCCGCACCCCACGCAGGGCGAGAAACAGGCACAGCGCGCTGAACAGCAGGCCAAGAACCACCTGCACGGCAGATCGCGCCACCGGGGCCGGCGGCGCGGCAGCCTCGCCCTGTTCCCCGCTTGCAGGCTGCGGTCGGAGGGGGACCATCCCTAGACTGCCTTTCCGGGCAGCGCCGGCGAAACTCGGCGCCAACCTGTCACTAATGCGAGCGCAGCCAGCACCAGCAGGTACGGTTCCATCTCCCAGCGGTAGCGGGTGATGGCGTTATATGCGACATATACCACAGTTAGGTAAGCAAACAAGCCATACACCAGGACATACCGCCGCCAGCGATTGAGCGACAGGAGCAGGCCGGCGACCGCTGCGATCAAGACGCCAACGTAGAGGATCTGGTAGGGCAGGATCCAGCCCTCTTGATAGAAACCACTGGACCGCCCGATGTTGGGACGAAACCACCACAGTCCCACGAACTTTTGAGCCAGCAGTCCCAGCCAGCGGCCGGGGTGAGCCTGGATAAAGGCCAGTGAGGCGCCGTACAGAGCCCGATCCAGCTCCAGCTCGTCCAGGGTCGCCACCGTGTCGCGCAGCTCCAGCGGGAGGGGATAGGGCTTGACCTGGACGATCGGCAGGCCGCCGGGCGCAGCCACGACCTCCCCGGAATAGGCGACCAGGTCGGCAATTCGCACGTCAAAGGCCGAGCCGGTGGTAAAGGGGTTGTTGCCGTTCCAGAAGGTGAAACCGCCGTTCGTCGAAATCCAGACGAATCGACGGTGAACCAGGAGGCCGCGGGCCAGCCACGGCGCGATGGTGAGGCCCATTACCGCCACGACCATGATGACCTGGCGCCACCAATTCTTGGAGCGGCCTTTCTCCGCTGCTCCTGCGCCATCCCTCGGTCGCAGCCACAGGCCAACAGCCATAACCCCTACCAGGCCGACACTCGACGGCCGGTTGAGAATGTTCAGGCCCAACGCCAGCCCGACCAGCACCGCCCACCGCCGGCCTCCATGGTCAATCAGGCCTATACCGGCCCATATCCATAATGCCAACAAAAAAGTGTTGAGCACCGGCACGGTATTCTGATCCACCAGGACCAGGAACGGAGGATAGACGGCAGCAAGACTGGCGGCCACCAGGCCCACCGCCGGGCCGGCCAACCACACCGCGATCCGGTACACAAGCAGCACCGTCAGACCCGACAATGCCACCTGGACAAAGCCAAATGCAATTTCGGGCCAGGGCATGGCCAGGCAAGCGGCAACCACAACGGTGAACAAGGGGGGCATGAACGACTGCAGCGGGCTGGCGGTCCGGTAGCCATAGAAATCAAAGGTGTAACCCCGACCGGCGACCCAATTGGCCGCCGTCAGGCCGGACTCGGAAGCGGAAACAAGATCGGGGCCGTGAAAAACGGCAAGCGCTGCCAGGCGCAGACACACCGCCACCGCCAACAGCACCCAGACGGCGCGGGGCGATCCTCCCATCCGCCAGGCTCGCTTACTCGTCATTTCTTACCAATTCTTCAGGATCAGAGGCACAAAACTGCGAACCGGGCAAAAGCGCCCGATCCGGTTGGCGGTCGGGGCGGCGTACCAGGCACAGCCCGCGCCGTCCAGGGCAATGCCGGTGGGCGAGCTGTTGGGGGTGGGCAGGGGGAACTCGAACGGGAACTCGCTGACTTTACGGTTGAAACGGGCCAGCTTGTTTCCGGCCCGCTCGGTGAACCACACGGTCTCGCCATCGGCGGCCAGGGCTATGCCGTACGGCTCGCTGCCGGGCGTCGGCACTAGATATTGGACAAACCCGCTGATAGTCGACACCTTGAAAATGGCAATCTTGTTGCCCTGCGCCTCGGTTACCCAGGGGTATCCGGCCGAATTGATCACCACATCTTCCGGGAGGCTGTTCGGCGTAGTGATCGGCGGGGTATCATCAATGGCGCCGGTGGCGAGGGTCACCCGGCCGAGCCGGTTGGCCTGCGTTTCGGCGAACCAGCCACGGGTGCCGTAGATTGCCAGCCCGCTCGGCTGAGCACCGGCCGTTGGCACATTGTACTCGGTCACGCTCCCTGTGCCCGGTTCCAGCTTGCCAATCTTGTTGCCGGCCCTCTCGGTGAACCAGATGTTTCCGTTGGGGGCGGGATCGACGGCCACGTCCCGCGGCTCGCTGTCAAAAGTTGGGACGGGATACTCGACAAAGGTCTCAGCCTGAGGGTCAAAGCGCCCGATCTGGTTGCCGGCCATCTCGGCGAACCACACATCGCCTGAAGCATCGACGGCCAGGCCCCACGGCTGGCTGCCGGTCGCGGGGATGGTGTACTCGACAAAAGCCCCGGTCTGCGGATCAAAGCGGGCGATTTGGTTGCCGTCTCGCTCGCTGATCCAGACAATGCCGTCGGCAGGGTTGATGGCGATCTGCGCCGGGTAGCTGTTGAGAGTGGGCACAAGCCACTCTGTAAAGCCCTGAGACGCAGCTTGAGCGCCGGTCCTCCCGCGCAGTATGGAGCGTTCCCCTGGCACCCTTCCCATGGCATGCTTGGCGACGAGCGGCAGGTGGACACGATAGGCCGGCACAGCAAAGGCTCCGCTAAAGCCGTTGTTGCACTCGGTGGATTCGGCCACCTGCTGGTCGGTATCTATCATGCCCGAAACGGAATAGCTGCCCACCGGCAGGTTGGCAAGGGTGAAAGAGATCCAGCGCGTCGAGGCTGCCGGCACGCCGTCCACCACCCGGTCAAGGGGGCCGCTGGCCGGCCCATGATAACTGGCAATGGCCCGAAACCCGCCCGAGTCGACCGTGCCCGCGTTCTTTATCCCGATCAGCAGCGTCACGGTAAGCGTGCCGGTCGGGCCGGGCAGCACAGCCGGCGGCTGGGCCCACGCCCGGCTGAAGGACAGATCCACGTATGACAGGGGCGGAAATGAGCCGGTATGGGCGGCAAAGTGCTGGCCAAAGACCGTGATCTCGGTCGTGTCGGGATCGAACAGATTTCCGTTGAAACCCTCCTCAGTTCCCGGATCGTACATCTGATCGTCGAGGCTGTACCACGCCCAGCGCTGCACAAGCCGGTAACCGTCGCTGGGATCGCCCAGCTCCGTGTCGGTCACGGTGTCCATCCAATCAAAGGTGGCGGACATAAAGTTATTGACCCGCGGTGCGTCAAAACCCAAGTCGTCGGGCATCAGAACGCCATATTCGGTCACGAGGAGTGGATAACCCTGGTAACCACGGTCGGCCATCCACTGCCTGAAGGTCCAGATCTGCTGGGTAAAGGTAAAAATATTGTCGTTGCCCTGGATGGGCACAGCGACCGCAAGGGTTTCGCTGAGCTCCATCCCACGCGGTATGTCGGCCCCCCACTCGCCCGGTATTTCATTGAGGATCATGTTATGGATACCCCACGCATCCACCGGCATCGGCTGGCCGTAGGCCGACTGGTATTCGGCGAGCACGCGGTCGAGGTAGGCGAGGCGGATCGGCGTCGGCTGCACAATGTTTCCGGCAGCGATCCGAGCCGTCGGGTCGCGCCCCTTAATGAACTGATACAGGCTATGATAGTCATGGGCGTACTGCTCTGGCAAGCGGTCGTCCTGCGCTATCTTGCGGTCGGGCTCGTTGCCGATCAACCAGATCGTCCCCGGGTGGTTGTCCACAAGGGGACCCAGCCACGCCGGAACGGTTATGTACTCGGCGACGTGGATCCCCAGGGCGCGGTCCATGCCGTCGGGGCTGACCCGGCAGGCCGGCGCCGTGTAATCGCAGTACCAGCCGGCGTGAAGCTGCGTTACGTCGAACCGGTCGGGCCACTGCCCCGAGACGACGACAAAGCCATAGCGCTGGCGGTCGGTAAGCACGGAGGGTTGCGAGGCCGGGTCTGACAGCGCAAAAGGCTGAACCACCTCACGGCCAGGCTGAGCTTGGGCCAGCAGCAGTGACAGGCTCGCCAGGAGCAGTCCCCAGGTTAGAGCTACCGCAAGCCTGGCAGGCGAGACCGGAAAGGGCCTGGACATCTTGAGCCGATGGGGGGAACGGACAGATTGCATGTCGTACTCTCGATTATTTCCTGGGCTGACGGCCACGCCACACTAACAACGGCACACCCAGTGCTACCAGCAACAACCCGGCTACCGGCCACAAACAGGATGAGCTGGAGGCGAGCGCCGTCTTGCTCATGGCAGGGGTCCAGGGCGGCAGGGTCGGCAGAGCTTCTGCCTCCGTCGGGCCGGCGGCCGGCTCGGACGCCTCAGAAGTTGACAACGGCGCTGCGGAAGGCTCCTCATCCCCAGGCGCCGGCGGGCCAACGGTGGCTTCCGGCGAGGGTGTGGCGTTTGCAGCAGGGTGAAGCGTCGCGCCTGGCGGCGGCGTTTCCGGACCGGTTTGGGATGGAGTGGCCGTCGAAACCGGCGGGGTAAAAGCGGGCGACGGGGTCGCGGGGGGAGGCACAGGCGTAGCAGATGAGCCCGGCTCTGGCGTTGGCGTGCGCGATGCCCGAGGCAAGCCTGTCGCCCTTGTCGGAGTGAGCACAGACGGCGTCGGCGAAGGCGTCACCGGAGCGGGTGTCGGCGTAAAGGTAGGGACTGTTTGATTCTGGACAGTACCTCCCTCGGCAAGCCCGGCCGGCGCCCCAAGGGCCAGCAGCCACAGCACGAGCACTATCACGACCGCAAATACCAGAGGCCGCGCGCTGATCGGTTCGTCGTTCACCCTGCACCTCTCAAGACCAGAGCCGGCTAACCCAGGCGCCGGCTCTGGACAGGCTATCTCGGCATTGCCGACCCATCTCCAATCGCTTCCAACACCGTTCCCGTTCGTGCGGCCATCATGACGCCGTCCACACGCCCGCCGGTGACGGTGACCTCGCCCCCCTGCCAGACGTCATAAAGCCGGACGCCGTCAGGCAGATAGCCGGCCACATGCAGCGACAGCATCACCGGCTGGGAGCTGGCATTCAGTATCACCAGCATCGTCTCGGACCCGAGCCGCCGGCCAAAAGCTACCACCCCCTGGCCTGAGAACAGCCAGGTCAGGTCGCCCCGGCGCAGCGCGGGGTGGGCATGGCGCAGAGCAGTGCACCGCTTCACATGGTCGAGCAAGCCCTGCGCCCAGCAGCCCGAATCCCAGGGGAATCCGCCCCGGCAGACGGGATCCTGACCGCCCTCCATGCCGATCTCGTCGCCGTAGTAGATGCACGGCGCGCCGGGATAGGTCATCTGAAACAAGGTTGCCAGGGCATAGGCCGAATCGTCCCCGCGGGCCAGGGTCTTGAAACGGGGGGTATCATGGCTGCTGAGCAGGTTGAGCTGCACGTCGGTCGCCGGGCGCTGGTAGAGCCCCAGCAGGCGCGTCATCTCGGCGGCAAAAGCCGGCGCGTCATAGGGGGCGATCTTGCCCAGGCCGCACTTGGCCGCCTCGGACGCAAAGAGATTGTCGCCGACGAAAAAGGCCAGGCAGGCGCGGGTAAAGGGATAGTTCATGATCGCGTCAAACTGATCGCCCTGCAGCCAACGGTGCGCCTCGTGCCACAGCTCACCGACGATGTAGGCGTCGGGATTGACGGCCTTGACCCGGCGGCGGAACTCGCGCCAGAATTCGTCGTCGTCGATCTCGGCCGGCACGTCCAGGCGCCAGCCGTCGACTCCAAACTCGATCCAGTAGCTGGCCACGTCCCACAGGAACTCGCGCACGGCAGGGTTGGCGACGTTCAGCTTGGGCAGGGCCGGCAGGTTCCACCAGGCCTCGTAGCCGTGCTGCCCCTTGGGCGCATGGTAAGGCACCAACGGGTGGCGGTAGATGATGAACCAATCGACGTAGGGTGATGCCGCGCCATTCTCGACGATATGATGGAATTGGTAGAAACCCCGGCTGGCATGGTTGAACACCCCGTCCAGGATCACCCGCATGCCGCGGCGGTGGGCCTCGTCGAGCAGGGTCCGCAAGGCCGCGTTCCCGCCCAGGATTGGATCGACGTTATAGTAATCGTAGGTGTGGTACCGGTGGTTGGCCGCAGATTGGAACACGGGGGTGAAATAGATCGCCGTTATCCCCAAGTCATGCAAATAGTCGAGATGCTCGACCACCCCAAGCAGGTCACCGCCCTTGAAGCCGTACATGGTCGGCGGGCTGTCCCAAGATTCCAGGTTCGAAGGCTTGAGCACTCGCTGGCTGTACGCAAACCGGTCGGGAAAGATCTGGTAAAAGACCGCATCTCGAACCCATTCAGGTGTCTCGAACGACGTCATTGTGGTAGCAATCCTCCTGGTAGCGAATCCCCCAGAGCCTATCCGCAAATTCGGCAGGGGCGGCTCAACTGCCGTGTGCTTTATTTTAGCACAGCCGCCGCATCCCGTCAAAGTGCTATCTGCCGCCAGCATTGACAGACTCTCGCACTTGCATTACAATCAAGCCGCTTGGAAAAGCAAATGAGCCAAGGGACAGGCCGGCAAATGCACGAAATGCACAAGGCAGAACCCACAACACCCACCCTGCGAGGTCGCGAGCAAGCCTTGGAGCTGCTCACCGATCTCCTTCGTCTCGCGCCCGCCGATGAGGTCGAGGCGACACTGCTCGTCGAGGATCAGGCGCTGACCCGCTTTGCCAACAGCGCCATCCACCAGAGCGTCATCCAGTCGAACGCCCGCCTGGCCGTGCGGGCCGTTGTGAACGGGGGTGTGGGGTTGGCCCTCACCAACCGGCTGGACCGTGAAGGGCGACGCTGGGTCGCCGAACAGGCAGCCGCCCTGGCCAGGCTTCAACCGCCCGATCCAGAATTTCCCGGCCTGCCGGCCGGCAGAGCCTTCCTTGAAGCGACCTCCCACTTTGAGACAACGGCGACCACGACCGCTGCCCAACGCGCCGAGGCCGTCGGTACGATTGTCCGGGCCGCCGCCAGGCTGGGCTTTACGGCGACCGGCGCGTTCAGCACCGAAGTGGGCGAACTGGCCGTCGCCAATACTGCCGGTGTGGCCGCCTACGCGCCTTTGACCCTAGCCTCACTGCGGACGGTAATCGATGCCCATCCACCCCAGGGGCTGGGTTTTCTGACCGGCTATGCCGACGCGATCAGCCGCGACGTGAGCCAGATCGATCCGCAAGCGGTCGCCGAGCGGGCCGTAGACAAGTGCGCCCGCAACCGCGATCCGCAGCCGCTGCCGCCCGGCCCTTACGTCACCGTCCTGGAAGAGATCGCCGTCGCCGACCTGCTGCACTTTCTGGCCCAGATTGGGCTCAGCGCCCAGGCCGTGCAGGAGGGACGCAGCTTTGCCGTGGGCAAGATGGACAGCCGGGTGTGTGGGAAGAATCTGACGCTGTGGGACGACGCAACCGACCCGCGCGGTCTGGCATTCCCTTTCGACTGGGAGGGTGTGTCTACCCAACCATTGCCCCTGATTGAGCAGGGTGTTCTGCGGGGCCTGGCCTACGATTCCCGCTGTGCGGCCAAAGAAGGACGCGCCTCGACCGGCCACGCCCCGTCGCGCATTCCCGACTATGCGAGCCGGTGGCCGGCGCCGACCCACCTGTTCATCGCCCCGGGGCAGACGCCGCGCGAGGCGTTGATCGCCGGGGTGGAGCGGGGCGTGCTGGTCACCCGGTTTCACTACACCCACTGCCCCGATCCGCAGCAGGTGATCGCCACCGGGACCACGCGGGACGGGACCTTTCTCATCGAGCAGGGCCGCGTGACCGGAGCGCTGCGCAATCTGCGCTTTACACAGGGCGTCCTCGACACCCTGTCCAACATCGAAGCGATCGGCGATCGCCCCGAGCTGCACCGTGATTGGTGGAGCAGCGCCGCCCACCACGTGCCGGCGCTGCGCGTGCGCGGTTTTCAGTTTACGGGAGGGACCACGTTTTGACGGGAGGGCTAGAACGCCTGTTGCATCCCCCACATGACCAGGCCGGCGGCGAGGGGCAGCCAGACGTTGTCGTCGGGAGGAGGCGACCAGCGCTCGGCCAGCGTGGCCACGACTGCGCCGGTCACCGCAACCAAGGGGCTCAGCCCGCCCAGGCTCATGCCCACCCAGGCTGCGAGCAGACAAGCCAACAGGCAGCCAATGCTACCGGCCAGGGTCTTGCGCCGGCCCGGTCGGCCCAACTTGCGCCCGATGAGCTCGGCCGCCGGATCGCCCCAAGTCAGCATGAGGACGGCCGTGCTGCCAATGTCCCGCCCAAAAAGGACAAGCGTCGCGAGAGCGCCGACGGCAAACCAGGTGGAGCCGAATACCTTCTGCCCCTCGTCAGAACGGAAGGTGGAGGGCAGCAGGCGCCATAGCAGCCGGTTCACCCATTGCCACCGCCGGCGCGCCATCTCTACCACCGCAGAGGCAAGGAAAAAGGCAGCGGCCAGCGCCAGCTCGAGTTGGTAGGAGATCAGCCAGCCGAGCGCGGGCAGCCAAGCCATCGCCAGGTGGATCAGCTTGCGGAGAAGGCTCATCGAGAGCGATTGTACCACAGGTAAGAGAAGGATCAAACTCTAACGTCAGGAGACGACAGATGGCAACCAAACGCCGCATCGGAGTATTGACATCAGGAGGCGACGCCCCCGGCTTGAACGCCGTCATCCGCGCCGTGGTCAAGACGGCCATCGGCCAGTACGGCTGGAAAGTGATCGGCATCGAAGATGGGTTCGAAGGGCTGATTTTGCCGGACAAGACACGGCCGTTGGATTTCTCCAGCGTGCGGGGCATCCTGCCTCAAGGGGGGACGATCCTGGGCACGACCAACCGGGCCAACCCATTCGACTATCCGGTCACTGATGCGACCGGCCAGACGGTGCGCCAGGACGTGTCTGCCGCCATCGTCAAGCGGATCGACGACCTGAAGCTGGACGCAGTCGTAGTGATCGGCGGCGACGGATCGCTGCACATCGCCCAGAGGCTGCTCGAGATGGGCGCGCCGCTGGTGGCGGTGCCCAAGACGATCGACAACGACGTAAACGGCACCGACCTTACCTTTGGTTTCGACACGGCGTTGGATATCGCCACCCAGGCGATCGACCGGCTGCACACCACCGCCGAAAGCCACCACCGGGTGATGCTCGTCGAGGTCATGGGCCGCAACGCCGGCTGGCTGGCGCTGGAATCAGGGCTGGCCGGAGGGGCGGACGTCATCCTGCTGCCCGAGATTCCGTTCGATGCCAACCGGATCGACGCCAAGATCGAAGCCCGCGACCGGGCCGGCAGCCGGTTCAGCATCGTGGTCGTGGCCGAGGGCGCCAAGCCCAAGGAAGGCGAGCAGGTCTTTCGGGTGGAAGCTAGCTCACCCCTGGCCCAGCGGCTGGGGGGTGTCAGCTTTGTGGTGGCCGATCAACTGACGGCGATCTGCGATCACGAGATCCGGGTCACGGTGCTGGGCCACATCCAGCGGGGCGGGTCGCCGACGCCGTTCGACCGGATCCTGGGCACCCGGTTCGGGACCTCGGCGGTAGACCTGATCGCGCGGGGCGGCCTGGGCCGCATGGTCGCGCTGCGCGGCGAGTCGATCGTCGACATCCCGATCGCCGACGCCATCACCCAGCTCAAGACGGTGCCGCTCGACAGTGACTGGATCCGCACCGCGCGGAGCATGGGGGTCAACCTGGGGGACTAGAGCCCCATCACATCAAGCTGAGCGCCAGATACCCCACCACACTTTCGACGAGCTGATCCAGTGAGATCCGCTCTTCCACGGTGTGCACCAGCCGGTCGTCGCCCGGCCCAAAGCCGAGGGCGGTCGCTCCCGCTTCGGCCAGGTGGCCGCCGTCGGTGGCAAAGCGCCACACGCCGACCTCCACCTCCCGGCCCAGCGCCGCGGCCAGAGCCGCCTGGGCGCCGAGCAGCCACGGATCGGCAGCGGCGGTGGTGAACGACGGAAAGGTATCGGGACAGGTGACCCGGACGCCGGTATAGGTGACCAGCTCCTTCTCCGCAACGGCGATCCGCCCGCCGCAGCCCGGCTCCAGGCTGTTGGCCAGCAGGGCTTCCAGCTTGGCGACGATCGCCTCGGGCCGCTCGCCGGGGATGTTGCGCCAGTCGAGCACCAGGTGGAGCGCCGCAGGGGTGACGTTGGCGCTGGACGGCTCGCTCCAGATCCGGGTGGGGGCGACGCTGGAAGCGCCATAGTCCGGGTCGGCGGCCATTTCCAGGCCGCGCAGGCCAGACAGGAACCGCGCCGCCGAAAAGTGGGGGTTGATCGCCAGGTCGGGCATGCTGGCATGAACCGACCGTCCCTCAAAGTGGGCCAGCAGCTCCACCCGGCCGCGATGCCCGCGGCGAAGCTGGTTGCCGCTGGCCTCGCCGACGACGACGCGCTTGACGTCCAACGCCCGGCCCAGGTGCTGCGATCCCAACCCGCCGACCTCCTCCTGGACGGCGGCGGTCACATATCGGTCGCCGGGAGGGGGCGCGGGCAGCTTCTTGAGCAGGCCTCCGGCGTAGACCATGGCCGCCACGGCGCCCTTCATGTCGGCCGCGCCCCGGCCCCACAGCTCGCCGTCGTGGATCTCGCCGCCAAACGGCGGATGGGGCCAGCGGGCCGGATCGCCGGCGTCGACGTGGTCCATGTGGCCGTTGAACACCAGCGGCGGTCCACCGCCCCCGGCGATGCGGCCGACGACGTTGCCTACCTCGTCGATCCACGCCTGGTCATACCCCAGACGGACCATCTCGGCCTGGACCAGGGCGGCGACGGCCCCCTCCTGACCGGGCAGGCTCGGCGTTTGTACCAGTTTCTGGGCAAAAGCCACCATGTCGGCCCGGCCGGCCTCGGCCAAAGCGACTAGCTGTTGACGATCCATGACTCTGCTCCTCCTTTGGAAAACAGACCGGCTCTTGCTCTAGTCTTTCATTCGCTGCGCTCAGGATGGCGATTCTTGATTTTGGATTTTTGATTTTTGATTTTGGATTCGAGCACGAGGGCCACAAAGCGGACCAGGGATAGCTGGCGGCGCCAGCGCCACGGCTGGCGGATGAGGCGGTGGAGCCATTCCAGGCCGGCCCGGCGCATCCAGGAGGGCGCCCGCCTGGCGACGCCGGCCACGAAATCAAAGGCGCCGCCGACGCCGATCATCACCGGCACGGCCAGCCGGTCGCGGTTGTGAGCGATCCATCGCTCCTCGGCCGGCACGCCATAGGCCACAAAGAGCAAGTCGGGCGCGGCAGCCCGCACCCTGGACACCACGTCATCCTCGTCCTCGACGCGGGGCGATCCGGCATAGGCGCCTGCCGCCTCCAGGCCCGGATAGTGCGCGGATAGACGCTCGGCGACGACCTCAGCCACGCCGCCGGCAGCCCCTAAAAAGAAGGGCCGGTACCCCTTTTGCGCGCAGTGCTCCGCCAGGCGGTAGATCCCGTCCGAGCCGGTCACTCGCTCGCGCAGGGGATGCCCCAGCCAGCGGGCGGCGGCCATCAGCCCCGCACCATCGGCCACATTGAGGTCGGCGCTGTTGAGCACCTGCCGGAATTCCGGATCGTCGTGGGCGGCGACGAGCATCTCTGGATTGAGGGTGATGATCTGGTGCGGCTGCCGGCCGGCCACATAGCCGTCCACCACCGCCAACAGCTCGTCGTTGGTCACATCGTCCACCCGTACACCCAGGACCTCAATCGAGCCCACGGCCGACCTCGTCAAACACGTCGAGCACTTGCCGAGCAGACTGCCGCCACGAGAATTTGGCCGCCTGGCGCAGGCCACGCTCGCTCAGCTCGCGGCGCAGCCCTTCGTCGGTTGCGACCTGACCCAGCGCTGCCGCCAGCGCCGTCACATCCAGGGGATCCACCAGCAAGGCGGCGTCGCCGGCTACCTCGGGCAGCGACGACACGTTGGAGCAGACCACCGGCGCGCCGCACGCCATGGCCTCGATCACCGGAAAGCCAAAACCCTCGTACAGGGAAGGAAAGCAAAAGGCCAGCGCCCCGCTGAGCAGAGCCGGCAGGTCGGCATCGGGCAGATAGCCGGTCAGGACGACGCGGCCTTGCGCGGCCAACCCCAGCTTGTCGACCTCGGCCAGCAGGTCGCCGTACAGCCAGCCCTTTTTTCCGGTTATGACAAGCTGAAGGTCCGCCGCCGAAGGCTCACCGCCCGAGGCGAGCAGGGAGGCAAAGGCTTGGACGAGGCGGATCAGGTTTTTGCGCGGCTGAAGGGTGCCGACGTGGAGCAGGTAGCGGCCGGCCAGGCCGTAGCGGGCGCGGACGGCAGCTAAGGCAGCCGGATCGGTGACGGGCGCCAGGCTCTCGTCGCGGCCGGGATAGACAACGACGATCTTGCCGGCGGGAATCCGACAATGGCGGACGAGGTCATCGCGGGTGGCCTGCGAGTCGGCCAGGACGCGGGCCGCCGCGCGGGCGTTGTAGCGGGTCGACCAGCGCAGGTAGGCGTTCTGGGACCGGGTGTGGGCCTCGGGGTAATA
Organism: Anaerolineae bacterium; assembly: GCA_034429215.1. Lineage (GTDB taxonomy): Bacteria > Chloroflexota > Anaerolineae > JAAYZQ01 > JAAYZQ01 > JAFGOG01. The sequence continues at coordinate 110,410 of DAOUGI010000009.1, read as the reverse complement.
GAGGTAGCCCAGGTCGTGGACGGTGACGACGCTGCGGCGGGGATGGATCAGCGGCAGGACGTGGGCCGGCACAAAGAGCAGGTCGGGCGGGCGGGCCGCCATCTCCCACGACAGGCGCAGGTGGGTCCACAGGCGGGGAAAAGGGATGACCCGCTGTTCCGCCCGGCCGTCGATCAGGCCGGGCGGCGGCGGGTCGTTGAAATAGAGCCGGAAGCGGTGCCCGGCCGAACCCTGGCCCAGCGCCAGCAACTCGCGGGTCAGGCTCAGGGCATAGTTCTCCGTGCCGGTGCGCCGGGCGACCGCGGTCCGGCTGGCATCAATGCCGATAAGCATCCGCGGGCGCGACTATTTCCGCCCTCTCTGAAACAGGCCGGTCAGTAGGGCGAACACGCCGACCAGGATGAGCAGGGCCGGCCACCACCTCCAGATATCCGACTCTAAGCCGCCCATGGTGTAGGCCAGGCCGACTATGCCGACGATGATCCCCACCAGGCCCACGCCCAGCGTGCCCCAGTCGCGGGCTCGTTCGGCCAGGAATGTGGCGATAAAGGCGACCCCGGCGATGAGGGGAAAGATCGGCCACAGCTCGCGCATCTCCTCCCACTCCCAGACGCCCAGGGTAAAGCCAAAGAAGAACAGGCCGACCAGCGTCGCCGCCACGCCGATCCAGACCAGGCCGGTATCCTTGAACCCGCTCCCCACATAACCGACCAGAAAAGCCAATCCGCCCAACAGGGGGAAAATGGGCCAGAATTTGTCCCACCCGACCAGCACTGCCACCAGGAAAGCGATCCCCAGCCCGATCAACCCCAGGCCGGTCCACACCGCACTAGATTGTCTCCTCATCTTACTCCTCTCTCCTCTCATGATAGCCGGCCGGGCTACAACGCCCGGCTTTCCTTACCTGGATGATTATAGCACGATCCGGCATGCCGGTCAATCACGGCTGCAAAGGGATAAACAGCGCCAGTTGGGCGGTCGTGACCGGTCCCGGCCGGAGGATAGCCGGCGGCGACGTGGTCAGGTCGAGCAGGGTGGAAGCCACTCCGCCGGGGCACGGCCCGCCGTCGAGGATGAGCGGGATGCGGCCGGCCAGGGCTGCCTGAACCTCGCCGGCGGCCACCGGCGGCGGCCAGCCGTGGCGGTTGGCGCTGGTGGCGGCCAGGGGCGCGCCCAGCCGCCGGCACAGCTCGCGGACGAGAGGATGGTCGGGCACGCGCACAGCGACCGTCGGCCCGCCGGCCGTAACGGCGTCGGGCACGGCCGGGGCGCGGCACAGGACCAGGCTCAGCGCGCCGGGCCAAAAGCGCCCGGCAAGCTCCCAGGCAAGGGCAGGAATATCCGCACACACCAGGGACAAGTCTTGGGCGCCGGACAGCAGCAGCGGGATGGCCATCCCACCCGGCCGCTCTTTGACGGCATACAATTGGGCCACGGCCTGCGGCAAAAAGGCATGGGCGCCGACGCCATAGACCGTGTCGGTCGGGAAGGCGATGACATCACCCCGGAGCAGGGCCTCCATCGCCCGGTCGAGGGCGCCCGGCGCATCGGCAGGCAGGCAGACGGTGGCATGCTCAAGGCTCAAGCCGCCACTCCTCGATGTTCCAGGTCTCGACCGGCTCGGTCGGGTCGGCCACGGGGCCAACCAGGCCAGGGCGGGCCACGACGAAAAAGGTCCTCGCCACCAGCGGCAGCGCCGGCAGATCGGCAGCGAACAGGCTCAGCGCCCGCCGGTGGTAGGTATCATAATCGGCAGAGCCGGGCAGCGCCGCCAGCGCCGACTGGCAAGCCGCGTCGAAATCAGGGCTGCTGTAGCCGCCGATGTTGTCTCCCCGCCAATCGTTGGCCTCCGAAGGGACCTCGCTCGAGGCGTACAGGTCACACGATGGGATCCGCGCCGTGAACCAGGCGAACTCGGCCAGGTCAAAGCGCCGGCCGTAGAGCAGGCTATCCACACCTGAGGCAAAGAACTCGGGCGAATTTCTGAGGGTTACCGTCGTACTGATGCCGCAGGTCGCCAGGTCCTGAGCGATCAGCTCGGTGATCTGGCGGCGAGCCTCGCTGTCCAGGGCGTCGTAACGGAACGCCAGCGGCGTGCCGTCAGGGATGCCGGTCACCTCATGCGCTTCGCGCACCCCGTCGCCGTCGGCGTCCTGCCAGCCTAACTGTTCCAGGCCGGACTTGGCCGCCGCTGGATCAAACTCGTACTCGGGCAAATCCGAACCAAGATAGAGGGGATGATCGGGAGGAACGTACGAATGCATCACCACCGCCTGGCCCAGGTACACTTCTTCCACTATTTGTTGGCGGTCGATGCACCGGGCGATGGCCTGCCGCAGGCGCACATCCTCGAACAGGTCGGGGCGATCGTAGCCGGGCGCGGGGTTGATGCCAAAATCCAGGTGCTCCCACACGCCGCCGACCCCGGCGTGGAGCTCGACCGCGCCGGCGGCCTCGAGCTGGACCAATCGCGCAGCCTCGCCGCGGACGCCGGTATCCAGGGCCAGCAGGTCACACTGCCCGGTCTCCAGGTCGGCCAGGCAGCGCTCTGCCTCCTGGCCGACAAAGCGAAAGACCAGCCGGTCAAAGTAGGGCAGGCCTTCCGCAGCGCGGTAGTAGTTGGGGTTGCGCTCGGCCACGATCCGGTCGCCGGGGATCCACTGCTTCAGGACATACGGTCCCCAGCCCAAGGGCAGTTGGGTGTTATTCCGGTCCTCGGCCAACTGCTCAAAGGACAGCCCGGCCAGCAGGTGGCGCGGTTGGGGTGTGACCAAGATGGCCTGGTAGTCTGGATCCAAAAGCCCGGGCACGCCCACCCAGCGCACCGTCCGTTCGTCCGGCGCCGTGTAAGAGACCGTGCGCGCGGGGAGGTCGATGCTGCGATCCGGAGCCGGGCCGGCGTATCGCATCTCCTCCATTTCCGCCAGGACCGCCTGGGCCAGTTGGAAGCTGAAAACAGAATCCTCGGCGGTGAGCGGCGTCCCGTCGGACCAGGCGAGCCCCGGCAGCAGCCGGAAAGTGACCGACATCTGGTCCATTTCCAGCGGCCCGCCGTCATAGCCTGCGGCGCAGCTCGCCTGGCGGCAGCCGGCCGGGCGCACCATCACGCCTTTGGCCAGCTCGACCACCTGGCCATTGATGTCCATCACCCGGTCGCCGGCCTGGACAGGAACCGCCTCGATCGCCGCGCCGCCGCCGGCCAGAGACGGCAGCTTTTCCAGGATGACCGGCTCGTACCCATAGCCGGCCATGTCGACCGGGCCGTCGTAGACCGCTTCGAGGATCAAGTTGCGCGAGTATCCCCAATCGCCGTACAGGGACAGCGTCCTGGGCTCCTCTGCAACACAGATGGTCAAGGTACGGGGAGCCGGCGTAGGGGTTGGCGAAGGGAGAGCGGTCGGGGTAAAGGTGGGCACCAGGGTCGGCCGTGCGGTCGAGGTCGGATCGGGAGGCGGAGCCGGCGTCGCGGCCGCCGTGCAGGCCGCCAGCAGAACGACAAGAAGGGACAGTTGGGCAATACGCCTGATAAACATCGATCTTTTACATTCCATCACAGTGGTTCGGCGCGAAACGTGAGACTGGTTTTGCCTGCCTGGTGCTGGATTCTACCTCAAGACAGCGGAAAGCGCAAGCGGCGGGCCGGCAGGCATGATGGTGGTACGGGTCAGGGCAGGACCAGCGGATCGCCGAGAAAATGCAGAGGGCCAGGCGACCTATTATATCTAAAAGCAATACTTTCAATACAGGAACGAGCAATGTCTGGCCTGCATTCCCGCGCAAAGCTGCGCCTGATCGTGGGCGCAGAACGCCAAGATGGACGTGCCCGCGCGGGAGCGTGGGCAATCCAAAATCGGAAATCCAAAATCGAGCCAGGTTGACACATTTGCCTGTTTGCGCTATAATTGCGCCAAACTGGAGAGGCTCTCTGGCACTAGATGGACGGCCAGACAGGGCATCCGGCTTGCGGTAGAGCAGTTTGGGGAGAGGGTCATGATCACCAAAAAGCCGTCAACAAAAAAGGGGATGGTGCGCGTTACTTTCGAGCTGCCTTCGACGATGTGGGCCGAGCGGGTCAACCTGGTGGGCGAGTTCAACGACTGGGACACCCGCGCCACGCCGATGACCCACAACCGTTCAGACGCCAACTGGAAAGTAACCATCGAGCTGCAGGAAGGCAAACGGTACCGATTTCGCTACCTGGTAGATGGGAAAGAGTGGCTCGATGATTGGCACGCCGACGATTACGTCGAAAATCCCTACGGGTCATACGACTCAGTAGTGGACCTGACCGAGTCCGGCGAAACGCCGCCATCGTAAGCCGCGTGCTTTGCCGGACCAGCCTGGCGCAGCCAAGCCGTCGATCGGGCGGTGCCGCTATGCCCGCCGGCAAGGTGTGATTCCTTTTGACATACCACTTACTTTAGGAGGAGGACCATGTTAATCAAAGACCGGATGACCAAACACCCGCTGACCATTTCGGAGGACGAATCGCTTGCCGACACCCACCGCTACATGCAGGAGCAGGACGTTCGCCATCTGCCGGTGATGAACAAGGCCGGCAATATGGTCGGGCTGGTGGCCGAAAGCGACCTTCTCAAGGCGCAGCCTTCGGCCGCGACATCGCTCAGCACGTGGGAGATCCATTACCTGCTTGATCGGATCAAGGTCAAGGATGTCATGATCCGCGAGGTGATCACGACGACAGAGGATTGCCCCATCGAAGAGGCAGCACAACTGATGCTGGAACACAAGATCGGTTGTCTGCCGGTCGTGCGCAAGGGTCAGTTGGTGGGTATGATTACCGAGACCGACCTGTTCCGCGTTTTCTTGGAGATGTTCGCCGCACGGCAGAAAGGCCTGCGCATCACCATGGAAGTTCCGGATCGGGCAGGCGAGTTTGCCAAGGTCACTACAGCCATAGCCAAACTGGGAGGCTATATCTCGGCCAGCGGGGCATTCCTGTCTGAAGACCCGACCAAGGCCGGCATGGTCATGAAAGTGCGAAACGTAGACCACAAGCTGCTGCTCGACGCCTTGGCACAGATCGAGGAGCTCAAGCTAACGGACGTACGCGAGATGTAGTAGTTCCCGCTGCTCAGCCCACAACAGGTTGGGGTTCCGCCGAAATTGCGCGTTTGGGGTATTGCAATTTCAGACGATATGGTGTATAATAATTGTCGTAACTGAACCTTTTGTTGTGCGGCACCTTGCGAAGGGAAAGGGGTGATACCGATGAAACTGCGTCTGTTGATTGTTTTGTCGTTAGTTGTCATGCTGGCCGGGTTGGTCTCTCCTCAGGATAGCCATGCTTCCGGCGCCAGCTACGATACCTGCTGTGCGACCTGCTGCTACACCACCCACGTTGTCAAGCAGGGCGAGTATCTAAAAGTCATCGCTGCACGCTACGGCACCACCGTGGATGCCATCATCTGCTGCAACAACATCAGAAACCCGAACCTGATTTATCCCGGCCAACGGCTCACGATCCCCTACCCCTGCGGGGGCGGAGGCACACCAACCGGGTCTTGGACGGGCAAATTCTGGAACAACCGCGATCTGAGCGGCAACCCCAAGTTCACCCGCAACTATACCGGCGTGAACTTTAACTGGGGATCGAAGGCCGTGGGCAGCGGCGTCGGCGCCGACAACTTTTCGGCGCGCTTTACCGCCACACTCAAATTCGCGGCTGCCAACTATCGCTTCCACGTCGAAGTGGACGACGGCGTCCGCCTGTACATCGACGGCCAGTTGGTGATCGACCAATGGCACATAACGCCAGTCGCCCACTATGCCGCCGACAGGCAGATGACCGCCGGCAACCACACCGTGCGGATCGACTATTATGAGCAGACCGGCCTGGCCAGGATCAAGTTCTGGACAGAGCGCGTGGCCGCCCCACCGCCGACCACCTGGACAGTTGAGTATTTTAGCAACCGGTCACTCACCCCACCGCCGGTCCTCACCCGCACCGAAACCCACGCCATAGACTATGATTGGGGCGGCGGCTCTCCCGTCGCCGGCGTACCGGCCGACAACTTTTCGGTGCGCTGGGTACGGAATGTGAGTTTCGAGGCCGGCACCTACCGCTTCACGGTCAATGCCGACGACGGCGTAGTGGTACGGATCGACGGCACGCCAATTATCGACGAATGGCATGACGCCGGCAATGCGACTTATGTCAAGGATGTTAAGCTCAGCAAAGGCGTGCATGAGGTGCGAGTCAGGTACTATGAGGCGGCCGGTGCCGCCAGGATCAAGGTATCGTGGGCTAAAGTGGCAGCTACCGGCCCCTGGACCGCTAAGTACTTTAACAACACCTCCCTGTCGGGAGACCCGGTAGTGACCCGCAACGAAAACGCCGTCAACTATAACTGGGGAAACAAATCGCCGGTGGCAGGCGTTCACGCCGATTCCTTCTCTGTAGTGTGGAACGGCGACTTTAACTTTGCAGCAGGAACCTACCGCTTCACGGCCACAGCCGACGATGGCATCCGCGTCTACCTGGACGGCAATCTGATCATAGACGAATGGCACGTCTCGTCGGTCCGCACCTATTGGGCTGAGCTGTACGTGCCGGCAGGGACACATCACGTCAGGGTGCGGTATTTCGAGAACAACGGGCTGGCCGTAGCCAAGGTGTCGTGGGCAAAGAAGTAACAGATACCAATGCGATCAACTGCCCGAGTCCGCCTGCGGCGAGGCCCGGGCAGTTTGTTTGTTGCCTGTTGGTTTTTGACGAAAGAAAGCTTTTGCATTACAATAGGTCGCTGTTTTGGAAACTCTAACTTAACGGAATCGCAGGAGAAGTCTTATGGAACGTGTTGAATTACAGTCAGCCAGCAGGACTGTCGAAGGGAAAAAAGTCAGAAAGCTGCGAAACGAGGGCCTAATCCCGGCTGTGATCTTTGGGCCAGACACACCACCCAAGATGATCCAGGCGCCCGAACGCGCCGTGGACAAGACGTTGCGCCAAGCCGGATCGATGCTGATCAACCTGTTTGTCGATCAAGAGGCCCAGCCGCGTGCGGTCCTGGTCCGCGAAATCCAGCGCCATACGCTCACCGGTCGGATCCAGCACGTGGACTTTTACCAGGTCCGGATGACCGAAACGGTCAAGACCAGCATTCCGATCCACTTTGTGGGCCAATCGCCGCTTGTTGCAGCAGGCGATGTGCTGCTCAACCAACAGATCTCGATCCTGGATGTAGAGTGCCTGCCCAATGATCTGCAGGATCACATCACGGTAGACATATCCGGCCTGGTCAACATCCACGACACTATCCTGATCGGGGACCTGGAGCTGCCGTCCGGGATCACCGCGCTCCACAAGCCGGACGATGTCGTCGTCAGCTTGCAGCACGTGAAGGTCGTCGAGGAGGTCGTGGAGGTAGCCGAGGTTCCGGGTGAGGTAGCGGCAGCAGAGGCCGAAGCAGAGACGGAGGAATAGCCGCTCCAGCGCTGCAAGACAAGCCCCAAGGAAACGGCAATTCACCCAATCAATGGGGATCAAGGGACCACGCCCAGGCTGTCAGCGTGGTCCCTTTTCTATTGAGGTGGACCGAGTCGCCCTCGCCCCCTTGGGGAGAGGGTTAGGAAGTCTCTCAAAGAGAGGATACGACAATGGAAATCGTCGTGGCCATCACCGGCGCTTCCGGGGTCGTGATCGGCGTCCGGCTCTTGGATCTGCTGGCCGAGCAGGCCGTTCATACCGTTCACCTGATCGTGTCCGGTGGCGCCGAGCCGGTCCTCGCCCAAGAAGTCGGGCCGGACGTACGCTTGCCGGCCACCCACCGTTGGGCGCCCGACGATCTGAGCGCGCCCATCTCCAGTTCCTCGCGCGCGCCCCAGGCGATGGCCGTCGTGCCCTGCTCGATGAAAACCTTGTCGGCCGTTGCCCATGGTTATGCCAGCGATCTGATCGGGCGGGCCGCCGACGTGATGCTGCGCATGGGCCGGCCCCTGGTGCTCATGGCCCGTGAGACGCCGCTCTCCTTGCCGGCGATCGAGAATATGCGCCTGGCCAAACTGGCCGGGGCGATCATCCTGCCGCCGATGATGGCCTACTATCCCCAACCCCAGACGGTGAACGACGTGACCGACTTTTTTGTGGGCAAGGTGCTCGATCTGCTGCAAATAGAGCACGGTCTGTACCGGCGCTGGCCGCCGGATGCATACGGCACCAGGGGAGAATGAGGGATGAACCTGAGACACTTCCTCGCCTGGGCTGAAACTCAGGGCCGCCTGGTCAGGCTCGATCAGCCGGCAGATCCGCACCTGGAGATGGCCCGCCTGATCCACGCCCGGCAGGAGCAGCCGCTCCTGTTCGCCGACCCGCAGCGGCCCGGCTGGCAGGTGGCCGCCGGGGTATGCGCCCGGCGCGAGCATTTTGCCTGGGCCTTGGGCACCGACGCTGCCGGCATCGTCCCGAGGCTGATCGAGGCGCTGCGCCGGCCATCCCCGCCCGTCCAGGTGACAGAGGCTCCCTGCCAGGAGGCCGTTGACCGCGCCCCTAACCTGGACCGCTTGCCGATTCTGAAACACCTGCCCGGCGACGGCGGGCCATATATCACGGCGGCGGTGGCGATCATCCGCGACCCCGATTATGGCCGCAACGCCTGCTTTCACCGCCTGATGCAGACCGGCCCGCACAGCTTTACGGCCCGTATCGTCGAGGGCCGCGGCACCGACACCGCCTGGCACAAAGCGGTCGCCGCCGGACGCGATTTGGAGGTAGCTATCTGCCTGGGCGCGCCGATCCACGTCCTGCTGGCCGCAGCCATGAGCCCGGCCAAGGGCGTCGACGAGCTGGCCATCGCCAACGCCCTGGCCCCCACCCCACTGGTCCGCTGCCTGACGGTCGACCTGGAGGCGCCGGCCGAGTGTGAGGCGGTCCTGGAAGGGCGCATCACCGCCCAGCTCACCGATGAAGGACCGTTCATCGACCTGACCGAAACGTGGGACATTGTCCGGCCCCAGCCGGTGATCCAGATCGACTGCCTGACCCACCGCCGCGAGCCTGTCTACCACGCGCTGCTGCCCGGCGGCCTGGAGCACAAACTGCTGATGGGCCTGCCCCGCGAGCCGACCCTGTTTCAGGCGGTGGCCGAGGTGGCCGACTGCCGGGCTGTGAACATCACTCCGGGCGGCATGAACTGGCTGCACGCCGTGGTGCAGATCGCCAAGCACAGGCCCGAGGATGGGCGCCGGGCGATCGAGGCCGCTTTCCGAGGCCACGGCTCGCTCAAGCACGTGGTAGTGGTGGACGACGACGTAGACCTGTACGATCCGGCGGCGGTGGAGTGGGCCATCGCCACCCGCTTCCAGGCCGACCAGGACCTGGTGGTGCTGCCCGACCAGCCCAGCAGCAGCCTGGACCCGTCGGCCAAGCTGGCGCCTGGGCTCAAGGCCCGCTCGGCCAAGATGGGGCTCGATGCGACGATCCCGTGGGCCGACCGCACAGGCCGGTCCCTGACCGAAGCGGAGCGAAACGGCTTTCACAAGGTGGGCTATGACACTGCGCCTGACGCCTGACGAACAGGCCATGCTGGCCGGCGAGGCCGGGCCGGGCGTGCAAAAGGCGATCGAGATCGTGGCCGCCCTGGGCCAGATCTACGGCGCGGCCGACCTGGTGCCAGTGGCCGGCGCCCAGGTATCGGGCGTCAGCTACAAGAACCTGGGCGACGCCGGACTAGAGTTCCTGCAGGAGTGGGCTGCTCTTGGCGCGCGGGCGCGGGTGCCGGCGACGCTCAACCCGGCCGGCATGGACCGCCTGGCCTGGCGCGAGTTGGGCTTTTCGGAAGCGTTTGCCCGGCAGCAGGGGGCGGTCATCGCCGCCTACGAGGCGTTGGGCATCACCCCCACCTGCACCTGCACCCCCTACCTGGTGGGTCACCTTCCCCAGCTCGGCCAGCACCTGGCCTGGGCCGAGTCGTCGGCGGTGAGCTATGCCAACTCGATGCTGGGGGCGCGGACCAACCGCGAGGGCGGACCCAGCGCGCTGGCGGCGGCTATCGCCGGCCGGACAGCCCGCTACGGCCTCCACCTGGATGAGAACCGGCGGCCCACCGCCGCCGTCGAGGTGCGCTGCCCGGTCACCTCCGAAGCCGATCTGGGCGCGCTCGGCTACCTGGTAGGCCGCCAGGTCAAAAACGGCGTGCCCTACTTTCGTTTTGATAAAGATCCTGGCCCGATGGGCCAGGGCTGGCGATTGGGCATCGAGCATTTGAAAGCGCTGGGCGCGGCGATGGCTGCCAGCGGCGCGGTGGCCCTCTACCACGTCGAGGGGGCGACGCCGGAGGCGGCCGCCTTCAAACCCGGCAGAGAGGTACAGCGCCTGGCGATCGACGACCTGGCGCCCGGCTATGCCGCCCTGAATGGGCCGGCGGACCGGATAGACCTGGTGAGCCTGGGCTGCCCCCACGCCTCGCCGGCCGAGATAGAGGCGATCGCCGGCTTTTTGGAGGGGCGGCGCGTGACGGCCGCGCTGTGGATCACCACCGCGCGGGCCATCCGCCGGGCGGCGGAAAAGGCCGGCCTGGTGGCGCGCATCGAGGCGGCCGGTGGCCGGGTGGTGGCCGACACCTGCCTGGTGGTCGCGCCGGTGGCCGAGCTCGGCTTTCGGTCTATGGCAACCAACTCGGCCAAGATGGCCCTCTACGCCCCGTCGCACAGCGGCCTGGCGGTGCGCTTTGGGACGATGGAGCAGTGCCTGAAAGCGGCGGTGACGGGCAGATGGAGCTGAGAGGTCGAGTCATCAAGTCTGGGACCGCCGAAGGGATCGCCCTGGTCTCCCCGGAGCCGATCGGCTTTTTGGGCGGCGTGGACCCCGACACCGGGATCGTCGTCGAGCCGGGACACCCGCTGCAGGGACAGTGCGTGGCCGGCCGGGTGCTGGTCTTTCCCACCGGCAAGGGGAGCACCGTCGGCTCATACACCCTATACCGTATGGCCCGCTCGGGCACCGCCCCGGCGGCCATCGTCAACGCCGAGAGCGAGGCGATTGTGGCGGTCGGGGCGATCATCGGCGGCATCCCGATGGTTGACCTGGTGGACGTTGCCCAGATCAGGACCGGAGACCGGGCGCGCGTCGACGGGGAGCGGATTACGGTGGAACGATGAAAGCTAAAGAGGACCTGGTTTTCGTCAAGCTGGGCGGCTCGGTGATCACCGTCAAGTCCGAGCCGGAGACGGCCAGGCCGGAGGTCATTGGCCGGCTGGCCGGCGAGATAACCGCGGCGTTGGCAGCGCGCCCCGCCCTGCGGCTGGTGCTGGGCCACGGCAGTGGATCGTATGGCCACCCGGCCGCGCAGCGATACGGCACCCACCTGGGGGTGCACAGCCCGGCCGATTGGCGGGGATTTGCCGAGGTAGCCGCGACGGCCGCCCGGCTGAACCGGCTGGTCGCCGGCGCCCTGCTGGCCGCCGGGGTGCCGGCCTGGTCGATCCAGCCGTCGGCCTCGGCCCGCTGCCGGGATGGGGAGCTACTCTCCCTGGAGATCGGCCCCATTGAACAGGCGCTGGCCCACGGCCTGGCGCCGCTGGTCTATGGCGACGTGGCGCTGGACGAAGAAAAGGGCGGCACGATCATCTCCACCGAGCAGATTTTTGCCCACCTGGCTCGCCGCCTCGGCCCGGCGCGGCTGATCATGGTCGGCCAGGTGGACGGCGTCTTTGACTCTGACCCCCTGCGCGACCCGGCGGCTCAGCCGATCCCGGAGATAACGGGCCAGAACTGGCCCCAGGTGAGGGCTCTGCTAGGCGGCTCGCATGCCGTAGACGTCACCGGCGGCATGCTGGCCAAGGTCGAGGCGATGGTCGCCCTGGCCCGCGAGCTGCCGGGGCTGACCGTCCACCTTCTTTCCGGCCTGCGCCCCGGCGCGCTGGAATCGGCCCTCACTTACGCTATCCCCACCGGCGGCACCTTGATCCACTCTGTATGAATGTGAGCCAGCCAACTTGCCCATCCGCCAAAAAAGTGTTATTATAGGCCGCACGCATCAGAGGACAGGCGGGGCATGGGCAAGGCAACGGCGGTCGCAAACCCGAACATTGCGTTCGTCAAGTACTGGGGCAAGGCCGACAGCGCGCTGAACCTGCCGGCCAATCCGTCGCTGTCGATGAACCTGGCTGCCCTGACGACGGTGACGACGGTCGAGCTCAAATCTGGCCAGGCCTGTGATGTGGTCACAATCGACGACCATCCGGCCGCAGGGCAGGCCCTGGATCGGGTGGTTGCCCACCTCGACCGGGTGCGGGCGCTGGCCGGCAGCAGCCAGGCCGCCCGGGTGGCCAGCCGCAACGATTTTCCGGCTGCCACCGGGCTGGCATCGTCTGCGTCCGCTTTTGCGGCGCTGACACTGGCCGCGACACGGGCGGCGGGCTTGAGCCTGGACCAGGCCGGGCTGTCGCGCCTGGCACGGCTGGGCTCGGGGTCGGCCTGCCGGTCGGTGCCGGCCGGTTTCGTTCTTTGGGAAATGGAAGAGGCGCACCAGGTAGCGCCGCCTGAGCACTGGGACCTGTGCGATGCGGTTGCCATCGTTACCGGTCAGGCCAAGGCAGTTAGCTCGGACGATGGGCACGTCCTGGCGCCCACCAGCCCGCTCCACGCAGCGCGGCTGGCCGCGGTGCCGGGCTGGCTGGCAGCGGTCAGTGACGGACTGGCGCGGCGGGACCTGGCGGCGATGGGCCCGGCCGTGGAGGCCGATGCGCTGGCGATGCACGGGGTGATGATGACCTCGCACCCATCGCTGCTGTACTGGCTTCCGGCGACGGTGGCCGTGTTGCAGGCGGTGCGAGCCTGGCGCGACGGAGGGCTAGAGGTCTATTTCACCATCGACGCCGGCCCGAACGTGCACTGCCTGTGCCGGGCAAGCGCCGCAAGTGAAGTAGAGAAGCGGTTAAAGACCATACCCGGCGTCCAAGAAATCGTAGTGAGCGGGCCGGGCGCCGGGGTGCGATTGGTGAATTGGCATCTGTTCTAGAGGCTCATCCCTCAAGGGGATCTCCACGGAACCAGATGCTTGCGCTGAACGTTTATCTATGGCAAAGTGTACAAGGAGAATTCGAGTTGCAATACAGTGACAAGGTAATGGACCATTTTATGAACCCCCGCAACGTCGGGGTCATCGACGATGCCGATGGGGTAGGCCGGACGGGCAACCCCGTGTGTGGCGATCTGATGGAGATGTCGGTCAAGATCCAGGACGACGTCATCTCTGACATTAAATTCCGGACGTTTGGCTGCGGGGCGGCCATTGCCACCAGCTCGATGGCCACTGAGATGATCAAGGGCAAGACGATCGACGAAGCGCTCGAGATCACCAACCGGGCTATCGCCGAAGCCCTCGACGGGCTCCCGCCGATCAAGATGCACTGCTCGGTCTTGGCCGCCGACGCCCTGCGGGCGACGTTGGCCGACTATTATACGCGCCATGGTGAGCTGCAAAAAGCAGCCACCCTCGTGGATCGCGCCGTCAAAGAGCCGCGCGAGGCCGCTGAGGCGCGCGAGCCGCTCCATTGGCACGACTTTGCGCGAATGGTCCGCGCATTGAACGCCGCCTACCCCGACGTGAACCCGATGGATATGAGCATGGCCCAGCTATTCAAGATGATCCTCCAACTGCCCGGCTTTGACGACAACCCTGACACGGCAACCGAGGAACAACTGGAAAAGCTGCAACTGGCCTGGCACGAAGTGCTGTCGAGCTAAAGCCCATGACAACAGTAATATCCCTCATCATCGCCCTGAGCATCCTGGTCTTTGTCCACGAGCTCGGGCACTTTGTCGCCGCCAAGCGCTCTGGGGTGGTAGTCGAAGAGTTTGGCATGGGCTATCCACCCCGGCTGTTGACACTGGGGCGCGGCCGTGGCGAGATCATCATCGACGGGAAAAAGATCGTCATCCCGCGTGGATTCAAGCTGCCCGAAGGACTGCGCGCCCGGACGCAGGTGACGTACGAAACAGCGACAGACGACAAGGGTAACCTCGTGCTGACCCGCATCGCGCCGGTCCCATCCCCTGACGAGAAACGCCCTGAAGCAGAGCCAACTGGGGCAGAGGGGGAGCCGGTCGGGGCAGAAGCAGGCCCGGCCAGCCTTGTCGAGTTCCTGTCTCCGGGGACAATCTATTCGATCAACGCCGTCCCCTTTGGTGGCTTTACCAAGATGCTGGGCGAAGATGATCCCACCTTTCCCGGCAGCCTGGCGAGCAAGAAAAAACGCACCCGTATCCTGGTCTTGGTTGCCGGCGCGGGCATGAACCTGTTGACGGCGGTTCTGTTCTTCGCGATGGCCTATGGCGTAGGAGTGCCGGCGGTCGCCGATCCGGCGAACGCCGTGATCCAGCAGGTAGTAGCCGGCTCGCCGGCCGAAACAGCAGGATTGCAGCCCGGCGACGTCGTAGTGCAAGCCGACGAAACAGCCATTCTGACCATGGAGGATTTGCAGGTCTACACCCAGGCTCACCTGGGACAAGAAATGGTGCTGACCGTTCAACGTGAAGGCCAAACATTGGCCATCAGTGTCGTGCCGCGCGCCAACCCGCCCGAGGGTCAAGGGGCGATGGGAGTCCTCCTCGGCCAGCGTACAACGGTCAAAAAGTATGTCTGGTACGACGCTTTGTGGTCAGGGCTCAAAGAAACGGCCGCCATGTGTTTCACCACCATAACCTTTCCGGTACAACTGATCCGGGGCCTGATCCCCGCCGACTTGGCGCGACCGGTCGGCCCGGTAGGTGTCGGGCAATTGGTGGGCGACGCTGTGCAGTCTTCGATCGAGATGGGCTGGTGGTACCCGGTACTGCTCATCATGGGCAGCCTGAGTGTGGCCATAGCCATGACCAATCTGCTGCCGCTGCCGGGTTTGGATGGAGGACGCATCCTATTTGTGGTTGTAGAGGCGATCCGCGGCAAACGCATGGATCCGGCCAAAGAGGGCCTGGTTCACCTGATCGGGATGCTCCTGTTGGTGGCACTGATGTTCGTGCTCATCTGGCAAGACATCGTCAACCCCTTGCCTTCTCTAAATTGGGGCGGCTACTAGACACAGATGAAAAAATGTAGCCGTTGTGGAACAGAGATCCAGACCGGGCAGACGGTCTGTCCCCAATGCGGCAAGCCTCAGCGGCGGCCGAGACAGATCCGCTGCCGCTACTGCGGCACTGCCAGCCGTGGCGACTTGAAGGTCTGTCCCAAGTGCGGTGAGCCTCTGAAGCGGGGCTGGATCCGGCCTGTCCTGAGAGTTTTGGCCGCCGTGGCGAGCCTGGCGCTGGTCCTGGCCCTGGTTGTTGGCTTGGTCGTGCTGATCCGTCATGCCTGGGGTCTAATTCAACCGGCCAAGGTCGTGAGCCAGGTTCAGTCACTCTCAGACAAAGTGATCCAGGTGTACACCCTCACACCCACCCTGACGCCGTCGATCACACCCACACCGACCAACACGCCGACCGTAACCCCCACGCCAACGCTTACGCCGACGCCGACTCCAACCTTCACGCCGACCGAGACACCCACCCCAACCCTGACGGCAACGCCCACTCCCACCCTGACCTCTACTCCCTCGCCGACGCGCAAGGCAACCGCCACGCCCACCGCTCCGCCGGCAACGCCGGCGCCGACCGTCGCTCCGCCTGAGCCGTCGGAGCCAGAAAACGGCTCAACCTACAGCCCAGACGCCACTTTCCGGCTTGGCTGGACGTCCGGCTATACACTCAAGCCGGACGAGTGTTTCCTGATAACGATCCGCTGGACCCAGCAGGGCGGTGCAGCAGTGATGCCACTCTGTGTTCAAGAGACGCACTGGTACGTAAAGAAAGAGGGTCTGTACGGCAAGGCCGACCAGGAAACAGGGCGGGCCTATTACTGGAACGTGCGTCTGGCGCGCAAGGGAGTTGACGCCGACGGCAAAGAGACCTACACCCCATTCAGTCCCCCCAGTGAGGAGTGGGTCTTTTACTGGCCATAATGCAGCAGCCAGATGAGACGCTGCGGCGGAGATCCCCGTCAGGGGAGAGGTTGGCGATGATCATCGAGACCAAAGGACTGACCAAATACTATGGCAAGGTTCGCGGTGTAGAAGGCCTGGACCTGGCAGTACGCGAGGGCGAGGTATTCGGCTACCTGGGGCCCAACGGCGCCGGCAAGACGACGACGATCCGCCTGATCTTGGACCTGATCCGGCCGACGAGTGGCACGGCGCTCTTGTTCGGCCAGGAGGTGCAGGGGCACGCTGCCGAGCTCAAAGCCCGGCTGGGCAACTTGCCAGGCGAGCTGGCGTTGTGGGGCAATCTGACCGCTCGCGACCTGCTGACCTTCCTTGGGAACCTGCGCGGCGGGCTGGACTGGGTGTGGGTCGACGAGCTGGCCCAACGGCTGGACCTGGACCTGTCGCGGAAGGTTGGCGCCTTTTCGCACGGCAACAAGCAGAAGGTAGGATTGATCCAGGCCTTTGCCCACAAGCCCGACCTGCTGATCCTGGACGAGCCGACGACCGGGCTCGATCCGCTCATTCAGCAAGAGTTCTACCGCCTGATCGACGAGGTCAAAGCCGAAGGGCGAACTGTCTTTTTGTCGTCACATATCCTGCCCGAAGTGGACCGCGTCTGCGACCGGGTGGGCATCATCCGCGAGGGACACCTGGTGGCCGTGGAAGAGATAGCCGAGCTAAAGCGGAAGCGGCTGCGCCAGATGGAGCTGACCTTTAGCCAGCCGGTACCCCCATCGGCCTTTGACCTGCCGGGCGTGCGCGACGTGGTGCAGACCAATAACTCCCTGCGCTTTTTTGTGGACGAGGCGCCCGGCAGCCTGGACGGCGTAGTCAAGCGGGCAGCGCAGTTTGAGCTTCTCGACATGCGCCACGAGCAAGCAACGCTGGAAGATATCTTTCTGACCTATTACCGCAAAGAAGGGGCCGGAAGGGAGGGCGATGATGTGGCTGCGTAACCTGTTCACCAAGACGTTGCGCGATCTGCGCGGCCAGATCCTCGGCTGGGGCATCGGGGCCGGGCTGCTCGGTTGGATGGTCGTCTTCTTGTACCCGTCATTCAAGGATCAGACGGCTGCCCTGATGGGAATGCTCGAGGGCTATCCTGCTGCGTTTACCGGCTTTTTCGGTGACTTTACAAAATTGAGCACCTACCCGGGCTGGCTGAATATCGAGCTGTTCAGCTACGGCCCGCCAATCCTGGCCATCTTTGCCGTCGTCGTCGGCACCGGCCTGATAGCCGGCGAGGAAGAAAAGGGCACGCTCGATCTGCTGCTGGCGCACCCGATCCGCCGCTGGCGGGTAGTGACCGAAAAATTCGCCGCCTTTGTCGTTGCTGCAGTGTTGATCATGGTGCTCGTCGCTATCTTTTTCGTCAGCGGCTCGGCGATGATCGGCGAGACTTCACACCTGGGCCGGATAACATTGGCCACGATGAACATCGTGCCGGTTACTCTGGCCAGCGGGGCGATGGCGTTGATGGCCTCAGTTCTGTTCCGCAGCCGCCGGCTGGCAAACATGGTGGCCCTGGTAGTGATCATCGGTTCCTACTTTCTGGAATCGCTGGGCAAAACGGTGGATGTGCTCGATCCATACCGGCCGATCGCCCTATATCACTACTACGACAGCTCTGCTGCACTGTTCGAAAGCATCAAGTGGGGCGATGCCGGCATCATGCTGGGCCTGACCGCCCTCTTTTTTGCCATTTCTCTGTTCGCCTTCCAGCGCCGGGACATTGCCGTATAGGCGAGTTTGGATTGTGATCATGGGTGAGTTGGGTGAACGTCTAAAGGCAGCTCGCGAAGCCAAGGAGCTGACAATCGACCAGGTAGCCGAAGACAGCCGGATCCAGCGCGCCTACCTGGAAGCGCTGGAGTCTGAATCGTTCGGCGCCTTTAGCAGCGAGCTGCATACGCGCGGCTTCTTGCGCACCTATGCATCCTACCTGGGGATCCCATCGGAAGAGGTACTGACCCTCTACGACAAGGCAAAAGCCAAGACGCGGGGGAAAAAGTCACCGCCTGTGCCGGCGCCGGCGCCCGATCCAGTGAAGCAGGCATCGTCTGCGCCCGTGTACTCGCCGGCTGAGCCGCGGCGCAGCCGGGTTTCGGTGATCATCGGCGACGTGCTGTTGCTGCTGATCGGCGTTGTCTTTCTGAGCATCGCCGGCGTCTATTTGTACCGGCGGCAGGCGGTCGGGCCGATCCAGCCTACAGGCGGTCCAACCTCCACACCTACCGCCATCCCCGCCCCAACCTTTGACGGAACCGATTACACGATCGACGCCACCCTCAACTATGCCGAGCATATACTCGACGTGCGGCAGCAGATCGACTATACCAACGCCACCAGCACGACCCTGACCGACTTGATGCTCAACGTCCACCCCAACCGCAGCAAGGGCACCTTTACCCTAAACGACATCAAGATAGATGTGGATGGCGAGATGGTCCAGCCCGAAGTTTTTCCCCTCGACGTCACCTTGAAAGTGGTCTTGCCCAACGAGCTGCCGCCCGACGAGCGCGTGACGCTCTACCTAAGCTATACGCTAAGCCTGCCCCGCATCGAACAGGATGCCGAGTTCAGCGATGCCAGCTTTGGCTACTCCAAGCGAGCAATCAGCCTGGGCAACTGGTATCCGGTCATGGCGCCTTACCGCCAGGACAAAGGCTGGTACACCCTGTCCTACTTTCCGGTCGGCGACCCGTACGTGACCGAGGTTGCCGACTATCATGTGACGATCACAACCACGCAGAGCGTGATCGTGGCCGGCACCGGCGCAGAGACACACACCGGCAACCGTTGGCACTATGAAGCCCAAAACGCCCGGTCGTTTGCCCTGGCGGCCAGCGATGTGTACCTGATCGACACCGCCCCGGTCGGTGCGGACGGAGATCAGGTCGTCTATTCCTACTATTTCCCCGGCAATGAGACGGCGGGCCGAGCCGCACTCGATACGGCGGCCAAGGCTCTCGATCTGTTCACCGAGCTGTACGGCGATTATCCCTACCAGGCTTATCGTCTGTGCGAGACCGATTTTGCCGGTGGGCTGGAATTCGGCGGCCTGACCTTCCTCGGCTCGACCTTCTACGACCAGTACGATGGCACCGCCCAGACTAGCCTGATTTCGCTGACCGCCCACGAGGTGTCGCACCAGTGGTTCTACGGGCTTGTAGGCAACGACCAGGTATCAGAACCATGGCTCGACGAGGCATTGGCCCAATACAGCTCCTACCTTTACTACGAGCGCTACCTGCCCGGCGACCGGGAATGGTGGTGGGACACCGAAATCCGGCAGTATGCGCCGGCGGGCAAGATCGACCTGCTCATCTACCAGTTCCGAAATAACCGTGACTATATGAACGCCGTCTATCGCCGGGGCGCCGAGTTCGTCCGGGACCTGCGAGAGACGATGGGTGACCCGGCCTTCTTGGCCTGCATGAAAGAATATGTGCGGCGCTACACCTACCAGATGGCCAAGTCACGCGACTTTTTCACGGTGATCCAGGAATTCACGACGGCCGACCTGATGCCGCTGCAAGAGGCCTATTTCCGGCAGAGGATCTTGCCGTGACGATCGAGGGGTTGGAAGTTGAAAGGTGCAGGTTGGAGGGCAGGCCCGGTGTCTTTTAGCCTTCCGACCAGAGGGCTGCTGCTAGGGCTCCTGGTAGCCCTCGTAACAAGCGGTATCGCCATAGCAGGCCTGTCCCCTGTTGGGAACGCATCCGCCGAACTGCCTGTTGTCCCCACGTCTGAGGTGAGCCTGGCGGCGTCCCCTTCGCCGCGCCCCACCCAAAACCAAGGCCCCACGCCCACCCCGACGCCGACCGCCCGGCCCACCAGCCCTCCTGCCGCGCCGGCTGCCACCGGTACAACTGTCCCACCCGTCCAAACCACGACCGAAGGGAACACAGGCGGCGACTCCGCCCCGACACCAGACTCCGCGGCCTACCCCACCCTCTCACCCACAGACGAGGGATCCGCGTCGGCTGCGCCCGCGTCACCCCCGCCGGCCGCACCGGCCGGCGATGAGCAGCCGGCAGAGACATCCGGCGCTCAGGTCATCGGCTACTCGGTCGAAGGCCGGCCCATTACCGCACACCGCATCGGGGATGGACCGCTCAAAGTGGTGCTGGTCGGCGACATCCACGGCGGCTTTGAGGCCAATACCCACGTCCTGGCCCAGCAGCTCCTGGTCCACTTCCAGGCCCATCCGGCCGAAGTGCCGGCCGATGTCAGCCTGTGGATCATCCCGACGATGAACCCCGACGGTCTGGCTGCCGGGACCCGCTGGAACGCCCGCAACGTGGACCTGAACCGAAACGCCGACACCGACCTGGACGGCTGTGCCGGCAACGACTGGTCGCCCGACACCGTCGGGCTGGAAGGGCCACACCCAGGGGCCGGAGGCGCCTACCCCTTCTCCGAGCCGGAAATACGCGCCGTCCGCGATTTCCTGGCCGACGCCTGGATCGCGGTCTTTTACCACAGCGCCGCCGAAGCGATCTATGGCGACAACTGCCAGCGCCACCTGCCTTCCACCCGGCTGGCCGCCATCCTATCTGAGGCCACCGGCTATCCGGTTCCTCCCGATGGCTGGACCAGTTACCCGATCACCGGCGAAATCGGCGACTATTTGGCCGGGGAGGGAGTGGCCTCTGTCACCGTCGAGCTGACCGATCACGACGACCCCGAGCTGGATCGGAATCTGGCCGGCGTGAAGGCGCTCTTGGCATCTGCCGGCGAGATCGTCAGCGTCGAAGCGGAACAGGCGAACGCCGAGCACCAGTGGCTGACGGCCGGCAGCGAGGCCAACACCGGGGCCTGGCGCTACCCGGCCGGCACCTTTGTCCATCCCGAGGCCCTGGAAGTTATCAGCGACACCGCCTACCTGCTCGACGGAGGGCGCGTGCTGGCCATCGACCTGACCAATCCCGTGAAGCCTGAGCTGTTGTTGGCTCCCGGCGACGATGTGGCGGGCGTCCACGTTCTGGAACCGCTCGACCTGTCGGCAGCAGACGGTGGGACGCTTCTGCTCCTGGATCGCGCCGGCGACGTCTATCGCTACGAGCCGGACAGCGGCACATGGGATGTGGAACGCCACGGCCGGTCGTCGGGCGATACCTCCGATCATTACTACGTAGCGCTGTCCGGTCAAGGCGCCAATCGCTACCTGCTGGAGACGACGCACGAAAAAGTTTGGCGCTTTCGCAGCGGAGACAGGGGTGCTGCCTGGGCCACGGTCCCCAAAAACCGCGATGTCGATATCGGCGCCGGGGCTCAAGATGTATATGTGCTGACCCGGGCCATGAGCAACCCGGTAGGCACCCTGATCCGCTACCGCGACGGGCAGCAAGTGGCCGGCTTTCGGCCCGCTGCGAGCGTGACGCTGATGCACCCCCGCCAGATTCACGCCACGGAATCGGCCGTGTACGTACTGGACCGCGCCGGCCGCCGTCTGCTGGCGCTCGATCCGGAGAGCGGGCGGCTGCAGGCGCTGTACCAGTTCTCCGATCGCCGCGCCGTCAGCGCCCTATGGGCCGGGCAGACCGGGGAGGTGATCCTCGCCGGGCGCGACGTGCTGTACTTTTATGGTCAACCGGAACGGCAGGCGACTGTTCAGGGCGAGCCCCTGGCGGCCGGCCGTCAGGCGTATGATCCCGCCGTGCTGGACGGCCTGCGTGGTCTGTTGGTGCCGATTGAAGGGGCGCACTTTACCAGCCGCGACTTTCAGTCGCCGGGCGCGCCGCGCCACTACCGGCTGGGGGTACATGAAGGCAGCGACTTTTACACCTCTACTGCCGGGGTGACCATCAATCGTAGCACAAAGGTGCGGGCCGTGGCCGATGGCGTGGTCGTTCGGGCCATGGTGGATTATACGCCCCTCACTCTGGCGCAGGCCCAGGCCTACGCTGCCGAATGGCAGCGGCTGGGCTATACTCCGCCAGACGTGCTGGATGGCTACCGCGGGCAACAGGTCTGGATCGAGCACGAGGGAAGGCTGGTGTCGCGCTATGCCCACCTGAGTGGTATCGCCGCGGGAATAGAGGTCGGAGCCGGTGTGAAGCGGGGCCAGGTAATCGCCACCGTCGGCAACTCGGGCACCCCCGAGTCATTGAACGGACTAAATGGCGAAGTGCACCTGCACCTCGAATTGTGGCTGGGCGACCATTACATCGGACAGTTCATGCGCCCCATTGAGACACGGGAATGGATGGAGAAAATTCTGCGATAAAGCGGGTGAGATACCTCAGGCTCAGCGTGCTGGCGATCGTGATCCTGGTGGTCGCCGGCGGCGGCCTACTCGGCTGGAACGCTTACAAGCGCTACCGGGCCCAGTACGACGCCTACCGGGCGTTGATCCAGCCCGGCGTCACGGTCGCCGGCGTGCCGGTCGGCTGGCTTAGCCCTGAGGAGGCGCGCGCCAAGGTGATGGAAACCGTCGCCGCGCCATATTACCAAGACTTTGAGCTGCTATACCAGATTCAGTCTCTGACCCTGTCACCCGCAGACGACCTCGCATTCGAAATCCCGGTGACAGGCATGGTCGACGAGGCCATGGCCGCCAGCCACCAATATGACTACTGGAAAGGCTTCTGGGGTTGGCTAAAAGGTCAGGGCGAAACGCTGACCCTCGACATTCCGTTGCGGATGAGCCACGACCCAGAGGCCGCCGCCCGCTTCATGGCCAAGGTAGCCGAGACACACAACGTGACATCCGTGGAGCCGATGGTCAGCACGAAGAACCTGACCTTCATTCCGGGCAAGCCGGGGCGCCAGCTCGACGTCGACTCCGCCGCCCAGATGGTCAACGACCTGGTAGACAACCCCCAAGAGCGGGAGGTGATCCTTCCGGTCACCATCATCGAGCCGGATCAAAGCTCGGGCCGGATCAAGGCGATGCTCAACACCCTGGGACCGGCCATGGAGCGGGAGCCCGGCCCACCCAGCTTTTATACGGCCACGATGCCGGTCAGCACTACAGGGGGCATCGAGGGCACGCCGCGCATCACCTACACCGGCGAGCTGACCTGGACTTTCCCCCATTTGGCCACTTACCAAGGCCCGCTGACCACCACCTACGCCTATTTTTTCGACCTCGGCGAGCCCGGCTTGACCTTCGACGTAAACAAGGCGCTGCGCCAGGTAGAGCAGGCACTGCGCGCCGGTGTCACAACGCCGATCACCTTCGAGCCGGACCCGGTGGCGCCGCCGCCACTCAAGCCCGATATCCTGATCCCGCCGCTTCAGGCCCGCCTGGCCGAGTTCCCCGGGGTGACCAGCATCCTGGTCAAGAACCTGGATACCGGCCAGGTGATCTATGATTCCAACACCAAGTATGTCCTGTCTGGGATGAGCATCGTCAAGATCGGGATCATGGTCGAGGTATATCGCTATTTTCAGGGAACGGTAGATCAGCAGACCCACCAGGAGCTGCTCGACATGATGGGGGTCGAGTCGTGCAACCCGTGCGCCAACCGGTTGATGGCAACCATGGGCAATGGGTCGGCTACGGCCGGGGCGCAGCGGGTTACCGCATCCATGCAGCGACTAGGGCTGTCAAACTTTCGCCTGTGCGCTCCATTCCAGGTAGTCGAGCAATGGGAAGACGAGCCTGGTCTGGTCTGGACGAGCTACAGGTCGGGCTCTTTTCAGTCGCAGTCAGGATCCGGTTGGCATTTCATGCCCGCCGCCGTCTATGCCCCCGTCTGGGCCGCGCCAAGTGAAGCGCCGCGCTACGACCGCTGTGTCAAGTCGACGCCGGCGGAGATGGCCAAACTGTTAGAGATGATCTACCAGTGCACGGCTGACAAAGGGACGCTGCGCAAGGTCTATCCGACGATCACCCCGCAGGCCTGCCGGGAAATGATCGACATCATGGCCTCGAACGACCTGCGCAACATGCTGGGGGCGGGCATCCCTGCTGAGGTCAAGCTGGCCCACAAGCATGGCTTTTCCGGCTATGCCGTGTCGTGGGGCGACACCCGCGGCGAGGTGGGCATCGTCTTTTCGCCGGGCGCCACCTACCTCGTGAGCTTTTACATTTGGCAGGACATCGACTGGATCAACTGGGGGATCAACCAACCGCTCTACCGCGACGTGAGCAACATGCTCTACAACTTTTTCAATCCAACCCAGCCCTTCTGGCCAGAGCCGCCGTGGGCGCCGTCGCCAGAGGAAGAGACCGGTGCAAGTGACTCCTGAGCGCGTGCATCCTGCCCCGCTGCTTGCCACCTGTTTCCTGCTGCTCGTCGTCCTGTGCTTACTGCCGTTGTCCGGTTGCGCCGGGGCGCCAACCGCGACGCCATCGGCCATAGCCCTTACCCAGACCACCACACCCACCGTCACACCACCGCCCACGGCGACGGCGACCCAGACGTCCACACCAACACCTACTGTCACACCCACTCCGACCCTAACCCCAACTCCGACGCCATTGCCGGGCGTGAGCCTGATCGCCTTTGAAACAACCCGTGACGGCAACGCCGAAATCTACCTGCTCGACACCGGCAGCGGTGAGCTGACCAACCTGACCCGTCACCCGGCCGAGGACCGCGACCCGGCATGGCGGCCCGACGGCGGCGCCTTGGCCTTCGAGTCGCACCGCGACGGAAACTGGGAGATCTATCTCCTCGATCTGACCAGCGGAGCGCTGACCCGCCTGACCAACAACCCGGCTTACGACGGAGCGCCGGCCTGGAGCCCCGACGGGACCCACATCGCCTTCGAGAGCTACCGTGACGGTAACCTCGAGATCTATGTCATGCCGGCAGCAGGCGGGCAACCTCGCCGCCTGACTGAAGACAAGGCCGGCGACTATGGCCCTGCCTGGAGCCCTGGCGGGCAGTCGATCGCCTTCACCTCCTGGCGCGACGGCAACAAAGAGATCTACTTGATGCCGGCGGCAGGAGGGAATGCGGTCAACCTAACACAAAATGCTGCCGACGACGAGAGCCCAGCCTGGAGTCCTGCGCCGCATGAGGGCGGCACAGGCGGCGAATCGCTGGCCTTTGTCTCGTGGCGCGACGTGGACGTCAAAACCGGCAACCGCAACGCCGAGATCTACCAAATGCCGGCGGTGGGTCCCCTCACCGAAGGGCAGGGGATCTCCGCGGGCACACCCGAGCGGCTGACCGGCAGCCCCTGGCCCGACCTGGACCCGGCCTGGGATGCAAAGGGCCGGCTGGTGTGGGCCGCTTACGATCCAGGCCCACCCTTTGAGACATATGACCCCTATCGCCCGGGCGACTATCGCCTCTACCACCAAGCAGAGGACAAGCCGGTGCGGCTGACCGAAACCGGCTTGGACGATCGCCACCCTGCGCCGGCTCCCGCCCAGGTTGTCTCTTTTGAGCGACTGCTGGCCCAACTGCCGCCGGCGCCACAGACACCGACGCCATCGCCCACCCTGGCGCCAGACACGCTGGCTCAAGTCGTCGAGATGCCCAGCATCTTGGCCGCCGACCAGCCGATCCTGGTCAACGAGCTGGTGTCGCCTTCCCTGGTTGCCTGGCAGCAAGCGCTAATCGACGCCAGCGGCTACGATCTCCTACACCAGACGCTCGGCTCGTGGCGCAACATCGACCAGGTTCGCCGCAAAGCGATGTACGCCTATGACTATGGCTATCTGAGCTGGCACAAAACCGGCCGTGCCCTCGACCTGCCGCTGGAGTACAAAGTGGACGGCGTCGATCAGATGCTCCTGGCCCGTGAGGATTTCGGAGGCATCGTTACCTGGCGTATGTACCTGCGCTCTGCCCGCCAGGACGGCTCGCAGGGCGAGCCGCTGAAAGACAACCCCTGGCGGTATTGGTGGCACATCGTCCAAGCAGAAGAGCCAAAAGCCTACGATGCCGGGGGCAAGCGCCTTCCAATCCCTGCTGGCTATTACGTGGATGTGACCGAAATCGCCAAACGCCACGGATGGGAACGGATCGCGGCTTACGCCATCGAAGGGGATTACCACTGGAACACCGACAGCAACGGCACCGAGTATTGGCACTATGAGCGAACCGATGATCTGATCTGGTGGGATGCGATGCGCCAGATCTATTCACCGGAAAAGCTAGACCAATATGTCGGCTGGAAGGCCGCGCTCGACAGAGCGCAGAGCCACGAGATGATGCTCAGCAAGGGCATCCCCACCCCCCAACCATAGAACCTGTCACTTCTCTGTTTTGACGGACTTGGCTCCCTGTGCTATACTCTCCCGACGGGGATCCAACATACCCGGTTCATCAAGCAGGATAGCCGGGCCTCTAGCTTACTGACATCGTTAAGGGGGCGTATTATGTCATCCGAGGTGCAAAAGATCTTTGAGGCGATGCCGGGCGCGTTTCTACCCGAAAAAGCTGGCAATGCCAAGGCACTGATCCAGCTCGACCTGACGGGTAAAGATGGCGGCAAGTGGATTGTGGATGTGGCCGACGGCAAGTGTCAGGTCAGGGAAGAGGCCATTCCCCAACCTGACGTGACGGTCACGATGGATGCCAACGACTATGTAGCCCTGACCAAGGGGCAGCTCGATCCCATTCCGGCGTTCATGGGCGGCAAGATCAAAGTTACAGGCAATGTCGGGATGGTAATGAAGCTGCTACAATGGTTCAAACGGGAGTGATACCCTGCCTCCGAAGAGATTCCGCCCAAAACAGAGAGAGCCAAGGGCGGCCCAACCCTTAGCTCTCCTAAAAAAGGAGGAGAAGAAGAGATTTCATGGCATGGCTCATAGTTGACCTCACCGGTTCGCTCCCGCCCTCGCGGGGCTCCCGTGAGGATGACGCTCGCCCGCCATGAACCATGCCAGTTGCTCGATATAGAGCATACCATAAAAGTGTGTGTAGTGCTGGACGACAAGTATACGATCACCCTACGATTAGAGAGGGGAAGTAATGCCGGAATCTATTGTGGTCATCCGCCTGTCGCGCAACCTGCGATACAAGTTGACTTATATCAAGATCTTTGAGGACTATTTAGAGTCGGAGCATCAGGCCGTGATGACCGAGCTGCTCAAATCGCTGTTGCAGGCTTATCAGATAGCGATCGGGCCGTTGGCCAGTTATCTACGACGGTTGGATGTGGCCGCCCAGGAACTGGAACTCGACGAAAAGCTCCTGGACCACGCCGCCAGTCGAGTTGACACGGAATCCAAGTTGCGCTTCATCCACGATGGATTGAGCCGGGCAGCTTCGTGGTACAAGATGCAGCTGGCCGACAGGCAAATGGCGGTCGATCCAGAACTGCGGCAGTTGCTGTTCGATCTGGGCGAGATCGATGCTGCCAAGCTGTGGCGCACGGAGGCGGTCATGGCGGTGCTCAAGATCCCGCTGACTCTCAAGGAACCGGATTATGCCGAGACGGCTGCCCCATCCTCTCGCCTGGAGGGAAGGGATCCTCGTGAGCTAGCCAAGAGCACGGAATGGCGACCGCGACTGATGGACGATTTCGGGCGGCCAAATTGGTCCGGTGAGCGGGCTTCGGGGCGCTCAGGGCAAGACATGCAGGACCGCCGGAGATCCCCGTCAGAGAGCTCGCGGCCATGGAGCCATGGCGTACAGAGATCCGATCCTCGGCCATCGCGTCAGTACCCTGAGCGAGGCGGAGCTAAAGAAGACAGGTCCCCCACCAAGGATGACACTGACGAATCCTCCTAGGAGGAGCGTTCCTCTTTCTTGGGGGAGCCCGCTGTTCAGTGCCGCGCAGAGCGCGACAGGGTAGGGTCAGGTAGGAGTCTACTTTCGAGGAGGAATCAATGGAGATCAATCGCGTCGGAGTGGTAGGTTGTGGTCTGATGGGCTCGGGCATCGCGGAGGTGTGTGCCCGTGCCGGGTACGACGTCGTGGTCACAGAGGCAAATGCCGAGCTATTGCAGAAAGGGATGGCCAGGCTCCGTGATTCGCTCAACAAGGCAGTCACACGGGGCAAGGCGACGCAAGAGCAGTGCGACCAGGCGCTGGCGCACTTGAGCGACACGCTGGACTTGGCCGATTTTGCCGACTGCGACCTGGCGATCGAAGCTGTGATCGAAAATATGGCGATCAAGAAGGAGCTCTTTGCCAGGCTAGACGGGGTTCTGCCGCCGCACGCCATCCTGGCCAGCAATACATCGTCGCTGTGCATCACCGAAATGGCCAGTGTCACCAAACGAGGGGACAAGGTCTTGGGCATCCACTTTTTCAATCCGGTGCCGGTGATGCCGCTCATAGAATTTGTGCGCACCATCCTTACTAGCGACGAGACAATGGCTACTGTGTATCAGTTCGGCGCTTCCCTGGGCAAGACGATGGTCACGGCCAAGGATACGCCTGGCTTTATCGTGAACCGCCTGCTAATTCCCTACGTCCTGGACGCAGTGCGGGTCTACGAGGAGGGTCTGGCGACCAAAGAGGACATTGACACGGCGATCAAGCTGGGCCTGAACCACCCGATGGGGCCGTTGACACTGCTCGACTTTGTTGGGCTTGATACGTGCCTGTTCATCGCCGATGCGATGTTCGAAGAGTACAAAGATGCGCGCTATGCGGCGCCGCCGCTGCTGCGCCGGATGGTGCTGGCCGGGCAACTGGGTCGCAAAGCCGGCAGAGGCTTTTACGATTATAGGTAGGGGAGCCGATCGTCTATATGCTGCGCGCTAGCGAGCTCACCAAGCGCTATGGCTCCACGCTTGCGCTTGACCGCCTGTCACTGGACGTCCCTGCCGGGACCGTTTTCGGCCTCTTGGGACCAAACGGTTCCGGCAAGACCACCTTCTTGAAGCTGGTCATGGGCTTTATTTTCCCCGAGGCAGGACAGATCGACCGGGGCGGGCTTGGCACAGCTCGGATCGGCTACCTGTCGGAGCACGCCTTCTACCCCACCCGTTTCACCGTTCGCGATTATTTGAGCGTGCTGGGGCACCTCAGCGGACTGACCGGCAAGCTCCTCGGCCGTGACATAGACCGGCTGCTGGGCCAGTTGGGGTTGGAAGAGTTCGCCGGGCGGCGCCTGGGTGTACTATCGCGAGGGACCCTCCAACGAGTAGGACTGGCCCAAGTTCTGCTGGGCAATCCGGACCTGATCATGCTGGACGAGCCGGTGTTGGGACTCGATCCGGCCGCTCAGAAGTTTATGCGCGATCAGATCGTGGCATTGCACCTGGCAGGCAAGACCGTCTTTCTTTCCAGCCATAACCTGGACGAGGTAACGCGCATATGCACCCATGTCGCCGTTCTAAAGCAGGGCAAGTTGTTGCACGCCGGTCCGCTGCCCGAAATGCTTGGAGCCCACTCCCTCGGCGATCGCTCTGCACGAACCGAGATCGTCATCACCACCAGTCCCCTGCCGGCTGACCTATCCGCTCGCTTGGCCGCCTTGTCGCCCGGCATTGCTGTGGGCGATGGCCAGGTGATGCTGGCTCCTCCCCCTGACCAGGATCTCGGTGAAGCGCAGTCACTCAAAGCTCAGGTCCTGCGCCTTCTCCTCGATGCCGGCGTCGACATTCAGGGACTTGACTCGCACCACGAGCAACCGCCAAGCTTGGAAGAGATCTACCTAAGAGTGACCGGTCCGGCGCAATTCCCCAAGGGGGGATCCTCGTGACGCGCATCTACACCCTGAGCCTATTCCTGATCCGCGACATGTTCCGGTCGCTGGCCGGCCTTGTGCCGGTGGCCGCCGGATTCACCTTCTACGCCATTGCTTTTCAGTATGGCATGGATCAAGCCCAGTTTATCACCGTTGCCGGCGTAGGTCTAGGGGCGATCGCCCTGTTGACGGCACTGCTGCTGACCGGGTGCGCCAACCGGGCGTCGTTCTATCCACTCGCCGCCCGTCTGCACCGCCGCAGCGAGCTGTTGGCTGCGATAGTAGCCGGCAGCCTGGCCGTGACGGCCGTCATCGCCTTACTGATGACCGAGGCTGCTTTGCTCCAGCGCAAGCTCACCCTGGATTTCCCCTCGGCGCTGTGGATCATACCGACCTGGCTGGCCTTGTGGCTGTTCATGGCCACCCTGGCCCTTCCGTTGTCGTCACTCGTCAGCCGGGATGGCTCAAACATGGTGGGCTATGTGTTGGTCACAGGGCTGTTGATCGCCAACGATCGGCGCTCGTTCCTGGAGGAACGTGGCCTGCAGTGGCTGAGCCGGGCGGCGGGGTTTGTGCTGTGGCCGATGGCGACGCTGCTGGCTCAGGCTTCAGCCAGCCGCCACGATGGCTCATACCTGCTGGCATGGGTTGTGACGGTAGTGTATGCTTTCATCCTCTTTGCCTTATCGGCAGCACAGTTTAAGCACAAGGACCTTCTGTGGCCGGAATAGTCAGCGGAGACCTCCGTCAGGAGACCGGAAAACTGTCTTTCCCGGACCGATTCTTGTGGGGCGCCGCCACCGCAGCCCACCAGGTGGAGGGTGATAACATCAACAACGACTGGTGGGCATTCGAGCACAAGCCGGGCACAATCTGGCATGGTGACCTCAGCGGGCTAGCGTGTGATTGGTGGCGCAACGCCGAGCCCGATTTTGATCTTATGGCCAACATGGGGCACAACACCCACCGCCTGTCGGTCGAGTGGAGCCGCATCGAGCCGGAAGAAGGCAGATTCGATCCGGCGGCCATTGCCCGCTATCGGGAGATGCTGACCGGCCTGCACCGGCGAGGCATCGAACCGATGGTAACCCTGTTTCACTTTAGCTCACCCCTGTGGCTGGCCGTTCAGGGTGGCTGGCGCAGCCGGGCGATCGTCGGCCATTTCCGGCGATTTGTCCGGCATGTCGTCGAGCAGTTGGGCGACCTGGTCAAGCTGTGGTGCACGATCAACGAGCCGAACGTGTATGCCACGCTGGGCTACCTGCTGGGCGTGCACGCACCGGGTGAGAAAAGCCCGCGCCACTGCTTCCAGGTGCTGAGCCACCAGATCCAGGCCCATGCCGCAGCCTACCGCGCCATCAAGGCCCTCGACGGAAGCGCCCAAGTGGGGCTGGTCCTCAACATGATTGCCCTTGAGCCGCTGGACCCCGCCGGCCGCCCTTCCGTCCTCGCTGCCAATCTGGTGGATTACATCTTTCACGAAATCGTCTTTCGGTCGGTAAGCGACGGCAGGCTGAGGTTCCCCCTCAGCACCACCTATTCCCCGCTGATCGACAGCGTTGACTTTTGGGGCGTCAACTACTATACGCGACAGCGGGTGAGTCCGCAGCGGCAATTTCTCCAGCTCACGCCCGGCAGGGAGGTCAGCGACAGTGGGCGTGCGGGCCCGTACGGCGAGATATATCCCGAGGGGATCTACCGCGTGCTCAAGCGGGTGGCCGCCCTGGGCAAGCCGATCTATGTTACTGAGAACGGGCTGCCCGATGCCGACGACGACCAACGGCCCCGTTACCTGCTCACCCACCTGGCCCAGGTGCAGCGCGCCATTGCCGAGGGTGTGGATGTGCGAGGGTATTACCACTGGTCGCTTACCGACAATTTCGAGTGGGCCGAGGGTTGGGCATTGCGTTTCGGTCTAATTGCTCTCGACGAGCAGACCCAAGTGCGCAGGCCGCGCCGCAGCGCGCAGTTGTACACCGACATCATCCGAGCAAATGCCATCACGCCCGAGCTGGTCGCCGCCTATGCACCTGAAGTCATGGGCGACATCTTTGGATCTGGAAATCCCCCTCAGGGAACGGATTGAGGTCGGAAACGACAGAGGTCACCATGGGCGATATCTTGATCGTAGACGACAAGCTAGAAAACCTGTCGCTGCTCAGGCAGATACTTATCGGGTATGGGCACACGGTTAGGACCGCTGCCAGCGGAGCAGAGGCATTGGAGGCAGTGGGGCTTCAGGTTCCCGATCTGATCCTGCTGGATGTTCTGATGCCCGAAATGGACGGCTTTGAGGTGTGCCGTCAGGTAAAGACTGACGACCGGATGCGCGACGTTCCCGTGCTGTTTCTCAGCGCACTGGACGATACGGAAGACAAGATAAAAGCCTTCGCCGCCGGCGGTGTGGACTATATCACCAAGCCGTTTGAGATAGAAGAGGTGATGGCCCGCCTGCAGACGCATCTGGCCCTGCGCGACCTGCACCGGCAGCTCAATAGAGCTAACGCCAGGCTCGCCAGCCAACTGAAGGAGCTTGAGGCGCGCAACGAAGAGCTCGACGCCTTTGCCCACACCGTTGCCCACGACATCAAGAACCCGCTGACGACGATCGCCGGTTATGCAGATTCGCTGCTGGTAGATCGGCATGTCATGTCGGAAACAGAGCAAGATGAGGCATTGCGAATTCTGAAGCAAAGCACAATCAGAATCGTGAACATCGTGGACGAGCTGCTTCTCCTGGCGAGTGTGCGCCGAACGGAGGTGACGATCGAGCCGTTGGACATGGATTATGTCATAGAGCAGGCCCGCAAGCGCCTAGCCTATCTTATCCGGGAATACCAGGCTGAGATCGTGGTACCCACGGAATGGCCGCAGGTGGTAGGCCATGCGCCGTGGATCGAGGAGATTTGGGTCAACTATATCAGCAACGGCTGCAAGTATGGCGGTACTCCACCTCGCCTTGAACTGGGCGCACAGCTCCTGGCCGATGGCTGGGTACAGTTCTGGGTGCACGACAACGGCAACGGCATCTCCCCACAGGAACAGGCTCAGCTATTCACGCCCTACACACGGCTTGGCCACATGCAGGACGGCTTGCCGCTGGTGCGGGCCAGAGGACACGGACTTGGGTTATCGATCGTCCGCCGCATCGTCGAAAAGATGGGCGGCCAGGTGGGGGTCGAAAGCGAGAATCTGCCGGGCCGTGGCAGCACCTTTAGTTTTACACTGCCTGCAGGCTTTGAGTTGGCTCGGCAGGCACTGATGGAGGCCAAGTAGCTGCGAGACCCTTTGCCCTGCAGCCGCAAGGACACGGGAAGGATGCCGCACAGGCGGTACTGTATATCAGCATGACAATCAAGTTGCCCGCCCCTTCCATAAAGAGATTCTTCGCCAGCCATCAGGCCAGACGCTTGTCCATAATAGTGGCAAGTGCCGCAGTCATTGTGACGGTGTTCTTGCTGGCTGCCAGCCTAAACAACCTAGAGTTTGCGCAGGGTGAGAGCTTTAGCCTGCCCAAGGCCGCCGAGACCGCTCCCGGCGCGCTGACGATCGGGTTCCCTCCCATTCTTTTTGACATCTTCTTAATCCTGTTCGGGATTGCGACGCTGGTCTCCCTGGTCATAGTGCTGCGGTCACCGAAAGACCGCCGGGCGATGCTCAGAACCACGGGCATATTGTTGCTGTATGCGGCGATCGGATTGCTGGTCACAAGGCTCTACAATCCGCCAGAGGAGCAGGAAGTGACGGCTACGCCTGGAGCGCATGCTCCCAGTCCGGTCAGTGGACCTTCAGAGGGGATCGAGGGCGCAGGCACGCCGGTGCCGGTCGCATTTGAGGAGCCGGCGGTACCCGGATGGGTGCGTTATGCGGTCACACTGGTAGTAGTCGGGCTCATTGCAGCGTTCGGATTCTGGATCTGGTCTTCTTTCCACACGCCAAAAGAAGAGCTGCACGGGATCACTCGTTCGGCGCTCGACGATCTGCTCGCCGGTCGCAACTGGGAGGACGTGGTCATCCGGTGCTATGCGGACATGAGCGCGACGATCAAACGGCAGCGCGGCGTGGGGCGCCACGAGGCCATGACGGCCCGCGAGTTCGCAGCACGCCTGGAGCATCTGGGGTTGCCGGCCGGTTCGGTGAGCCGGCTGACGCGGCTTTTCGAGCAGGCGCGCTACGGCAGCCGTGAGTCAAGCCCTGATCAAGTCCGAGAGGCGTCAGAGTGCCTTGCCGAGATCATGAAAGCGATCGCGGATAGCTGAGGATGTAAGGAATGCAGACACCGATGGGTCGACGGTTGCTGGTGTGGGGAGCAGTGTTCGTTGCCGTGGTGCTGCTGGCTCTCCTGCTACAGGGCACGATCCAGGACATATGTATCGTGCCGGCGATTCAGCTTTTGTGGATGGCCGGCCTGATGTTGCGGTCGATCCCGCAGTGGGTTTACTGGAGCCTGCTGGTGGCCGGAGGGGTGTTGGTCGCTTTGATCAGCCTGGGCAGATACGTGGGCTTGTCTCTGCGGCGTGCCGCGAAAGAGGAGCGAGCCGCCGCTCCAGGGCCGATCGAAAAGCTGGCCGGGCACATCCACAATACCAAGCGAGGCATCTATTTCAAATGGCTGATTGCTCACCGGTTAGGTGAGCTAGAACAAGCAGTCGTCTTGCACAGGGGCGGCGGGACTAATGGGGCTCGAAAACTGATGCCCCCGCAGGTCCAGGCCTACCTGGAAGCCGGTATGGACCGCCCACCCCTGGACCGCGGGCGTTGGGGGTTTCGCCGCCGCCGGACCCCCACTCCGTTGGGCCTGGACCCGAGCCAGGTCGTCGAATATCTTGCTTCAGAAATGGAGACAGAAGTATGAGCATTGATACCTTTTCCTCAGTGAAGGATCTCCATGAGCTATCTGCCCACGCGCAAGCCGTGATCCTTGAAGTGGAGCGGGCTGTTGTCGGCAAGCGCCACTTGTTGGAGACGGTCATGTCTGCGGTGCTGGCGGGTGGTCACATCCTATTGGAGGATCTGCCCGGATTGGGCAAGACCCTGATCGCCCGTAGCTTTGCATCGGTGCTCGGCCTTGATTTCAAGCGCATCCAGTTCACGCCCGATCTGCTGCCGGGTGATATCACGGGCGGCTATGTGCTGAACCGGATCGACGGCCGCTTTGAGCTGCGCAAGGGGCCTATCTTTGCCAACATCATCCTCGCCGATGAGATCAACCGTGCCTCGCCCAAGACCCAGTCGGCGCTTCTGGAGGCGATGCAGGAAAAGCAGGTCACGCTGGAAGGCGAGACAATGCGCCTGCCTGAGCCATTCCTGGTGATGGCCACGCAGAACCCCATAGAATATGAAGGTACGTTCCCCCTGCCCGAGGCTCAATTGGACCGCTTTATGCTCAAGCTGTCGGTCGGCTACCCAAGCTTGGAAGAGGAAACGGAGATCCTGCGCCGTCGCCGCGAGCGCCGGCAGGATGAGGTTGCCCTGGATCAGGTGACCAGTGCCGGGCAGATAATCGAGATGATCAAGCTGGTCGAAACGGTGCACATTCACCAGGATCTGGAACGATACATTGCCACCCTCGTCCACGCCACGCGCCAGGATAGGCGGGTGGCGGTGGGTGCCAGTCCGCGCGGCTCGCTGGCCTTTCTCAAGATGGCGCGGGCCTATGCCGCGCTCACAGGGCGCGACTATGTCATTCCCGACGATATCAAGCGCTTCGCCGTGCCGGTGCTCAGCCATCGCCTGATCTTGCAGCCCGAGCATTGGATGATCCACCGCGTGGCCGAAGAGATCATTGCCCAAGTGCTTGCCCAGGTGCCCGTGCCGGTGATCGATTGAGATCAGGTCATGCGACGAGCCTTCCTGCCTAGCCTGGTTGCCTACGCGTTGATCCTGGCCGGTCTGATCACGCGGAACGGTCCGGTGCTGGCCCTGTCGTTGTTGTTTGTCGCTTATCTGGTGGCCAGTCTGGTGTGTGCACCAAGACAGGTCAGGCTGGATATTGTCCGCACCCTCAGCGCGGAACGCGTCGGCACGAATATGCCGGTCGAGGTGACCATGACGGTCACCAACAACGGCCACTCCCTAGAAGAGGTACTGATCGAAGACGAAGTGCCGGCCGGCCTGGCCGTGCGTGACGGTTCGCCGCGTCATGTGCTGAGGCTGGCGCAGGGCGCAACTGCTGCCTGGACCTACACAGTCGGCGGCCGGCGTGGCTACTATGCGTTCTCGTCGGTCAGGGCAAAAGCATGCGATCCTCTCGGCCTGGTCAACCGCGAGCAGAGGTTGGCTTTGCCCGTCCAACGGTTGCTCATCCTGCCGCCGGTGCTGCGCCTCAAGCACGTGGCAATTCGACCACGGCGCACGCGGGTCTACTCCGGCCTTGTCCCGGCGCGAGTCGGTGGAACGGGCACAGATTTTTTTGCGGTCCGTGAGTATCAGGCCGGCGATCCGCCGCATTGGATCAACTGGCATGCTACTGCCCGCCACCCTGAGATGCTGTTTTCCAACGAGTTTGAGCAGGAGAGGGTAACCGATATCGGCATCGTGCTGGACGGCCGCCAGGCAGCCAACCTGTATGCCCACTCTTCGATTTTCGAGTATTCAACACTGGCGGCCGCTGCCCTCGCAGACGCATTTCTGGCTCACGGCAACCGCGTCAGCTTGCTGATATATGGCCGGTTCCTGCAGTGGACGCTGCCGGGTTACGGCAAGGTACAGCGCGAGCGGATCCTGCGGGCGCTCGCCACGGCCGAGATGGGGGACAGCCAGGCCTTCGCCGACCTAGATAACATTCCCACCCGGCTATTCCCGGCCCAGTCGCAGGTGGTGCTGATCAGTCCATTACTCCCCAGAGCCTCTCCCCTCACAAGGGAAGAGGCTGACGATCTGGACGTGCTGATCCGCCTGCGGGCGCGCGGTTACCAGGTAATGGTCATCAGCCCAGACCCGGTGGCTTTTGAGGTGTCATTGATGCGCGCCGAGCCCCGCTACAAAGCCGTCCTGCCGGATATCGAGCTGGCAACGCGGATTGTCCGGATTGAGCGCCGCCTGATGCTGCAACGTTTGCAGCGGGCCGGCGTCCAGATTGTCAACTGGGATGTCTCCAAGCCGTTTGAGCAGACGATGCACAGTCACTTGGGCCGCCCTCTGGCCTACCTGCGGGCGACCGCAGGGACATATGGAGCCCATCGCGGCTATCCCGCAGCACGCGTGGGGCAGATTGTGGGAGGCGGGCGATGATCGCAGCGGTAGGGCTGGTGGTCATGGCCGCGGCCGCGGCCGTCGGCTTGATCCTGGGAGCGCCAAGCAGCTTGAGAATCATCCTGATCGCCGGCGCATTGGGCGGGCTGCTGATCTGGGATCTGACCGATCTGAACCGGCGCCTGCGACTTGCCGCAGCAGGCGACGACCTATCCACGATCAAGCGCCGTCACCTGGCGTGGCTAGGCCTTGCGGCAGGAGCCGGCCTGTTGCTGACCGGCGGCGCTATGCTAATCCCCTTGCACGTCTCGTTTGGCTGGACAGTTGTCCTGGCGCTCGTGGTCATCCTAGGGATGGCACGGCTGATCTCCTGGCTGCACCAAAGCTAGGGAATTCGCTTTGCCACCAACACAGTCAGATCGTCAAACTGCGCCGCATCCCCGATAAAAGCGCCTATGGCCTCGTCGATCGTCTCCACCAGTTGGGTGGCAGACTGACGCCGGTGGTTCTGCACAACCTCGATCAGTCGCTCGCGGCTGAACATCTCCTGTTTATTGTCGGTTGCTTCAATAACGCCGTCGGTATACAGGATCAGTATATCACCGGGATCGAGATCGATCGTCACCTCCTCAAACTCACTGCCGGGCAGAATGCCCAACGCCATGCCGTGTTTCCTTAGCAGCGTTGCCGCGCCATCGGTGGCCCGCACCAACAGAGGGGGCATGTGCCCGGCGTTGACAAAGGCCACTTGCGCACACTCAGGTTCGAGAACGGCATAGATCGCCGTCACAAACAGGCCAGAGCGCGCGTCGGCCAGGATCAGGTCATTGGCTCGGGCGATCGCCCGGCTGGGCAGCCGCCCGTCGATGGCAACGGTACGGATCAAGGTCCTGGATAGAGCCATGAACAGCGCCGCGGGCACCCCTTTATCAGCCACGTCGGCAACGACCAGGCCGAGGCGACCACGCCCTGCATCACCTGGGCTGTTCGTCTCAACCGTCGCAGCCTGCTCGCCAGAAACAGGCGGTCCAGATGGCAGAGGGATGAAATCGTAAAAGTCGCCGCCTACCTGCCTGGCCGAGCGCCACAAGGCCGCAACCTCCCAGCCGGAGATCTCGGGGCAGCATGGCGGCAGAAAACTGGCCTGGATGCGCCGGGCAACGTCCAGCTCTTGCTTCAACCGCTCCTGCTCGGCCGTCTCTCGGAGCAGGCGGTCATTCTCGATCGCGATCGACGTTTGAGAGGCAATACCGGTCAGGATGCCAATCCGCCGCTCGGCGATCCCTGCGGCCGCAGCGCGACGGCTACTGTGATTGACGACCATGCACCCGATCACTGCGCCCATGGCCGTCAGCGGCAGAGCCAACAGCCCGTCGACGTCAACTAAAGATAGCAATGCCGCCGACTGATCATCAAGGTCGGCTGGGCCATCGAGCTCCCCACCGGAAAACCTGTTCGAAATGGCCCGGGCCGGCAAAACAACAAACTGCTCGCCGGCGAGCAAACCGCGCGCGACAGCAGAGTCCTGTTCCAAACAAAGATCCATGAAACCGGCTTGTGCGTCTCGTTTCAGCCCATACTGCTGGCTGGGCACGAATACGCCACTGGCTCGATCCCGCAAAAAGATGGCGCATACGTCCACACCGGCCAACATCGACGCAATGCGGACCACGGCACCCAGGATTTCGGACAGGTCTCGCGAGCCGCTGACCGCTTCCGCCACCTGCAACAGCACCGCCGAGACGTACGCCTCCTCCTGTTGCGCCTGGACCAGCCGGGCGCTGTGGATGACCATCGCCGCCTGGTTAGCGATGCCGGTCAGCATATTGACCATCCGTTGATCGAAGGTATGCGCCGTCCCGGCATAGTCCACTATCATCGCTCCCAGGAGCTCACCTTGGGCGAGGAGCGGCAGCAACAGCATCTCCGAGATGTCCAAGCTCTTGGCCAAATGAGCCGGGACCAACAGCTCATCCGAGGCAGAAGCCAAAACCGGCTGTTTATCCATGCGCATCAGGTCCAGGGCAGGCATCGTTCCTGACCGGAAAAACAGGTGATCCCACGTCTCACGCAGCTCTGGCGCCAGCCCATATGTTTGGGCCGGCACAAAAGCCTCCTCGCCGGCATCCCACAACAGGATAGCACAGCGATCCACGCCGGCCAGCAGCGGCGTCAAGCGCACGATATTGGTCAGCACCGCGTCCATGTCCGACAGGCGGCTCATGGCATCGGCCACCTGAAGCAGCGCCGTGGACAACCACGCCTGCTGCCGCTCGGCTTCATACAGGCGCGCCTCCTGAATGGCGATGGCAATCTGGTCGCTCAGTGTCTCCAGGATAAACAGGTCATCAACGCCAAAAGCGTTGGGGCTAGAGCTTTGCACGTCAAGGATTCCAACCAGATCGTGCTCCAACAACAGGGGTACGGTCAGCTCTGACTGTGCCTCATCCAGGGCATCGACGCACCGGTAGCGGGGGTCACTTGCCACGTCGTTGACGATTGCCGGCTCTCGATTCGCGGCCACCCAGCCGATTACTCCCTGCCCCCAGACAACCTCGACCTTGGTGTCGTGCCCCGACGCACCTGAGCTTGTCTGAAAGATAACAGTCTGTCGCTCTGTGTCCACTGTATGGATGGCGACGTGGTAGTAGCCAAAATTGGTGCGGATGAGATCTACCACCCGCCTGAACAGCTCGTCCAGCTCCAGCGTAGCGGTCACCTGGCGCGCTACCTGGCCGATGGTTTCCAACTGCCTGGCGCGGGTGACTTCCTTAGCATACAGTTGGGCCTTTTGCATGGCAACGGCTGCCTGGTTGGCCATCGCCGACAGCACACGCAGATCGCTCTGGCCGTAGGCATGGGGCCGGAACGACTGGATAGACAGGGTACCGATGGCAATGTCGCCGGCCAGGAGAGGCACAAAGAGAGCAGAGCGGGGTGGCTTGTCGGACACATACACCGGTTGGGCCGGCAACGAGTCGATCTCCTGCTCAAAATCGGCGACGAGGATCGGCTGTTTCGATTCCCGCAGCCAACTGACCAGCCCAAGGCCGGGAGCCAGATGGAATGTCCGTGGCGGCTGCAGCTCACCTTCTCGCATCCACAGCTTGATCTGATAATCGTCGCCCTCGAACAAGCCCAGGTGAAAGATGGTGGTATCCACGATCCGGCTGGCGTGCTGGTACATCAGCTTGCACAGCTCGTCCAGATCCAATTGAGCCTGGACGATGGCCCGCCCTATCTCTTCCACGGTGGACAATTCGGCCACTCGCCGCATCAATTCGTTGCGGGTATCGGCCCAGCGCCTGGCGAGGATGCCAGCGACAAAGATGGCCAGAACCGCCAGCCCAATGTCCAACCAGCCGTGGAGCCCACCATCGGAGGGAGAAAAGGGCGAGGCGACGATCAGATAGATCAAGACGGCCAGCCCAATCAGGCCGACCAGCAACAGGTACACCGCCGGCGGCACCGACTTTAAGGCCGACCATCCCGAAATGGGTTTCACCGGAGAGGCAGCTTCTTGGTCATCGTCAGCACATTGCCGGTGTTGGCATCATGTGAATACTCGACCCGGTCCATGAAATGGCGGATGAGGAAGAGACCCAGGCCGCCGAGGTTTCGCTCATCGAGGGAGCAATCCAGATCGGGGATGGGAACACATTCAAGGGCAAAGCCCTGACCCCAATCCCGCACCTGTATCATGCAAGCCTGGCTGCTGTGAGAGCAAGTGATCTCCATGTCGCCCGGCGCCACACCTTCGTAGGCATGGGTGACGACGTTGGCACAGGCCTCGTCAACAACCAAGCGGATCTGCTGTAGGGTGACCTCGTCCAGGCCCATCCGTGTGGCTGCCTCGATAACACGATCCATGACGACCGGGACGTTCTCGAGGACAGCCGGTAATCTCAATGACAGTACTTTGCGCATGAGGTTGCAGCGATACCACCTTCAACAAAGTAAGACCGCCCTAGAGCGGTCTTCGAATAGCGCCACAAATGCCAACCAGCAGCGGTCAGCTCCCAACAGGTTCTTCCGGGTAAGTGGACCCGAACGGCTGCTCTAGAAACTTCCGACGGCCTCGACATCCTCATCGTAGAACTTGAACAGGTGGGTGAAGCCGATCAGCTCAAAGGTCTCTTTCAGATTGGGCCGGATCTCGGAGATGACGACGTCGCCGGCAGGGATCATGCGGCGCACCTTCATCAGCGCCCACAGGAGCGCCTTCATGCCCGCACTGCTTATATAGTCGGTGCCGCGCAGGTTCACAACGATGTTTTTCTTGCCCTGCTCGACCAGGTCCATGAGGACCTTTTCCAGCTCGGGGGCGGTGGCGCTGTCGATGCGCCCCGAGACCGAGACCAACTCGCACCGCTTCATTTCCTGGGTGATGATATTCATCTTGCCTCCTTACTCTGCTTTGGTCATTACGCCTGGCTTTTACACGCCTTTTATTCTACCACAATTGCTTGCGGATAGCAAGTCAGATATCAGCTATCAGCCGGGGCGGCTATCCGCACCGCAGCCATCGCCAGTCCTAAATACAGCCAGAAAATCGAAACCGAAGAAGGAAAATCGAGATTGAAGAAATAATGGTCAAGAACGCCGCCCACCAGAATACCGGCTATGGAAGCAACCAACCCCAGAACTGTGGCCCGCTGCGCGTGGCTGGCCCCACCCTCACGGGCAATGCGCGGCCAAGTCCGCCACACATGCCTGAAAAAGAGAACAAGAATAAGCAAGAAAGATGCCAGCCCGATCAGGCCCATCTCCTCCGCCATGAGCAGATAGACACTCGATACGCCGATGTACAGGCTAATCTCGGGTGTACCGACAAATCCAACCCCGATCCATGGGTGGCGGCCGATCAGGAGGAAGGCGTCTTTGTATTCACCCAAGCGCATCTGGGTAGCCAAATCCTGAGCCTGGAGCCCTTCCACCAGGCGCTGGATATATGCCTGGGCTTGCGGCAGGAGCAGCAGCAACAGGGCGGCTAGCCCCATCAGCGGGATTAATCGCCTGTAGCTGACCACAGCCAGGACCCCCAAGCCAACTACCAACCCCAGCATGGAGCCGCGCGAGTAGGTCAGGTACAGGCAAGCCACATCCATCAGGGCCATAAACGCCAAGAGAGGACGCTTGATCAGCGGCTCACGACTAAAGAGCTGAGCTACCGTCAGTGTTGTGATCAAGATCAGCAATCCCCCCAGGATGTTGGGGTCGGTGGAGGTCGAAATAGCGCGCTGCGGCAGAGCAGGATCGTCATCCACGTAACGCAGCACTCCTGAACCGGTGGGATACCCTACCCGGCCCAACATCGACAGCAGCCGGATGCTCCATGCCGCAGGCAAGTAATAGAGCACAACGCCGATAAGCGCTGCACCAAACCCGGCTAAAATCAAGGCTATCACCAGGCCCTTCAGCGATGACCAGGTGCGCACACAATTGACGATCACAAAAAAGAGGGAGATGCAAAGCAGGATCTCGACAAAATGGCGTAGGACGTATTGATTGAGGTAGGCGTGGCCCAGCCCGGCGATGAAGGAAGCACAAGCCAGCAACAGAAATACTGCGACCGGCAGGTTCAGGATGGTGCCGACAAAACTGCCCGCCTTACCCCGCGCAATGCGGGCAATCCAGACGAAATAGATGGCGACGAGAACCACGTCCAGAAAGGTCGGGGTGAAACCGATCTTGAAGGGCAATGCTCCAAAAGGTAAAAGGGTGATCAGCGCGATGAGCGCAGCCAGGCCCCACCAGATATCGCGCAGCATCAACAAGCCGGCGACGACGGCCAACACCCCGGCGACGGCATAGAGAGGCGATAGGATAGCGATGTACGCACCGGCCAGGAGCCCCGCCGCCACACACAAGGCGATCACCAGGGCAAGGGCAAAACGCCGATCGCTTTGGATCAAGATCTGTTGCATAGAGCGGGAGTGGATGGGAGTCGAACCCACCAAGGACGCCTCTGCAGCGCCCCTCAGACGGTTTTGAAGACCGCGGAGCCCACCGGGACTCAACCACCCCCACGAGACCTAGATTGTACTTGGTTTTGGTTAGGCCGTCAAATACAAAACCTGGCAGGTCTCGAACACAAAACCTGCCAGGCCGCCAATATCGAGCCTAGTGTGTGCGGCGCCGCCATTCTTCCTTGATCGCCAACTGTCGCAGATCCTCAGAGCTGGTCACATCCATAAAATCACAAAGCAGGCGGTTGAACTTGCCAGTGGCATCCAGCATAGGAAAGTGACAAGTCCCCGGCAAAATGATCGATCGGGCAGCAGAATTGCCATTCTGCAGCTCATCAGCCTGGACGGGATTGATCACCACGTCCTTGTCACCATACACCGTCAACAGTGGCACTTCAATGTCCGCAACTATGTCCCGCAGGTCGAGCCGAGCCACCGACTGGATCGTCAAGGCGATCGCATTCTGCGCCGTCTTGGATAGGCCCATCTCCACTTCTGGGTAGGGACGCTGCTTGTGCCAGAACAAACGAGCCAAAGTGTCGTTCGGGCCAGCAGTCAGCAGCTTGTGGTTGATAGCCTCCGCATCCAGCGGCAAGCCGACGGCCATCACTTTTTCCACACGATCGGGATACTTGTGCGCCAGCTTTAGGGCAACAGCAGCCCCCAGGGTATGCCCGACGATTGGAACAGCATGCAGGATGCCCAACTCATCCAAGAACTCGGCAAACATCTCCACATAAGTATCAACATCGTATCGCTCTGGCGTCTTGTCAGAATCGCCAAATCCCCACAGATCCAGTGCATAGGCGCGGCGTCCATTCGAAATCTCGTCCATGACCGGCACCCAATAGCGCCACGAGCCAAGCCAGCCGTGCAGAAACACGATCGGCTTACCTCGGCCGAAACTCTCGTAATGGACCAGACTGTCTTGGATCAGAACGCCGCTCATCAGCTATCGATCTCTCAGCATTATAACTCGCGAACGCTACTTGGCCTTTTGCCGGCTAAGGCGTTCCAGGATCGCCGTCACACGGCGATAGAGCTCATCGGGTGCAAACGGCTTGATGATATACTCTTCTCCCCCAAGCCCCAACCCATACTTGATCTCCGACTCTTGACTCAACGCCGACAGGAAAACCACCGGGATATGCTTGGTTGTCTCTTTGGCCTTCAAGCGCTGGCACGCCTCGTAACCGGTCAGCTTGGGCATTCGCACATCCAGCAAGATCAGATCGGGCTGCTCCCGCTCAGCCTTGCCGATGGCATCCTCACCATTGGACGCTTGGACAACCTTATATCCGGCGAACTCGAGGCTAAAGACAATTAGGCCCCGAATATCCGGCTCATCTTCAGCGACCAGAACCTTTTTACCTTCCAATTTGATCGACACTACCATCCCCAACGCCTTTCCAGAGACCGACGACGTTTTCGGTTACAGATCTACCTACCCACATCCGCTAGATCGCGATCGTTCTTGCGCAACCACTTGCGCACCACAACAGTTGTGCCCGCTCCCACCTCAGATCTTATGTCAAATTCGTCCATCAGTCGTTTAGTG
The DNA here is from genome assembly GCA_034429215.1 of Anaerolineae bacterium. Lineage (GTDB taxonomy): Bacteria > Chloroflexota > Anaerolineae > JAAYZQ01 > JAAYZQ01 > JAFGOG01. The sequence continues at coordinate 66,154 of DAOUGI010000009.1, read as the reverse complement.
CCAGACAGGCCCGTGCCCAACCCGCGCCCTGTCGCATGACAATCACGCATCATGCCTTCCAGGTTCTGAATGCCCGGCCCTCGATCCTCACAAATAACCTCGATTCCGATTGCTGCGCCCGACGCTTCCGCTGGATGCTTCGCCTCGGGGGTCGCCACACCATCGCCTTCATCAACGAATGGTACCCGCCTCAGCATCACCTCACCACTGCAGGCATACAGCACCACATTCCGCGCCAATTCAGTGATGGCCGTAGCAATGCGAGCCTGGTCGATGATATCGAAACCGATCTCCCTGGCCAGATTGCGGCCTTCGACGCGAGCAGTGACAATGTCAAGATCGCTCCTAATCGGGATATGCTGCATGTCAGCCATCCCATTCCGCCCCGCTTCGACCGCCTGACGACCTCACCCCGGATCCGGACGGGCCGGCGTGATCGGCCACCTGTTCCAGTGTGTACAAGAGCTGGGCCTGAGCTGCCACCATCTCTTGCAGATCGGCATTCAGCAATTTGAGCTCGGCCATCAACTGTGCGTTCTCAATGGTCAATGCCGCGCTCTGAGCGAACAGCTCGATAATCTGCAGCCCTTCGGCTGTGGGCCGGCAACCATCATCAGGATCATCCAGACCAATTATGCCCACGATCTGCCCTGCGCGGCCAAGCAGCGGTACATAAAGCAGGTCCTGAGGGTCCCAGGTATCCGCCGGCCCCAGCGATCTGTGGCTCTTTACCCCACGCACCGTCTCACGCACCCAGGGATCGCTAAACGGCAAATAGTAGCAAGCACCCATGCGAAACCGTTCCAGCTCCCCGCCAAATCGCTTCCTCCACTCGCTGCCCGGCAACATGTTGGCCCGCAGAGCTGCCTCATCCTCAGGCGTAAAGCCGGCACACACCAGGTCCATCGCATCTAGATCGGCGTCGCGGGTCGACACCGTGACGCGCCCCCAGCCGACGGCATGGATGCCGTCGGCAATAACCTGCAATTTGGCCACTAACGTCTCAGCCCGCTGCATGTCGACGATCACATGGTGCAGGTGGACCAGTCGGTCACGCTCATCCGAAGCCGTGCGCAGCGCCTCTTGGGTAGCCTTGGCCATCCTGCCCATTTCTCGGGCGCCTTTCCTGGCCTGATCGAGAAGCCGAGCACGATGGACAGCCGCAGCCACCTGCGCTGCTGTAATCGTCAAGAAATGCAAGTGTACCTGATCGAACAGGCCGGGTTGGCGACAGGTGGCATAGATCGTGCCGATAGGCTGCCCATCAGCGATCAGCGGGACGCCCACAACCGACCGGATAGACTCGGTCACCCCCTCGACATGCAGACGGCGTGGGTCCTCGTCGGCGTCGTCGATCAAGACCGGCTGGCCCTCGCGATAGATCCAAGCGTTGATGCCATGATCCACAGCGATCTCCATGCCCAAAAGCCCGGCCCCATTCACCGTTGCCTCGTCTATCAAATCGGCAGCCTGGATGCAGAGTCTCTCGCCGCCCATCGATGCCAGCGTGATGAGACAAAGATCGTAATCGAGCACGCAGCGAACCTGGCGCAGCACGACGCGCAACGTTTCATCCAGCTCCACGGTTCCGGCCAACGCCAACGCTATCTCATAGAGCGAAGCCATCGGTTGGGCCTGGACCCGATCGCCTTGGCTTTGTCGGCTCTGCATGTCAGAATTACGATTAGTCATGGCCATTACGTCAACTTAACCGCGGGCAGCGTGAATCCAAATGCGCTGCCTTTGCCCACTTCACTCTCAACCCAAATTCGACCGCCGTGCATCTCAACCAGAGACTTGGCGATCGACAAGCCCAGGCCTGTGCCTCGTTGCTCTCGCACCAGCGGATCATCGCTCCGGTAAAAGCGCTCAAAGATGCGATCGAGCTCATCCGGGTGGACGCCGATGCCCGTGTCCTTGACCGTCGTCAGCATGATGCCATCCATCGGCTGGAAAGAGACGGTGATCTGGCCGCCGGCCGGCGTGTACCGGCACGCATTGCCGATCAGGTTGGTCAATATCTGCACCACCCGCTTGTAATCACCCCGAACGACAGGCGCCGTCGAAACCGGCGCGATCTCGACCTTGAGATCCTTCTCTTCGATCAGACCTGCGAGCGAGGCCACTGTGTCCTCAGCCGCGGTCCTTAGATCGAGCGGTTCCGGTTTGATCTTTAGCCGGCCGGTCTCAATCTGGGATACTTCGGCCAGATCGTTGACCAGGTCGGCCAACCGGCGCACATTGTTTTGGACGATGGCCATATATCGTACCTGCTTGTCGGTCACCGGCCCGGCCCCGCCGTCTAGCACCAATTCGGAGTAGCCTTGGATGGCCGTGATCGGCGTGCGCAGCTCGTGGTACACCGAAGATAGCGAGTCTCGCAGTTCACGGGTGCGGTCCTCGACCTTTTTCTCCAGCTCTTGGTTAAAAGCGCGCACCTGCTCGTACAAGCGGGCATTGGCGATGGAAACAGCCGCCTGGTTGGCAAAAGTCCGCAAAAACTCTAGCTCCTGGTGCAGATACAGATCGCCCGACAGTTTTTCGCCCAGCAGGTAGATCCCCAGCAACTGGCTGCCACTGACCAAAGGCAGGGCGACGCGGACACCGGCCCGGCTCCAAGCAGGGGGCTCATTTTCGTTCAACACGACGGCCTTTTGGGAATAGAGACGGCCGGCCAATTTTCCGCCGGCGTCCAGGCCCAGATCTGCGGTGACGCCGTTGGCAGTTACGGGCTCCAGGCGCGTGGCCGCCTGGTTGAGGACCAACAGCCAGGCACAGGATATGGCCAGCTGTTGTGGAACCTCGTTCAGCAGCAGACGTGACAGGTCGGCAAATTGGATGCTGGTGCTCAGATCCTCACTCCACCGGCTCAACGCGCGCTCGTAATCGAGATGCCGACGGAAGAAGGTGCGGTCGATAATGTCCTGCACCCGCGAGCGCAGCGGGCTGGCCAGGATGCCGATGATCAAGGCAGACAGAAACAGGACGAGGGCATAGCCCCGAGTGCCGGCGGCGAACCCCAGGGCGTTCGACAGGACGCTGATCAAAAGGAGGTACAGAGCCACCAGACTCCCGGTCAACACAGCATAGACGACGCTGCGCTTAATGACCAGGTCGACCTCCAGCAAATGGTGCCGCAGGATGGCAAATGCAAACCCCACCGGCAGCGGGATCGTACCCAGAAGCAGCAGGTTGACGCTCCAAGAGCTATGCATGCGGGTCCAGGTAAAGATGAGGTCAACAAGTGAGGATACAATAGCAAAAGCCAGGCCCCAGATGACCCACTGAGTCTGGCGTTTGACGACCGGTTCACGGGTCGTAGCATAGAGGTAGGCCAGCCGGATCAAGCCCACTATCGCACACAACGCCAGGCACAGATAAGCCCACTCGCTTATCAAGGCCCAGAATGTTGGAGCATAAAACGGACCTTGATGATCCTGGATCGCCTGGTAAAGAGCCCGGATGGCAGCCGCCATCAACACCAAGCCGGGCAAATAAAGGACAAACCACCACCGGGTCCTGGTCACAAACGATTCCCCGGGAAATGTCAGGAAGAAATGGAGCGTCTGACCGGACACCAATGTCACAACAACTACATAGATGTAGAGCAGGGCTATATTTGTCGTAGACCATAGGGCGAAACAGAGGGCAAGATCTATGGATGCCAAAAAGAAAAGGCGCGCCGCCTTGCTTTCCGGCCGCTGCCATCCGACCAGAGTTCCTATCGCCAGAAAGGCCAGTGCGACGATGCTGCGGACAATGAAAGAAAGGGACAACGGCCTGCGATCGATCTGCACGCTCTTTTCCAGAAGCTGATCGCCGTGCTGGATCTTCAGAGTTACCTGGCTGCCCACCTTGAGCGCCTGGTAGGCTTGAAAGTAATCGAGCTGGCCCTGCACTTGCCTGCCATTCACTGCCAACACCACATCCCCAACCTCGACACCAACTTGCTGGAGTCGAGGAACAGACTTGGTAATTTTGAGATCCTTGTCGATCCGAATGCCAAGCTCGCGCAGCGAGGCTTCGCCTGCGATGGCCCACACCTGTATCGCCAGGCAAATGGTAGCCAGCAAGAGCACGATGAGCTGGTATCTGTGGGGGTAACCACGAAGGGTTGTCCCTGCCTCGGCGCGCATCATTCAGGCTGTCGCTCCATCGTCGCCTTTTTGATTTCGGCGACGATCGTCTCAACCGATAGGGGTTTGGGCATGTACTGAGCTACGCCCATACCCAACACCCGCACCTTGTCCCGCTCTTTGTCCACCGGGCTGGCGGTAATGACAATGATCGGGATGCCCCTGGTGGCCTCATCACCCTTCAGATGGCGGATCACCTCGTAACCGTCCATTCCCGGCATCTTTAGGTCCAGCAGAATCAGATCGGGCATCGACTCGCCGATGCGTTCCAGCGCCTCTAGACCATTCGACGCAGATCTGACCTCGTAGCCATGTACCGACAGGGCTTGCACCAGAAAAGTGGTGATGTCCTGTTCATCGTCTACGACCAAGAGGTTGTTTCGCGCCCCTTCAGCCCCATCCTCCTTCCGAATCGGGCCCAAAGCCTGCCGCACGCTGTCCAGCAACTGCTTCTCGCTAAACGGCTTGACGACGTAATCGACTGCCCCGAGAGCGTATCCCTTATCCTCCTCGCCTAACATGGAAATGATGATGACGGGGATGGGCGCAGTAACGGGGTGATCTTTCAACTGCTCCAGCACCATAAAGCCGTCGATGTCGGGCAGCATGATGTCCAGGGTGATCAACTGCGGCTGTTCCTCCCGAGCCAGCCACAATGCATCCTGTCCGCTGCCGGCAAGCAGGACGTGGTACCCCTCTGCTTCGAGCTGGCGGCGCAGCAACAAGGCGACTTCCCGATCATCCTCGACGACCAAAATCTTGGGCCGGCGAGCGGCAAGGACGGTTGGCTCTTCAGCCAGCAGCTCGGCGGAGGTCACCTCCTCAGGCATTTCGGCGGTCACCTCTGGCAGCGTAAAGGAAAAGACAGACCCCTTGCCGAGCTCACTCTCGACCCAGATCTTGCCGCCCAACATCTCCACAAACATCTTGACAATTGACAGGCCCAGACCACTGCCGCCTACCTCCTGGACCGCCGGGCTGTCAACCCGATAAAAACGGTCGAAAATGCGGGCGAGGTCGTCGGAGGCGATGCCAATCCCGGTGTCGGCCACATCAACTTGCAGGTAGCCGTCCATCTCCTTTGCCACACCCAAAGTGACCGTCACCTGGCCTCCGCTGGGCGTGTACTGCCAGGCGTTAGCAATCAAGTTGGTCAGAATCTGGGTGATGCGCCCTTCGTCGCCCCGCGCCTGTGGCAGCCCTGCCGGTTTATCCCAGATCAAGGTCAGGTTCCGATTATCGTACTGAGCCTGGAAGGTGGTCACCACCTGAGAGATTATCCGGTTCAGATCGAGCGACTCGATCGTCAACCGCAGCCGGCCCGTCTCGATCCGAGAGATGTCCAGGATGTCGTTCACCAAGGCGGTCAACCGGTCCACGTTCGACTTGATAATCTGCAAAAAGTTGCGCTGCGTATCGGTCAGGCCACCGGCCATGCCCAGGAACAGCAGGTCGGTAAAGCCCTTGATCGAGGTCATGGGCGTGCGCAACTCGTGGGACACCGTGGAGATAAACTCATTTTTCAGCCGCTCCACCTCGGCTTCCCGACTGATATCGCGCATGGCGGCGACCAGGCCGGGCGTCTGGCCTACACCGGTGATGAGCGGGCTCATGCCGACCGCAAACACCCGCGCGCCTGACTGCAGCCGCACGACACTCGGCCGCGAATCGGTCTCCCCGGCCTCTATCTTTTTCTTAAGCTCGGCATACAGCTTGTCGGCCAGATCCCGGTGCATTGCGGTCTCGCCGATGCCGAGCATATGACGGAAATGATCCCCCTGCAGGACCATACTCGATATGCCGAGCATTTCCTCGGCAGCCGGGTTCACCAACAACACCCGCCCATTGTCGTCGAGCACGATCACGCCGTCAGCGATCGATTCCAGGATTGCCTGGCTCTTGGCCGCTTCTGACCGCTGCGTCTGCAGCATGACGCCAAGCTGATCGGCTTGCTCGCTGATGTAAGCATACAGGTCCGAGTTGTTTACGGCAATTGCCACCTGGCCTGCAGCAGCCGTGATCAGCTTCAGATGTTCCTGATTAAAATAGCCCACATCAGAGTGGCCAAGGGTGAGCACCCCCAAGATGTCACCGCCGCCCAACGACAAGGGCACACACACCACAGAACGAAACTTTTGTTGTCCTGGGCTGGTCAGCCAGCGATCATCCTCGGTCACGTCGGCCACGAGCGCCGGTTGGCGGTGGTTCAAGACCCAGCCGGCCAGTCCAATCCCCCTCTTTAAGAGGGTGCGTTCTCCCTCGCGGGGCAGTTGTCTGCCCGGATCGATCGTTGCCCTCAGAATGAGGTCGCCAGTTTCCTGGTCCAGGAGCATGATAGTTCCATGCTCAACCTTGAGCGCATCGGCAAAAAGGAGAAGGGCACGCTCCAGCACGCGCTCCAGGTCAAGGCTGGTACCCAATTCACTGGTGATACGGTAGAGGGTTTGCGCCTGGTCGCGCTGCTCGGTCAATTCGCCCAGAGCGGTCTCCAGATCCTGGGTGCGGACCTCGACCATCTTTTCCAGCTCGCTGCTGAGATGGACGATCTCCTGATATAGCCTGGCATTGGCGATAGCCACCGCAGTCTGGGCTGCGATGGTGGAAAAGAGAGCCAGGTCCCGAGGGCTGTATAGGTGCTCCTGCTCGTAACTTTGGATACCCATGACGCCCACGACCTGGTTGGCCACCTGGAGCGGCACGCCCATCCACGACTTGGCCTGCTCGCCCACCATGGCGATCCCTTGTGCATCGTGAAAGGCTCGCAGCTCGACCATATTGGACAGCAGCAGCGGCTGGCGAGTGCGCAGAATAAAGCCGGTGATGCCCGCGTCGATGCTGTAATCGGCCCGGGGGACGCGCTGCCCATGCTCCAGGGCAAAGGCCAACGTCCACTTGTCGCTCCCCTCCTCGTAAGTGGCGATGTAAAAACTGGTCGTATCGAACAGGCGCCTGACTTGCTGCTCCACCGTCTCCAACAGGGCGTCCGGGTTCAGCGCCGAGCTAATCGCCCGGCTCATGTCGTTCAGGACGTCCAGCTCGGCAATGCGCCGCTCGCGCTCCTGGAAGAGGGCGGCATTCTGGATGGCCACAGCCAGCTGGTCGGCAGCGATCTCCATGGCAGCGGCGTCATCGTCGGCGAATGCGCCTGGTTTGTCGGCCTCAACTTCGAGAACACCCAACACCCGATCCCCCACCCGGATCGGTACCGACAGGCTGGCCGGCGAATCCCAGTCGCCCAAACGGAAATACCGCTTGTCCGAAGCTGTGTCGTTACTCAGGATAGTCTCGCCGCTCGCCGCTGCCACGCCGATCAAGCCATCCCCTACCTTCTGACGATAGTCAGGTGGGATGACTCCCCAGAAATCTTTGTTGGCTGCGGCTATGTACAGATCGCCAGCCTGGTCCTTCAACAGAACCGCCACCCTAAAGTAGCCGAGGTTTTGACGCAAGGCATCAACGGCGGTATCCAACATCTCTTGCAGCTCGAGCTGGGCGGCTGCCCGGCGACCGATCTCATTGAGCAAGGACAGGCGCACGGCAGCCTGTTGTGTGCCCTCAAACAGTCGGGCGCTCTCCAGGGCCACGGTAGCTTGGGCGGCCAACGTCGCCAGCAGCACCTCCTCGGCAGGGCCAAACCGCTGCTTTTCGGCCGAGCCCGCAGTCAAAACGCCGATTACCCGACTGCCGGTCATCATGGGTGCAAGAAGCATCGAGCCAATCGGCGCCGGCCCAGGCACAAATCGTGGCTCCTGGTCGGTGTCTGGGATCGCTAGTAGAGCGCCGGTAGCAGCGACATGGCCTACCAGACCTTCGCCCGGGGCAAAACGCAGCCCACCCAAATCGAGCAACCTGGTCCCATGGCTGGCCACAGCGCCAAAACTACCGCTGAACGGGTCAATCACGAAAATACTGCTCAGCTCACAATGAAGCAGATCGGCCACCGCCCGAACGACCGTGTTAACTACCTGGTTTGGCTCCGGCGCCTGAGTCAAGGCCCGTCCCAACTTGTTGATCTGATCCAAGTTATCAGCCCGGCGCTGAACGTCGGCATACAGGGCGGCATTCTCCACAGCTAGGGAGCCCTGGTTGGCAAAGATCGCCAGCGCCTCATAAGTCGACCGCGACGGCCGTTGTCTGTTGATTGGATCGTCGACCGAAATAACCCCCAGAAGCTGACCGGCCGTGCCGTGCAGTGGCGCCAGGAGCATGTCGTCAGGATGCCACTGCCCCTCCTGCCATTCCCCGCCTCCGGGCAAGGAGGCATAGGTGTGAATGTCAGTGGCCCAATCATCCAGCCTTTGGAATGGGTAGAAATAACATGCTCCCTGCCGGTACTCATCTGTCAAGATCCGCTCGTACCGATCAAGTGGCTGGAGAACTTGCTTCATCTCCTCAAAAACGTCCACCGGCAGCCCTGCCGCTGCCACCCGGCGCAGCACATCTCCTTCGGCGACGCTGACCAACACCACATTGAAACCCACTGTTTCCTGGATGCCGTAGGCGATCTCTTCCAGCACTTCGGCCAGCGGCACGTCGGCACGGAGTTTTTGGCTGATGGCCAACAAACTATCCATCTGTTCCGTGCGGCGGGTCAGGGCCATATTAACACCCGCCTGTTCCTCAAAGCGCAACGCATTGCCGATGGCCGCGGAAGCCTGTTCGGCCAAAGCCTGCACGAACATCAGATCCTGGTCATCAAAGGCACCCACCTCGGTATGTCGCAGGTTGATCAGGCCCATGACCAGGCCGGACTGAAAGATCGGAACAACTAAAGCCGACCGGGTTGCAGGCTTGACAAAGGAGATCGTCTCGTCCAGCTCGGCATCGGCTACGATCCGAGGCTCGCCCTTCTCGGCCGCCCAGTAGGAGACACTGGCGCTGCTCTTGTTGAGGAGCCTTTGGGCAACGAGTACTAGCTCCTCTTCAGAGTAGCCTTGCGCGCTCCTCAGCGTCAGATCCCCAGTGTCGAGGTCGCGCAGCATGACATTGCCATGCGTAGCACCTGTAGTGTGGACTGCCGATTCGAGAATAGTGGACACGACGGTATCCAGGTCCAGGGTAGCATTCAGCTCTTCAGTTGTGCGCTGCAAAGCAGTCAGCTCTTCCACTCGGGCTTGCAGCCGCTGATCGGTCCGGGCATAGAGCCGGGCGTTTTCGATAGCCACAGCCGCCTGGTTAGCCAGAGCCTGGCACAGCCGGATCTCATCCGGTGAGAACAGATGCTCGTGACGGCTCTCGAACAGCTCGACCAGGCCCATCACGCGGTCCCTGCTGACGAGGGGCAACATCAAGCATGACTTTTGTCCATGCCTCTCCAAAAGCGCCCGCTCGATCGGGTCAGCATCCGGATCTGAAGCTTGGATGACAATCGGCTGGCGGGTGAGCAGCACCCGCTTGGTGGCTTGGTAATCGTCCAGGGGAAAGACAGAGCCGATGTCGGAGGGCTGGCCGGTCTTGGACTCATCGATCAGCGTCACCACGGCGTTCCTGTCCTGGTCCCAATCAGAGATGGCACAGTCCGACACACCAATGACGTCGGCCATCCGCCGAGCGACGGCCTGCAAAACTTCGTGCAGCTCCAAGCTGGACGAGATGGCTGCGCTGGTTTCGAACAAGATACCCAACTCTTTGAGCCGGCTCTGCTGAGCCGCGAAAAGCTGGGCATTCTCTACCATGCCGCCTGCCTGCTGGCCCAGGGCATTGGCCAATTGGAGATCCTCGGCGGTCAGCTCCTTCTTTTCGGTGAACCAGACGATGTAAACGCCGCCGAGCACCTTGTCGCGGGTGACCATGGGCACAAATATGGTGGTCTGATGAGCAAAGGTCTGACGAATCACCGGATGGATGCGAGGATCGTGCGTTGGGTCGGAGCTGTAGCTGACCTGCCGAGTACTCCACGCCTCCTCAATAAACGGGTGATCCAGGATAGGAATCTTGAGCTTCCGATAAAGATCAAGTTTCTTTTTGGGGATATTGTACCCGGCGACAGCTTGCAAGTGAGTGCCTGCCTCGTCGGGCAAGTAAACGCCGGCCATATCGGCTTGCAGGGCCCGGCACAGCTCACGGGCGACGCGGCGCATGGCCTCAGTGACGTCAACGATGGAGCTCAGCGAGTCGGTCACGCGCAGGACAAGCTGAGTCTGCTCAAAGCGACGTTGCGCTTCCCCGTACAGCCGGGCATTGTGGATGGCAACCGCAGCCTGGTCGGCGATAATGCGTAGGATGTGCAAAGTGCCTTCATCGTAGACGCCCGGACGGTCACTGGCCAGCTCCAGGGAGCCGACAAAAGTGTCGCCGGTCTTGAGGGGTAGTCCCACATATGCGCCCACCGGCATATCGTCGGCTACGATCTTGGGCTGGACGTCGTGCCGCACACTTGTATCAGGAACCAGTATCTCCTGCCGGTTGCGGGCGATCCAACCGGTATATCCTTCGTTGAGATGATAAATGCCGCCGGTACGAGCGGTGTAGCGGGCATCGCCGGCGCTGGCCCAGGTGACCATGACCTGCTGCGGCTCGTCCCAGAGGCAGATTTCGGCGATATAATAGTCGACCAGCTTTTTGACGTGGGCCAGGATCAGGGCCAGGATGCGCTCCAGGTCCAGGCTGCCGCTGATCTCCTTGTTGATCTCGCTGACGGTAGACAGCACCTCGACCCGCCTTCGCTCCTCCTCAAAAGCGCGGGCCTTTTCAATAGCGAAACCGGCGTGATCGGCCAAGTGTTCCAGAAAATGGAGGTGCGCCTCGCTAAAAGCGCCGGGCCGATCGCTTTCCAGGTTGAGCACGCCGATCACCCGCCCTCCGCTGCGAGAGCCATTTTCCTCGCTCAGATCATCTGTGCCGCCTGTCCCCGGCAGATCCGATTCTTCGGGCAACCTGATCGGCACCGCGATTTCGGATCGCGTCTCGTGCGCAACCTCTGCATAGTCAGGATCGGCAGTAACATCGGCAACCAGGACAGGTTGCCCCGTGCGTACCACCCGGCCACAGATGCCGCGATCTATCGGCCACTCACGGAGGTCCGCGCCAGCATCAGAGGGGCCGAGATCGCCAAATGCCGCAGGGGTCGCCTCGCTCGGCCAATAGCTCATGCTCAGTCCCTTACGATCAGGGCGGATGATACCGATGGACCCGAAATCAGCATCACAGACTTCGACCGCGCGCTGCAAAACCAGGCGCGGCGTCTGCCGATAATCAAGGCTGGCGCCTAATAGATGATCTACCTCCTCGATGGCCGCCATCTCCCGCAGCCGCTTGCCCAACGTCTCGTCAGTTTTCTCATACAGCCGGGCGTTTTCCAGGGCGATAGAGGCCTGCAAGGCAAAAGCCGAGAGCAACTCCAGATCGTATTCGTCGAAAGTAAGGTCTTCTCTCTTGTTCAATACCTCCAGGATGCCGGTAGGATGCCCTCGGCTGAGCAATGGCACACACACAAGCGAGCGTGTCTGAAAGCCGGTAGCAACGTCTGGAGCGGCGTTCCAGTGCGGCTCGTCCTGCACATGATTTACAAACTGCCCCTCCCCCGCCTTGAGCACCGCGCCGGCAATACCTGCGCTCGCCGGCAAACGCTTTCCCAACAATGACTCGGCTGCCGGCCCGTATACGACGCGGAAGACCAGATCCCCCCTTGGAACTTCAAGATCGGGCGTCAAGATCCCCTCGGCGAGCGGCGAAACGGGAGTTTCCTCTAGCAACAAAAGCGAGCCGGCCTCGGCATCCAGGATCTCCACCGCCTTACTCACCACGAGATTGAGCACCGCCTCCATGTCTAGGGTAGAGGTGATGGAACGGCTGACCTCATAGACTGTGGACAACCGCTGCAATCTCATTGCCGCATCGCGGTTGACGCGCGCCTGGCGGGTTTCCATAGCGACAAGGTAGTTGATAATCAACGTGAGGATTGCATAAGCGATCAGCGTGCCAACCGCCGGCGTGAGCCATTCGCTCACCGTGACCGGGTCCTGTGACGCTACCGGCAGGCTGCTCCCCTGCCAGACAGGCACCCAGGAGAAGATAAAAGGCGACACAAAGACGAGCCAAACTGCACCGTTGACCACCAACGCCCGCCAGATACTCAGCCGGGCAGCCACGGTTCCGGCCACGCAGAATCCGAGCAGGCCGCCTTGCCCGGCTATACCGCCTGCCAGCAAGAAAGCCGCGCCGCCAAGAACAATGTCTACAAAGGTTAGGCTCCACTTTCGCCACGCGCTGGACCCCCGGCGGCCAGGAGGATCCTCTCCAAGGCGGCCTTCTCCCCTGGTGGAAGACAGGCGCTGCCGATCTGCGATAAAATAGGCACCAAAATGGATTGCCAAGACAGCAGCGAGTGCCAGCGCCTGTTCCCAGTGGTGATCCACCAGCGCCAGGATCACAAGGAAAGACAGGATGATACGCTGAAACCAGACAAATGCCTGTTCTATGCGGCTCTCAAAACTGTCAAGAGATGCCATCAGTCAATAACCTTTGGTGTGCGAAGGCAGCCATCATGCCGCCTACTCTTGGCGACCATGCCGATTGCAGACCCAATCGTAGTGGCCGCGCACGTTACCCCAACATGACCGGGCGGAATCGCGCCACAGTTCGGCCCTTTACGAAGAACCCTTGCGGGCAGGAGTCTGGCGGCGGGCTTCGGCTGCGATTTCGGTGATCTCCCGAATGTCGGCAAAATCGGCGGTGGTATCGTGGATCAATCCGACCGCCAAAGTCATCAGCGGGGCTCGTTGCACTTTGCCTTGCCCGTCAACCACTTCGACATACCCCCGCTCGCGATCTTTGAAAGAGTAGAAAGTGAGCACTTCGTCGCCAAAGCGCTGGATCAAGCGAGCTTGGATCTGTGATGAGACGTTCGGCATCGTGGTGATCAGAAAATCATCACCTCCAACATGACCGACGAAATCGGTGCCAGTCCCCAGCTCGTCGACCACTTCGTTAAGCAGCATGGAAGTGAAGCGCAGCACATCATCACCGGCTACAAAGCCATACACATCGTTGAAATCCTTGATGCCGTTGATCCCAACGTACAGGACAGACCAACCCTTGCGGCGTATGATCTGCCGTAGCTGTTCCTCGATCAGCTTGCTGCTCGGCAGTCCGGTAACCGGGCTGGTCAGGTTAAGCCAGCCAGCCCGCCGCAGAGCACCCTGCACGCGCAGCAACAGGAGCTGAAGATCAAATGGCTTGGTCACATAGTCATCCGCTCCCAGCTCTAGCCCGGCGATCTGATCGCTCCGTTCATCCCGCTGTGTCAAAAAGATGATCGGGATGTGACTGGTGCGCAGGTTGCCACGCAAGCGGCGACAAACCTCATAGCCATTGATATCGGGCAGCATGATGTCGAGGATCACAAGATTTGGCATGCTGCGGCGGCACACTTCCAGTGCCTCTTCTCCCCGTGGCGCTACGATCGTCTCATAGCCTTGCGAGTCGAAATAGATGCGCAGCATGTTAGAGATGTCAAAATCATCCTCAACGACAAGTAGGCGTCCTTTGCTCATCCTGTTGTCCCTCCCAAAAACTAACAGCCTTCTATTGCACAGCCCTCGCTACCGAGGCCGCTAGCGCGGATAGCGCCTCTCGTGGAGGTCCGCGCCGCGCCGGCCCAGGTGATCGCTCTCTTCATACGAGACATTTCGAGAAATCACCGAACGGCCTTCCTGATGAAACAAGATTACGTCCGACTCGACCGTCCGTCCTGGGTAAATGGTCAAATCGGCGCCGATCCGGCAGTGATGGCCGACACAGCCACCCAGAACGGTCGTACCTACATCTTCCAGTTGTCCCCGATGGAGCGTTTGCAGCGGTACGGGCAGCAAATTGAAATCAGTGAACGTCGTACCAGCACCGACGAACGAATCGCGCCCAATGACGCAGCACTGCAAACAAGCATTCTGGGCGACCATAGTGTCTTCCATCAATGTCGTCATGAACAACGAGGCGCGAAATGGAAGATAGCAGCGGTCACCCACGACGCTGATCTGGAGTTGATTCCCCTGCAGCAGGTTGACGTTGTTGCCGATGATGCAGGCTGAAATAACACAACCTGCCCCGATGTAGCAATTGTCACCGATGATCGTCGGCCCCTGGATGATCGCCGTCGGATCGATCTGGCTGTTTCGACCGATCTTGACCATATGGGAGCACGATAGGATCTGCTTGCGCTCCAGGAGAGAGCGCCAGAATATCTTGAGCTGAACGCTCAACTTGCTGAGGCTACGTTCGGTCCGCGCTCCTTCGGCCAGAACACCAAACAGGCAATTCACTACAAAGAGGTGCACCCAGTTTTCCACGGAGCAAAATGCCCGCAGTGGGATCTGATAGACCAGATCGCCCCTATCTGTGGACATGTGCGTTGGCACATGATAGGAACCGAATTCATAGGCGCCGGTGTCTATTACCAGCGGCCGTGTAATCCCCTCCAACCCGTGTGGATAGTACCACATCGGCGCTACGTATACATCCCCCTCACGCCGGATGCCGCTCTGCAGCGGCAGGGCGTGATTTACGATCACCTTGTCGTCCAGCGCAAACGCGGCGCGGCACGCCTTGCCCAACAAACGAGCCTTTGACAAGAAAGCATCGATGAAAGCGTGGTCGAAGAATAGGTTGTCGCGGTAGACGAGCATCTCGTCGTGACAATCGGCTGGGATCTGCTCAAGAAACTCCACTTCGGTCTCAGAGTCACAATAGGGCTCCAGAATATCCTTCTGATGGAGCCACAGTGGCTTGTTCAGCACTCTGAGATCGCGCGCCGGCTCGTTGAAGGGTGGTATTGGTCTCTTGTCGCAGATGATGAACTTTTTTGCTTTTTTCATTTAACCCAGCGGTCGCTTCTCTACAACGAACACACAACTCGAATGCCCCATGGCAATACACTCGATCTCTTCCACACGGACGTTCTTTCCGCCCGTAACCCAGAACAAGCCCTCCTGAAGCAGGCCTAGAGCGGCATGGCAAACCGGCGTCTGAGCCTGGCGTTTCCAGCACACTGGGCAGCGATCGATGTAGTACAGAAAGTGATCCACCTGCTCTTCTACCCGCACTACCTGATCGCTCGTCTTGTTAAAAGTCTCAGACATTGCATTCAAGCCGATTTTGATCTTCATACCCATCGGCAGCAGTCGAAAAGCGAGATCGGCGATGCCCAAAACGGCAGCAAAGTCCTTCAATGCATAATAGAGCCCCGCTCGTCCGGCACGGGTTGCCAATCCTCTCCCTCCGCGAGGGCCGTACATGTCTTCGAGCGCCTGGTTGAGCGCCCCCATTTCGTCAAAACTCCAGCCCAGATCCAGGTTGTTGGGTGGATAGTTATTAAT
Organism: Anaerolineae bacterium; assembly: GCA_034429215.1. Classification (GTDB taxonomy): domain Bacteria; phylum Chloroflexota; class Anaerolineae; order JAAYZQ01; family JAAYZQ01; genus JAFGOG01. The sequence goes on along the minus strand of DAOUGI010000009.1, from coordinate 50,706 downwards.
CAGATGGCGCAGTCTGGCCAGGTTCAAGACCGCGTTTACTCCGTTCTTGCCCATCACGTCTTCCAGCGCAAGCAAGAACATCCGGCCCATCTTGTTAGGCCAATAATACTTGGTCACGGACTCTGGAGGGATCGACTCGTCGTTCACGATGCCAGATAGCTCAGCAGAATTGAGTTGAACTTCTCCGGTTCATCCAGCATCGGGAAATGCCGGGAGCGGGTCAATATCTCGACCCGCGCCGAAGGGACAGAGCGCAATAGGTTTGCCTGGCGAGGGTCTACAATCTTGTCTCCCCGGCCATACGCACCCAATACCGGCTGGCGAAGCTTTCCCAGCCGGGGCTGTAGATTCGTGTGGTGTAGCGAATTAATGCTCCACAGAAACGATTCCAGTGTCATCTTTGACAGATCATTCATCAAAAGTTGGTACCAAGCGGTCCAATTGGCAGCAACCAAGGGTGAATAAAGCTTGAGGCCCAGGCGCAGCAGCGAAGGTGAATTCCAGACCAGGAAGGCAATCCATGGATACCCTGCCAGTTTTAGCATAAGGTTCAGAGAATCACCCTCAATCGGCGAGCCGACGACGGCCACCCTCTCCACACGGCCCGGCCGGTCCAAAGCCAGGCTCAGGGCTACCGTTCCACCCATCGAATGGCCGATGACCGGGGCACTCTGAATGCCCAATCTTTCCATAAACTGGTCGACCAACGCCACAAAGTCGACGACATCGTAGCTCTCCCGGCGCTTGTCCGACTCGCCAAAGCCCCAGAAGTCGAGCGCATAGGTCCGATAACGACTAGACAGAGCCTCCATCGTCCCTAACCAGCACCCCCACGAACCAAGCCATCCGTGCAATAGAATAACCGGCTTGCCTCGTCCAACTATTTCATAATGCACCACACCCTGGTTGGTAACGATAGAACTCAATGCATCTCCTTGTGCCGCATCTAGTTGGCGGCCTTGTGCCGCATGTAGTTGGTGGCCTTGTGCCGCATGTAATTGGCGGCCCTATGTGGGGGTCCTCTTTGACCACCTCTATATCAGCCTTCCCAGATCTTCCGCCGCCCGCCGCATATCAAGGAACACCAGACCCAACTTGGCATCCTTGCGGGCCAGCACCGTGAGCACGGCCTCCTCACCGACGGAAGCCAGGATGACATATCCATTTGCCCCACGTATATACACCTGATCAAGCATACCCCGGCCGAGCTCACTGGCAATCCGCTCGCCCAAGCTGAGCATGGCCGCGCTCATCGCCGAGACCCGATCCTCCTCCACATCAGGAGGTAAGGCCGAAGCCATGATCAGGCCGTCCACGCTGACCACGGCGGAAGCTTCGATATCCGGAGTGATCTGCAGGTCCTTCAGCCGGGCGATCATCTGTTCCGTTCGCGAACGACCCATTTCTCCCTCTCTACTCTGACGCAGTCTCCAAAATAGTGTATAGCAGTTCCAACAATACCCGCTTGACGCTTTCTTTGTCCGTCGCCACACACGGCAGCAGCTTGACGTTTGGATCCACTTTCAATGCGATACGCAGGTCATCAGCCGGCCAGGCATCCTCCATATCCTGCTTGTTGGCCGCGACGACGTAGGGTGTCTTGGCATAGCTCCGGAACACATCCAAAATGCGCCGCGCTTCACGAAATGTCTCCGGGCGGACGCTATCTACCAGCACGACAAAGCCTAGCATTCCCTCTGACAGGATCTCCCACATAAAGTCGAACCGCTTTTGCCCTGGCGTTCCAAAAAGATAGAGCACCAGATCATTATCGACCGTGATCCGGCCAAAGTCCATGGCCACCGTCGTCTCTTTTTTCATCCGCGACGTCGGATCGCTAATCTTGCGCTCAGTTGACACGACGTCGATCTCGCTGATCGCTCGGATAAACTCTGTCTTGCCGGCATTGAATGGCCCAGTGATGACCATCTTGACTGTTTGCATTTCTACAACCGCCTGATCCGATCTATCAGCTTTTGTATCACAGAACGTTTAACGGCCGGCGGCCGAGACACCGCTTCCTCCATGGCAACCGTCGTTGGCGCTGTCGGTGTCGGCGGCGCCCCCTCCGGCGTAATCACCTCAACCAGCCCTGCCTGCAGCAGACCATAAATAATCTTCCGGATTTGGAAATCATCCATCCCGATCCGCTGCGCGATCCGCTTGATCGAGTTGCGCGGGTTGATGTAAGAGATCACCCGCCATTCATCCACACTGAGGTTAATATTGCGCAACTGGGCTTGCGGGCGATCGGTGAACTTGAGGGCCATGTTGAGGTTTGGCAATTCGTCCTGGAGCTGCTCCCATTCTTTCACCCGGCGACTGCCTTCCAGGATCAGGTTCTCCAGGTCGACCGCTACATTGATGGTGCCGTCAGAAGGTAGTTGGTTGGGCTCAAAGTGGAAAAGTCCATCAGACCAGGTAAAAAGCCCATAGACAATCTCCAGCGTTTCAGCCCGGATCGCTGCCACGATCTCCTGCTGCTTGACGTATCCGGCACTCATCAGCAGCATGCCCAGCTCTTTGTCGGTCTGGTTCTCAGCGCGGGTACGGATAACCCGGGCTTGCTCTTCAGTCAGCTTGCCGGCCCGAGCAAGCACAGAGGCCAGATGCGCATCCCGCCCACTCGCCGTCACATGCACCAGCTTTCCTTCTTTGAAAAACAAACGAGTTGCGCCTGGCTGCACCTGGATAGAAAGAGCACCGGTCTTGCGGGCCAAGTGGATCAGATTCAACAGTTGGGTCGTGCTAAAGTCCTTTAGGTTCCCTTTAAGCGCCATTGCAACCTATCCTTTACTGAGCTGTCGGGAATGGGCCCATTACCGGCTGGGACTCTATCTAAACTCACATCGGTCCAGCTCCGGTAACACCTGGCCTATTATACCCTGTCTTGATGTACAAGTCAACTGCTCTGGCGCATGTTTGCAACAGAAACATACAGTTACGGGGTTTCGACTGTCGCCACCGAATGCTGACTGCTGCCTGCAACTTGAACAAAGATGCGCAGCTATGTTATAATGGGCGGCACCCAAGTTGCGGCGATCTCCTTCGGGGGACAGGGATGACTAGGGTCAAGAAGCCTTCTCCTTCTAAAGAAGGAGATCCATGGAGGAATGTACGATGACAGACAAGCAACCATTGGCCGCTGGGAAAAACGGCTGGCGGGCAAGAGCCCAGGTTCTGGCAGCACTGGCGGCCCTTGTCCTGGCCAGCTTCTACCTTACGGGTTGCCTGTCATCGGAGGCCGACCGCGTAACGCCGACGCCGACCAAGACAGCCAAACCTATCGACATCGCCGTACTGCCCACCAACACGCCGACACCGTTCACGCCGCCAACTGCCACACCTACGCCAACGGCACCTGTCGCCACCGACACGCCGACGTCGATCCCTGAGCCCACCCAGATCCTGACTCCAACCGTAACGCCGTGGCCTACCTTCGGCCCAGATACCTGCCCTCTGACCGGCCTGCAGGTCCGCGATCCGGCCCTGCTTCAGCGGCGACCCCTGGCCATCAAAGTCCAGAACGCCAGCCTGTCCCGACCCCAGTACGGGCTGCCACAGGCAGACATTGTCTATGAGCACCTGTCGGAAGCAGCCATCACCCGCTTCACCGCCGTCTATCTCTGCGAAAACGCAGACAGGGTTGGCTCGGTGCGTAGTGCCCGGTTCATTGATCTGGAAATCCCGGCCATGTACAAGAGTTTGATGGCCTTCTCCGGGACCAGCCCAGGCCTTTACCCCAAGTTCAAAGAAGCTGACTTTCGCGACAGGGAGTTCTGGTACGACCAGGGCATCCACTCCGATGGCTTTTTCCGTGACACAGAGCTGCGCGCCCAGGGTCTGCCCATCGAGCACACCCTATTTGCCACACCTGCCAAGATCTGGGAGATCGCCGAAAGGCTAGGCATCAACCAACCACAGGAACTCCAGGGCATGACCTTTGCCTACGACGTCCCATCGGGCGGGCAACCGGGCACCAACATCGACATTCCCTATCCAAACAAGGAGATGGTTGTCAACTATCGCTACGACTCCAAGACCGAGGTATATCTCCGTTCGCAGGGTGGAGACCCGTTCATAGATTCCCCGTCAGGGCAGCAGATCTCTGTGACGAACGTCGTCCTGGTCTACGCCCCCCACGTGGACGCCGACTTTTACGAGGACTATCCGCGCACCAACTGGCCCTCAGTGCAGATCCAGTTGTGGGGCAGCGGGCCGGCCGTCATTTTCCGTAACGGGCAGGCATTTGAGGGGTTGTGGGCCCGACCCAAGCGCGACGACATGCTCGTCTTTCGCGACAAGACCGGCCAGATGCCGATCCCGCTCAATCCAGGGAATACCTGGATCGAGCTCATCCCCGTGCCCCCTCACAAGTGGGCATTCGAGGCCTCGTGGAGTGGTGAGGAATAGCCCGGTGGCAGTCATCAGCAAGCAGATTAGCCTGTCCACCAAGGGCGACTGTCAGGTGATAGATATCACCGACCAGGTGGCGCGCCACGTCAGAGATTCTGGTCTGAAGAACGGCACGGTCACCCTGTTCACTCCCGGCTCGACCAGTGCACTAACCACTATCGAATACGAATCTGGCGCTGTGCAAGATTTCCAGAATCTGTTCGATCGGATCGCGCTCCCTAGCCTCGAATACCGCCACAACCTGCGTTGGGGCGATGGCAATGGCCACGCGCACGTCCGCCATGCCCTGCTGGGGCCATCTTTGACCATTCCGTTCATAGACGGACGCCCGACACTCGGTACCTGGCAGCAGGTCGTCTTGATCGATTTCGACAACCGGCCACGGGCTCGTTCTATAGTAGTTCAGATCATGGGCGAATAGACATCTAATTCAGTGCTTCGATTGTTAAAGAGCAGGTTTCTACTATCTCACCGTGCTTTTTGCGCCTTTTTCGCAGTATAATAGTCCTAGTGAGATTATAGCACAGCGCCAGATCGGTTACAATAGGCTCTAGGGATTAGATGGGGGTACTACTCTTTAAACTCAAGGATGTAGACTAGAAGATGACAAAACCGGCTCCGAACTTGCAGCGGCCGGAGGTTAAACAACACAATACCGGGGACCGGTCGACAAGTCAACCTTCAGCCTGGGTACATGCCCGTGTGCGGTCGACGCCCCGGCTCTTGACCCAGGCCCCTCGCTGGGTCCGCCAAGTGTTCGATCACGCCTGGGCGCCCGTGGAAGCATTGAGCGCCCAAGCCTGTCTCTTGCCTGCCAGGGTATGGGATTACTTGCTCAACTATACGGGAGGATTTGCCGTCATTTGCCCGGGCGAGTCATACTACCTTCCCGGCCCGGCAACAATCCGAGGGCAACTGATACGAAATGTAGCCTTTGTGTCCGTAGAGGACCTCGCCCATAATAACGACCGACCACTGCACGTCATCGGCCATTTGATCGATCACCACCTGGGTTGTGGCGGCGATCTCGGTGGCCCGTGGCTGACCGAAGGCGGTGGGCTGACCTCTGATTGGCAGCAGGCAGGCAGCCGCCTGGCCGGCCTTTATCCCTTGGGCTACGGCGTGGACGAGGTCGCCTGCTCGAACATCCGCGATTATTTCGCCCAATCGTTGGCGATCTACGCTCGCGACCGGCAGCGTCTGAATGTAGCCGATCCGCAGATCTGCCGGTGGCTGCGGGACACCATATTCAATGACAGCTTTTGGCAATCGCCATAGGAGAGAGTGTGTTATGGTTACTTCTCGTCTAGAGGCGCTGCGGCGTCTCCAAATCGCCAACAACGTCGATTGTGTGGCTTTAATGCCGGGCGCCAACCTTCGCTATTTTACCGGTCTCACCCCCCATCTTAGCGAGCGACCCACCGTCGTTTTTGTGCCTGCTGAGGGCACACCGGCCGTATTGCTGCCGGCATTCGAGGCGCAGGCTGCCCAGGACCACTTGGCGCAGACCTCCCTTGGCGGACCGGCCGGCGCCTGGCTTTTCACCTATCGGGACGAAGACGGGCACGAGGGAGCCTTTCAGCAAGCAGCAGCCGACCTCAAGCTATCCGGCAAGGTGATCGGTGTCGAATACCTGGCCATGCGCCTGCTGGAAGCCCGCCGCATCGAGCAAGCAGCAGCCGGGTGCCGCCTGGTTGCCACCGAGCCATGGCTGCCCCAATTGCGGATGGCCAAAGACGAGACCGAAATCGCCTGCATGCGCCGCGCCATCGACATTGCCGAGCGGGCGCTGAAGCGGCTGCTGGACGAGGGGGCCATCCGGCCCGGCCGGACCGAGCAACAACTGGCGGCTGACTTGCAGGTTGCCCTGCTGCGCGAGGGCGGGCAGGGTGAGGCGTTCTCGCCCATCGTCGTCGCCGGACCCAACTCGGCCCTGCCCCACGCCGGTCCCTCTGACCGGGCGATGGAAACTGGCGACCTGGTGACCATCGACTGGGGGACGGTGTACGAGGGATATCGCTCTGATATCACCCGCACCTTTGTGCTCGGCCGGCTTTCACCGGAGGTAGAACCGATCTACGACGCAGTCCTGGCCGCCAACGAGGCCGCCCGTCTGGCCATCCGCCCCGGCTTGCCGGCCCAGGAGGTCGACCGCGTCGCCCGGCGGGCCATCACCCTCGCCGGCTATGGCAACTATTTCACCCATCGCACCGGGCACGGCCTTGGCCTGGAAACCCACGAGCCGCCCTATATGGTCGAGGGCAACCTGGACCTGCTCCGGCCCGGCATGACCTTTACCGTCGAGCCGGGCATCTATGTCCCCGGCCTGGGCGGCGTCCGCATCGAGGATGATGTGCACGTCACCGAGCAAGGGGTTGAAACGCTGACAACACTCCCGCGTGACCTGATGGTCTTGAACCGATAATATGAAGGCGTTGGTCACCGGCGCCGCAGGATTCTGCGGCCGGCATCTGGTGTCACATCTGCTGCAATCAGGCTACGATGCCTTGGGGCTGGATTGCGCAGATCGAGCCTATCCTGGCGCCATTATCCACAAGGCAGACATCCAGGACATGGCAGGGATGCAGGCTGTGCTGGAAATGGTGCAGCCCGATCTGGTCTTTCACCTGGCGGCGCTGACCAACCCACGCCTGGACTATCAGGAATTACACCGGGTCAACGCCCTGGGCACGCTGACCCTGCTGAACACCGTGCGCCAGGTCTGCCCTGCTGCCATTATCTTGGTAACCAGCAGCAGCGCCGTGTATGGTCGGGGGCACAGCGGCCCACTGCCGATCGATGAGGACCAGCCGCTGCGCCCGGCGAACCTGTACGCCGTCAGCAAGATCGCCCAAGAGATGGTTACATATCAGCAGTTTGCCGCACATGGCCTGCGTGCAATCCGCACGCGGGCATTCAATCTGACCGGACCCGGTGAGAGTGCCGCTTTTGCCACCTCGGCCTTCGCCCGGCAGATTGCCGAGATCGAGGCAGGCCGGCGTGACCCCGTCCTGCACGTCGGTAACTTGGACGCGGTTCGCGATTTCACCGACGTTCGCGATGCAGTGCGCGCCTATCGCCTGCTGGCCGAACGAGGAGAGCCCGGCTCTGTGTACAACGTCTGTTCGGAGCAGGGAATAAGGATCGGTCAACTGCTAGATGAACTGCTGGCACTGGCTCGTGTCCCCGGCATCATAGTACAACCCGATCCAGATCGACTACAGCCAGCAGATGTGCCGATCCAGGTCGGCAAAGCGGCACGCCTCCGCGAGGAGACTGGCTGGTCGCCCGAAATCCCTTTGCGGCAGACACTGCAGGATGTGCTGGATCACTGGCGCCGGCACACAAATAAGGTGGAACTAGATGAGTGCACATAACAAGCCCATTTTGGTGACAGGGGCCGGCGGCTTTATCGGCAGCCATGTGGTCGAAGCCCTGTTGCGCCACGGCTACCAGGTCCGAGCGCTAGTACATTACAACAGCCAAGGAAGTTGGGGACACCTCCGAGAGCTCGGGCAACAGGATCAGCTTGATGTTCGGCTGGGCGATGTGACCGACCCGTACCTGGTCAGGGATCTGGTTGACGGGTGTGAGGTTGTGCTCCATCTAGCGGCGTTAATCGGCATCCCATACTCCTACCATGCGCCGGCTTCGTATATAGCCACAAACGTCGGTGGTACCCTCAATGTGCTGGAGGCCTGCCGCCAGGCCGCAGTGCAACGGGTGGTAGTAACCTCGACCAGTGAAGTGTATGGCACCGCGCGTTACGCACCCATCGACGAGGCACATCCACTCCAGGCACAGTCGCCCTATTCGGCCAGCAAGATCGCTGCCGACAAGCTTGCCGAGTCCTTTTTTTGCAGCTATGATCTGCCCGTGGTTATTCTGCGACCGTTCAATACCTACGGGCCACGTCAATCCGCACGGGCTGTGATCCCAACTGTGTTGGTCCAGGCCATGTCAGGAGATGATGAGATCCGATTGGGAAACTTGACCCCTCAGCGCGACCTGACCTTTGTCGAGGATACAGCGCGGGCTTTTCGTCTGGCGGCGGAAGCACCTGGCATCGAGGGAGAAGTTATACACTTTGGGCAAGGCAGCGCGATCAGTGTGGGCGAGCTTGCCCAGCGATGCCTAGGCGCGGCGGCCGCCGCAGATCAAACACGTATTGTGAGCACTGCCGAACGACAACGCCCTGGCAAGAGCGAAGTCGAGCTGCTAATATGCAACGCTGCCAAGGCGCAGCGATTGCTCGGTTGGACGCCCCAGGTACCTCTGGAAGAAGGACTGCGCCGCACTGCCGAGTATGTGCGGGCTCACCTTGCGCTTTACCGGCCCGGAGATTATACAATATGAGCATGCCAATTGCAGGGCATTCTGAACAAGAAGATTCTCATGGCTCAGGACCGGCAGCAGGCCTGCGGGCGGTGATACTGGCCGGTGGCAGAGGCACGCGCTTACAGCCCTTCACGGCCAACTTTCCCAAGCCATTGATGCCGTTGGGCGATACTCCCGTGCTGGAGGTGCTCATCCGCCGCCTGATCCACTATGGCATCACCGACATTACACTCACTTTGGGCCACCTAGCCGAGCTGGTCAAGGCTTATTTTGACCACCGCCGGCAACTGGCCCAACAGATCACGCTACGTTATGTTGAGGAAGAAGAGCCAACAGGAACTGCCGGTTCTGTCGGACTGGTGACCGGCCTGGATGATACATTCCTGGTGATGAACGGCGATCTGTTGACTGACCTGGATTTTGATGCGCTAGTCGAGTTTCATCGCGAACAGAAAGCGATGCTAACCATTGCCACCCATGCCCGGCGGGTCAAGATAGACCTGGGTGTGATCGAGTTCAACGACGATCACCAGATCACCGGCTATTTGGAAAAGCCGGAGACCCTGTACCACGTCAGCATGGGCATCTATGTATACGAGCCGGGCGTGCTCAAGTATGTCGAGCCCAGCCGGTATCTCGACTTTCCAGACCTAGTCTTAAGGCTGCTCGCCCACGAGGAACGGGTGTGCGCCTATCCAACAGATTGCCTGTGGCTGGACATCGGACGGCCCGACGATTATGCCAAAGCGCAGCAACTTTTTTCCGAGAAAAAAGACACATTCGACTATGCTTGAGGTCATTGGATGAAAATCCTGATGTTGGCTCCCGGGAAAAGCATCCATTCCAAGCGCTCCTTGAATTGGCTATTGGAGAACGGATGTCATGTCACCTTCATGGATTACACCAACCCTCGCCCTCAAGGAGGCAGCCGCCAAGCCTATCAGTTCATCACATATCCAGGGATGCGTGGCATACGGGTTTATCGCCATATTGTTGGGCCCAAAGCCGCCAACGCCATAGGGCTCTGGGTGGGCACGTCCTGGCTGCGTCTGGCAGCACGCCACATCAAGCCTGACGTCGTCCATGTTCAATGGGTTGACCACCGCGCCTACTGTTGCCTGAAGGCCGGCCTGAAACCACTCGTGTTAACCGCGTGGGGAACGGACATTAATAAACACTTCCTACCAGAAACAGACCAACATGCCCGGCAGATGATAGGCCAGGCACTGGCAGGCGCCGACTTGGTGATCGGGCATGCACAAGACATCGCCGACAAGTGCGTTTTGCTTGCCGGATCCGAGCTTTATACCGAGATTCTGACCTATGGTGTTGATACCAAGCTTTTTCACTCTGGCCATCGCCAGGGTGCGATGGAGCTGAGACACCGCCTCGACATCCCTTCAGACGCCACAGTACTCTTGTCGCCCCGCGCTCTCATGCCGAACTACGGCCATCATCTAGTTCTGGAAGCGTTCGCCCAGGCTCGGCCATACCTAGATACCGATTCGATCCTGGTATTCAGAACAGTCGCTGCAATTCAAGCCTACGAAACAGCGATACGCCAGCGTGCTGAGGAGTTGGGTGTAAGCAAATCAGTGCGTTGGCTGGGACAAGTCGCATTCGAGCAAATGCCGGAGGTGTACGCCCTTGCCGATCTGGTCGTGAATTACCCAGCGATGGATGCCTTCCCGATCACGTTCTTGGAGGCGGCCGCCTGTGAACGTCCCGTGATTACTTGCCGGCTGCCAAGCTACCTGGGCACGTTTGCCGAGCATTACTTTTGCATGGTCGAGCCGGAAAGTGTGACAGATCTGACCAGGGCCATCATCACAGTAGTCCGACAGGGCTCCGCCGCAAGAGCCAAACTGCTGGCTGAAGCACGGCGGGTTATCGAGCGGGAATATGATGAATCGGTATCCGCAAAGCGGTTGTTGAATTTGTACCAATCCGTCCTAACCGGCAGGGCCGATGGAGATCCCCACCAGAAGGCTGGCTGGCGCGAAGCAAAGACTCGGGAAACGCACGGGAACCATCTCCGATCATGAGCACTGCCAAGCACATCAAACAACTGGGAAGCGAAACAATCGTATATGGCGTTTCGGGCACCATCAGCCGCTTCATCGCTGTCTTTCTCGTGCCGCTTTACACTCGGATTTTTACACCAATAGATTATGGCGTCATCGGGGCGATGACGGCTCTTATCGGCTTGTTGAGCGCTTTTATCGTCCTCGGTCTCGATAGCGCTTCTTCGCGCTGGTTCTACGATACCACCGACAGTGAGCGCCGCCACGGGGTGATCAGCTCTTGGTTTTGGTGCCAGCTCGCGACAGGGCTAGCGATCGCCTTGCTTTTCAGTTCCCTTGCTCCACAGATATCCAGCCTCCTGCTTGGCTCAGACGAGTATGCCCTAATCATTCGTCTGCTCGCCCTAGCAATTCCGTTGGGAACATTCGGCAAAGTGCTGGGCAATTGGCTGCGCTATCAGCGCCGGGCCTGGCTCACCACATCCTACTTCACAGCTAACTCATTGACCACGGCCGCTGTCATCATCCTCTTTGTGCTTGTTCTGCGCCGAGGCCTGGTAGGTCTCTACCTGGCCCAACTCATTGCCGCATCCCTGATGGCCGTGGTAGCAATCCTAATCCTCAAATCCTGGATTAGCGTCAAGTATGCCTCCCCCAAGCTACTCAAAGAGATGCTGCATTTCGGTCTGCCCTTGGTTCCGGCATCCATCGCTGCATGGGTAACTGCTTCGTCTGATCGGCTCATCCTGCCCATTTTTCAAGGCCGGGCAGAAACCGGCATCTACACTGTCGCAGTGTCAATCTCGTCTGGAGTTGCGCTCGTGACCAACGCCTTTCAGATGGCATGGCCCCCGTTTGCCTTCTCGATACTCCACGAACAGAACTCATCGCGGATCTATAGCAAAGTCTTGAGTATCTATGCACTTCTCGGTTGCCTGCTGTGCACCGGCGTGGCGATCTTTGCGCCTCTGTTGCTCTACATCCTTACCACGCCGCAGTACTATCCGGCAGCTTCAAGCGTGCCGTTCCTGGTTTTCTCCTACCTGGCGATCGGTGCTACCTACATACTGGCCCTTGGCTGCAACATTGTCAAAAAGTCTATGCCGATAGCCACAAGCATCTTCATCGGAGGCGCCATAAACACTGCGCTCAACTTTGCCCTAATCCCCACCTTGGGCAGGGATGGAGCAGCCATTGCCACATTGGTTGCCTACCTTTCCGCGGTAGTGTACCTTTATTTTGCCAGTCAGAAGCACTATCCCATCCCTTACAAGCCGCGAGACGCCTTGATCTGCCTTGGCTTCTCATGGCTGTTGATTGGCATAGATCGCCTCTTTCTTCCAACGTGGGAGGTATGGGCTTTCGCCGTGCGTGCCGTCATGTGCCTATCGTTCATCCCATTGGCTTTTGGTCTTGGCATCGTCAGGCCGGCGCACATCAGACAACTATTGGCTCTTGCCAAACGTCGAATCGCGGGCACTAATCTGACATGAGCAAAAAGCCTGTTCCACAGGTCGTCGTCCTCGCGATGTCCGACCTAACCCGCCTAGACCGAGCCAGGGCTGTGCGCTCGCACAGCCTCTACGCTTCGCTCCAGACTCTCACACCCACAACCCTCCTCGCTGGCAACCGGATGTCCAGGCGGCGGGAGATCTTGCGCTACATGGTGAGCGGTGGTCTCCGCCGCACTCGCGCCGTATATGTTGAAGCTTCCACTTCTACCGCCACTGAGACGGACCTTCTCTTCCTGGCCTTGGCCCATGGTGCTGGCCGCCCGGTGATAGTCTTTGTTCCAGATGCTTACCAGCTCTTCCCTGACCTATATCCGCGGCAAGGGTTAAAAGTCAAGTTACTTGACTGGGGCTGGCGGCGCTCGATCTGGGCCTACCAGCATCTAGCGGATCTACTGCTATACCCATCGTGGGGTCTAGCGGCTTGTTTCGGCACCCATCGATCGACAGACGTCTTGCCGCCTGCCGGGCAGCCCGACAAGGACTACCTGCCGCTCTGCTGGGAGACACCCACTGTCGTCTATGTGGGACCAGCCAGTTACAACAACGGCAGCGATCTTTTGCTGAGCGCCATGGAGCAAGTGGTCCAACGACACCCTGCCGCCCGCTGCTGGTTCATCACCAACGAAGCAGGCTTTCTTGCCGAACATCCTGCACGTCATGCCCCCTGGCTGACCATCAAAGCCGGGGCATTGGATGACTTGCCGGAGATTATGCGATCTGCTACGGTGCTGGTCATCCCGAGACGCCGCAACCCCTATAACGATCTGGCAATGCCGGTCAAGCAATTCGACTATATGTCCTTTGGCCGGCCATTGGTGGTAACGGCATGCCGCGACACTGCCGCCCTTATCAGCCATTTACAGGCAGGGCTTGTGGTTGAAGATTCGGCTGCTGCTTTAGCGCAGGGCATTGTCACCTTGCTTGAAGATCGGGAGTTGGCAACCCGTTTGGGCCAGAATGGCTACCAGGCAGTGCAGGCCGCCCACTCCTGGAGCCATCGCGCAGCGTACATCTTGAATGCGATCGAGCGGCTCGAGCAGGAACAAAGAGATGCACATTCTGCACGTTAACGACGTCGCAAACGTCGGTGCGACACTGGTCGACGGCCTAGTCCACTTGGGCCACGATGCCAAGCTGCGCCGGCTGCATCTGGTAGCCAAGCGGCGCTCAACCTCCGTCAAGCTATTGGTCTCTCCATTAAGGCTACAGGAATGGCTGGCTGTCAACCGCCAAGTCAGATTGGGTGATTATGATGTGGTTCACATCCACTTTGCCTACCTGGGCTGGCTCGGCATCTTGGGCCGGTATCCCTACTTCCTGCACTGCCATGGCAGCGACGTTCGCCGCGATCTGCACGACCGGCTGCGGCGTTGGCCGATCCTGATCAGCCTGCGCCGGGCGCACTTGGTTTTTTTTGTAACGCCAGACCTAGCCCCGATTGTCCGCCCCATCCGGCCTGATGCCGTCTTTTTGCCCAATCCGGTGAACACTGACCGCTTCAGGCCCTGCTATGGCACGGCGAAGCACCCTCCCAGAATACTGATCGGCAGCAACCTGTCTCTGATCAAGCGGGTGGATATTGCATTCGAGGCGATTCAGATCCTGCTTGCCCGGCATCCTGAGGTTCAGGTGACAGCCATAGACCAGGGCCCTGAGCGACAGCGCTACTATGGCATATCGGGAGTCACCTTTGTCCCACCGGTGCCCTATGAAGAAATGCCGGCGCTTATTCAGGCACACGACGTAGTCATTGGCCAGTTCGGCCTGGGGATCCTGTCAATGGTCGAGATGGAAAGCATGGCTTGCGGCAAACCCGTTGTCTGCTACTTTAATTATGGCGACTGGTATCCCGAGTCACCTCCGGTTCTGTCGACCAATCAGCCAGCACAGGCAGCCGACTACTTGTCTGCCCTGATCGAGAGCTCGGTGCTGCGCCGCCAATCTGGCGAGCGAGGTCGGGCCTGGGTAGAAGAGCAGCACGGCTACCTGACAGTCGCAAAACAACTTGAGCAGATCTACTTGAGACAGGAGCACAAATGAAGGTTCTTTCCGTCGTTGGGGCTCGTCCCCAGTTCATCAAAGCCGCGCCGGTCAGCCGCGCGCTGCGCCGGGTGGCTCACGAGGTGTTGGTCCACACCGGCCAGCACTACGACTATGGCATGTCGGCCATTTTTTTCGACGAGCTTCAGATCCCGCCGCCTGACTATAACCTGGAGATTGGCTCCGGTTCCCACGGCTGGCAAACCGGGCAGATGCTCATCCGCATCGAGGAGACACTGCTAAAAGAACAACCAGATTGGGTCCTGGTCTACGGCGACACCAACTCGACGCTGGCCGGGGCGCTGGCTGCCGCCAAGCTGCACATCCCCCTGGCCCACGTCGAGGCCGGCCTGCGCAGCTTTAACCGGGACATGCCCGAGGAGCACAACCGAGTGCTGACCGACCACGCCGCCGACCTGCTGCTCTGCCCCACCCAAACGGCAGTGGACCACCTGGCCCGGGAGGGCGTCACGCGCGGCGTGCACCTGGTGGGCGACGTGATGTACGATGCCGTCCTGTACAACATCGCCCTGGCCGAGCAGCGCGCGGGCGTGCTGGCCCGGCTCGGGCTCGAGCCTGGCAGCTATGCCCTGGCCACCATCCATCGCCCGTCCAACACCGACGATCCGGCCCGACTACAGGCAATCCTGGCGGCGTTGCGCGCCCTTGCCGCCGACTATCCTGTCGTCTTTCCCGTTCATCCTCGCACCCGCCAAAAGCTTGCCGGCCTGGACTCCTACGAGCCCAACCTCCACCTGATCGAGCCCGTCGGCTACCTGGACATGCTGCTCCTGGAACGTCAGGCTCGGCTGATCCTCACCGACTCGGGCGGCGTGCAGAAAGAGGCCTATTTCTTTGCCGTCCCCTGCCTGACCCTCCGCCGCGAGACAGAGTGGGTCGAGACGGTAGACACAGGCTGGAACCGGCTAGTGGGCAACGACCTGGCATTGATCGCCCAACTGGCTCACGATCCTAAACCGACCGGCTCGCCGCTGCCGTTATTCGGCGACGGCCACGCCGCCGATCGGATCGCCGCCCTGCTCAACGCCGAGGGCTGATGCGCATCCTTTACCTGAGCCAGTACTTTCCCCCCGAAGTGGGCGCCACCCAGACGCGGGCCTACGAGATGGCCCGATTCCTGGTGTCCGCCGGCCATCACGTCACCATGCTGACCGAGGTGCCCAACCACCCGTCGGGTATCATTCCCCCCGAATACCAGGGCAAACTTTGGGAACGGTCCGACCTGGATGGCATCGACGTGATCCGGGTGTGGGTCAAAACATCCCCGGTCAAAACCTTCCGCACCCGGATGGCCTTCTACCTGACCTACATGGTCAACGCCGCCCTGGCCGGGCTGGCGCTGGCCCGCGGCCGGTACGACGTGCTGGTTGCTACCTCTCCCCCCCTGTTTGTGGGCGGAGCGGCATTGGCCCTGAGCTTTCTACGCCGCACCCCGATGATTTTCGAGGTGCGCGACCTGTGGCCGGAATCGGCGGTGGCTCTGGGCGAGCTATCCAATCCCCGTGCCGTGGCCCTGGCTGGCAAACTGGAAAAAAAGTGCTATAATAGGGCGCGCCGTTTGGTGGTCGTCACCGAAGGGATCTGGCGCAAGCTTGCCGAGCGAGGCTTTGGCGACAAGCTGGTGCTCATCCCCAATGGGGCGAACACCGACCTGTTCCGGCCCGATCCGGCAGCCGGGGCAGCCGTGCGGGCCGAGTTGGGCCTCGCTGACAAGTTCGTGGTGCTGTACGCCGGCGTCCACGGCATCGCCCAAGGGCTGGAGACGGCGCTGGAGGCTGCTCGACAGCTTCAGCCCGTGCCCGATGTGCATTTCGTATTCATCGGCGA
The DNA here is from genome assembly GCA_034429215.1 of Anaerolineae bacterium. Taxonomy (GTDB): domain Bacteria; phylum Chloroflexota; class Anaerolineae; order JAAYZQ01; family JAAYZQ01; genus JAFGOG01. The sequence goes on along the minus strand of DAOUGI010000009.1, from coordinate 34,526 downwards.
GGGGCCCAAAAAGGCCGATCTGCTGGCCATGAAAGAGCGGATGGGCCTGGACAACGTCACTATGTCGCCCGAGCGGCCTCGATCGGACATGCCGGCCTTTTTGTCGGCGGCAGACGTGGCCCTGGTGCCGCTTCGCCGGCTGGAGCTGTTCGAGGGAGCGCTGCCGTCCAAGATGTTCGACGCCTGGGCATGCGGCTGCCCGGTAATTCTGAGCATCGACGGCGAGGCCCGGCAGGTGCTGGGAAAGGCTGATGCAGGCCTGTTCGTCGAGCCGGAGGATGCCGGCCAGATGGCCCAGGCCGTTCTGCGCCTGAGAGGCGACCCGGCCCGGCTCCGCCGCTACGGCGACAACGGGCGCCGCTTTGTCGAAGAGAACTATTCACGGCAGCGGCTGGCTGCCCAGTTGGAGAAGCTGTTGCAGGCAGTTGTTGAAGGGAAGAGAGATTAGCCATGAACGCCAATAGACAGGAGGCCGACCGCTGGTTGTCGCAGGCACAACATGATCTCCGGGCAGCTGTGCTCAACCGCCGAGAGAGTTTCCCCGAGATCGCCTGCTTCCTGGCCCAACAGGCCGCAGAGAAGGCGCTGCGGGCTTTTCTGTATGCTCAGGGGGAACAGGTGATCACCGATCACGCCGTCCATCTGCTGGCGCGGGCTTGCGCCAGATATAACCCAGCCTTTGTCGACATGGAAGAAGCCTGCCGCAGCCTGGATCAGTATTATCTCCCGACCCGCTATCCCGATATTCTGCCCGGTGGAGTTCCACACGAGGTGTATACCGACACGCAGGCCAGGGAGGCTACCAGGCTGGCCCAGCAGCTAATCGACTTGATAATGAGGTCATTATGAAGATCCTGGTAACCGGCGGGGCAGGCTACATCGGCTCCAACCTGGTGGACCAGTTGATCGCCGACGGCCACGACGTGTCAGTCGTCGATAACCTGTCGACCGGCAAGATCGCCAATATCCTGCACCTGATGAACCACGACCGCTTTCACTTTGTCAACGACACCATCCTGAACGAGGCCCTGATGGACCGCGTTGTCGCCGGGGTGGATCAGATCTATCACCTGGCCGCCGTAGTGGGCGTCAAATACGTGGTCGAGGATCCGCTGAACGGCATCTACACCAACGTCAAGGGCACTGAGGTGGTGCTGGAAAAAGCGTACAAGTACTGGAAGCGCACCGTGATCGCCTCCAGCTCCGAAGTGTACGGCAAAAGCACCGACGTTCCGTGGGCCGAGGATGCCGATCGGGTGCTCGGTCCCACCACCGTGGCCCGTTGGTCCTACGCCATGTCCAAAGCCATCGACGAGCATTTCGCCTTTGCCTATGCGGCCAAGGGATTGCCCGTCTCTATCGTGCGCTACTTTAACTCCTTCGGGCCACGTCTCGACCCCAAGGGCTATGGCAGCGTTATCGCCAAATTCATCACCCAGGCCCGGCTGGGCCAGCCGCTGACCATTTTTGGCGACGGCCAGCAGACCCGTTGTTTCACCTACGTCACCGACACGGTCCGGGGCACGATCTTGGCCGGCACTGTCCCAGAGGCCGTCGGCAAGGTATTCAACATCGGCGCCGACTATGAAACCCGGATCGTCAACCTGGCCCGGCTGATCCGCGATCTGATCGGAGCCGGCTCTGAGATCATCCAGGTGCCCTATCGCAACGTATTTGGCGAGAACTTTGAAGAAACCCAGCGCCGCGTGCCCGATATCCGCCGCGCCGCCGAGATCCTGGGCTTCCGCGCCCAGACCCCCCTGGAAGAGGGCTTGAAGCAGACGATTGCCTGGTTTCATCAGGCCTGGCCGCACAATTCCCTGGCCCCAGGTCGGGCCGACCTGGCGGGCTTTTTCGATCCTTCCGACAAGACGATGAGGTAACAGGTGATGCGTACAAGGTTGAGTGTGTTCTGTGACAAGGTCATCGAAGCAGGTTGGTTGGCAGCTTTGGTGGTCATTCCGCTTTTCTTCAACATCTACTCGCAGCGTGTGTTTGAGCCGGACAAGCTGTCGCTGCTGCGGTCCATTGCCCTGATGATGGGCGTAGCTTGGATCATCCGGGTCGTAGAGGATTGGCGTAACCCTGCCCCATCTGTAGGGGATGGCAGGGAGTCCCTGCCCGAGGGCAGTCCGGCGCGCCGGTCGATCTGGCAGCGGGTGGTCAAGACCCCGCTGGTGTTGCCCACCTTGTTGCTGATCCTGGTCTATCTCGTCAGCACAGCCCTGTCGGTTGTCCCTTCAGTCAGCCTGTTGGGCTCCTATCAGCGATTGCAGGGGACCTATACCACCCTGTCATACATCGTCATCTTTTTCCTGATGCTCCAAGGGCTGCGCACCAAGCAGCAGCTCAACCGCGTGGTGACGGTCACCATCCTGGTCAGCTTTCCCATCGCCCTATACGGCTTGGTCCAGCATTTTGGCATGGATCCGCTGCCCTGGGGCGGCAACGTGACCGACCGCGTGGCATCGAACATGGGCAACGCCATCTTTGTGGCTGCTTTCCTGATCATGGTCCTGCCGTTGACCATGGCCCGCCTGATGGAGAATTGGAAGGAAGCAACCGGCAAGCTCGACCTTTTGGATGCAGTAGTGGGCCTTGTCGCCTTTGTGCTGCTGGCCGGCGTCGTGCTCGTCGGAATGCTCTTGCGCCCCGACTCGAACGTGGCCTGGCTGCGGATAGTAGCGCTCGTCGTCGGGCTGGGCCTCCAGGTTCCGATCTACCTTTTGACCCCGGCAGAACGCCGACCTCGCGTGCTGGCCATCGCCTTGCCGTTGAGCTTTGCCTTCCTGGTCGCTTTTTCCTGGGTGTTGGAGCTCCTCTTCCCGCCGGCCACGGCTCAATACTTCTGGCTGGGCCTGCTGGCCATGGTCATCTTTGTCACCGCGATGGCCGCCTTTGCCTACTATCTGCGCAAGCCGATCTCGCGGCTGTTGTTGGTCGCTGCCTACTTTAGCATCCTGATCACCCAGGTCATCTGTATCTTCTACACCCAGAGCCGCGGCCCGCTGCTGGGCTTGGTCGCCGGCGTCTTTTTCTTCCTGGCTCTCTTGGGGTTGATCAGGCGCCAGGTGTGGCTGCCGTGGGGAGCCGGCGCCCTTGCCGTTGGGGTAATCGTGTTCCTGGTGCTGTTCAACACAGTCCAATCGCCCTTCTTTGACAAGCTGCGGGAAACACACTATGTCGGGCGATTGGGCAAGCTTCTCCAAACTGAAAGCGGCACCGGCAAGGTTCGTATCCTGATCTGGGAGGGCGTCGTCGACATGATCGACTGGCACGCCCCACTGGAATATCCCGGTGATCCATCCACCCCCGACCGTTTCAACGCAGTGCGGCCGATCATCGGCTATGGGCCGGAATCGATGTACGTGGCCTACAACCGTTTCTACCCGCCGGATCTGGCCCACTATGAAAAGCGCAACGCCTCACCCGACCGGTCGCACAACGAAACCTTCGACGCCCTGGTTACGACGGGCGGCGTCGGCTTTGCCGTGTACATGTTGCTGTTCACCAGTATCTTTTACTATGGCTTAAAGTGGCTGGGCCTCATTCAAAACCGGCGACAGGCACTGACCTTCCTCGGCCTGTGGATCGGCGGCGGAGTGCTGGGCACCGTCGCCGCCTGGGCCTGGGGCGGGCCGGTCTATGTCGGCGTAGGCATTCCCTTGGGCGTAATGGCCGGGCTGGCCCTGTACATCCTGGTGTTTCTCATCGAAGCCACTCGCAACGCCGAGACACGGCAGCGCATCGGCGGTCGCTACGCACTGTGGATGCTGGCCCTGCTGTCGGCCGTCGTGGCCCACTTTGTCGAGATCCACTTTGGGATTGCCATCGCCTCAACGCGCACCTATTTCTGGGCTTTCGCCGCCTTGATGGCCGTGATCGGCACCCGCCTGGCCCTGCAGCCTGCCGACGCACCGGCAGAGGCCGTTCCCGGAAATGCGGCCAGGGCAACCGTCGCCGCGGCAGACAAGACAACCTCACGGCGCCGCAAGCGCCGCGGCGAACAGGCCATCCCGCTTCCGGCCCAAGACCGGACGACGGGCCGGCAAAAGTGGCTGGGCTGGGTGCTGTTCCTGAGCGTCGTGGCGATCCTGATCCTCGGCACCATGCTATTCGACTTTGTCACCATTCAGGACGGCAATCCGGGCCCGATCGTCACCGTCTGGAAGTCGTTGGTGACCAAAAGCGGCGACCCCGCCCCGCCGGTAATGCTCGCTCTGTTCACCGCGACCTGGTTGATGATCGGCCTGATCGGCCTCAGCGATCTGGCCTCTCGCGAGGGATCGGCAGACCGAAAACAGGAAACGCCGCTCATGGGGCGCGACTGGTTGGCAGCGCTGGGCGCCTTTACCCTGGTGAGCGTCAGCGGGGTAATCCTGTTCGGGCTCTTGCACGCCGTACGACTCAAGCCCGCGTCCGACCCCACCGGACCAAACCCGATAGCCAATACCGTCACATTCTACTACATCGCCATGTTCCTCATCATCGCAGCCCTGGCCGCGGTACTGACCTTCGCCTTCCGGCGCTCTGCCTCAGACCGGGCCGTCATGCGTCCCCTGGCTCAAAAAGGGGGAGCCTCCGGAAGCACAGTCAAAGCCGGACGCCACAATACCCAAGAGGGAAAGATCGTCGTTGCAGCCGTGGCACTAGTCCTGGTGGTGATAGCCGGGGTCCTCATCTATGCCTCCAACCTGAGCATCGTCCGGGCCGACATCCTTTACAAACAAGGTCTCAGCTACGAAAACGCCAAAATATGGACTTCAGCCATCACCTTTTACGAAAAAGCGATCGACATCGCCAAGGACCAGGATTTCTACTACCTGTTCCTTGGCCGAGCCAACATGGAACAGGGCAAAGCAGCCACAGGACAGGAACGAACCGAGTGGTTGACCGCAAGCGAACAAGCCCTGATGCAAGCCCGCAGCATCGCGCCGCTGAACACCGACCACTCGGCCAACCTGGCTCGCCTGTACCGGACGTGGGGCAGCCTGAGCTCCGGCCAGGACAAGACCGATCGGCTCAACAAGGCGCTGGCCAATTACGAGGCCGCCACCAGCCTCAGCCCTCACAACGCCCAACTGTTCGACGAATGGGGACAGACCTACGCCGTCCTGGGCGACTATGACAAAGCCATGGAAAAATACGAGCAATCGCTGGCATTGGACAGCAAATACAGCCAGACCTACCTGCTCATCGGCGAGCTGGCCATGCAGCAAAAGAATTGGGACGAGGCCAAGACAACCTACGAGCAGTTGATCGCCATCAGCCCCAAGTCGGCAGACGCCTACGCCGCATTGGGCTATGTCCACACCCAGATGGAAGACCTGGAATCGGCGCTGCAGGCCTATCAGAAAGCGGTTGAGCTCAGCCCCAAGACCTATAACCACCGCAAAAACCTGTCGATCATCTACCAACAACTGGGCCGGCTGGACGAAGCGATCCAGGAAGCGACCGAAGCCCTGGCGCTGGCCACCACGGACGATCAGAAACAGACCATGGAGAACTTTATTGCCCAACTGCGCCAGCAGCAAGCCGCTCCCACGGCCGAGGAATCTGAACAGGCCAAGGAGCTGCTCACCCTGGGCAGCACGCAGATGAACGCCGGGCAGTGGATCTCGGCAGAAGCCAGCTTCTCCCAGGTACTGAGCCTCGATCCTTACAACGCCCAGGCCCACAGCGCCATGGCCTACGTATTGGCCAAGCAGGGTCGCGTCGACGAGGCGATCGCCGAGAACCTGACTGTGATCGAGATGGCGCCAACAGACTATAACAGCCACAAGAACCTGGCCATCCTCTACCAACAGCAGGGCGATCTGACCGCCGCTTTGTCAGAAGCCGAAAAGGCGTTAGAGCTGGCGCCCACGACCGAGATAACGACGCTACAAAACTATGTCGACCAACTTAAAAAAGCCGTCGGGGAGTCGCCGTCTGCCGAAAAAGCCGGCGACCTGACGCCAGAGGAGCGCAGCGATATGTATGGCACCGCACCATCGATGACAATCGACACGAACAAATCGTATCAAGCAACGATCGTCACGGCAAAAGGCAACATCGTCATCAACCTGTCGGCAAAGGATGCCCCCCAGACGGTCAACAACTTTGTCTACCTGGCGCGTCAGGGTTTTTACGACAACCTGACCTTCCACCGTGTAGAGCATCAGGCTGGGTTTGAGCTGATTCAGGGCGGTGATCCCCTGGGTCAGGGAAACGGCGGCCCTGGTTATACGATCCCGGCCGAGATCGGCCTGCCTCACGATCAGGGGGCCATCGCCATGGCTCGCCTGTCCGATTCGGTCAATCCAGAAAGGGCTTCGTCGGGCAGCCAATTCTACATCTGCCTGGTTCCGATCCACCAGCTCGATGGCGGCTACACCGTCTTTGGCTATGTGACCGAGGGCCTGGACGTGGCCTCCCAGATCGCCGTCAGCGACAAGATCCTGACCATTCTGATCACCGAGAAATAATCTTGTCTCTCAGGGGCTAACCCTCAAAGCCAAGGATGAAATGGGTCCAAAGGGAACCGACGTGACAACCTACATGCTCATTTTTGCCACCGCCCTGGCCATGGCAGTGGGCGGAACGCCGCTTGTGCGACGCTTGGCGCTGCGGCTGGGAGTCACCGACCAGCCTAGTGCCCGCAAAATCCACATCAAGCCCGTTCCGCTGATGGGCGGGTTGGCCATCTACGCCGCCTTTATCGCCGCCTTGCTCCTGTTCGGCAACCGCTTCCGCCTGAACGAGCTGATCAGCATCCTGGTCGGCGCCAGCCTGATGTCGTTCCTCGGCCTGTGGGACGACCGCCGTGGCCTGAGCCCGTGGCTCAAGCTCATCGGCCAGTTCCTGGCCGCCTCGATCCTGGTCATGACCGGCGTCCACATCGGCACCTTTCCTTGGGAGATACTGAACATCGCGGTAACCCTTCTCTGGGTAGTCGTCATCACCAACGCCATGAACTTGCTGGACAACATGGACGGCCTGTCAGGCGGCGTTGGCGCCGTAGCCTCGATCTTTTTCCTGCTGTTGGCCGTGATGAACCGCCAATACCTGGTCGGCGCCCTGTCAGCCGCCTTGCTGGGGGCCTGCCTTGGCTTTCTGGTCTACAACTTTAACCCGGCCAGCATCTTTATGGGCGATGCCGGCGCCCTGTTCCTCGGCTTTGTGCTGGCCGCCACGGCGATCAAGCTCCGCTTCCCGGAAGGCATTCAGATCGTCACCTGGATGGTGCCGGTTCTCATCCTGGGGCTGCCCCTGTTCGACACGGCCCTGGCCATCATCTCCCGGCTGCGTCGCGGCTTGAACCCGCTGACCACTCCCGGCAAGGACCACGTCTCGCATCGCCTGGTAGCCATGGGCAGCACCCGGCGCGAAGCCGTCCTCATTTGCTACCTGATCTGCGCCGGCCTGGGCATCCTGGCCCTGTTCGTCACCCAAGCCAGCCTGATCGAGGGCTATATCGTCGGCGGTGCCGTCGCCCTGGCGGGCTTGTGGGGGCTATGGAAGATGGAACGGATAGATTTCCCCGGCAAAGAGCTGCGGGGTACACTCCTGAGGTATCGAAATGGAACTGGCAACCAAGATCGCCGATAAATCGGCACGCGTCGCCGTCATCGGACTGGGGTATGTCGGCCTGCCGCTGGCCGTTGGCTTTGCCCGGGCAGGTTACCCGGTGGTAGGCCTCGACGTGGACGAGCGCAAGATCGCCGCCCTGAACGCGAGCCGCAGCTACATCCAGGACGTAGACAGCGCCGACGTTGCTGCCGTCGTCCGGGCCGGCCGTTTCATCGCCGGCAGCGACTATGACCTGCTGCGCGACACCGACGCCATCTTTATCTGTGTGCCCACCCCGTTCGACGCCATGAAGGCGCCGGATCTGATCTACATCGAGCAGGCAGCGCAGGGCATCACACCCCGGCTGCACACCGGCCAACTGGTCATCTTGCAGAGCACCACCTACCCTGGCACCACCGAGGAGTTCGTCTTGCCGATCCTGGAAGCGTCTGGACTCAAGGCAGGCGCCGACTTTCATCTGGCCTTTTCGCCAGAGCGGATCAACCCCGGCGATCAACAATTCACGGTCGAGAACACGCCCAAGGTAGTCGGCGGCCTGACACCCCGTTGCGCCGAGCTGGCCCGCTCGCTCCTGGCCCAGCTATTCGCCCACGTCCACGTCGTGTCGTCGCCCCGCACCGCAGAGATGACCAAGCTGCTGGAAAACATCTACCGCAGTGTCAACATCGCCCTGGTCAACGAGCTGGCCCTCCTGACAGAGCGGATGGGCATCGACCTGTGGGAAGTAATCGAGGCAGCCAAGACCAAGCCCTTCGGTTTCATGCCCTTTTACCCTGGCCCCGGCGTGGGCGGGCATTGCATACCGGTAGACCCCTATTACCTGAGCTGGAAAGCGCGCGAGTACGACTTTTATACCAAGTTCATCGAGCTGGCTGCTGAGGTCAACCAGGCGATGCCCTACCACGTTGTCGATCTTGCCGCCGAGGCCCTGGGCCGCCAGGGCAAGCCGCTGGTCGGAGCGCATGTCGTCGTGTTGGGGGTGGCCTTCAAGCGCGACATAGACGATGCCCGCAACTCGCCTGCAGAGCGGATCATCGAGCTGCTGTTGAGCCGTGGCGCCAGGGTTGATTATAGCGACCCGTACGTGCCCCGCTTTCGCGTCGGCCGCGATGTGTTCTACCGCCAAGAACGCTGGCTGGAGCGCATCGACCTGACCGACGAGGTACTGGATGGCGCCGATTGCCTCCTGATCGTCGCCGGGCACCGCGTCGTGGACTATGCGCGGATCGTGCAAAAAGCCAAGCTGGTGATCGACACCGTCAACGCCACAGCCGGTCTGAGCGGTCCGTCCTCTGTGGGGGATCAAGCACACATCGTGCGCGTGGGCGCGCCGCTGCCGCCCGGCTAGTCGTCGATGGTCGATACACCGAGCCCTGTCCCAGAGGAAAAGCCGCACACCTTCTGGCTAAGCAAACCCTTCCGCGTCCTTATCGTGCTGGCCGTGCTTGGCCTGAGCGTGGCCATATTCACCCTGCGCGACCGGTTTGCCGAGATGGCCGCCGTCGGCTATCCCGGCATCTTTCTGGTCAGCCTGCTGGGCAACGCCACGATCGTATTTCCTGCGCCGAGCCTGGCCCTGGTGTTTGCTATGGGCAGCGCCCTGCCGCCGCTGTTCGTCGGCCTGGCGGCCGGCGCTGGCGAGGCGTTGGGCGAGCTCAGCGGTTATGCCGCCGGCTTTGGCGGGCGGGCCGTGATAGAAGACAAAAAGAACTTTCAGCGGCTGGAAGCGTGGATGAAGCGGGCGGGGGGTATCACCATCTTTGTCCTATCTGCCATACCCAACCCCTTTGTCGACCTGGCCGGCATGGCCGCCGGCGCGCTGCGCTATCCCATCTGGCGCTTCCTGCTGGCCTGTTGGCTGGGCAAAACACTCAAGACGACGCTGGTCGCCTGGGCCGGCGCCCAATCCTTCACCCTGATCGAGCCCTTGCTCGGCTGACCGAACGATAGGCGCCAGATCTCGGATTTGCTACTGACAGTCAAAAGGAGCATCCCTATATGCTACGATTAATCAGATATCTGAAACCTTATACCCTGTTGATCCTGATCACCATCGTATTGCTGTTTGTCCAGGCCAATGCCGACTTGGCGCTGCCCGACTATTTGTCCAGGATCATCAACAACGGCATCCAGCAGGGCGGCGTGGAGAATGCGGTTCCCGTGGCGATCCGCCAGAGCGAGATGGACAAGCTGCTGACGTTTATGAGCGCGGAAGACAAGGCGCTGGTACTGGATAGCTACCTTTTGGTTCAGCCAGCATCCCCCGAAGCAGAGCAGTATGTGCTCAAGTACCCTGCCCTGGCCGAGGCGCCGGTCTATATGCTGCGGGATGTGGATCAGGCCAAGATGGATTCGCTGAACGCGATCATGGGGAAAGCCTTGTTGGTGGTTTCCGGCATCGAGCAGATGACGGCCAATCCGACGGCGGCTGCGGCGATGGGCCAGGCGCTCGGGGTTGACCTATCCAAGATCCCTGCCGGCGCAGATCTGTATGCCCTGTTGGCAACAATGCCCGCCGAGCGGCTCGCCCAGATCCAAACGGCGATCACGCAGCGGTTTGCGGCCCTGGGCGACAGCATGGTCACCCAGATGGCGGTCGCTGCGGTCAAGGCCGAATACGAGGCGTTGGGGATGGATACCACCAAGCTGCAGCAGAACTATATTCTGCGCGTCGGCGGCCTGATGCTGCTGATTTCGCTGCTTGGCGGAGCCTGTACGATCGCCGTTGGCTACCTGGCAGCGAAAACGGCTGCCGGGGCCGCGCGCGACATCCGCCGGGCTACTTTTGCCAAGGTGGAGAGCTTTTCGAGCGCCGAGTTTGACAAGTTTTCGACCGCTTCGTTGATCACCCGCTCGACCAACGACGTCACCCAGGTGCAGATGGTGATCTTTATGATCCTGCGCATGGTTTTCTACGCGCCGATCATCGGCGTTGGCGGCGTCATCCGGGCTATCAACAAGGGCGCCAACATGTGGTGGATCATTGCCGTGGCCGTGGTAGCGCTGCTCAGCCTGATCCTGGTCGTGTTTGCCATATCCCTGCCCAAGTTCAAGATCATGCAGAGCCTGATCGACCGGCTCAACCTGGTGATGCGCGAAAACCTATCGGGCATGATGGTGATCCGGGCCTTTAACAAGCAGGGCGATGAGGCGGTGCGTTTTGACAAGGCCAATCGCGACTTGACCAGCACCAGCTTGTTTGTCGCCCGGGTGATGGTGACCATGATGCCGGTGATGATGTTCATCATGAGCGGCTTGTCGCTGCTGATCATCTGGGTGGGCGCCCACCAGGTCGCCGAATCGAACATGCAGGTAGGCGATATGATGGCGTTTATGCAATACGCCATGCAGATCGTCTTTGCCTTTTTGATGATGTCGATGATGTTCATCTTTTTGCCCAGGGCGGCCGTAGCCGGCGGCCGGATTGCGGATGTGCTCGAAACCGAGCTGGCCATCACCGATCCCAAGGAACCGCAGCAGTTCAAGGAGCCGTTCAGCAGCGAGATCGAGTTCCGCGATGTCTGTTTCCGCTATCCCGACGCGCTGGACGACGTGCTCCACAACATCAGCTTTACGGCCAGGCCGGGAGAAACTACCGCCTTTATCGGCTCTACCGGCTCGGGCAAATCCACCGTCGTCAACCTGATCCCGCGCTTTTTCGACGTGACCGAGGGCGCTATCTTACTGGACGGGACCGACATTCGCCAGGTCAGGCAAAGCGATCTGCGGGACAAGATCGGCTACATTCCGCAAAAAGGGATGCTTTTCTCAGGCACCATCGAAAGCAACCTGTTGTATGCCGATCAGAACGCCAGCCCTGAAACGCTGAGAGAAGCGGCCGAGATCGCCCAGGCCGGCGAGTTCATTTTTGACAAGCCCGAGGGTTTCCAAGCCGAGATCGCCCAGGGGGGCGCGAACGTGTCGGGAGGGCAGAGGCAGCGGTTGGCGATCGCGCGCGCGCTGGTCAAAAAGCCGCCGATCTATATCTTTGACGATAGCTTTTCGGCCCTGGATTTCAAGACCGATTCGGCCCTGCGCCAGGCGCTCAAAGAAAAGACCGGAGATGCTACCGTGCTGATCGTCACCCAGCGCGTGGCCACGGTGAAGAACGCCGATCAGATCGTCGTGCTCGAGGAAGGCCGGGTGGTCGGCAAAGGCAAGCATCGTGAGCTGATGGAAAGCTGCGAACCGTATCGGGAAATTGCCTATTCGCAGCTTAGCAAGGAGGAGCTGGCATGAGCGCTCAGAACCAGACCAACTCGTCGAATCGCACACCTGCCGGCGGCCCTATGAGCCGCGGCCCCAGGAGAGGCGGCCCGCTGGGACACGGCGGCCCCATGGCCATGATGCGGGGCGAAAAGGCCCGCGATTTCAAAGGCACCATGCGCAAGCTGATCCAGTATCTGGGCTCTTACAGGCTCCCGATCGTGATCGTGATGCTTTTTGCGGTGGCCTCTACCGTCTTTAGTATCATCGGCCCCAAGATCCTGGGCAAGGCAACCACCAAGCTTTTTGAGGGAGTGATGGGCCAGATTGCCGGGACCGGCGCCGGGATCGATTTTGGTTACATCGGCCGGATCCTGCTGATCACCCTGGCGTTGTATGTCGGCTCTTCCCTGTTTGGCTTTGTCCAGGGCTGGATCATGGCGAATATATCTACGGATATTACCTATCGATTCCGCAAGGATATCGCCGACAAGGTCAACCGGATGCCGTTCAAGTACTTTGACGGCACCAGCCAGGGCGAAGTGCTGTCGCGCCTCACCAACGATGTCGATACGGTCAACCAGACCCTCAGCCAGAGCCTGTCGCAGATCATTACCTCGGTGGTGACGGTGATCGGCGTGCTGATCATGATGCTGAGCATTAGCTGGCAGATGACGCTGGCGGCGCTGTTGATGGTGCCGCTATCGATGGGGGTCATTGCCGTGGTGATCGGCCAGTCGCAAAAGTACTTTAAGCGACAACAGGACTACCTGGGCCACGTCAACGGGCACGTCGAGGAGATGTTCGGCGGGCACGTGGTGATGAAGGCCTTTAACGGCGAGGCCGAGAGTGTTGGGCGCTTTGACGGGCTGAACACCACCCTGTATGACTCGGCCTGGAAGTCGCAGTTCCTGTCTGGCCTGATGTTCCCGATCATGGGGTTTGTCGGCAACCTGGGCTATGTGGCGATCTGCATCCTGGGTGGTTACCTGGCGGCCCAGAATGCGATCACTGTTGGCGACATCCAGGCCTTTATCCAGTATGTGCGCTCGTTCACCCAGCCGCTGACCCAGATCGCCAACATCTCCAACATCCTGCAGCAGACCGCCGCCGCGGCAGAGCGCGTCTTTGAATTCCTGGCGGAGGAAGAAGAGGTCCCCGACGTCGCGGACCCTGTCCACCCGGAACAGATCGAAGGGCATGTCGTCTTTCAGAATGTTCGATTCGGCTACACCCCCGACAAGGTCATCATCCGGGATTTCTCTGCCGACGTGACCCCGGGGCAAAAGATCGCCATCGTCGGCCCGACCGGCGCCGGCAAGACGACCATGGTCAAACTGCTGATGCGTTTCTACGACGTGGACGGGGGCGCCATCCTGATAGACGGCCACAACATCAAGGATTTCAGGCGCGAGGACCTGCGCTGCACGTTTGGCATGGTGCTGCAAGATACCTGGCTGTATAACGACACGATCATGGAGAATATCCGCTATGGATCGCCCGGCGCCAGCGACGATGCGGTCATGGCCGCGGCCAGGGCTGCCCGCGTCGATCATTTCGTGCGCACCCTGCCCGAGGGCTATCACCTGGTGCTCAACGAAGAGGCTACCAACGTCTCCCAGGGCCAGAAGCAGCTCTTGACCATCGCCCGGGCGATCTTGATCGATCCGGCTATGCTGATTTTGGACGAGGCTACGAGCTCGGTCGATACGCGCACCGAGGTTCTGATCCAGGACGCGATGAACAACCTGATGAAGGACCGCACCAGTTTTGTCATCGCTCACCGACTGTCCACCATCCGCAACGCCGATCTGATCCTGGTGATGAACGAGGGCGACATCGTGGAACAGGGCAAGCACGAGGAGCTGTTGGCGCGTGGCGGGTTTTACGCCGAACTGTATAATAGCCAGTTTGAAACGGCGTAGGGGTAGTAGGCCCGCGCCGAGGGGTGGAAAACAGGACCGTTTTTCGCTTTAATCGAAAAAATTGACCCAGCACTCGCCGGTACGGTTGTAATGCCGAAGTCGGATACCCATATCCTAGATCTCCACCGACTCGAGCGGCCGCGTGGTGCCGACCACGGTCCCCACCTCGGCGTCGTGAATGGCCTGTGACAACTTGCGCGGCGTGCCGCGGAATGCCATTAACGGCCCCACAGTCATGCCGCTGTAGTGGGTCGGAACGACGATCGGCGGGTCGTTTAGCAGCCGCAGCGCCTGCGCTCCCGTCTTGGACCCTATGTGCCGGAACGGAAGACCAAACATCCGTAAGTCACCGACCGGCAGCAGCACGGCGTCCAGCCGCCAGCGATGGGTGATGATCCGGAACAAGTTGCGGTCGAGCGACGTGTCGCCGGCAAAATAGACGGTCTTGTCACCTTCCACCACCAGTCCCACCTCTCCACCGCCATGGACGGCCGGCACCACGGTCAGCCGCACTCCGCGGAGCTGAGCCGACTCCCACTCGCGCACGCCGTGCAGCCCGGCAAGGCCCAAGCCTGCTGCCTTCGGCAGCTTGTCAGCCGCCATCCACACCGGCGTGCCGGCCGGCAGCCGCTTCAAGACATCCGGCTCAAAGTGATCGACATGGGTGTGGGAAATAAAGACCAGATCGGGCCGCGGCATCCGCTCGATGGTGTACGAGCGCGGCGTTTGGTGAATGCCGAATACCCGGAAAACCGGGTCGGTGATCAGCGTCAACCCGTTCGTCTCAATGATCGTCATCGACCAGCGAACATAGGTCAATTTCACAGTCCCACACCCCTCATCTATTGATCCGATCTCATTATCAGGATTTTACCTTTATGTCAATTCCCTCTGCCGTTCCCACCTTGTCGGCATCGTACATGTCGTGAATGGTGGCGTATAGCTTGCCGTGCCCGGCCCTCACCGCCACCACATCCACGATCAGCGCGTTGCGCTCGACCGGCAGGTGGGCCGTCTGAGCATTGGCTCCCCCTTTGAGCAGCGCCAGGCAGCCGGGCAGATACAGCCGCACCAGCGGGGCAATGCTGCTCTCCTTGGGCATGACCGTGATCTGCATCCGCTCGCCCAGCTTGAGCTTGGTCTTGCTCGGCTTGACGCTGAACTGAAAGTCAGAGCGCGGTTTCAGGTGGTCGATCACAACCTGCTCGTCGACGCGCACGATCAGGTTATCGGTCAGCGCCGTCACCTCCTCGCCGATCGACACCTCGCTCAGCGGCACAGCATGCCCGTCGATCATCGCCGTGTCGGTGGCCCGGAAGCCAAGGCCGGCCAGCAGCTCGACCAGCGCGCGCGTGTCGGCCGTCGAGTACAGCATCCCGTCCACCAGCTTGCTCGTCACATAGCGGAAAGCGGGCACAAACAGCGCGTCGCCAGCGTGCAGCATGACCCGCGCCGCATCACAAGTGGCCTCCACCTGACCGCCCCAGTAATGGTAGGCTGAGGCCGGCCAGCGGACCATGCCGTCGTCCAGCCGCTCGGCGGTGCGCCGCAGGTAGGCCAGCGCCTCTTCAGCTTTGTTGCCGTGGAAATACAGAGCCACCGCGTCGGCCACCGTATTCATCGCAGCGCCAAAGGCGGGTTCCAGCGGCAGGAGCTGGTTGTTGCGGTACCCTTTGGCCAGCAGGACCTTGGCCGCCTTGGCCCTCATCTCGAATGCCGGCTCGAACGGCAACCCCGTAAACCCGAGCAGCCGGTGCGCCACTCGGGCGGTTATGTCAATGCCAGAGGTGCCGCCGCACCAGATGGAAAACATCCCATCAGGATGCTGAAAAGTCTGCAGCCGGGACAGCCCGGCCTCGATCCGCTGCTTAAAGTGAGCCAGATCGCCGGACGCTCCGCCGCCAAGATCCCCTCCAGGGGACTGGCTGATCGCCTTGTAACCGGTAGCAAGCCCATACAGGGTGCTAGAGGTCTGCTCCGCTCAGCCAAAGGGGTAACGCCCCAGGGCCTCGATCGTCTCTTTCAGCACATTGCCGGGACCAGGGTAGACCACCACCCGCCTGGCCCGGATTGTCTCCCCCTTCTTCAGGATCTCCAGGCGTGAGGCGGTGACAGTCTGCACACCCGGTGGGGCGACCGTGCGCGTGGTCCAGTCGTCGCCCTCGGCGCCGGCGATGTGCACGGTGACATTGCCCGGTTCGGTCAAGTTAAACGTCTCGACGCCGTGGCCCATCACGCCGCCCGAGATCTCTTCCCCGTTCGGCAAAGTGATCGTCATCGTCGCCGGCTTTTGCGTGTGATAACGCACCCCGGCCAGGATCTTGTCCCCCTCCCCGACGATGGCCGGCAGGTCCAGCTCGGCATAGACCGTCTTGGCCGCCTCGATGTCGGCTGTCAGCTCCACCACGTCCAGCCCGGCCACCAGGTAGGCCCGGCAGCGCCAGGTGCCAATCTGGTCGCCCAGCCGCACAGTTCGCTCGGCCGCGCCGTCTACGGCAAACAGCTCCAGGTAGACCACCTCCGGGAAATCCTCACGGCTCGGCGCGGCGACAAAGGTCACCGTCTCGACCTGGCCGAGAGCCTCTTCGCCCAAACTGGCCGTGTCCGGCGCTGCTCCTTGCAGGGCACGATCCCACTCAGGGGGAGTCGCCTCAGCGATCGTAGGTGATATGCTAAACATGACACGCCCTACCGGCGGCCCAAAGACAGGTCCCGATTTTGTCGTCAAGCCACTGCGATAGACCGGCATGTCCGGTCCGAAGGGATTTCCCCATCCCCATGGCAGCTTGGACAGCGGCGCCACCGTCTGCTCCCTGAGGGGTGTTGTGCCGGTCCGGATCGCGTCGTAGAGCTGCTTGCCCAATTTGGGGAGCGGGCTCTCGTGCTCCAGCCGGACGTCATAGACCGCCAACAGGCAGGCGCACGGCCGGTCGGCCTCCACCCGCACGGCGATCTCAGCCCCGGGCTCGGCCCGCTCGGGAGCACACAGCCGCGCGGACAGCTCCTGCGGCCGAACGACGACACCCCATGCCTCGTAGCACTGGCGCGAGGCGATCAGGCCGACGGTGAACAGGGTGTAAGGCGCCTCGACCGGAAAATCGAGCACACCGCCGGGCTCGACGTCGGTCCAATCATACACCGTCGTCGCGCCGGTTAAGGGATGGAATGTCACCACCTGCACTGTAGATGTCTTGCGGTCGGCGATCAGCCGGCCGGCGTCAGCTACCGCGCTCTCCAGCCGCAGCGGAGTGTTCTCTTCGCCGTCGTAACCAACATGCAGGCCGCGCACCGGGCGAGTGCCGTCGCCGGGCAACAACCCTCCTGCGGCAACCCGGCCCAACGGGCAAAGCGTGATCCGCTCCCGCTCCGTCTTGGCCGTGCCGGGGAAAAAGACACTGGCCGTCTCGCCACCGGGCGTAGTAACCTGCACCCGGAACGGGCCTTCGTGCTCTTTGGCCTCGAAACTGGCCTCGACCAACCCATCGCGCACCCTCACCTCTTTCGTCTCAACCACCAGTGCGCCCGATTGCAGGGCCAGCTCGGCCTTTCCGTCGTATGGCACCGACAGGGCCATCACCCGCAGCCGGAATGTGAGCCGGCCGGCGTCGTAGGTATGGCTCTCCAGCCGGGCGATCAGCGGCGACAGGCTGAACTCTGCCACGCTAAAGGTACATGTCACCCCTCTGTCGGGACTACGCCGGATCAACACCGTGTACTCGCCCTCCTCCAGGTCGGCAAAGGACCGCAGAGCCAGGCCGGCTTGGTCGAGCGTCACGTGATCCTTGGTGATCTGCTGCCCGGCCAGTTGCACCTCCATCTCCACCTCTGCACCGGGAGCGTCAGGGGCGACGATAAAGATGCGTGCCTCGTCCTTGGGCCGGTAGATCTTGCGGTCGGTGATCACCGCGGTCAGATCCGGGCCGGCCGGCGGCGGGAAGCGAGGCAGCTCTATCTCCGGCTTGTACTCCTCTTTCCGGAACTTGCTCGGCTGGATCCAGGCATTGCCAAAGCCGATCCCATGCACGTAGCGAGAGATGATCGTCGGATTGGTCAGCAGCAGCGCGTCGGCGCCGTCCAGCGACAACGCCACCGGCTTGCGCTGAGAGGCGTCGGCAAACAGGAACTGCCCCCCGACCGATACCCGCTCACGGCCGCCGATCACGTCGGCGCCACACACCACACACAGGTCTGCTCCTTCCGGATTGGGGAAAAGGCACTTTGGACAAAACACAGTCCACCTCCTATGGCTTCTTCGTGCCAATTATACCACGCATGCCGCCAAATGAAAACCTGGCTCTCCGCCACAGCAATCTTGACCTGCCGCCACTGTCTGGCTATAATAGGCCGGCACATTGCCTACCCTGAAGAGGAGGACCTATCGATGACAGTACCAAGCCGGATGCCAAGGTATGACGTGCGGAACGACGGGGTCGGCCCGTACGCTGTGTTCTATTGTGAATCCTGCGACCGTGAATACCGCAGCACGCCAGACGTCACCAGCACGATCGCCAAGGATGTCGGTCGGCAGACCATGGGCGGGCTGCTGCGCAACATCCCTCTCGTTGGGGGAGCCGTCGCCAACCGTGTCGAGTCGGAAGACCCGCGCTACATCTACAGCCTCACCCCCCAACAGTTGGAAAAAGCGTGGCAGCAGGTCAGCGACCGTTTTCGCGAATGCCCCACCTGCGCGCGGATCGTATGCCTCTCCGACTGGGACGAGCAGGCAGGCTACTGCACCGAAGACAGCCCGCGGCGCGACGAAATCGCCCAGGCTCAGGCCGAGCAGGCCGGTGCGGTTCTGAAGGGGTTTGCCTCTGCCCTGGGCTTTGGCCAAGTCATCAAGCAGGCGACCGAAGCAGCCGCGCAGGCTACCAAGAATGTGGCGCGCTGCCCCAAAGACGGAACGGTCGCGCCGGCCGGCACCAAGTTCTGCCCCGAGTGCGGCAGCCCCATGACCCAGCCGGCTCTCGATCTCTGCCCCAACTGCGGTAAAGAGACCAACGGCGCCAAGTTCTGCCCGGAATGTGGCACAAAAATCGAGAGGGCGCCCGCCGGCGTCTGCCCGAGCTGTGGCGCTCAAACCAAGGGGGCCAAGTTCTGCCCCGAGTGCGGCACAAAGCTGGTCTAGAGCTTTAGCCTTCTCTCAATCGGCAGTAACTGTCGTACCGGGCCTCGCTCACCGCTCCGGCCTCGACGGCTGCCTGGACCGCACATTCCGGCTCGTGCAAGTGGGTGCAGCTTGAGAAGCGGCACTTGCCCAGGAATGGCCGCATCTCGGGAAACAGCCAATCCAGCTCGTCCGGCTCAATCTGCCACAGGCCCATCTCTCGCAGGCCGGGTGTGTCGGCTACATAGCCGCCGGCATCCAGGGGGAAAAGCCGGACGGTCACCGTCGTATGGCGGCCCTTGCCGGTGGAGTAGCTGATCTGCCTGGTGGTCAGCCCCAGCTCAGGCTGGACGGCGTTCAACAGGCTGGTCTTGCCCGCGCCCGACGGCCCGGTCAGCACGCTCAGCTTGCCGCTCAATCGCTCTCGCAGGGCAGCTACCCCCTGGCCGCTGACGGCGCTGGTATAGATCACCGGATACCCGATCGTCTCGTACAGGCCAAAAAGCTCGCGGGGGTCCTCGTCTGCGTCGAGCAGGTCCACCTTGTTGGCACAAATGACCGCCGGCAGCTCGTTAACCTCGGCGGCGATCAAAAAACGATCCAGCAGCCGCAAACTGGGCTCAGGCTGGCAAACGGCAAAGACAAACACCGCCTGATCGGGGTTGGCGATGATCAGGTCTTCGCTGGCCGACAAGCCTGGCCGGGGACGGCTCAGTTGCGTGTCGCGGGGTAGGATCTCCTCGATCATGCCCTGGCCTGGACCGATCGGGCTCCAATGAACCCGATCGCCGGCAACTAGCAGATCGGTGAGCCGCTTCGCGCGCTTCAGGCGACCGCGGAGAAGGCAGATGACCCGCTGCGAGCCAGACTGCACCTCGTAGCGACCGGCGTAGGCATAGATCACCAGGCCGGTGTTCAGATCAGGCAAACAAGAATCCCTTCACGCCAATCCCCACAGATCCCCTTCAGAGGACCGAAGCCAAGCCGAGAGGAAGGAAACGAAAATAGGGCGACGTCAATTGTCCTCTCGGCGTCAAATCGCATCCACGACAGTACTAAACATGTTGCCGACGATCGGGCCGAGAATCAGTAAAACGGCCACGACGACAATTGCCACCAGGATAAGGACCAGCCCGTACTCAAGAAGACCCTGCCCCTCTTCGTGCGGCAGAAAGAGCATTTCTTCCCCCTTTCCTTCTACTACAACCAACAAAAGGACGACGAATATATGAGTCCAGTATACACCCAATGTCGCTTTTTGTCACGTTTTGGCCCTCCACACAAAAGTCCCATTGCGCAGGTCTTGCAGCGCCTGCTGGATCTCTTCAGCCGTGTTCATGACAAACGGGCCATAGCGGGCGATCGGCTCGCCGAGGGGCTTGCCGGAAACAAGCAGGAAATGGGCGCCCTGGCCCGCCGACCTGACCTGAACCTCGTCGCCGTCGGCGAATATCACCATCTTGAGCGGCCTTAGCATCTGCCCATCCGGCTCAAACGCCGCCTGGCCCTCCTGGCTGCCAAACAGGTAGGCAAAGGCGGAATGGCCGCGCTCGACCGGGATAGTGAACAGCGCATCAGGAGGCAGTGATACATCCAAGTAGGTCGGATCGGCGACAATCTCGGTCACCGACCCGCGGATCCCGTCGATCGTGCCCGCGATCACCCGGATCCTGGTCCCATCGCCCCGCTTCACCTCTGGGATGCGGGCCGATGCAATCTCCTGGTAGCGCGGCTGCGTCATCTTGAGCCGAGCCGGCAGGTTGACCCACAACTGAAAACCGGCCATCTGTCCGTCCACCGGCCCGGGCATCTCCTCGTGCATGATTCCTCCCCCTGCCGTCATCCACTGCACATCGCCGGCGCCAATAGTACCGGCATTGCCCAGGCTGTCGCGATGGCGAACGGCGCCGGCCAGCATATAAGTCACCGTCTCGATGCCTCGATGAGGATGCATCGGAAAGCCGGCCAGGTAATCGGCCGGGTCGTCGGAGCCAAAGTGGTCAAACAACAGGAACGGGTCCACATAGTCGAGCGCCCGGGTAGCAATGCTGCGCCTCAGCCGGACGCCGGCGCCCTCCAACACCGCCTGCGGTTCGACAATGCGGGCGATCCTTCTGACTTGGGTCATAGTTAGCCTCCTCCAAAATAGATCTGCCGTTCGAGCACACGACCATGCGCCCAGGCAGTTTGATCCTCCATGAGGATTATACTACAGCGTCGATAGAAAAGCAAGGTATTGTTGATTAATTTCTTGTTAAAATGAAAAGACGCCATTCTTCCAGACGCAGAGTCATCAGTTTGACAAGAACGGCTTCCAGGTGCATAATATGGGCGTCGTTGGACCTGAACCGCAAACCGGATTGCCCTGGCAAGACTTTGTATTACAGGCGAAACCGGCAGTGCGGCTGCACCGCGTCCGGCAATACGATCGATACAAACGAAAAGGAGTCACACAATGGGAGACAAAGGTGGGAAGAGCAAGAAAAAAGCCCAGAAACAAAAGGTAGTCAAAAAAGAGCAACAGACCCAGAAGAAGCAGGAGAAGCAACCGAAGAGCACTCCGTAAGAGGACTTGAGTCCGATACCTGCCCACGGAACTGCCGAATCAGAGAGGCCAACCATGCCATCAGGCGATGCCAAGTGGCGCGCCTGATGGTTGGTGTGGGCGGGCCTGATTAAGTACTCCTCTCCTTCATCACCCAATGCAGATGTGGCACGCTCAGAATTCAAGCTCCACCTGCACGGCAAAGGGCATGGGCTCGGCTTGTCTATGGTGCAACGGATCGTGGACAGACTTGCAGGGGGTTGCTGCGGCAGCGTGCAGAGTTGCCCGGCGCCGCACATGGAGCAGGCAGGGAGGCGCTAGCACACCGGTCGACCGAGCGGACCTGATCCGGCGATGACCATGGACATAGATGATCTCCCCAATCATCTGTGGCTTGACCTCATCGATTTCTACAGCACAAGACGAACAACCCAAGTGCAGCGCTGTTGTGGCTTTTGTCCCATGCTACAGCAAGTTCGCTGCTGCAAAATCGTTCTTGCGTGCTGAATTAGGTTATGGTATAGTAAGACACTATGAGATCGAGAAACAGACCTGGACTGATCGCAGCGCTGGCGCTTCTGAGCGTGGCCCTGACCACCGCAGCGTGTTCTGCGATAAGGACCTTCCCCACCCACGTCTCATCAACCGGCACACCCCAACCCGGCCCCACGCCGGAACGCACAGCAGCGCAGGTAGTGTACATCATCGACGGCGACACGATCATGGTCGAGATCGGCGGGCAGGAGTACCGGCTTCGCTACATCGGCATCGACGCCCCTGAGACGGTCAAAGAAAACACGCCGGTCGAGTGGATGGGACCCGAAGCGAGCGCGGCGAACAAGGCCCTGGTCAAGGGCAAGACGGTGTACCTGGAAAAGGATATATCGGAGACGGACCGGTATGGCCGGCTGCTTCGCTATGTCTTCCTGGCCGACGGGACCTTTGTAAACGGCGAGCTGGTGCGCCAGGGCTATGCCCAGGCGATCACCTACCCGCCCGACGTCAAGTATCAGGATCACCTGCGCGCGTTGCAGCGAGAGGCGCGGAATGCGGGAAGGGGGCTGTGGCAGCCAACGCCTGACGATCCATGAAAGCTTCCTGGAGACCCTTGGGGTCTGCTCTATTTTGGCCTACGGCCGATTTTGCGGTATAATGCTCTCACGTGGTGTTTGGGGCGCCACATGCGTAGTAGCGGACTGATCCAAAGGGGGCCTGTGCCCCCGCTATTTATGTAAAGAACGTGAGGGGCCTACAGTGAATCGAACCGTGAGGCTACTTCTGATAGCAGTGGTGATAACCACGGCGCTGGTCGTGGCTTTTGCTGCCGGCGTGGGGACGACCTACCTGCTGATGCACGGCCGGGCAGCAACCACCGCGCAGGGGCACGATCTGGGCACCTTCTGGGAAGCCTGGGATCTCGTTGAGCGAGTTTTTTACGGCAAGCTGCCCGATAATCAGCATCTCGAGTGGGGTCTCATCCGCGGCGCTCTGGGCACACTGAACGATCCACACACGTCATTCCTCGAGCCAGAGCCCCGCCAGCGGGAAAAAGAGGCGCTCAGCGGCAGGTTTGGCGGGATCGGCGCCTATGTGACTCAGGCTGAGGACGGCCGTATCGTCCTCGAGCCGATGCCAGACCTGCCTGCCGAAAAGGCCGGCGTTCGCAAGGGCGACATACTGCTTCAAGTAGACGGCGCCGACGTCGCCGAGATGAATTCCGAGGAGGTGATCAACCTTGTCCGTGGCGAGGTCGGCACCGTTGTCCGCCTGACGTTACAGCATGAAGGAGAGAATCAGCCGGTAACGGTCGAGATCACCCGCGAAGAGATCCCCTCCCCCACCGTCGAATGGCAAATGCTAGACGAGCCTGCGGGCACCGGCTATGTGCGCCTCACCCTGTTCAGCGGCCGGACCGACAAAGAGCTGAGGCAGGCGCTGGACGAGCTGAAAGACCAGGGCATGACCCAGCTCGTGCTCGACCTGCGGGGAAATGGTGGCGGGCTGCTCAACACCGCGGTGGATGTGGCCAGCGAGTTTCTGTCCGGCGGGACGGTCTTGGTCCAGGTGGAAAAGGGTGGCAAGGAAGAGATCTACGAGGCCGGCAACGGGGGCAAATTCACGGAAGGCAAACTGGTGCTGTTGGTCGACGGCGGCACAGCCAGCGCCTCCGAGATCGTAGCCGGCGCGTTGCAGGACCGAGGCCGGGCAGTGCTGATCGGCGACAAGACATACGGCAAAGGCTCGGTACAGCAGGTGTTCGACCTGAGCGACGGCTCATCGGTGCACATCACCTACGCCGACTGGCTGACACCCGAGCGTCGCCAGATCACCGGCGTGGGATTGACGCCCGATTTTGAGGTGGGCATCACCGACGACGATCGCACCAACGAGCGGGATCCGCAACTCGACCGGGCGATCGAGTGGCTAAAACAGAATTAAGAACTTGCCGATTTCGGCGCTCCGGCGGACTGAAACCGGTTAGCGAGCATAACAACGAACGGAAGGGACAACGGGTAGGATCGTAACATGTCAAACTCGAATGGCTGCAAGGTAGTATTGTTGCTGGTGTTGGCGGTGCTGATCGGCACTGCCGGCTTTGCTTCGGGGTTTATCGTCCGTTGGATAACCATGCCCCAATCGGTGTCCGAGGTCGTCGAGCCGCAGGACACGACTGAGCCTGTGGTTCAGCCGACCGCTTCGCCGCAGGAAGAGCCAACCGCTGCACCGCTGGCCGTTGGTGATCAGGAAGATATGGGGCTATTCTGGGAGGCATGGCAAATCATCACAAGTGAGTTTTATGGAGATCTGCCAAACCAGAACGAGCTGGTCTACGGCGCTATTCGCGGGGCGGTTAATACCCTGGGCGATCCATACACAGCGTTCGTCGAGCCCCAGGCAGCCGCAATCATGCGCGAGGACCAGAGTGGCTCCTTCGAGGGGATCGGCGCCCAGGTGACGATGGAAAACGGGCTGCTGTCGATCGTCAGCGTGTACGAGGGCCGGCCGGCCGAGCAGGCGGGGTTGCGCGGCGGCGATATAATCGCCCAGGTAGACAACACGCCGATAGAGAATATGAGCATCTACGAAGCCATCAGCCTGATTCGAGGGCCGGCTGGCACAACAGTCCGCTTAAAGGTCCTGCGCGAAAGCGAAGAGCCGTTCGAGGTTGAGATCGTCCGGGCCAAGATCGATATTGAGCTGGTCGAGTCGGAGATGCTCGACAACGGGATCGGCTACGTCAGGCTAACCCAGTTCGACAACACGGCCACCGCCAAGCTGGGCGCCGCGATCGAAGAGCTGCTGGCGCAGAACCCCACCGGACTGATCCTGGACCTGCGCAACAATCCGGGCGGCCTACTGGTCGAGTCGATACAAACAACAGGACTGTTCCTGCCTCAAGACACCACAGCACTGATCGAGCGCTTCCAGGACGGCACCGAGCAGCCCTACCGGACATCTGACGATCCAGTAGCGCCCGACATCAAGCTGGTGGTGCTGGTCGACGTGGGCTCGGCCAGTGCATCCGAGATCGTGGCCGGTGCACTTCAAGACTATGGGCGCGCTGTGCTGATCGGCGACAAGACGTTCGGTAAAGGGTCGGTACAGCTGCTCCACGAGCTGAGTGACGGCTCAGAGTTGCGGGTCACGGTCGCCCGTTGGTTCACGCCCAAGAACCGGGCCATCCATGGCGAAGGCCTCGATCCCGATATCCTGGTGACCATCACCCAGGAAGACATCGACGCCGGGCTCGATCCACAGCTCGACCGCGCCATTGAGTACCTGCTGACCGGCGAATAGGTTCACTGGAGCACCAGTTGTGACGGTCAAAGTTGTTGCCACAAACCGCAAGGCGTTTCACGAATACTTTATCAGCGACACCTTCGAAGCGGGCGTAGCACTGGTCGGCAGCGAGATCAAGTCGATCCGGGCCGGGCGGGTGAGCCTCCAAGACGGCTATGTGTCGTTTGAAAATGGCGAAGCATGGTTGCTCAACGTCCACATCGCCCAGTACGATCCGGCCAGCCGCCAGAACCACGACCCCAAGCGCCGCCGGAAGCTGCTCCTTCACCGCCGTGAGATCGACCGGCTGGCCGGTAAAGTGCAGGAAAAAGGCTTCACCGTGATCCCCACCCGCCTCTACCTCAAAGACGGCCGGGCCAAGGTGGAGATCGGCTTGGCAAAGGGCAAGAGATTGTACGACAAGCGAGAGGCGATCGCCAAGCGTGATTCCCAGCGCCAGGTGGATCGCGCCCTGAAGGAGCAATACGAATGAGCCAAGATCAGTCACTGGCAATCGGCGCGGCGGTCGAAGTTGAGCCCTTCGTGGTGGATGGGGTCAGGCTCTATTCACTGTCTCAGGTGAACGAGCTGCCCGAGCCGGTCAAGGAGGCGATCTACCGCTCGCTGCTATCCCCGTCGCTGCTAGACAAGTATGGCATCGACCCCGAGACGCTGTGCGACGCCCACGGCAACCGCCTGGTCACCTTCAATTGCCCGGCCGGCACAAACCTGATAGAGATCGACATCCGGCCAGAGCTCGAGTTTCCCGACCCGCTCTTCTACCTGGAGTTGGCCGACACGCGGCTGAATCAGATCGAGGTGCTGCTGTTCATCGTCAACGACCCGACCGGTGAGCGGTTTGCGACCGACCTGGACTGGCAGGGAAGACGGACCAAGTTCGGCACCTTCCGGCGCAACATCCCCGAGGAGGTCCGGGCCATGCAGGCCGGGCTTACGCCGGGGCAGGTGCGACAAGGGCTGCGGGTGAGCCGGTCGCTGGTGCCGGTGTTCGAAAGCTTTGTCCTGCGGCTCAGCCACGACTATTACCTTATGGAGCCGATGGCCTACCACAATGCCATCCTGTTCGAGCGGCAGGGGTTCAACTATGTCCAGGGCCTGCGCAAGATGCAGTGGATCAACGAGGCGTTCCAGCCGGGCGGCCAGCTCCATGCGGCTTTGGATGGCTCGACTCCATTCCGCCAGCCCGATGCCTGGCAGACCGTCCGTGGCCGTAGCTGGGCCATCCACGACGGCATCCTCGGCGAGCCGTGGCACGGCGTCAGGATGTACAAAAAAGTGGGCAAGCACGCCGGCATCGACAGCTTCCCCGGCGGCGCATACTAGATTTCCTCTTCAACACAGCACGAGGCCAGGTATGGGAATACCTGGCCTCGTGACATTTTCTACCCTTTGCGGTGAGCCTCGGGAACGTGGCCGATCAGCGCCTGAGCAATTTGTGTAAAGGGCTCGGCGGCATACTCCTCGATCCGGCCGGCGTCGGCCAGGCGGGCGATCTGCGGGTCGATCGGCAACCGGCCCAGCAGAGGGACACCCATCCAGGCAGCCATCTCTTCGGCGTGGCTGGTGCCAAAGATCTCGTGGCGCTTGCCGGTTTCGGGGCACTCGAAGTAGCTCATGTTTTCGATCAGCCCCAGAATCGGGGTCTGCATCATGCCCGCCATCCGAGCCGCCTTGCGAACCACCATGCCGGCCAGGTCTTGCGGTGACGTAACCAAAACCACTCCGGACAGCGGCAGCGACTGCATCACCGTCAGCGACGCGTCGGAGGTGCCGGGCGGCAGGTCAACGATCAGATAGTCGAGCGCGCCCCAAAAGATGTCGCCCCAAAACTGCTTGATCGCCCCGCTGATCATCGGCCCGCGCCAGATAACAGCCTGATCCTCATGCTCCAACAACAGGTTGATCGACACAACCTTAATGCCGCCCTGGCTTTCGGGGGGAACCGGACCCACCGGGCCCGTGCTCAGCTGCGCACCGTCGGGGAAGAACATCTTGGGGATGCTGGGGCCGGTAATGTCGGCATCGAGGATGCCCACCTTGAGCCCCTGGCGGCGGAGCGCTATCGCCAGCAGGCCGCTCACCAGCGACTTGCCCACGCCGCCCTTGCCGCTCATGATCGCCACCACCCGGCGGACATCGTTGAGCGCTTCAACCGCGCCCATTTCCGGCGTGGGCGCTCCCATGCCGATCCGGCCCTTCTCCTCGGCGGTCATTTCTGACAGCTCGACCTCAACCTCTTGGACGCCCTCCAACGCACCGACGGTCTGCTTGACGTCGTCCGCGATCTGGCCGCGCAGGGGGCAGCCCAGCGTGGTCAAGGCCAGGACAATAGTCACCCGCCCGCCGTCGATCTGGACCTGGCGGATCATCCCCAGATCAACCAGGCTGCGATGGATCTCGGGGTCCATGACCCCCTTCAGCGATTCCATAATGCTTGCTTCAGTTAGCACAGTACATTCTCCTTCAAAGAATTGCCATAATCAAGTCTACTCTGCTTTCTTGTTTTTGACAAAAAGGCAGGCTTCCGATATCTCGTATAAAAGCCTGAAAGCACTACGGGCTTTCCAGCCCATGCTGCTCCATCAGCGCCGTGTCGCGCAGCAGCTCGACGGTGGGGCCGTCCGCCGCCAGCCGGCCGCCGTCCAGGATGACGGTGCGGGGGCACAGGTCCCACACCAGGCGCATGTCATGGCTGGCCACCAGCATCGTCTGCGGCAAGATCTTTAGCAGGTCGATCAGCTTCCGCCTGGCCCGCGGGTCCAGACCGGCCGACGGCTCGTCGAGGACCAGCACATCCGACTGCATGGCCAGCACCGTGGCGATGGCGACCCGCTTGCGCTCGCCCAGGCTCATGTGGTGGGGCATCAGCCCTTCGCAGCCGGTCATGCCTACCGCCGCCAGGGCACTGGCGACGCGGTCGCGGACCTCGTCCGGCGGGCAGCCCAGGTGGAGAGGGCCAAAGGCGACGTCGTCAAAAACAGTGGGCGAGAAAAGCTGGTCGTCGGGATCCTGGAAGACGAGGCCAACCTTGGCCCGCACGGTGCGCAGTGCCTTGCCGGCGGGCGCCAGCCCCGCAATCTCAATCCGGCCCTGGCCGCTCAAGATGCCGTTCAGGTGCAAGAACAGCGTCGACTTGCCGGCGCCGTTCGGCCCGACGATCGCCACCTTTTCGCCGGCCTCGACCGCCAGGCCGATATCGATCAGCGCCGGGCGGCTGTCGGGATAGGAAAAAGTCAGATGCTCGACACAAATGATCGGTTGAGTCATAGGTCTACAGCTCACACCCAGGTTCGGAACTGGGCCAACGAAACGACGGCCAGCAGAGCTGCGGCCCAGGCCAGGCCGGCCCACGAGTCATGTCGCTGCCAGGTCAAACGCATCAGGCTGTGGATCTCGCCGGCAAAGCCACGCGACAGCATAGCGGCATAGATCCGCTCGCTGCGCTCGTAACTGCGAATGAACAGCGAGCCGATCATGCCGCCCAACACCCGAGCCCGCCAGGCCAGGCTGCCACCAGGCCCTGCCGAGCGGGCGGCATGGGCGGTCTGCAGCCGGCCTGCCTCTTCGCCCAGCACGAACAAGTAGCGATACATGAATGACATCGTCGAGGTCAGCACCGCCGGCACGTGGAGGACGCGCATCGCCTGCAGCAGGTCAAACAGCGGCGTAGTAGCCAGGAGCAGCGCCGCCGCCAACACCGACAGCCACGCCTTGGTCAGCACCGCGCCGCACAGGATCAGCCCTTCATCGGTGACAGTCAGCTCCCAGCCAAATGGGCGCCAGATCCACACCGGTTCCCCACCCTGGGTAAAGGGCAGCGACAGAGCGATCATCCCGGCAAAAGGCAGCGCGATCAGCGATCGCTTTAGCACCTCCACCGGCGGGATCTGCGAAGCCACGACGGCCACCAGGACCAGCGCTGCCAGCAGAAAAAAGGCCGGCCAGGCGCGGGGCGGCGCGCTCGACGCGACCAGTATAAAGGCCAGCGTCGCCAACAGCTTGAGCCGTGGATCCAGGCGGTGGATCAGGCTGGTGCCGTGGTAGTAACGGTCGAGAAAGGTGTGACCCATAGGTGGCGGCTCGCGGGCAGCTTTCGACTATTAGCTTTCAGCGTCTTTAGCAGACTGCTGTTGGTTTGAAATTGGCAGCACAGCACCGCGCCTGCGGCGTACCAGCCAGGCCACACCGTAGACAAGGCCAAAGACGATAACGGTGCCCACCAGACCGGCCAGGATAGTGGCTAGGCGCTCATTTTGGATGCCCGGGAACAGATAATCGGCAATGACATGGAAAGGTGGGTCCTTAGCCTGGTCGATAAACCCCTGATCCTCGGCAACGCGTTCAAGGCCATCCGGATGGGGTGAGGCCAGCGGTGACAGAAGCGCCACCGCCAGGGCCAGCAGCAAGCCTGCAGCCCACCAGTTCTTCCTTAGCCACTTCATGATGCCCCCTCCTCCGCCGACCGGATGGCTTGGCCCAGAGCGAGCAGGTCGGGACGGGTGACGCGCAGAAAAGCAAGCACGCCGACGGTGATCAACCCCTCGCCGATGCCGATCAAGGCATGGATGCCGCCCATGGTCGGGACGACAACCTGCCAGGCCAGTGTGCCAGACAGGGCCAACTCGGCCGCGGCCGCAAGGGCGGCAATCACAACCGACAGCCAGCCCGCGATTAAGCCACTTACAAAAATCGCCCACGTCCGGTCGCCGAGCAGCCGCTTAATCAGCATGTAGGCGGCCCAACCGACGAGGACACCAATAATCGCCATGTTGAAAATATTGGCCCCCAGCGCCAGCAGCCCGCCATCCTGAAACAACAAAGCCTGAATGGTCAGAACGCTGGTCAGCACCAGCATCCCGGCCCACGGCCCAAGCAGGATGGCCGCCAACGCTCCTCCCAGCAGGTGCCCCGAAGTGCCGCCGACCACCGTGAAATTGAGCATTTGGGCGGCAAAAATAAAAGCCGCGGTGACGCCCATCAGCGGCACCTGGCGCTCTCCCAAGGTCTTGTTGACCCGTTGCAGTGCATAGCCCAGGCCACCGGCCGAGCCAGCCCAGGCTGCGATAGAGACGCCGGTGTTCAGAAAACCATCTGGAATGTGCATTCCCCCCTCCCTCGTAGTAGCACCTTCAGTCGCTTCCTCGGGCGGTTTGATCCGCCCGGCACCCACTGCACAAACCAAAAATCGCAAAATGGTCAAAGATCGGATCAAAGCCGAAATCGCGGCGGATCGCCTCGGCCACCGCCGCCAGGTAGGAATGGTCCAGGACCGTCGCCTGGCCGCAGCCCTGGCAGATCAGATGGTGGTGCGGGCAATCGGCGACGATCTCAAACTGGACGTAACCTTGACCCAGGTCTGCGCAGCTCAAAATCCGCAGCTCGCACAACGCTTCAAGGGTGCGATACACAGTCGACAGATCGATCTCTGGGTTATAGCGGCAAGCCTGGGCATGAACCTGCTCGACGCTGGCGTGACCGTCCAGCTCGGACAGCGCCTGCACAATGACCTCTCGCTGCTTGGTCAACCGAAAGCCGCGCAGCCGGAGCTGCTCCAACAGGGCAAGGTGGTGCACCATCTCTCCCTCTTCTTGCAAAGATTTGCAGAAGGATTATAGCCAAAAGGAAAGGAAATGTCAAACTGGATCGTAAAAGTAACCGATCAGGTTGGGGCGCTATCCCAGCTACGGAGCGTGGGCCTAGCGTTGCCCAAGCGTCGAGCATCGCCATGTCGGCTGGACTATAATGACAATCAGAGCAGAATGCACCCGGCCGGGCTGAGCGTCTCAATTGTCGGCTGGTAGCACCTGCGTACAACCATGAACCGGAGGAGAGATCTCATGAAATCGGAAAAAACGGCTCTGTCGCTCGTCCTGCTGTTCGTCGTCGCCGGCCTTGCGGGCTGTGGAGCAACGCCGACCCCCGCGCTGTACACCGATCCCTTCGCCTACTGCACCGCGGTGGGCACCATCGACGCGCCCGGCGCCGACTATGCCGGCTCCCTGGTCCCTGAATCGGTGGCCCTGGGACTGCAAAAAGCGCTCAACGCGCCTGACACGCCACTGGAAATTCTGGAGAGCGGATCGTCCTGGCGCTGCATGAACGGCGAGGTCTATGCCTGTTTCGTCGGGGCAAATCTTCCCTGCGAAGCCAAGGCGAACACCGACCGGACGCCGACGCAGGAAGAAGTCGATTTCTGCCAGCAGAACCCCGACTCTGAGTTCATCCCGGCGGTTGTCACCGGACGCGAAACCGTCTTTGAATGGCGCTGCCGCAACGGCGCCCCCGAGATCGTCAAACAGTTGTCCCAACCCGACGCCCAAGGCTTCCTGTCCGAAATCTGGTACAAGCTGAGCCCCAACTAACCCATTTCACTCGCTGCCGCACCGCTGCATCTCAGGCCGGCGTTGCCCGGCCCGAGATGCAGCGGCTCAAACAAAGGTTGTTGGGCTTGCCACCCCCTGCTGCCAGGCATCTCATTTGAGCGCCCCCCGATACAATCGATTCCGGCTTTGGCCAAGTGGGGGGAGTATGGTATACTAGAGGCCGGGAGATAGGAAAATGGCTTACAACGTCGAGATCGGGCGGCGGCGGTTCCACGGCCTGCGGGGCAACCTGCACATGCACACGATCCACTCGGATGGGAAAAAGACCCACCGGGAGCTGGGACATATCGCCGAGGAAGCCGGGCTCGACTATCTCGTCGTGACCGACCACAACGTCCTGGTGGCCGACGCCGAAGGCTGGTACGGCAAGACGCTGGTGCTGGTCGGTGAGGAGGTCCACGACACACAGCGCAAGCCCCAATCGAGCCACACGCTGTGCTTTGACATCCGCCAGGACGTGGCCGGCTATGGCGGTGACCCACAGCAGTTGATCGACGCCGTGACCGCCCAGGGCGGCTTTGCCTTCCTGGCTCACCCGTTCGAGCGCGACACAATTCCCTTTCTGCCCGAGCCAAACATCTCCTGGCGAGACTGGCAGGTGACCGGCTATGCCGGCATCGAGCTCTGGAATTACATGTCCGAGTTCAAAGGGTCGCTCCGGAGCAAGGCCCACGCCGTGCTGTACGCCTTTTTCCCGGCACTGATGGCCTCTGGGCCCTATCCCGAGACCCTGCGCCAGTGGGACAAGCTGCTCCAGACCCAGCCGGTCGCCGCGTTGGGTGGATCCGATGCCCACGGCAACACCTACCACCTGGGGCCGCTGGCGCGGGAAGTCCAGCCCTACGACTATCTTTTCCGCTGTGTTAACACCCACCTGCTGAGCGAGGAGTCACTCACCGGCGATGTGGAGCATGACAGGGCGGCGATCTACGGGGCATTGCGGGCCGGCCGCGGCTTTGTCGGGTACGAGCGGCCGGGCGAGATTGCCGGCTTTACCTTCTTGGCCAGGTCAGAGGGTAGCGAGGCGACGATGGGCGAGACGCTGGCGATGCAGGGAACGGTCGAATTCCAGGTGACCTGCCCCCGACCGGCAGAGATCCGGTTGCTTCGCGATGGGCAGGTGGTGATCCGCGCGCAAGGTGAGCGGCTGACCCTGGTCGCCCGCCAAGCAGGCGTTTACCGAGTGGAGGCCTACCGGCAATACGCAGGCCGGCAGCGGGGCTGGATCTTTAGCAACCCAATCTATGTGAGGTGACAAGTGGACGAATCAGATTTTGACGACGAGTGGGGTTGGGAATCGAACGAAGACGACGATGTTATGTACGAATGGGCCGAAGAGCTGGCCGATCGCTTTTTCCTGAGCGATAACGCCTATTTGCCCGGCGCAGCAGACGATTATAACATGGGGTGTCTGGAAGCGGAAGATTGGGAACCTCTAGTTGGACAGTTGGACGAGATGGTGGACCTGGATGCGATCCTCACCCTGACCGATCAGATCCAGGCCCTGATGTCTTGGCCGGGCCTGCCCACCGAACTACTGGAAGCGCCGCTGGACTGGCTGGGAAGCGCCCTGGAGGGCGATCTGCCACCGGAACCGTCTGGGCGAAAAGTAACCGCCCGGAACCTGGTCAAGATCGCGCTGGCTGTGATCCACCTGGCCCAGGAGCTGCCTGACACGGCTCGGGCCGCCGTCCACGCCTGGGCCGAAGTGCACCGGGGAATGATGCGCTATTCGTTCTCCGAAGAGGACGAAATCAATTCCCAAGATCTGCCAGAGATCGAGGACCTGCCGCCGGCGGTGACCGGCTTTAGCATGGTGACCGCCATGTCCATGATCCTGTGGCCCAAGCGCGCCGACGTTCAAGCGCTGCCACCGCGGCGCCTCCGCCCCACGGTGTATGCCGAGCTGATGAGCCGCTGGGAAGCACTGCCCGATAGCCCCGTGGAAGAAAAGGACCAGGCGGAATCGCTCTTTGCCCAGGCCCAGTTGGCGCACCTGCTGGCCAAGATGGACAAGGAGAACGACATCGACGAGGAAGAGGAAGATGCCGATGCGCCTGTGACCTATTCCCAGTTGAGCCGTGCCATCTTGTGGGTCCACAACCAGTGCCGCCATTGTCCCGAGCGCGATGGAGTGACCTGCAAGGTTGCGGTGAATGGGCTGGACCACCCGGTGCCTCTGTTAGACACGGCGAGCGAGATTGCCAATACGGGGCAGATCGAGGGTTGTATCAGGCTGTAGCCGGAAGCGGGGCAGCGGATCTTGACACCGGGGCTGTGAGCGCCCGACCAAGGCCCTATCAGGCTGTAGGCGTTTCTTCGCCGTCGGCGCAGGCCGGCTCGATCCGCAGCCGGTAGCCGACGCCAAATACCGTCTCGACCAGGGCCACTGCCGAGCCGGGGCTGCCTGCTTCGGACAGCTTTCGGCGCAGGTTCTTGACGTGGCTGTCGACAGTCCGCTCCAGACCCTCGTAGCTGTAACCCAGGCCCCGCTCGATCATCTCCAGGCGGGTCAGGGCGCGCTCAGGGTGTTCGGCCAGAGCCTGCAGCAAGCCAAACTCAGTGCGGGTCAGCTCCACCGGCTTGCCATCCAGCCGGACCTCGTGCGCGTCGAGGTCAAGCAGCAGCGGACCGGCCTGGACTAGACGGGAGGGGGCCAGCTCGCCGTGGACGCGGCGTAGCACGGCCCGGACACGGGCCACCAGTTCGCGGGGGTTGAATGGCTTGGCCACGTAATCGTCGGCGCCAAGCTCGAGGCCGACGATCTTGTCATTGTCTTCGACGCGGGCGGTGAGCATGACGATCGGAGTGGCGGCCAGGCCCGGATCGCTGCGCACGATGCGCGTCACATCCCAGCCATCGCGGTCGGGGAGCATTAGGTCGAGCACAACCAGGTCCGGCTGCTCCCGGCGAATACAGTGCAGGGCAGACTCGCCATCATAGGCCACGAGCACCTGGTAGCCGGCCTGCTCCATATAGGCCCGCAC
>DAOUGI010000008.1:0-3637 GCA_034429215.1 Anaerolineae bacterium | reverse complement strand
GACACGGCCAGGATGTGGTCCGCCCCTCGGCACTTGTCCAGCAATCCATGGGCGCGGCGAAGCCTGAGCACGGATGTGCGTCCTACCTGCGAACAATGAGCCGTGTGAAAGCCTTCTGTCGTCAGCTGCGCGGCGATCTCGACATCATCGAATCCTTGACGCCAGAGAGCTTCCACGCGCGTGACCATCTCCTCGTAACCAGTGACGTCGCGCTGACGGCCGGCCGGGTGGCGCGCATGCTTGACCGAATAGTGGCCTGAAATCCACACAATCTTGACCTCTAACCTGTCCGGCGCCTCTTTGGTCAAGACGACATAGGAGATCAGGCTGCGCAGCAGCTCCTTCTGTTGTCCAGAGGATAGCTGCGGCCAGAGCTGGGGCAAGGTCTCCGAGATCCGTCGAAATTGCTCTCGCAGCTCAGGCGTCAGTTCCTGGGCCGGCGGGGTCAGGGAAAAGCGCTCCGCACTCTCCCGTGTCTCCTGGAGCTGGCGCAGCTTCTCTTCCCAGCGCCGTTCCAGTTCCGCGGCCACCAAGCGATTGTCGGGATCGACGGCGTTGTACTGTCGCTCGGCCAGGTGCACCTCATAGCGGGCTCGCTTCAGTCGTTCCTCCCATTGCTGCACGAGCCGTTGTCTTTCGGCTTGCTGCTCAGCCAGAATCGCAGCCAGGGCATCCAGTTGCGCAGGGCGAATGGCCTCAAAAAACGCTTGCACGACGACGGCGTCAACCGCCGGGCCGTGGGCCGACATGCACACCGAGCCGCCCCAGTCGCCGGCGATTCGGGAGCACACGTAGCGCGGGGTGTGCTTGTAGTTGACTCGCATCTTGTGGCCGCACACGCCACACGTGGCCAGGCCCTGGAGTAACGCGACTCCTTGCCGAGCCGCACCCTGGGCTCCGCGTTGTGCCTGGTCGAACCGCATAGCGTTTTGGCGCAAGCGCTGCTGGTTGGCCAGGTACTGCTCCCAGGTGATGTAGGCCGGATAGACTCCTTGCTGCACGTGAATCCACTCCTCGATGGGGGCGTGTCTCAGCCCGGCATACGGCCGATCTGGCCGGTGCCGGGCAGGATCAACCTGTCTCCGTCCAAAGGCAAAGGCGCCGGCATAGGCAGGATTGCGAATGATGGCTTGGATCATGGCGGCCGAGGGGGGCCTCCAGACAAGCTCTCCACTGCGGATGCCGGTTGTATGGCGGCGTGGCAGCAATAGGTTCTGGTCCCGGAAGTAGCGCATGACCTTGCCACAACCGCCCAGCTCGTCAAACTTGGCAAAGACGAGCTCGATCGCGTGCCGAATTTGATCATCCGGGTCTTTGACGACCGAATGATCAGGCAACCGGACCAGGCCGGTGGGCAGAGTCTGCCGGAACTCACCCCGCATCACCTGGCTCATCCGGCCGCTGTCCAACCGCTCATGCAGCAGATGCAGTTCCGCTTCGCTCATGGTCCCTTTCAACCCCAGGAGCAATCGGTCGTTGTAGAGCCGCGGATCGTAGATGCCATCGCAATCGCCGATCAGTGTGCCGAACATTGCGGCGAGATCGAGCAAATGATACCAGTCTCGGTTGTTTCGCGCAAGTCGGGAGGCATCAAAGCCAAAGACGATGCCGACCTGACCGAGAGACAGCTCGGCGACCAGTTCCTGGAACCCCTGTCGATAGTCACTGCCTTTTCCCGATAACCCTTGGTCGGCGTCGATAACGCGAATGCGGTCGCGATGCCAGCCCAACGCTTCAGCCCGCTCGACCAGCTGCCGCTGGTTGATCTGGCTCTCGCGATGGTGTTCGACCTGTTTGGCTGAGGACTGGCGAATGTAGATGTACGACAGCCGCTCCAGGTGCTCTGCCCGGATCTTGGATTGGCTGCCCAAAGCCACGGATCGCTGCTCAGTCTTGGTCATCGTGGGCCTCCTCAACGGTCTGCTGGTGTTCCATCATTTGGCGACACAGATGCACGATGATCTGCAAGACCGCTTGTTTCTGCGCCGGCATCAGCCGGTCCCACACCTCCTCGGGCAGCGTGTGCTGTGCTGCGGTTAGGCAGGCTATCCTTCTGGCCGACGGTGTCGTCTGGTGCGCTTGGGTGAACGTTCCCATCATTCCCCTCCCCGAGCTGAGACAGGATGTGCTCGTATGCTGCCATCAATTGTCTCACAGAAGCCAGACTTACGGGAATTGGGTAGATGGTCGGAGGTTCTTCGGCCCGATCGGTCACTGCCAAAGGGACCATTCGCTCCACGTTGTCTTGAAACCACACCAGGCACCAGCGGCCGCTATAGTGCGGGTTAGTGATTGCGACGAGCGGCAGAGTACGGCCAAAGAGCGGGTGGCGAGGATCGACGATGGTGACCGTCTCTGTTGAAAAAAGGTTCGTGCTTATGGGGGTAGTTTGGTAGTCGCGGCAATGCCAGCATTGCGCAGATCGTCGGCATGACGGAAGGCTCGATCCGCGACCGACGCAACCGGATCCGGCGCCTGCTCAAGGCCCTGCTGCCGCCCGATTTGATCCCGGACTACAGCCGCACCGGGGGCAATTCGCGGCGTGCTTGCGAGATCCAGTCAGCCTACGCGGGCCGAAGAAAGCCGGCATCGGCGTGACGATCTGGTCTCCTCTTGTCTTTCGACGTCTTTGCACTGAAGCCAGTCCCTACATGGGGCTGGCTTCTTTTTCCGTCGTCCGTTTTTCTGCCAGATGGACCGGGCTTTCGCTTGATCGTTCTCACTCGTCACTGCCCAACTAACCCAGTTCGACCTTCACCCCTGCGACTACGTTGACCACGATCTGGCAGATGGGTGTATCGCTGATTTCACCTTGGCTCTCGATTTCCCGTCTTGCGAGCGCCCGGCTGTCCCAAGAGTGAGCCCATATCCGCGGCCAACGGCGACGTGGCTTCTATTCTATGGCAGCCTGACGCCGCTTCGCTTGCACAAACTCGGACAGCCAGCGCTCTGCGTCCTGGGGAGAATTCAGGTGAATGATCTGCGGGGTGAGCTGCTCCAGCCCACTCAGACTGAGGGCGATGGGGTACTCCTCACGCTCCCTGCGAAGAGCGTGCGCTGCCCGCAGCAACAGGGAGCCGCGGCCGGGAGCTGCCGCCTGCAACGGCCCCCATGGCGCACCCTCAACCTTCTTTCGCCGGACGAACCGCCGGAATAGCGACTGCGCCCGTTGCCCGACCACCTGCCAGGGCGAGTAATCGAGCCACAGCAGCAGGTCGGCCCGGCCCCAGACCATATCGCGCACCTGCCAGTGGTCGCCGTCCGCCACCCAGGCGTCGCCCGCAAGGACCTGTCGTACCCGCTCACGGAAGAGCTCGGCCGGAACCGGTTCCCGGTCCGAGCGCCGGCGCAGCGCGTCCAGCTCCACGTGGGGCCAGTCCAGGTCCTGGGACAGCCGGCGGGCCAGGGTAGTTCTGCCTGACCCGGGCGGCGCGCCGACCACGACGATGCGCCGGGCGAGCTCCGGGCGCAGCCAGATGGGAGCGGTGCGCTGGATCGCAGGCGTGTCCTGCAGCCGGGCGTCGAGCTGAGCCAGCTCGTCCGGAGTAGAATAGGGCCTGAGCCATTCCACGACCTCGGCTCCTCTTTGGACCTGTCCGGCGTCGAAGTACAGGTTGGCCAGCTGCGTCAAGCCGGC
>DAOUGI010000007.1:0-9578 GCA_034429215.1 Anaerolineae bacterium | reverse complement strand
CGGTCGAACAGAGGTCTGCCATACGGCCAGAAACCGATCACTTTTCCTACCCCCATCACAAGCGCCAGCAGATCGTGGAGCACTATCGCGACGCCCGCAGCAAGGGACAGATCGTGAACAAGGACCGCTGGGCGCAGACGAACTACCGGATCACCAGCAAGACCCTGCTGAGCTACGAGCGCGAGTTTCAGGGCCAAAGGCAGAACGTCCTGGCTGTGTCCGATGGCCGGTAGAACAGCGCCACTCGGCCCACTGATTTGTACTCAACACGCCTGCGCTTGCGCTTTCCGCCGTCTTGGGCTAGAATCCAACACCAGGCGGGCCGTCAGGACAAGAGGCGGTTGTGAGTTGCGTTCACCCCTATCTGTGATAGAATGGCCCGAACGCCTCCGCATTGGGTGGCGTAGATAATAGTCATGCTCGATTCGATACCGATTCCAGTTCAAGCTCTGCTGTGGCCCTTGCTGGGGGCGGCTGTCGTCCTTGGGTTGCACCGCTGGCTGCCCAACTGGCTGCGACGAGTGTTCGCTGCTGCTGCTGCGGCAGCTTCCCTGGCAATGCTGTGGCCCCCCGGCGGTGATGCCCAGCCGGTAACTGTGGATCTTACTTGGGGATCCCTGGACTTTTTCCGCATGGGCCTTGCCTTCTACCCCCACGGGCTGTCGACCCTTGCCGGGATCGTCCTGGCAGGCGTTACGGCAGCCGCGGTATTGGGTATCAGCCAAGACCGCACCGATGGCAAGAGAACCCACTGGCACGGCCTGATCCTGGTCGCTCTGGCCGGCTCCTTGACCACCGTCCTGGCCGCCAACCTGCTGACGTTGGCCTTCGGCAGCGGGCTGTTGGCCCTGGCCGTCACTGCCCTGGCTGCTGCGGGCACGCTAAACGGCGAGGAGCGCAGTCGGTCGCCCTTGGGCGCCGTCGTGCCGGGGCTGGCCGCCACCTTTCTGATCGCTCTCAGCGCCTTGCAGATGGACGCCCAGATCGGCCATGCTTCGCTGCAGGGCCGGATCTTTTCCGCATCCGCCTTGGCGTTTCTGGAAGCGGCTGGCGTCCTGTGGTTGTTATCCTTTCCCCTCGGGGCGATAAACAGGCCGCAGAGCATCGTTTCTTTTCTCCTGCCCTCCGGCACGGGATTATACTTGCTGGCTCGTGTCCAGGCCATCGACCCAATACTGGACGGCCAGTTGTGGCCGCTGATCATGGGTGGGGCGATGCTGTTGATCGGCGGCATGCTGGCCTGGCTGTACGGCGTCTGGCCGGGTATTGCCATCCACCAGGCCGGGTATGGGCTGACCTTTGTTGCACTATGGAGTGGTGGTCAGGCAGGCGCGTCCCAGATGGCTATCCCCTGGCCGTTGGTCGGCCTGACCTTGGCGTTGGGCGCGCTCACCATCTCGGCGTCAGGCGGGAGCATCGCCGAGGGTGCAGGCGGGCAAGCGCCGGCTCCCCGGTGGACAGGCCTCGCTTGGCTGGCCCGGCAGGTCGAGCCGTGGTGGGCAAAAGCGCGCTCTTATATCACCTCGCATCTCTGGTTCAATCGCCCGTGGCTAACGCGGCTGGGCCGGCTCTTGACCGTGCTGCTGCCGGCCGTCGCCCTGGCTTCGCTGGCCGGCCTGCCCCTTACGGTCGGGGCCGTCGGCCGCTGGCATTTCTACGGCGGCATCCTGGGCCGGGGGCAAGTTGCTCTGCTGCTCATCGTCCTGCTGTCCGACAGCTTGTTGATTGCCGGGCTGTGGACCGCCTTTCGTACACTGCTCGAAAATAAAGACGGCCGGGTTTCTGTTGGCAAATTAACAGCCATGCTCGCCCTTGTCTTCGCCCTGGTCGTCTGGGGCGTGGCGCCCGGCCGTCTGTCCGAGACCGTGGGTTTGAGTTCTGTCCGGTCGCCTGGCGTCTCGGCGTGGGGCATAGGGCTGCTCTACATCCTACCCTGGTTGACTGGGACATGGCTGGCCTATGTCGGCGCCCGGCGTCCTGCCTATCCTGACCGGCTGCGTCACATTGCCCGCAGTTGCCCTGTGGACCGGCTGTACCGTGCTGTGGCCTGGGCCGGCGCCCAACTGACCGGCGCCGTTTACTGGCTGGGGCAGGTCGGCGAGGGTGGTGGGTGGTGGGGTTGGGCGCTCATTGTGCTGGCCGTAGGTGTCCTGTTGTCGGTGGCGAGATAGGCAATGGAAACGATTTCCGACATCCTGAGCTTTATGGCTGGACTGCCGGCGCTGATCGGCCTGATCCTGGCAGCGGCCACCATATTTCTCGCTTCAGATTGGCGGCTGTCGCTGGCGGCGCTGCTCGTCCAGTATATCCTGGTCGGCATGGCGCTGTCGCCTTCTATCCCACAGGAGGTTGTCATCGTCAAGATCCTGTCTGGGATGCTGGCTGTGGTCATCCTCTACCTCTCTGCCCGTCTCATCCCGCAGGTGCCGGCGGCCGAGGCTGCCGAGGGCCCGCACCGTTTCCTGCGGTTGAACGTCGATTGGGCAGCCGGGCCGTTGGGCATGCCGCTGCGTTTTCTGGCCATTCTGCTGATGGCCCTGGGCGTGCTTCGCCTGTTCCAGGGCTATCAGCCCACTCTGGTGCCAACCGACCTTGCTCTTGCTGCCTGTTGGATGGGAGGAATGGGGTTGCTCGGCCTGATCATCAGCGGCGATCCACTGCGGGTAGCGCCGGCTGCCCTGACCATGCTGGCCGGCTTTGACTTGGCGTACGCAGGCCTCGATGAAAACCTGGCCGTCGCCGGTTTCTTCGGCGCCCTGACCCTGCTGGCGGCCCTGGGCTTTTCTTACCTGATCCTGCCATCAGCTCCAGAGCCGGGCCAGACTGGTCCCGGCAGCAAAGAAGAGTCAGGCGCGTGACGCCGATCCCCGGTCCGTTCATCGTCCTGGTTTTGCCCTTGCTGGCCGCTGTCCTGGCCTTCCTGGTGCGGCGCTGGGCTCTGCTGGCCGCTATCCTTTCGGCGGCTGTGACCGGCGCGCTGGCTATCCTCTGCCTGCGCCTGCCGCTCGACCGCGCGGCCTTTGTGCTCGGTCAGGAGGTGGCCTTTGGCCGGCCCGTGGCCATCTTGGGCCGGAACCTGGTGCTCGAACCGGCAGGCCAGGCCTGGCTTGCTTTCAGCTTTGTGCTGGTTACTATCCTCTTCTTGGTCGCCGGGCGCGTGTCACAGGGGATCTCCTTCTTTCCGATCA
Source organism: Anaerolineae bacterium (assembly GCA_034429215.1). Taxonomy (GTDB): domain Bacteria; phylum Chloroflexota; class Anaerolineae; order JAAYZQ01; family JAAYZQ01; genus JAFGOG01. The sequence continues at coordinate 6,390 of DAOUGI010000007.1, read as the reverse complement.
GCCTGGTGGTCCTCAGCCTGTATGCGCTCATTGCCCTGCTGCACTCCCTGACTTTGATGGCGATAGTGCTGGCCATGAGCGCCGCACTGGTCGTGTTTATCATCCGCCGAGATCGGTCCGATGCTGTTCGGGGCGCCCAACGCTATCTGGTGGTGGTACTGCTGGCGGTGCCCTTGATCGTGGGCGCCGTTTGGATGGTGGACCAATCGTCGCTCGAACCGGCCAGGGCCGCGCTGGCCCGCACCGCGCTGGTGCCGGCAGCGCTCGGCTTTTGCCTGTTATTGGCCGCCATCCCGTTCAGCATGTGGTTGCCGGCCCTCACTGCCGACGCGCCGCCGCTGGTGAGCGCCTTTGTTTTGACCATAAGCCAGGGCATGGCCATTTACCTGATGCTGGCCTTTGTGAGCAGCGATCCGGCCATCATCAGCGTGCCGGCCGTGCCGGCCGTGGCTCAGTTGGTAGGGCTGCTGACGGTTGCCGCCGGTGGCCTGATGGCGGCTGTGCAGCGCGATTGGGGCCGGTTGTTGGGGTATGCTGCCCTGAGCGGTATGGGCTACTTCCTGTTGGCCTGGGGAACAGGCAGCAGCCGCAGCTTGACCCTGGCTCTGCTGGACATGCTAAATCGCGCTGCCGCGATCACCCTCATGGCGGCGGCGTTGGCCATCCTCCGCCAGAGGACAAACGGTGACGATTTTGCCAAGCTGCACGGCGTGGCCCGCCGGCTGCCGATCGCCACGGCCGGACTGGTGTTGGGGGGATTGGCTCTGGCCGGATTCCCCTTCACCGCCGGCTTTCCGACCCACTGGGCCGTGTCGCGCGCCATCATCAGCGGCGAATGGGCCTGGACCGAGAGCATACCCGCCTGGACGGCAGGGCTGATCCTGGTAGCCGCCGCGGCCGGCATTGTCGTCGGAGTCCTGCGTGGTCTCGCCGCCATGTTGGGCGAGCCCCGGCCCGACGTGCCCAACCAGCCACGGATTGCATCGACTCTGGTGCTGATCTTGGCCATTTTGGCTACCATAGTCGGCTTTTATCCGCAGCTCTTTTTGGAGCTGGCCCAGAAGATGTTCTAGCGATCGGCGGTCAGCCATCCCCGATCATACTCACGCCGGCTTGATGGCATCTGGCAGCAAAGCGGTAAGTTTTGGCGGCGCCCTCGTGCTGCTCTGGGGTAAGAGTGCCTAACACAACTGTCATTCTGAGCGAAGCAAGGGACCTCTTCTCGGCAAAACAGACCCTTCACTCCTGCTCATGGTATTGCCAGGCGCTCTAGGGTCAGCCGCGTGGGGTATATGGAGGAGACACAAATGGACAAGAGCTCGCGCTTGCCTGGATTTTACGACCTGAGCGTCGACGATCGGCTGGAAACGGTGGCCAGGTGGGCCGGTTTGGACGATGCCGAGCGGGCGGCGCTGGCCGGAAACGACCTGACCGCCGCCCAGGCCGATCAGATGATCGAAAATGTGGTCGGCCTCCACACCCTGCCCCTGGGCGTCGCTGCCAATTTCCTGGTCAACGGCCGCGATTACCTGGTGCCGATGGCCATTGAAGAGCCGTCGGTGGTGGCTGCGGCCAGCTACATGGCCCGCCTGGTGCGCCAGGCCGGCGGCTTTCAGGCCTCCTCCACCGAGCCGGTGATGATCGCCCAGATGCAGGTTCTGGACCTGCCCGACCCGTGGGCGGCCCGGTTCGACCTGCTCCGCCACAGGGAGCAGTTGCTTGCCCTGGCCAACCAGACCGATCCGGTCGTCGTGTCGTTGGGCGGTGGGGCGCGTGACCTGGAGGTCCGCGTCTTTCCCGATACGCCGCTGGGACCGATGCTGGTGGTCCACCTGCTGTACGACTGCCGCGACGCGATGGGCGCCAACACCGTCAACACCGCCGCCGAGGCGCTGACTCCGGCCGTGGAGGAGATCAGCGGCGGGCGCGTCCACCTCCGCATCCTGTCGAACCTGGCCGACCGGCGGCTGGCCCGCGCCAGGTGCACCCTCCCGCCCGAGCTGATGGCTTTCGACGACTATAGCGGCGAGCGGGTGGCCCAGGGCATCTTTGAGGCCTACGTTTTCGCCGCCGCCGACCCCTACCGGGCGGCGACCCACAACAAGGGGATCATGAACGGCATCGACGCCGTGGCCCTGGCCTGCGGCCAGGACTGGCGGGCCGTCGAGGCCGGCGCCCACGCCTACGCCGCCCGTGATGGCCGTTACACGTCGTTGTCTACCTGGACGCGGGACAGGAGCGGCAGCCTGGTGGGCACCCTCGAATTGCCGCTGGCGGTGGGCACCATCGGCGGGGCAACGCGGGCCCACCCCGGCGCCAGGGCTGCCCTCAAAGTGTTGGGGGCGCGGTCAGCCCGTGAGCTGGCCGAAGCGATGGCCGCCGTGGGCCTTGCCCAGAACCTGGGTGCGCTGCGGGCGCTGGCCACGGAGGGGATCCAGCGCGGCCACATGACTCTTCACGCTCGTCAGGTGGCCATCGCCGCCGGCGCCACCGGCGACCAGGTGCCTGCCGTCGCCGCCCGGTTGGTAGCTGAGCGCAAGGTCCGGCTGGATCGGGCCCAGGAGATCCTGGCCGAGATGGCCAAGGCGCCCTAAGCGTCTACCGGTAGCCGCGCCTTTTCGCTTCTTCGAGAATAGCGGCGGTCGCCGTGGCGCCGATGCGCGTCACTCCCAGGCGGCGAACGCGGAGCAGGTCGTCCAGAGTCCGTACCCCACCTGCCGCCTTTACCCCCATCTCGGCCGGACAATGCTCCCGCATGAGGCGCAGGTGGTGATCGGTCGCTCCTGCATAAGCGTACATCCCATTCTCCTGCTTCACAAAGCCATATCCGGTCGAAGTCTTGACGTACGCTACCGCCCTCTCCGTGCATATCGCGCACAGCTTTAGGATCTGCGCATCCTCCAGGTAATCGTTCTCAAAGATGACCTTCAGGATCGCCTGCTGCCCTGTTACTACTTGGTTGACCGCCCCTATCTCGCTCGAAACATAATCCCAGGCGTTTCCCAGCACCTTGCCGACGTTCACGACCATATCGATCTCGCCGGCGCCGCTCAGGACGGCTTCCTCGGCTTCCCGGACCTTACTGGAGGTGGTGCTGTTGCCGTGCGGAAAGGCGATCACGCCACACACCCCCACCCCTGATCCGTTTAGGACATCTCCCGCCAGGCGGATCGCGTACGGCTTGACACACGCAGTCGCCACCGCATACCTCTTGGCCAGCTCGCAGCCTGCCGCGATCCCTTCATCCGTCAGCGTGGGATGGAGCAGGGAGTGGTCGATCATCTTGGCCAAGACTTGTAGACTGGGAACCTCTTCCATCACTTCACTCTTCTAACCTCCCCCTCTTATCATGGCGCTGCCCTCAAAAAGCTCCACGGCCCTCCGCAGTTTGGCCATGACGTCCACGTCGAATGGGCACAGCTCTACACACAGGCCGCATCCGGTGCAATCCGAGGCCTTAACTCCAAGACTCGCATACTCGGCCAGTGCTTCCTCAATGTCCGTAGCCTCCGTCAGGTTCACGATGCGGATGATCTCGCCGATCGCCAGGTCTTGAGGACATGGCAGGCAGTGGTTGCAGTAAACGCACTGCCCCAGGTAGATATTCCGGTCCCCCAGGTAGTGATGGATGTTGGCGATGATCGGGTGGTAATCTTTCTCCTCGTCGGTTGCTTCCCAGTAGTGCAGTGCAGCGTCAAGCTCGGCGGTATTCTTGACGCCCATCACCGCCGTAGACACCGGCAGTGACAGCGTATAGGCCAGGCACTGCACGGGCGTGATCCCCGTCGGCCTGCCGGCCCTGACGAACAGCGTGCCGCCGGCATACGGCTTCATCGCCACAAGCCCTACCCCCTGGTCTACACAGGCCTGGTATACCGCCCTGTCTGCCTCGATAGCATGGGAGGCCAGATTAACCGGGTACATCAGAACGTCGATTAACCCACTATTGACCGCTTTGACCGCCACCGGCGCGCGGTGGCTGCTGATGCCGATGTAGCCGACGCGCCCCTGCTCCTTGTAGCGCCGCAGCCGCTCCAGCGATTCCTGTGCCCACCCGGTCCATTTCGTCTCGGTGTCGATCATGGTCAGCATCGCTATCTCGACATAGCCGTTGACTACCTTGGCTAGGATCTCTTCCAGGCCTTCCCAATGGGCGGCCAGGATGAAATCGTCCCGGTGCGGATTGACTATCGACCCAAGCTGCTCCCAGAAAAACAGGTCCAGGTAATTGATACCAGCGTCGATGGCGCGATGCAGGATCCGCTCCACATCCTCGCTCGATTTTTCCATGTGCTCCGTGCCCACCCCCAGGCCGCTTACCTTCAGATCAGTCTTTCCCAACCGGCGATATTCCATCCCTTCTCACCCTCCTTTTTGCACCAGAAAGTGGTGATAGTCATCGCCAACAACCTCCGCTACCAGGCGAAAACCTGTCTGCTCCACCCAGATCCTGACCTGCTCGATCGACGGATAGTAATGATAGCCGCCCTCGAGCACCCATTCGCCGTACACGATCGGCAACCCCAATTCCCGGCCGGTAGCAAAAGCCTTCTGCACCTCATCTTCGGCGGCGATCTCGACGGTGAAATGCAGGTACCCCTGCGGCTTGAGCGCCCGGTACAGATTGTGGAGCACGGCCGGCCAGTCCTCCGGAAATACATTCTCCATCGCATCCATGCAGATGGCGCCCTCGAACGCTTCCTGGTACTCCATCTCCTGCAGGCCCACCTTCTCCACCGGCACGTCCGGGAGCTTGGCCGTCGCCCGGTCGAGCATCCCCTGCGATTGGTCCATCCCCCACACCTGCCGGCCGCCGGCCAGGATCAGCGGCCAATACTTGCCGGTGCCGCACGCGGCGTCGAGGATCGTAGCCTGTGGCGGGCAAAGGTCCAGGAACTTTTGGATGCACTCCTGGTGGGTGGGCCCGATCCATCCTCCCCAATTATCATCATAGATCGGCGCCCAGATGGTGTCATACCGCCCTTCACCCACCCGCCGCCTTTCCTTGAGCCACTCCGACCGGTCCATCCTCACTTCTCCCGTCGAGCAAAGCTGGGATCAATGGGCAATCCCTCGATCCTCGTCCTCGAGTATGCCTCCAGAACATCAACATCCTCTTGGAACTCCAACTCCGGCCACGGCCCCGACAAGGGAAACCAGGCCACCTCCTCCAGGTCATCCCCTGCCGCAAGCTCGCCGCCTGCCACGCTGGCCAGCAGATAGATTGCCAAAAAGTGGTACCCCGGCGACGCAAAAGAAGACACCACCTGGATAATCGACTTGAGCTCGACATCCAGCCCGGTCTCCTCTTTCGCCTCCCGGATGGCCGTACTCAGGAAATCGTCCTCATACTCGATATAGCCGCTTGGCGTGGCCCATTTCCCTTGCCCCGGCTCACTGCTTCGTTTGCCCAGCAACACCTGGTCGTCTTTGACGATCAGCAGGCTGATGACCGGCGCCGGATTCCGGAAGCGGATGAACCCGCAGTTGGGACAGACGGACCTCAGCTTGTGGTCAACATCCTTGATCGTCAGTGCAGCCTGGCACTGGGGGCAGTACCGGAACCTGTCTGCTGCCGGTTCGTCCTTTCCATCATAGGCAACATAGACCTGCTTCATTCGTCCCCTCATCTCCCGGTGCCATTTCTCCGATGCTAGATCGCCCGCGCCATCAACAGCTCGTCGTAAAAGACGCCGTCGTGGTAAATGGCCTGAGGCTCCGTCCCATAGACCTGGAAACCACACCTCTCATAGCAGCGGATCGCCGGCGTGTTCGTCGTGGTCACCCCCAGCTTGACGATCTGGATCCCCCAGCCTCGCCCCCACTCCAGGCACGTATCGATCAGTTCCTCGGCAATGCCCAGGCCGCGCCACTCGGGCCGGACGTACATGCTCACGATGTAGGCGCTGTGCTTCTGCTTGGGCGAGTCGGTATGCGTAATGCCGCCCATGCCGATCAGCAGTCCGACGTGAGCGGCAAAATAGAGCATGACCTCGTTATCAGGGTCGCTGAGCCTGAGCCTCTTTATCCAGTAGGCCATCGGCCTGGCCAGCGCCGTCTCGTAATCCGAGGCAAACGCCTCCGGATGGTTGCGCAGCGCCTCCAGCCGCAGCTCCCGGTAGGCCGGCGCACCCTCTTCCATGCCCGGCCGTATCGTCACCGTCCCAAGCCGGGTGATCAGATCTCTTCTATCCCCCATCTCCGCCCCTTTTCCTGGTGCCCACGCTCTGCGCGGGCGCCTCCCCCCGGCGCTCCGCGCCCACACGCCACGATCTCCTACCCTGGCCGGTACACAGCCCCCGACATATCGCCCACAAACTCGGCCAGGCCCTGGTGCCCCAGCACGTCCCGGATCGCGTGCGCCTCACCCGTGTGATACCAATAATGGTA
>DAOUGI010000006.1:0-143878 GCA_034429215.1 Anaerolineae bacterium | reverse complement strand
TCGTACAGCCCCACCGCCCCGCTGCCCAGCCCGATCGCCGAGGGATAGGTCTGGTTGCTGGCCCCGTCGCCGCCGGTGATCGTCACGTTGGCCCCGCTCATGATGTCATAGCCGGTCAGCGTCGTCACGTTCGTGTCGTCGGCGATGTAGGTGGCGTGCAAATAGTTGGCGAAAAAGGCGTCGGCGTTGATGTCATAGCCGATGTCCTGCCCGCTGATGAACAGCTTGCCGCCGCTGTTCAGGTAGGTCGCCAGGTTCGTCTCATCGGTGCTGCTCAGCGTCGCCGTATAGTCGCTGCCGGTCAGCCAGATGACGATCTGGTGCGCCTGCAAGGTGGCTGCCGAGGGCGAGCCCTGGGTGTAGACCGTCCAGGTGTCATGGGTCCTGCCCAGGCTGTTCAACGCGGCGGTGAAATAGGTCTGATACGACGACCCGGCGTCGTCGTCCACCAACAGGATCGGCTGGACGGGCACCGGAGTGGGCGTATTGGTCGGGGTGGGCGAAGGGCCGGGGGTGGGCGTCGGGTTGGAACCTGCGCAGGCGTTGACGGCGGCCAGAACGTCGATCCGGCCATAGCCAAAGGCGTTGTTGGGAATGTTGCCCGGCCCCTCGTTGCCGCAGCCCGTGGCATAGGCGATCTTGGCTGCGCTGTCCTTCATGAGCTGTTCGGTGGCGCTAAAGTTGCCGATGTAGGAAGGACAGGCCGACAAGACGAGAGCCAGCGCGCCAGAGTAGTGGGGTGCAGCCATGGAGGTGCCGCTCATGGTGGTGTAACTGGTGTCGCTGGAATAGTAGGAGGAGCGGATGCTGTTGCCCGGAGCGCTGATATCGGGCTTGATCTCGTTGAGCGCATTGGGGTCAACCGACGGGCCCCACAGGGAAAAGCTGGCGATGCCGTCGGTGGAGGTGGTCGCACCGACGCCGGTCACGTTTTTGTAGGTGGCCGGAGTGCCGACGCTGCCGCAGTAAGCCGAGCTGTAGCCGCAGTTGGAGGTGTTGCCGTTGGAAAAGACGGGGTAGATGCCGGCGGCAAGCCAGGCATCGGTCTTGGTGCGGTACCAGTTGTCATAATCGCAGCCGCCCCACGAGTTGTTGACGACCTGGGGGCGCATGCTGGTGCTGCCTCCCGGGGCCAACATCCAGTCGGCGCAGGAGTTGAGGTTGGCGTCGGAGCAGGAGCTGGAGGTGCAACCCTTGCAGGCGATCCACTTGGCGCCGGGAGCGACGCCGATCTGATCGGTGCCGCCGTCACTGCCGATCATAGTCCCCATGGTGTGGCTGCCGTGGCCGTTGTTGTCGCCGGGGGCGCTGGGATAGGTGCCGGTGGGATCGGACCAGCTATAGGTGTGATTGTAGCTGCCTCCGCCCAGATTGCCCCGGTACTGGGCGTTCAACGCCTCGTGGGTGTAGCGCACGCCGGTGTCGATGTTGGCCACGACGATCCCCGCGCCGGTGTAACCGAGCGCCCAGACGTCGTCGGCGTTGATCTTGGACACGCCCCACTCGACGGCGGTTATGCTTGCCCCTTTGGGCTCGATCCTGACGTCAGGCACCGGATAGCTGCGCTCCAGGCGCAGCAGGCTGACCCCACTGAAGGTAGTCAGCTCATTGACCAGACTTGTATCCGCAGCGGCGACATAGATCGAGTTGTCGATAATGAACGAGCGATAGGGGATGCGCCGGGCGTCGAGGTGAGTACGGACCTGCGCCTGGCTGTGCTGAGCGGTCGCGAGGAGGGTTTGGTAGACGAACTCGCCGCGGTTGGCCCACGACATGCCATAGGCAGGGCTCAGGTCGGCCTGGTCGCGGAACACAATGAACAAGTTTGCCTGGCCCTCGGCCTGCAAAACGGCCTGGAGGTCGGGCTCTATGTCGGCCGGCGTGATCTCCTGAATGCTGGGCGCGGCCCAACTGGCAGCACCGGCGGTCATGAGGATCAAGGCCAGGACGAGGAAAAGAAACCACGTGTTACGTCCTACTTTACCCATTGCCGCAGACTCCTTTATTCGTGTTTATGTGAGAATTAGGAGCTGTGTGTTTGCCGGACACAATGATGGTGCGATGGGCCCCGCGCAAGCGCGAGATAGGTCTAGCAGCGATATCTGATCGGCGCAAACCTCCTTAAACTGACGGGCGACGCCATGGTTCAACCGGCTTATCGTAGCACAAACTGGGTTCTATGTCAAAATGCGCGGTGTTGCCATTAAAAAGCAAATCGCCCTCGACAAAACAGCCGACGAGGGCGATTAGTTGGGATGAATATGAAGGGCAAGATCGCCTGCGCGCCTACTCCCCGCCGCCGATCAGCAGGGCAGGATGCCACTTGATGTCCAGACGGTGCAAAAAGTGGACAACTGTTGCCATGATCGCCAACGGTACTGCCAGACGCAAGATTGCCATTCCGGCCATGACCGCGATTCCGAATAGCCACTCCATGCTGCCCTCCTTGGCTCTCTGTGAGCCTATGTGTCGCAATCTGGACGCCTGCCAAGAAGCTGCCATGCCATATTGTAGATGTGCGGCACTACCAATGGCTATATTATATCACAAGAACGATTTCAAGTCAATGCCTTTTAGGATGTACTTGTGACAATGGTTCACTCTGTGATAAACGGACAGATGCAGATTTTATTGACAGGCGCGGTTTCTGGCTAGAGGTAATCCTCTATCCGGTGGCGGGCGGCGTAAGCGGCGGCCTGGGCCCGCGAGGTCAGGCCGAGCTTGCTGAGGATGTCGCTGACATAGTTGCGCACTGTCTTTTCGCTCAGGTGCAAGGCGATGCCGATCTCGCGGTTGGTCTGCCCTTCGGCGACGAGGGCCAGAATGCGCATCTCCTGGGCGCTCAGGCAAGCAAAGGCTTGGGCCTGTTCGCGCTTGGTTGCTTCACGCACTTTGGCCAGAACGCGGTTGGTGATCGAGGGGTCGAGCGCGCTCTCGCCACGCCCAACCTGCTCCAGGGCCTGGATCAGCGCGCCCGAGCCGATGAGCTTGAGAACATAGCCATCGACCCCGGCAGCTATGGCATCAAAGAGGGTCTTGTCGTCGGGGGAGGCGGTCAGGGCGATGACCCTTGTTTCAGGCCGCGCGGCCTTGATCTGACGGCAGACCTCCAGCCCACTGTCGTCGGGCAGGCGGATGTCAAGAACTATTACATCGGGCGCTAACTGGTGGGCCAGGAAGAGCGCCTGGGCGGCCGTGCCGGCCTCGCCCACCACCTCCATGCCCGGCTGTCGTTCGATCAGGGTCCGCAGGCCGACACGGACTACTTCATGGTCGTCTACCAACAGGATGTTGAGGCCCATTTGTGTCATCTCGTTCCCGAGCGCTCACGCCCGTTGTTATACGGCGCGGTCACGGCCAGGCGCACGCCCTCGCCCGGCGCGCTGTCGAGGGTGAATTGCCCACCCATCAGCTCGGCCCGCGTCCGCATGTTGGCAATGCCCCACCCCCGCCGGCCGAGGCCGCCCGGCGAAGCCGGATCCATGCCCTTGCCGTCGTCGGTTACCGTCAAGCGTACCTGGCCGTCATCGCAGTACAGGCTGACCACGACGTGATGGGCGTCGGCGTGCTGTACTACATTGCGCAGTGCTTCGCGGGCGATCTGGGTGAGATGAGCTACCTGCTGCGGCGTCGCTTGGTGCGGGCAGCGTTCCGTGATCTGGAAATCGATCTCCAACATCGTATCACGCCGCAGGTTGCGGACCAGGCTCCGTAACCCAGCCTGCAGCTCGCAAAGCTGAGGAGGTTGAAGCTCAAAGATATAGCTGCGGATTTCGTCGATCGTCTGGTTGAGGGTGCCCATCACGGTGTGAAGCCGTTCCTGGGCCAGGCCAGGGTCTTGAGCGAGCAGGTGTTCGGCGTCTTCCAAGACCAGGCCGGCCGAGTAGATGTTCTGGATGACGCCATCGTGCAGCTCGCGGCCGATCCGCCCCCGGTCGGCGGCCAGGATACGTTCCTGTTCCATGTCGGCGATCAGGCTGTCGGTTTCGACCTCGAATATGTCCAGGCTGCGGACGACAAAGAACGCTATTGCCAGCCCACACACTGAGCGAAAGACGGGCGCCGGAATGCCGATCATCCGCATCAGAAGTGGGTAGTTAAGCCAATTTGCCGGGAAAAAGGGCGCCTCGGGCACGAGCAGCCCCCCGCACAGGGCATAGATTGAAAAGGCCACTGCCGCCCCGGTGAGGTGGGTGGCAATGCGCGGCAGCCCCGTGGCCCGCACCTGGCGCGCCTGGTGGATCAGGCCCAGGCAGGCCAGGATGGCGCCGGGAAAGCAGAGAAGGTAACGGCTGCAGGCGTCGCCGACGGCCACCAGGGCGTTCAACGGCTCGGACAGTAGCGCCCCCCGGAGAATGAGGCCGATGGCCCACAGGAGCAAGATAGCGCCCGGCACAGCCCGCAGCCAGCGTTGGTGGGGGAAAAGGGGCAGGATCAACTCTATGCCGAACTGGAACAGGCAACAGAATGACACTGCCAGAAGTAGTAGGTGGGCGACGACCATCAGCACGACCAGAGGCGGCAGGCTGTATTGTGCCTGGAGGGGGACAAAGATATAGTTGAGCAGGTCAAAGCCTGACAATGACGTGGCGCCATACAGGTGCTGTGCCTGGAGCGGGATAAAAATATAGCCCCATTCGACGAGGCCGTGGGTCAGGCCAAAGCCCGCCAGCCAAGGGAGGGCGCGGGCCAGCTCTAGCTGGCTGTGCCGCCGTGATTGGAACCCGGTGATCAGGCCCATGACGAAAAAGACCAGGCCGTAGGTAAAGTATAAGATTATCCAGTCAACTTCCAGTACCTGGGTTGGCATAGGCCTTGACTCCCAAAGAAGCCCGAACAGGTTTCGGGGTTCACCCAAAGGGAGAACCTACAGATTATAACACGGGGGCAGCCGGATGGCAATTGCCGGAATGTCCCAAGTAAGTGGGGACAAATGTCAGTTGTATCAGGGCACCGAATGGGGGTATACTGCAAGAGCAGGGTTGTGAGTCAACGCTGTGCGTTCTTGCGTGCGCTTGCCATAACCATCTTGGCCCGAAGGGGGGTGGAAACAGGGCACCAAACCGATTCTTGCGAGTCAGCTTTCAGAGTTGGAAGAATAGATTGTACACCGGTGTAAAGACGGATCCAAAAAGGAGGAGTATCACAATGCAGTGGAAAAGATTGGTGCCAGTCATAGCAGCCTTGGCGCTGCTGATCCTGGTCATGACGGCATGTGACAGCGGGTCCACGCCGTGCCCGACGTCGGCGCCGTGCGAGACGTGCCCTACGTGCGAGACCTGCCCGACCTGCCCGGAGGCGGCGGCGTGCCCAACCGCGGAAGCATGCCCAGCCCCGGAAGCGTGCCCGACCTGTCCTGAGCCGGCAGCCGGCGAGACGACGGCTGCGTCCTGCCCTTACCAGGAAGAATGGACTGCTTCGGCCCACGCCAACGCAGAGGCCGAGGCGTTCATCCATTGGAATGAGGAAGATCCGAAAGAGACCCCGACCGGCTGCGCGAATTGCCACAGCAGCACCGGCTTTATGGACTATGTCGGAGCTGACGGCAGCGCGGTTGGCGTCGTAGACAAGGCCGCGCCGGTTGGCGAGGTCATCACCTGCAACGCCTGCCACAACGAAGCGGCGTCGGCATTCAGCGTCATACCGTTCCCGTCTGGCATCACCCTGACCGTCGAAGGCCCGGAGAACCGGTGCTTGGTCTGCCACCAGGGCCGCGCGTCGGCGGTCCAGGTTGACAAAAAGATCCTAGATTCGGGTGTGGCGGACGACGACACGGTCAGCCCCAAGATCACCTTCAGCAACGTCCACTACAAGGCTGCGGCTGCGACCCTGTATGGGGCTGAGGTGAAGGGTGGCTACGAGTATGCCGGCAAGCTGTACGACGTCAAGTTCGAGCACGAGCCCGGAATCGACACCTGCGTCGACTGCCACGACTCGCACACACTGGAGCTCAAGGTGGAAGGCTGCTACTGCCACGAGATCGAGACCGCCGAAGATGCGCGGGATATCCGTGAGGCCGGCTCGCTGGTGGACTATGACGGCGACGGCGACGTCGAAGAGGGCGTCTACTACGAGGTCCAGGGCCTGCAGGAGAGCTTGTTCAAGGCCATGCAGTTGTACGCCACCGAGGTGTCCACGCAAGCCATCGCCTACGATGAGGCTGCCTATCCCTACTGGTTTGGCGACGACAATGCCAACGGCAAGGTGGACGAAGGCGAGAAAGCCTACAAAGGCTGGACCGGCCGCCTGTCCAAGGCCGCCTACAACTACCAGTTCTCGCTCAAGGACACGGGCGCCTACGCGCACAACGGCAAGTACATCATCGAGCTGCTGTACGACTCGATCGAGGACCTGAACACCAAGCTGGCGGCCCCGATCGACATGGAGGCGATGAACCGCAACGACTTTGGCCACTTTGATGCGTCGGCCGAGGCGTGGCGCCACTGGGACGAAGAACCGGCAGTCGAGGGTGGCTGTGTCAAGTGCCACCAGGCCGAGGGTGTGCCGCAGTTCATCGAGAACGCGGCCAACGTCGCCATGCCGCAGTCAAGCAGCATGCAGTGCTCGACCTGCCACAACACGGCTGCCTGGCCGGCCCTCTACGAGGTGACTGAGGTCAAGCTGCCCAGCGGCAAGTCAGTTGCGTTTGAGACCGCTGCCAGCAACCTGTGCCTGGAGTGCCACCAGGGCCGCCAATCGAAGGTCCAGGTGGACAAGGCTGTGGCCGACAAGGACCCGGATACCGTCATCGAGGGCCAGCGCTTCCTCAATGCCCACTATCTCGGCATTGGCGCGGTGTGGTTCGGCACCGATGCTCAGGGCTTTTACGAGTATGACGGCAAGACCTATCTTGGCGCCAACACGCACATGCCGGTCGACGGCCAGTCGGGCTGCGTAGGCTGCCATGACGTCCATACTGGAACGGTCCTGGAAGATCAGTGCAAGACGTGCCACGGCGACGTCGAAGTAGATGACATTCGCATGCCCACCTCCACCGTTGACTTTAACGGCAACGGCGATGTCAAAGAAGGCATTCGCAATGAATACCGAGAGCTGCGCAATGTCCTGTACGCTGAGATCCAGGCATACGCCAAGAGCACGGTTGGCACCGGCATCACCTACAACCCCGACGCCTATCCTTACTGGTTTGTGGACGCCGACGGTGACGACAAGGCAGACGAGAAGGATGGAGCGGCCATAGGCTACTCCACCTGGACGCCTCGCCTGCTCAAGGCCGCCTACAACTTAAACTTCTTCCGCAAGAACCCTGGCGCCGGGGCCCACAACGCCAAGTATGCTATCCAGGTTATCTACGACAGCATCGAAGATCTGGGCGGAGACGTGACCAAGTTCGCCCGGCCCTAACGCGCGCTAGCGTTACCTAGTTTTCCACGGACCTGGCAGGTTTTCCCAAACCTGTCAGGTCTGTGCTATAATGGCAGCCATGCACGAACTGCCCGTAACCCAAAGCATCCTGGAGATCGCTCTGCGCCATGCCAAGCAGGGCGGCGCAAAGCGCATCCTGGCCATCAACCTGACCATCGGTGAGCTGACCGGCTTTGTGCCCGACTCGATCCAGTTCTATTTCGATTACCTGTCCAAGGGAACCCTGGCCGACGGCGCCCGGCTGGCGATCGAGCGGATCGCGGCGCGGGTCCGCTGCGGCCAGTGCGGTGCCGAGTATGCGCCCCCCGACAGCCGGATCTGGACCTGCCCGCAGTGCGAGGCGCTGGGCGGCGAGGTGATTGCCGGCAAAGAGTTTTTCGTAGCGAGCATCGAGGTTGAGTGAGGGCGAGATGGAGCTACCGGTGCTGGAACAGATCCTGAGCGCCAACGACCGGATAGCGCTCGACAACCGGGAGCTGCTGCGGGCGCACGGCGTGGTGGCGGTCAACGTCATGGCCTCGCCGGGCGCGGGCAAGACCAGTCTCATCCTGCGCACCATCGCGGCGCTACAAGGGCGGCGGGCGGGCGTCATCGAGGGCGACCTGGCCGGCCGGGTGGACGCCGACAAGGTGGCCGAGACGGGCACGCCGGTGGTGCAGATCAACACCGGCGGCGGCTGTCACCTTGACGCGCCCCAGGTGAGGTGGGCGCTGGAGCAGCTGCCGCTGGACCGGATCGACCTGCTGCTGATCGAGAATGTAGGCAACCTGGTCTGCCCCAGCGGCTTTGCCCTGGGAGAGCAGGCGAAGGTGGTGGTGGCCAGCGTGCCCGAGGGCCATGATAAGCCGGTCAAGTACCCCGGCATCTTTGTCGTGGCCGATGGGCTGGTGCTGAACAAGATCGACCTGGCCCCCTACATCGACTTTGACGCCGTCGCATTCCGCACGGCGGTGCGGGCGCTCAACGCCGGCGCTCCCCTGTTCGAGGTGTCGTGCAAGACAGGCGAAGGGATCGCCGCCTGGGCGGCGTGGCTGGAGGGGTTAAGCGCCTCAGACGTCTAGGTCACGGCGGTCGTCGCCGCCACGGCCCCCGCTGCATCCTGCTGGTGGAGTATGAGCAGGTACATGCCCAGGGCGACAAGCAGCGGCATGAATGGCTTGATCGATTCGTTAGGTTCGATCTCCACGATGGCTTGGGTCTTGAATACGTCCGACAGCCTCTGCCTTTCCGTGCCTGATTTGAACCGGATCAGAGGTGTGTCGCCTGCTCCGGTAAAGGCCCACTGTGAGGCCCAGAAGTTAGTGGGCTGCCAGCGAAAGGCGGTCCCATCGGCGAACGTCAGGGTGCCGTCACCCCAGAACTTGGGCTGATAGACTGCCAGGTTGTCAGGCGAGCCGGCCACACGGACGGTCACCCGCGGGTTCATAAAGCCGACCCGCTTGAAGGTCCATGTGCCGTCGGCGGTCTCGGCGGTAGCCAGAGTGCCCCACGCTGAGTGAAAGGTGAGCGTGGCGAGCTGGGCCGGCCCGGCCTGGAGCTCGTAGTGGTGCTCCAACGTCTTGGGCTGGAGCCAGTCGAGGCTTTGTCTGGCCAAGTCCGAAATGCGATTCATGTGGGGCATCTCCTCTTCTGTGCTCGTTGTGGGCTCATGATAGCACAGGTTCCGGGTAATGCAAGTTCTATGAGCAGATGTTGACCTGACACCTGATCTGAAGTATAATTCGCGTGGGGTTATCTTACCACAAAGGGAGAATCGAGTATGAAGGCGGCATTCGGGTTTCTGGGGTCCATGACCGGTCGCATAGCGCGTGCAGTCGCCGGGATCATCCTGATCGTGATCGGGCTGCTGTTGGTCAAGGGGACAGGCGGCTGGGTCCTGGCCATCGTCGGCCTGCTGCCCTTGGCAGCCGGGGTTTTTGACGTGTGCCTTTTTGCGCCGCTCTTTGGCCTGCCGTTTGGGGGTGCGGCTCTGCGCAAAGCTGTCAAGTGAGGCCACCCGCGACAAGTCCGGCGGACGCCAATTCACCCCGGTGACAGGAAACTCACCAGGGTGAAATGGGTTCAGCGGTCTTGGTTAGCGGGTCTCGGATCCCCTTGCCCAAGGGGGTGTGGAGCCCTCTATGGAGTGCAGCAGGGCACGTCTACTGTCACCCGTGCAGCGGTGAATACCTCTTCACTCACAGTACCCTGAATACTCGTCGCGTCGCCAACTCCCAGATCTTTGAAGGTGATAGGGATGCAGCCGTCCGCCGTCCACTGCCGGTAGCGGGTGGCGCCGGTTACCTGTACCAGCAGCTCCTGCCCAATGTAGGGCTTGACGAGGCGGTTGCCGTTGCGGACCAGGACGGTGATCGAGTCGGTCCCGAGTGCAGTGATGGTGCCGGTCAGGCTAAACATCTGCCGGTTGTTTAGCTGAGGCTCCCCGACCTGGTTGCGGTGCTGGTTCTGGTTGCCCTGCTGGTTTTGATTGGCCTGCTGATACTGGTCGCCCTGCTGCTGCTGACCGCCAGGACCGCCAGGACCGGCAGCCAGCGCCGGAGCGGCGGCGACCAGTGTTGCCAGGACCACAAGGATCAGAAGCGTCCATCTCTTTTTCATCTTCAATATCTCCTTATCTCTTTTTTCGTCGTTACGTTGCGTTCGAACCGCTGAACAGAACGCCTCACGGCTTGTTTCCGCCGCTCCCTCCCTGCCCAGGACCCGGCGTGTGCGAGCCGTGGGGCGGCTCGGAGGTCTGTGACGTCGCGCCCGGTCCGGGCGTGTGCGATGCCGGCGGTCCGCCGGCAGGCTGCGACGTCGCGCCGGCCCCGGGCGCCTGGCCGGGCGTTCCGCTGAGGCCAGGCGAATCGTTGGGCATGCCCGTGCCCTGCGGCGTGTGCGCCGGCCCCGGAGTGCCGATCGACGACGGCGGCTGGGGTGTCTGGGTCGGACCTGGCTGGCCGGTCGGACCGGTGGGTGTGCCCTGGCGCAGGCGGTGGCGCAGTCCGGCGGGGTCGCCCTGTCCAAGGTGAGCCTCCTGGCGCACCCGCTCCATTTGGCGCAGCATCTCCTGCACCGGCGGCTCGATCGACTCGCCGGAAGCGCCGAGCATTGTCTGTTCTCGCTGCCGGACCGCTTCGGCCAACCGCTGGAGTGCCTGCGCCGCCGGCGCATCTTCCAACTGAGCGGATGCTTCCAGTGCTTGCTCCATCTGTCTCGTCGCGCGGGTCGAGACCGAGGGGCCTACCGCTTGCTTCCTCTCCAGCAGGGTTACTATCTCGTCCAGCCGTTCCTCGGCGAGGGACTGCTGCACAGCAGCTCTGTTTGCCGGTTGGCCGGCAAATGCCAGGCGGATCTGCTCGGTGGCAAGCTTGACGCCGTACAAAGGCTGTCCCGGCAGGCTGCCTGCGGCGGCCTGCGTGGTGCCTACCACAGCGCCAAAGAGGATGGCGATCACAGCCAGGGCAGTCGCCAGCTTCATGGCGCCCCCGAAAAGCCGGCGGCGAGGGGACAACCCCAGGGGCTTGCCCCTGCTTCCGGCTCGGAGTCGCGCGGCCTCGGCCAGAAACCGCTGCCTGCCCGGCGCCAGACCGTGCGGCGGGGACGGCGGAACCTCGGCCAGGATCATCATCTGTTGGGCTGCCTGCGCTACGGGGTCCAGCCGGCCCTCGGCCGCTTCTCCCCTGGATGTCTGCTGCGAGCACTGCTTGCAGTGGTTGGTTTCTTGTTTGTCCATTGATCTCGCTCTTTACTCCTGCAAAAGCTTGCGAAGACGGTTCAGGGCACGGTGTTGCAGGATCTTGACCGCCCCTTCGCTTTTGCCCATCAACCGGGCCACTTCCGCCACCGGCAGCTCCTCGGCGAAGCGGAGCAGAACCACCCGCTGTTGGTCAGACGACAGGCGCCGTATGCGCGCCCTAAGCTGCTGTTTGACCTGCTCGTCCTCTATCAGGTCTGAAGGTTGATCACCCTGCGCAATCAGCTCCTCGGCCAGGGGGACCGCCGGTCCCTTTTTCTGGCGCCGGAACAGGTCCATGGCCAGGTTGTGAGCTACCCGGTACAGCCAGCCCACCAGGTTGTCCCGGGGCGCCCGGCGCGTGTGAAGGACCTGTAGCAGTCTCAGAAAAACCTCACCGGTCAGGTCTTCGGCGTGAGCTGCGTCGCCGATAACCCGATACAAGTAGCCATAGATCGGCCCGGCGTAGCGATCATAGATCTCGGCCAGCGCCTGGGCCTCGTATGTGCGAGCTCGCTCCAATACCTGCTGATCAGGCGTCGTCAACGAATTCGTTCCTCACTTTCAAGACGCAAAAATGGTCCCTAGGTTACGGGTGTGTCTGATTATAGCATATGTTTTGTACAAACGGGAGAGGGCATCGCCCGCGATAACCCCCGCCGAGGCATACCCGGATGAGGAGCTTTCTTACTCGGTCGGCTGATCGGCTGCTGCCACAATGTCCTCTCAAAGTGGGGACATGTGTCAGGTGCATTGCGCGGTCAAGTGTGATATGCTTGCTAGGCAGCGGGCCGGCGCTCAGGGGCGAGTAGGTCCTGCCTGAAAGATGCGCCTGTCGATCAGGGGACTGGGCCAGATCGACAAACCGGTAGTTTGAACAGCCGGGAGCTCCGTTTGAGGGACTCCCGGCTTATATTGTCAAAGAGGGTTACCCATCTTGCCATTCTGAGTGAGGTCTTTCCATTCAGAATGACATAAATTGGAGAGGGGCAATGAGGTTACAAAGACGAACGATTGTTGCCATGCTGAGCGTAGGGTTGCTCCTGGTCACGGTGGCGGTGTTCGGCGTCCGGCCGGCTGTGGCCGGTCCGCCGGCCCAGGCCACGGGCAACGAGGGGTGTCTGGCCTGTCACGGCCAGCCGGGGATGATCACCACCCTGCCCTCTGGCGAAAAGTTGTACCTGACGGTTGATCCGCAGGTGTACAACAGCTCGGTCCATGGCCAGAAGGGGCAGGCCTGCCTGGACTGCCACCCCGATGTCGATGCCGCAGCGCATCCCAAGGGAGACGCCGTCTGGTCGGAGCTGGGGGTCGCGACCCGGCGCGATCTGAGCCTCAAACTGTATCGAGATGCCTGTGTGCACTGCCATGAGAAGGAGTATGACGCCAACCTGGACAGTGTCCACGGCAAGGGATTGGCCGCCGGCGATACCAACTCGGCGATCTGCACCGACTGTCACGGCACACACAACATCACTGTGCCCGGCGAGCCGCGCAGCCGAGACTCGCAGATGTGCGAGCTGTGCCATGCTGAGATCTTTGAGAGGTACAAACAGAGCATCCACGGTGCGGCGCTGCTGGGCGAGGGTAACCCCGACGTGCCGGGCTGCGTCGACTGCCACCAGGTGCACAGCGTCCAGGGGCCGTCCAACGGCAGCAATTTCCACCTCTTCTCGCCCGAGATTTGCGCCAAATGCCACGCTGACGCGGAGATGATGGGCCGTTATGGGCTCAGCGCCGATGTCTTTGACACGTATGTGTCTGACTTTCACGGGACTACCGTCGAGCTCTTTCAAAAGACCGCGCCTGACCAGGAGACTAACAAGCCGGTGTGTATCGATTGTCACGGCGTACACGACATGAAAAGCGTGGACGATCCGGAGAGCGCAGTCATCAAGGCTAACCTGCTCAAGACCTGCCAGAAATGCCACCCCGACGCCACCGACAACTTTCCCACTTCATGGGTCCAGCATTACCGGCCCAGCGTCACCAAAGCGCCGCTGGTCTTTTTCGTCAACCTATTCTACATGATCTTTATCCCTGCCGTACTGGCGGTGATGCTCCTGTTCGTCGTCACCGACGCCTACCGACGCATCTTCAAGCGCAAGAAGGAGGACCTCCATGGAAAAGCCGCGTAGTTACCTGCGCTTTCCAGTCTCGTACCGGGTCGAGCATTGGGTGCTGACCATCAGCTTTTTCCTACTGGCGGTCACCGGTATTGTGCAAAAGTACCCTGACGTCGGCTTTATGCGATGGCTGATTGGGGTTATGGGCGGGATCGAGACTACTCGCCTGATCCACCATCTGTCGGCTATCGTCATGATGCTCCTGACGATCTATCATATCGGAGTGGCGGGCTACCGGGTCTTTGTCCTGCGCACTCGCCTGTCGATGCTGCCCGGCAAACAGGACCTGATCAACGCCATCGACCTGCTGAAATACAACTTGGGCCGGAGCAAAAAGAGGGCGCAGCAGGGACGCTACACCTTCGAGGAAAAGATCGAGTACTGGGCCGTCGTGTGGGGCACGGTGATCATGGGGGTCACCGGCTTTATCCTGTGGAACCCGATCGCCACGACCAAGATCCTGCCGGGTGAGATCGTCCCGGCGGCCAAGGCGGCACACGGCGCCGAGGCGCTGCTGGCGGTGCTGGCGATTGTGATCTGGCACCTGTGGCACGTGCATGTCCGCCACTGGAACATGAGCATGTTTAAGGGCCACCTGACCGAGGAGGAGATGGAGGACGAGCACCCTGCCGAGCTGGCCCGCATCCGGGCCGGCAAGATCGACCCGGCGCCTTCCCGTGAAGTGGTTGCCAAGCGTCGCCGTGTCTATATGCCGATCTTTGCTGTGCTGGCGGCGTTGATGCTGGTAGGGGTTTGGTTCTTTGTAGGCTATGAGACTACTGCTGTCACCACTCTGCCGCCAGCGGAAGATGTGACCGTCTTTGTACACTTGACACCGACCCCCCTGCCGACGGCGCTGCCCACCAATACACCCGCGCCGACGAACACGCCTGCCCCTGCCGGTGAGCCGGAGCCGGTAGTGGAATCGTCGTGGGATACAGACATATCTCCGTTAATGGCCAAGTCATGCGTCGCGTGTCATAGCAGCACCAACAAGATGGGCGGCCTCGACCTGAGCAGCTACCAGGCGGCCCTGGCAGGCGGCGTCAGCGGCGCGTCTGTCGTGCCCGGTGAAGTCCAGACCAGCCTGCTGATCAGCCGCCAGGCGAGCGGCCAACACCCCGGCCAGTTCAGCGCCGGCGACCTGGAGCTGGTTCGACACTGGATCGAGATCGGCGCGCCCGAAAAGGCAGCGGCAATTCCGGCAGCCGGGGGAGGCTCAACGTGGGATGGCGCTATAACTGCCTTGATGCAGACCAAGTGTGTCCAATGCCACAGCGATAAGATGGCCTTGGGCGAGCTGGACCTGAGCAGCTATCAGGCAGCGCTGAAGGGGGGCAAGGGCGGTGTAGGCATCGCGGCGGGTGACCTCGACGGCAGCCAGGTGGTGGCGATTCAGAAGGCGGGCGGCCATGCCGGCCAGTTCACTCCTGAAGAGCTGGATCTGATCGTAGAGTGGATCAAGGCCGGGGCGCCGGAAAAGTGACCGGTTGAGATCAAGACTTCCGATGTTTTAGCAAACATCGGAAGTCTTTTATTGACAAGCCTGGAAAAAACAGTATACTATTGGCATACATTGCTGTGTAAAGCTGCAAAATGCGCACATAAGGAGGCCGCGTGTCCAACAATCAAGAGAACGCAGTCCCTGAAGAGGCCCTGAAACCCGGTGGGGGTCAAAAGCCGAAAAAACAGGAGAAATCAGAAATAGTTAGAAATAGGCTGGCGATGGTCCGGCGGGCGTTGCTCCTGGCTGTCGTTTTCCTCATCGGCTTTATCATCTTGGGTGTGATTGCCATCCAGGTCTGGGAATATTCTAACAGCGTCGGCTTTTGCACCAACATGTGCCACGACGTTCACCCCGAAGAGCCGGCGGCTTATAACGATTCCTACCACGCCCGCGTCAAATGCACCGAATGCCACATGGGCCGCACCGGCACCATCCAGGGCATCATCCTCAAGGCCGGCCACTTTCGCCACCTGCCGGCGGTGTTGTTCAAGAGCTATGATCGTCCTCTGATGTCGGAGACGATGCGCCCGGCCAACGAATCGTGCGAAAAGTGCCACTACCCGCCCGCCTTCTACGGTGACACAGTGCGCGAGATCAAGCGTTATGCGTTCAATGAGGCAAACACCGAACTGCGCGACTATTTGATCCTGGAAACCGGCGGCGGCCAGCGGGAGAAGGGGCAGGGTTACGGCATCCACTGGCACGTTATGAATCCGGTCGAGTATATCGCCTCCGACGAAGAAAAGCAGGAGATCCTCTGGATCCGGACGACGCTGCCCGACGGCCGGACGGTCGAGTACAACGATATGACCGACCCACTGACGGCAGAAGAGATCGTCGCCTCGCCCAAAAAGACGATGGATTGCGCCGACTGTCACAACCGGGCGGGGCATCCCTTTCCTTCACCTGACAAACTGGTCGATGAGGCGATCAGCCAGGGCCGGTTGAGCCAGGATCTGCCCTACGTCAAAGAGGAGATGATCAGGCTTTTGCGGGCCAGCTATCCCAGCAAGGAAGTGGCCATGCAGGCTGTGGACAAGGTTGAAGAGCAGTACAAAGCCAAGTACCCGGAGGCCGCCGGCAAGTACGACGCTGAGATCAAGCAAGCAGCGGCATTGGCCAAAGAACTGCTCGATCGGTTGGTGTTCGAGGAGCCGGGCGTCACCTGGCGATCGTTCGCCGATGACATCGGCCACAACGATTTCCCCGGCTGCTTCCGCTGCCACGACGGCAAGCACCTTAGCGCCGAAGGCGAGTCGATCCGGCTGCACTGCAACATCTGCCACAGCATACCGGTGACGGTGAGCGAGGGAGACCGGCCGCCTCAGATGCCGGTGGCCTCTTTGCAGGAGCCGCCAACCCACCTCGAGACCAGCTTTATGGCCGACCACCGCTTCCTGGCCAGCCAGGAGGCTTGCGGCGAGTGCCACGGCGAGATCGAGTTCGGCACCGACAACTCGAGCTTTTGCGCCAACTCGTCGTGTCACGGCCGGACCTGGCCTGAGGTTAACCTGGACGCGGGCTTTCAGCACCCGATCGAGCTGTCCGGGAGACACGCCGAGGTGTGGTGCCACGACTGCCATGAGGGGGTGGTCAAGCCAGAGTACAAGTGCGCCAACTGCCACGAACCGCCGATGGCGGAGCACTTTGGCGACCAGTGCGAGCAGTGCCACACGCCGGCCGGCTTTGGTCAGGCGACGCTGGCCGATTTCCAGCATCCTGTCCCGTTGGAGGGCAAGCACGCCGGTCTGGATTGCACGGCGTGTCACGCGGAGGGCAAGACGCTGGAGTACAAATGCGCCAACTGCCACCAGCCGCCGAGCCAGCCGCACTTTGGGACCGATTGTGAAAAGTGCCACACGCCGGCAGGGTTTGAGGGTGCGGCCATATCGCCGGAACTGCACCCGATCCCGCTGGTCGGCGCCCATGCCCGGGCGACCTGCGAGGTGTGCCACGCCGAGGGGCAGCGGGTGCCGGAGTATGTGTGCAGCAACTGCCACAGGTCGCCGGAGGGGCATTTTGCCCAACCGTGCGACCAGTGCCATACTCCCGAAGGGTGGGTCCAGTCCGCCGGGAGCAAAGCCAACGGACCAGAGATCCCGCATCCTTTACAGGGGATGGACAACTGCCTGATGTGCCACGACCCGGCGGGCGACATGAGCCCGGCGCCAGCCGACCATGCCGCGTTCAGCCTCGATCAGTGCGCGTTGTGCCACAAGGCGGAAGACTAGCTCCTACCTCCCGTAGACAAAACCTCCCGCAGGTTGTAGACCTGCGGGAGGTTCCTTTTACTGCTCGCCTCTGCCCCACTTGCTGGCTTGTTGCCGATGGGCAAGCACTTGACGCACGAGGCGGCGACCAACTTCTGTCGCGCCGCCCGCACAGGACAAGGACAAGGCAAAGCCTATGCTCCTGCCGACTGCACTCATGGCCGTGGTGTTGTCAAAGTAGACGTGGATCATAGCGGTTCCTGCGCCGAACCACACCAGAATAACCAGGACAATGCCTAGCGCGTTCGATACCAGGCTCTTGTGGCGTCCGACAAAGCCCTTTGCCAGCATGCCCTCTGCGACACCCGCCAACGCGATCGCGCCGCTGAGTTTTATGACCAGCCAGACATCAGACCAGGCAGTCAGCCCTAGCCACCCTGTCAGGGCGAGACATCCAACCATCGACCCCAACAAGATGGGAATGTACACCGCGAATGCGGATCTCGAGTGGGACATGGCCAGCTTATCCGTTTCCACCCCTGGAAAACAGCGGGCCGGGCTCACCTGTGCCGCCCGCTTTCGGCGGCCATCTGGTGTTCAAAAGATGCCTCACTTCTCGTTTCGCGTGACATTGGATGTCAAGACAATATCATGTGCAAATCCAGCCACAAAAGTCAATGGAAGAGCGAATACTTCCGTTCCAAGACAGAATAGCATAATTGACAAAGCTACCTCTGGATCGTCTACGCCGGGTACAAATCCAGTAGTGGCGATTATCAGAGCACATACAAGCAGTGTAGCACTGACAACCAGCAACCAGGGCCATACCTTGGCAAGTCGCTCTTGGAGCCTGCTTGGTAGAACCTTTCGCCACCAAGCCAGCGGCTGATTGATACGAGTTGAAACAAGCCAGATAAACGGGAAGAATAGTACCTGTGCAACACCTCCCCCAACCACCAGAAGTAAAATGAAGAGAAGAATCAAAACAGTTGGCCCATTCTTCTTGTGCACGAAACCAATCGACCAAATGATTATCGAAAGCCCGACAATCATGGCGGCAATACCAGTCAGCAGGAAATTGGGGATAATAGTAAAAGCGGCCTCGTTTCCATGCGGCCACATCTTCTGGGCTTCCCCGATAGCAAAGATGAACAAGCCACGAGTGGGTACATTTCCCTGTAGGGCCTCAAAGAGGCCGTGGTTCATCCCTGAGATTCCAAAGATCGTCCCCAATGTTGCTACGTTTATTCTAGTTGCTTTATTCATCTCTGCTCCTTACCACTGTGTATACCGGCTCCGCCTCGCTCGCCCACGGCGGCGTCATAGACGCAATCTGTCCAGTCCACCACAGACGACCAATTCACGGCATCTGCGCCACACCCCGACTGCGCCCCGTCGCTGCACCAGGCTCATCCCTTGATCATCGATTATAACGTCACTCCCCAAAACCGTCAAGATCGCCGTTCATTCCCTGGTTCCCTGGTGAACCCCCTCGGACCCTCCGCGTCCTCCTCACCTCCTCATCCACAAGAAACCCTCCCGCAGGCGAGTGCATCGCCTGCGGGAGGTTTCTTTTTTGGTCGGGGCGGACAGATTTGAACTGTCGACTTCTTGGTCCCAAACCAAGCGCGCTGCCGATCTGCGCTACGCCCCGGCGACCGGTAGTATACCCGAAATGGGGTCAAAGGTCAAAAAGAAAAGTGGGGCGCACCCACAGCCGTGGGTGCGCCCCGGATGACAGGTTCCAGAGTTAGGGCGTATAGTTCCTGAGTATGAGCGGCAGGTAGACATAGTGGTAGGGAGGAGGCTCGACGTGGAACATGATGATCACCCAGTCGCGCAGCACGCCGGTGTGGTCAAAGATGCCGTCCCAGATCTCGATGGTGGTTGACGGCGGCAGGGTGGATGAGATCATGACCGTCACGTCGATAGAGTTCTGATAGCCCGTCGGCAGGTCGAGGAGGTCCCACTCGACCCACAGACCGGCGGGATCGACTCGGCTGGGTGGAGGAACTGAGCTCTCGAACGGCGCCGTCTCGGGGAACTCGTTGCGGATCATGGCCATGTTCTCAAAGCCGCCGGTATTGGTAAAGATGAGGGTAAAGCTGGCCAAGTCACCGGCAAAGACAGGGCCTCCGCCCGTGGCGCCGATCCACAGCTCAGGCAGCAGATGGTTGATCAGTACCGGTCGCTGTTCCAGCTCGGTTTGATCCAGCCACAGCTCCTCCCACAGCAGCGTTTCGGTCCAGGTGCACGGCTCGACGTGGAACCACTTGGTCAAAGTGATCGTCATCGGCTCCAAGATTTGGCCGGTCCACACTACGCGATCAGGCTCGACGATCACTTCGCCGCCGGTGGCCGCCCAGTCGAGCAGGCGCAGCTTGGTCGGATCCCAGTCCTCGATCTGGGTAAAGACCGGCAGCTGGACGTCCGGCCCCTCGAGGATGAACGGCACGCCCTGCGCGTTGGTGCCGTCGACCATCGCCTGCCAGGCGCCGTTCGCCGCAACCCACTGCAGCGCGTCGCCGGTGGTCGTCTGGCCCAGGATGGTGATCGGCGGTTGCCACGGACCGGAGGTCAGCGTCCCGCCTATCTGCCAGTCAAGCCAGTAGGTGCCGGGCGGCAGGGTCACACCCGCGCTGGCCACCATGGCCATGATCGGCCGCTGGGTGTTGGTCAGGTCGGTGTCGAGCACCCGGTAGATGTTGGACCAGGCGCAGCTCGCCATGCGGTTGGTGGTCGTGTCGCCGTACACCACGCTCGAGCCCGGGTCGTTGGGGGGGCCGTTCCAGATCTGATAGTTGACGTGGTCGAGGGTGCAGGAGTTGCCCGAGTTGGTCTGGTAGGCAAAGAAGGTGATCTGGTCGATCTGCCAGCCGCCTGCATCGGAGATGGTAAAGCCGTCAGCGATGCGGTAGCCGCCGGACAGGCTGACGTTAGAGCCGTACAGGGTCATGGCCAGCGCGGTCTGGACGGCGCTGGCGTCCGCACCGCCCGCGCCGCCGCCGGGATGGGTGACCAGCGGCCCGTTGTCGTACAGGACAACTTCAGGCATCTCCCAGGGTGCGCCGGGCAGGCTCGCCGGGGCGGGTCCCTGCGGCACAGCGGCGCCGACCACGTCGGCCGCCTCACCCGGCAGCCAGCCGCCTCCAGGCGGCACGAGGGCTGCCGGCTTTGAGCCGGCCAGCGGCGGGGGCGGTGGCATCGATGGCGTCAGGTGCAGGACCTCCACGACCTCGATCGTGTTGGAGGTCTCGCGGGTGATTACCATGTCCGGCGCCCACGGCTCCCCGTCGATATACTTGTCCCAGATGATCGGCTGCTGCTCACACATGATCTGGGCCAGCGACTCGTGGGGCATCGGCGAGATGGCGCCGGAGCCGACTGTGCCGCCGGCGGTCCATACCCTGCCATACATGTGCCAGCCGACGGAGCCGAGCTGGGCGACGTTCAACGTCTGGGGCAGCGGCCCGCTCCAGGTGTCGGTGGCGATGTCGTAGACGTAGACGGTGTTGTTGTAGGCGCTCCAACCGCCGTAAGGATCGCCGCCGATCAAGACGATGACGCCCACTTCCTCTTTGCAGACCAGGGCCGGGGTCATGGCGCCGGCGGTGGCCGGGATGTTGGCCAGTTGGGTCCACTGCGAGCCGGCAGGCTGGGTGGCGTCCAGGCGGTAGAACTCGTCATAGCCGCGATAGTCGCCGCCGACGTAGATGTGGCCCAAGCAGCCCACGCCCGCGCCCAGGATGTGACCGTCGGGCGAGGAGCCGGCCGGCTTGTTGTCCAACTGGGTCCAGGCGTTGGCGCCGGGGTCGTATTGCCAGGTCTCCAGCGTGGTGCTGGCAAAGTTGCTGTCTGGACCGCCGCCGACGTGGAAGAGGCAAGGACCTGAGCCGGAGGCGCACACGCCAACCCCGCCGGCGCCGCCGCCGCGGAGGTTGGGGATGTCGGCCGGAGTGGCGTTGTCCCAGGTGCCGGCCACGGGGTCATAGACCTGCAGGTCGTTGGTGGCGGCAAAGGCGGTGTCATAGCCGCCCGCCGCGTACAACAGGCCGCCGATCCAGCCCACCACGGGGCTAAAGCGGGGGTTGGGCAGATCCGCCAATTGCGTCCAGACGCCGGTGCCCGGGTCGTACATTTGCAGGTCGGGGTTTATGACGCTGGAGCCGGCGGCCAGTCCGCCCACGACATAGCCCACCGGGCCCGCGGCGGCCGGGTTGGTGCCCACAACGCCGCCAGCCCACTGGTTCGGCGTGGCGGCGGCGATCGGTTCGATCTGCCAGCCGGCCGGATCCCAGAACCAGGCGGCCAGGTGCTTGACGATGAGCGAGGTGTCGGTGTTGTTCGGGTTTGCGGCGTCGACGGCGATGATCTGGCATACCACTGTGTCGCTGGGCACGCCTACCGGCGTCAAAATGACGTCGAAGGGGAGGCTGCCGCTGTTGGGCACGACGACGCTGGCCGGGCCGGTGCAGGTGCCGGCGCCCGCCAGGATGGAGTAGGTCAGGTTGACGGTGGCGTCATAGCCGGCGTTGTTCAGCACAGTAAAGCTGTGGGTTTGCGGCTCATAGGCGCAGCCCTCGGCCAGGATCTCCTCCGGCATGAGCATGATGGGCAGCGGGGGGCCGATGGGGCCATAGGAGCCGGAGACCTGGTGCGGGGTGCCACCATATCCATCGCCGATATAGTTCCAGGGCAGCATCCACGGCGCACCGCTTGTGTCAGGGATGGTAACGTTGGCGCAAAAGTCAAAGTTGGCGCCGGCCGAAGAGCCGTTCCAGGCGCCGCAGCCGGTTTGGGGTGGATAGCCGGTGCTCTGCCAATACACCAGGTTGCCGGCGTTTACACCGACGACCGGGGGCAGCGCGCCGCTGCAGCCGTTCGCCGGCGGAACCGAGTTGGCAGCAACCGAGTTGACCGTCCAGCCATCGGGCAGGTCCACGTCAAAGTGGTCCATGTACTCGGCATCGGGCGACTGGACAAAGACCGAGAAACACAGGTCAAACGGGGTGCCGATCGGCAGGTATCCCG
Organism: Anaerolineae bacterium; assembly: GCA_034429215.1. Taxonomy (GTDB): domain Bacteria; phylum Chloroflexota; class Anaerolineae; order JAAYZQ01; family JAAYZQ01; genus JAFGOG01. The sequence continues at coordinate 121,903 of DAOUGI010000006.1, read as the reverse complement.
GCGTCACGTTTGCCAGGGTCGAAGTGCCAACGTTTTCGATCCCTGATTGGGTCGCGCCGGAGGCGTCCAGGCTTGCCTGAAACACTTCTGCCGGGTCAGTATCTGGCCCTGGGGGAGCGGCGTAGGCGGAGGCCGCTAGCAGGCCCAGCAGGAGCGCCAGCATGGCCAAAAAGATCAACAGCTTACCCGATTTCATAAGAGGCTCCTTTCTTTGAGCCGGCCTGGCCCCACACCGGGAGCGCACGGCCGGACATAACGGTATGACCGATCAATCCAATGGAAAACAGTTCGGGTTTTACGCGGTTTCACCTCCTTTCCATCCTGGGCGGTGGGCGGGCGGCCGGTTGCAGGTGAGGATATAGCCTAGTGCTTCTGGATAGGCCCACGACATCCCTGTCGCGCCAACAGCGATGCAAACTGTGGTTTTGTGTCATCATCATTATACTCGATGAGAGAAGCATTGTCAAGACTGAGATTTCACGACAGGCCCTGAGGGTTTTGGAAACCCTTATGGTCTGAGGGTATAATAGGACTCGTGACGACAGCTTACGCTTCGGGCAAAGTAATCCTGTGTGGCGAGCACGCGGTGGTCTATGGCCGGCCGGCGATCGCTGTGCCGGTGACTGAGGTGCAGGCCCAGGCGACGGTGGAGCCGGCCAGCGACGGGCATGGGGTGGTGATAGACGCGCCCGACCTGAACCGGCGACTGGCCGTACGCGAGGCCGGCGACGGCGATCCACTGGCGCGGATCGTCCGGCTGGCGTTGCAGGCGATCGACGCACAGGGCGAGCCGGACCTGACGATCACCGTCACTTCGACGGTGCCGATTGCTCGGGGGATGGGCAGTGGCGCGGCGGTGTCGACTGCGATCGTCCGGGCGCTGGCGGGCCACTTTGGCCGCTGGCTGTCATCGCGGGATATCTCTGACCTGGTGTACCAGACCGAGCTGATCTACCACGGCACGCCGTCGGGAATCGATAACACGGTAGTTGCCTTTGAAAAGCCGGTCTATTTTGTCAAGGACGTGAGCTGTGAGATCTTTTGGGTGGGCCGGCCCTTCCTGCTGGCCGTGGCCGATACCGGCATTGAGAGCCCGACCAGGGAGGTGGTGGGCGACCTACGCCGCCGCTACCGGACCGATCCGGACGGGTATGAGCCGCCTTTCGACCGGGCGGGGCAGATCGCCATCGCAGCTCGCGCGGCCATCGAGCGCGGGGAGATAGCGGCGCTTGGCCCGCTGCTTGACGAGAACCACGCCCTGCTGCAGGCGATGGGTGTGAGCTGCCCAGAGCTAGACCGGCTGGTGGTCGCCGCCCGGGAGGGTGGGGCGCTGGGCGCCAAGCTGTCGGGCGCCGGTTGGGGCGGCAATATGATCGCCCTGGTGACGGACGAGACAAAGGGCCGGGTGGACCTGGCCCTCCGGTTGGCCGGCGCGGTGCGGGTGATTGTGACCGAGATCAGGTGAGGGAAGCTTACGATTCGCGGAAGAACTCCTCGACTTCTTTTTCCTCCTCCTCACCGCCCATAACTTCGACAAAACTGATCCGGCTCCAGGGGAAGACAAAGGCCCGCGCTCCCTCGGTCACATAGGGCAGCGGCTTGCCGTCGCGGCGGCGTGGATTGGTAACCATGATACTCAAGTGCGTTGGATCGGGCAGTTTGTCTATTTCGGCCAGGATCGGATCCTCGTTATGCATGTGGATGATCACTTCGTACATAGGGTGCTCCTGTCAGCCATCAGCCAGCAGCGGTCGGCTTGAATCGGTGTTCGGAATTCGTGCATTTGTCCATCTCGTCGACTACCGGCTGCCGGCTGCTGAAGGCGGGCCGTTATTTTAGGTGGATGGTCAAGATCAGCTTGCCAAGTTGCACCTGGTCGCCTTCTTTGACCGGGTAAGGCAGCTCGGGCGCCAGGCGCGTGGCGTTCAAAAAAGTGCCGTTCAGGCTGCCCAGGTCTTCGAGAAATACCTGGTTTCCGCGGCGCACGATGCGGGCGTGGCGGCGTGAGACCCCCATCTCCATCCCCTGTTCGTTGGTCAGGTCGACGTCAGGGAAGACAGCCCGGCCGGCATCAAGCCGGCCCAATATGATCTCTTTTGACAGCGGCAGCTCGATCCGGCTGCCGCTGTCAAAAGCTATCGTCAGTGTCATAAAGCCGGTGCCGTCACCGGTAGTCTGATCCACTTCGGCGACGGTTTGGCCAACCAGCGGGTCGGTACCCTGTTCGTTGGTGCCGGCCAGGTAAGAGCCACATTCCTCACAAAACAGCGTATTCTCTGGATAGACGGCGTTACAGAAGAGACACTTGATCATGGGCGTACCTCTTTTGGCACGATCGTCAGCCCGCGGGTGCCGTAGCGCAGCTTTTTTCGTCCTTCGCCCGAAAGTGAGCCGGTCTGGGCCAGGTAGCCGGCCTCGAGCAGGGCAGCCCGCGCCAGCTCGGTCTCGCCGATGTTGAGCAGACGGGTGGCCAGCGTCTTGAGCCGGTTCACCGCGGTGTCTATCTGGCCCGTCTCAATCTCGGCCATGGCCCGTGCCTGCATTTTATAGATCGTCAGCTTGCCCATGGCCGTCACGATGTCAGGCGGGACCGGCGGTCGTCCGACCTGACCGGCGCCGCCGGTCAGGTCAGAGGTAAAGGTCACTGCCACGTCCTGCTGGATGCGCACCGGATAGTCGCCGATCGCCGGCACGGAGCCCTCCAACGCCAGCTGAAGCAGGCGGGTCCGGCCTGGTCGCTGGCTGCCGACCAGGAGCTCCATCAGGATCACTTGGGGTTGCTGCTTTTCCAGCAGGCCCAGGGTCACCTGCCTATCGTCCATGTGTAACAAGCTTATCTGGGGTGTTATGCGGTAGATTTCCTGGATGTCGATCCCCTCGCCACAGTGAATGAGCAACGCCAGGTCCCGGGCAAAGACATCACCCAGGCTATGGATCTGCTCTTGGAGGGTGCGTGAGATCTTGGCTGCCGAATCGATGTAGAGCGAGGTGCCGCCACTCAGCCCTGCTATCCGATCCAGGAGGTCGTCGTTCCAATTGGGGCCGATGCCCATCGTCACCAACTGGATGTGCTGCACGCCCGCCCAGCCGGCTTCCTCCAGGCATGCCTGGTCGTCGCCATAAGTCTGACCGTCGGTAAGGAGGATCAGCGAGTTGAGCATTTCCTCACGTCGCCAGCGGTTCACCTCCTCCAGGCCGGCCTTGAGCCCCTGCAGGAGCTCGGTTCCCCCATTGGCCTGGATGCGGCTGATCGCCGCCTTGGCCGCTACTTTGTCCGGCGGCCATTGGCCGGGCACCACTACCTCAGCCCGATCGCTGAAGGAGATCACCGACAGTATGTCGTTGTCACCCAATTGGTCAACGATGTAACGCGCTGCCTCTTTGACCTGCTGTAGTCGGGCTCCTTTCATTGATGTGCTGCGGTCGAGGACCAGGCACAGGTTTATTGGCACCCGGCGGCTCTCGATCTCTTCCGTAGCCGAGATTTTGACCAGGACATAGAGGGTTTGCGATTCGCTCAGGCAGGGCAATAGCTCGTGGCTGATAACGGTGTTCAACACAAAAGCCGGCGGGCGATCCAGGCCCTCCTGGCGCCGCCAGTGGTCGTACGCCTCACGCTGCTGTGGATCGTTCAGGATCTCGTAGGCTTCTTGGATCTCGCGGAAACGCTCAGTGTCGCTGGCAGGCGCCTGTGCGCCGCCCTCGATCGCCGGAGCGGCCTGCTCGGTCCCTTCGCTGGGTGCGGGCTGGTCGGCATGGGGGGCGGCCGCGTCGGGATGGTAACGCCGTGCCAACTGCCGGTAGGCGCGCTTGATCGTCTGCTCGTCGGCGTCGGGCGGGACGCCGAGGATGGCATAATAGTCGCGCTCCGGATCGATCTCGATCTTCATGATCGTTAAGGGCCTCTAGGCCGGCAGAGCATAGACGTTGTGATCGTTCGAGCCTACATAGACCGTGTCATTCACTACGATCGGCGACGATGGAACTGGGCCGCCGGTCACATAGCGCCACTGGCTCCGGCCGTTGGTTGCGTCTACGGCGTGGATCGCCCCATCGTTCGAGCCAAAGTACACTATCCCATCGTCTGCGGCGGGCGATGAGGCGATCGGGCTGCCGGCCTCGTACTTCCACACTTGGCGCCCCGTCTTGGCGTCCAGGCAGTACAGGTTGCCGTCAGCCGAGCCAAAGCAGACGTGCTCCTCGACAACTACCGGCGAGGACAGGATGGCCCCCTTGGTTCGAAACCGCCACATAGGCCAGCCGGAACCGATGTTGACGGCGTGCACACTCCCGTCGGCAGAACCGACAAAGATCAGCACATCAAAGCCTGCCGGCGAAGAGGTGACCCGGCGGTTGGTGTTGTACTTCCACTTGACCTGGCCGCTGCGCATCTCTACGGCATAAACGAACCCGTCGTCCGAACCGACATAGATCATCTCACCGGAGATGAGCGGTGAGGAGCGGACCGGCGCCGCCGTCTGAAATCGCCATACAACCCGGCCTGACTGGGCATTGACAGCGTACAGGACGCCGTCATCGGCGCCGACAAAAACATGGCCATATTCGATGCGCGGCGAGGAGCGGATTGGACCGCCGACGGCGCAGGCCCATACCTCGTGACCGGTCCGGCACGAGATGGCATATAGATGGCCGTCGTCGGAACCGACCATCACCTGGGTCTGATAGATAGCCGGCGTGGAGGCGATCCCCGCCTTTGTTGGAAATTTCCAAACAAAGGTGCCGCGCTCGGCGTCGAGGGCGTACAGATTATGGTCATAGCTGCCGATGTACAACACGCCGTCGACCACGCGGGGCGAGGACCTGACTTCGTCCTCACAGCGGAAGGTCCACTTGGGGACAACATCCTGGGGCACAGCGTTGATCGCCGGTCCGCCCAGGCCGGCGGTCAGCGACCGGCGCCCTGGCAGCACTCTGCTCAGCGCCTCACCCATTTCGGCTGCCGAGTTGTAGCGGTCATTGAGGTCGTAGGCCAAGGCCTTGGTGACCACTGTCTGAAACTCGGGCGATATGCCAGAGTTGAAGAGTTGAATGGGACGCTCATGAAAGGTGAACGGGGGCTCGAGGCGTGGGTCCCGGTTGGTAAGCAGATGATGGAGTGTGGCGGCCAGGGCATACAGGTCACCGCGTGGATCGGCAACCCCCCGGTACTGCTCTGGCGGCGAGTAGCCCTCTGTGCCGATCATCGTTCCGCGCTGGCCCTGCTCGAACACCTTGGCAATGCCAAAGTCGATGACCATGAGCCGCCCGTCGTGGCGGAGAATCAGGTTGTCGGGTTTCATGTCGCGAAAGATGACGGGTGGCTTTTGGTTGTGCAGGTAGGTCAGCACGTCGCACACCTGCAGCGCCCAGTTGAGGACCTGCTCCTGGTCGAATGGCTTGCGGCGTTCGGTGAGGGTCTCCTCCAGAGTCCGACCGTCGACGAACTCCATGACGAGGTAGCTGCGATTGCTCTCGCTGAAAAAGTCAAAAATCTTGGGGATGGCCGGGTGGGACAGACTGGCCAGGATATTTGCCTCGCGCTCGAAATTCTGGACGCCGATCTGCCGCAGGCGAGGGTCGGGGGCGTTGTTCACCATTTCCTTGACGGCGATGATGCGGCTGACCGCGCCAAAGCGCAGGTCGCGCGCCTGATAGACGGCCCCCATGCCGCCGATGCCCTGAACGGCCAGAATCTCGTACCGTTCTTGCAGAACTGTTTTGGTCGGCAGCGTGCCTTCTTTATGTGCCGCCGGCTGCCTGTCTTCTGTGATTCTATGTGTGTCTAGGTTACTACCCAAGGCCACATCCACCTGGACTGATATTGGATGCTATTATACAGGCAATGGCCTTTTCATGCAATCCCCCTTTGGTACTGTGTTGGGGCAATGGGATGCAGAAACTCGGTTTCTGAGAGAAACCGAGTTTCTTTGTTTGTGGCCGGGCAGGTAAGCCAGACCAGTTGTATTATCGGATGATCTCTTGTCAGCCGGTTTCTTGCAGCGCCTGGTCGCTCCACGTCGCCGGCAGTTCTGCCTTGGTGACAAGCAGCGGGTGGGCCTTGTGCCGGATCGTGTCGCCGTTGACCACGCACTTGACCACGTCGCGGCGGGAGGGCACCTCGTACATCACATCGAGCAGCGTTTCCTCGATGATCGTTCGCAGCCCGCGCGCGCCGGTTTTGCGGTTCATCGCTTCCTCGGCGGCTGCTTCCAGCGCATCGTCAGTGAAGACCAGCTCCACGTTGTCGAGCTCGAACAACCGGGTGAACTGTTTGACCAGCGCGTTCTTGGGCTGGGTCAGGATGGCGATCATGGCCGCCTTGTCGAGTGGCTCGACGGTGACGACCACCGGCAGCCGCCCGACGAGCTCGGGGATCAGGCCGAAGGCCATCAGGTCGTCGGGTGCCGTTTCGTGCAATAGCTCAGCGGAGGTCATTTCCTCGCGGCGATGGCCCTCCTGACCGGCCGTGAAGCCCAGCCGGCCGCGAGCTCCAGTCCGCTCGGCGACGATCTTGTCCAGACCCGCAAAGGTGCCACCGCAGATGAACAGGATATCGGTGCTATTGATCCGGATGAACTCTTGCTGGGGATGCTTGCGGCCACCGTGAGGCGGGACATTGACATAAGAGCCCTCGATGATCTTGAGCAGCGCCTGCTGCACACCTTCGCCCGACACGTCGCGGGTGATGCTGGGGTTGTCGCCCGACTTGCGGCCGATCTTGTCGATCTCGTCGATGTAGATGATCCCCTTCTCGGCCCGTTCCAGGTCATAGTCGGCGGCCTGGACCAGTCCGAGGAGGATGCTTTCCACGTCCTCGCCGACATAGCCGGCCTCGGTCAGGGCTGTGGCGTCGGCGATGGAAAAGGGCACGTCGAGGGTTTTGGCCAGTGTCTGGGCCAGGAGGGTTTTGCCGCAGCCGGTGGGACCGATCAGCAGGATATTGCTCTTTTGCAGCTCGACATCGCCCAGCCGGCCGCCGGCGTTGATCCGCTTGTAGTGGTTGTAAACGGCAACCGACAGGACCTTCTTGGCCTGCTCCTGGCCGATGACATACTGATCCAGGCGCCGGTAGATCTCCTGAGGCGACGGCAGGCTGGACAGGCTGGCGACGGCCCGCTCGCTCTTTTCTTTCTGCCGCTCTTCGTCCAGGATCTCAACGCACAGAGCTACGCACTCGTTGCAGATATAGACTTGGTCGGGGCCGGATATCAGCCGGTCTACTTCTTCGTAGCTGCGGCGGCAGAATGAGCATTGTTGCACGTCGGGGGATGGACGGCGCCCCATGACTAACCCTCTTTCTTTTCCTCGGCCGATTGTTCCTCTTGTTCGCCGGTGAGCACTTCGTCGATGAGGCCGTACTCGACGGCGGCGTTCGGGTCCATGAAATAGTCTCGGTCAAAGTCCTCGGCAATCCGGGAGGCGAGCTGGCCGGTGTGCTTGGCCAGGATGTTGTGCAGCAGGTCCTGCATGCGTTTTAGCTCTTTGTATTGGATCTCTACGTCGGGGGCATAGCCACGCGCGCCGCCTCCGGCGGGATGCATGTGGATCGTGGCGTGGGGCAGGGCCATGCGCTTGCCTTTGCGCCCGGCAGCCAACAGCACAGTACCCAGGCTGGCGGTCCAGCCGACTGCGATCGTCCGGATCGGCGCCCGGACCATCTGCATCGTGTCGTAGACGGCCAGGCCAGGGTAAATCTCGCCGCCGGGGCAGTTGATGTAGAGTTGGATCTCGCGCTCGGGGTTCTGCTGGTCGAGGTAGAGCAGTTGGGCGACGATCAGGTTGGCCACCTGGTCGTTGATCGGCGTGCCCAGGAAGACGATCCGCTCCTTGAGCAGCAGCGAATAGATGTCATAGGCGCGCTCGCCGCGGCCGGTGGTCTCGATGACCATCGGGATCAAGCTGTTGTCCATGATTCAACCTCCTGATTCTGGTTTGAGTGGCAGTATACCAGGTTAGGGCTCTGGTGTCTGTAAGGTGTCACCCGACGGTTCTGCCGTCTCAGCCGGTTCTGCTTCGGCCGGCGTCTCGGCAACAACCTCCAGCGGCAGGGCCTCGCCCCGGGCGATCTGGGCGATTCGCTCGCGGATCTTGGTTAGCAGCAGGTCGTTGGCCAAGCCGGCGCGGGCAGCCGGGCCGTCCAGCAGCTTTTGCATCTCTTCAGACTGAAACTCTTCTTGAGCCTTAAGCTCCTGGACTTTGGCTTCTATCTCTGCCTCTTCGACTTTTACCCCTTCCCGCTTGATCGCCTCGCCCAAGGCCAGGACGTGCTTCAGGCGGGCTTCGGCGGCAGGGCGCAACTCCTGGCGATAGGCTTCGCGCGTCTTTTTTATCATGCCCAGGAAGGTGTCGAGCTTGATGCCACTGGACGATAGGTTCTCTTCCATTTCCTCCAGCATCGAGTCGATCTCTTTGTCGACGGCCTGGGGCGGATACTCGATCTTGGTTGCGGCCGCGATCATCGCGTCTAACGCCTTGTCGGGCAGCTCGGCCTCGGCAGCCTGGAGGGCTTCTTCCTCCAGGTTCTTGTGGGCGGCAGCCCGCAGGTCGGCCAAAGTGCTGTAATCGCCTACCATTTGAGCTAGCTCGTCGTCCAGCGGCGGCACGTCGGGCTCGTTGACGGCCAGAAGCTTGACGGTGAAGGTTGCTTCATGACCCGCCAGGTCTTTCCTGGGGTCGTTGTCGGGGTAGGCGAGGGCGAACTGCTTTTCTTCGCCCGGCGCCATGCCGACAATCTGCTCGTGGAATCCCGGCAGCGGATAGCGGCTGGCGGTGTCGATGGTCATCTCGCGGCCCTGGTTGCTCAGGATGACCTCGTCGCCGGCTCGACCCTCGATGTCGACGACCACATGATCGCCGAGGACGGCGGGACGCTCAACGGGGATCCACTGGGTATGCTGCCGCCGGAGATCTTCCACGTATTGATCTACGGCATCGTCGGCCACCGGCTTGGGCTCGGGGGTCGCGCGCACAGCGCGATAGTCACCCAGGTCGATCTCGGGCATGATCGGCACCAGGATCTCCAGGCGAAATGGATCCCACTCGACCTTTTCTAGCTCGCCGGCGGTGTACGGCTTGTATTCGATCCCCGCCAACGCCTGGTCGTAGAGCTCCTGGCCAAATTCTTCCAGGGCTTGTTCCTGTAACAGCTCCCGGCCAAAGGTACGCAGCACCGCCGCGTAGGGGGCCTTGCCTTTTCGATAGCCGGGCACGGTATAGCGGCGCGACAGCCGTTGGGCTGTCTGGCGCAGCTTGTTTTCAACCTCGGCCGCGTCCAATTCGACCGTGACACGGACCTGACAATTCTCTTGTCGTTCGCTTGTGACTTTCATTCTATTCCTTTTTGCCGGGCGCGCCTGCCTTCCACCTCGATATGGCTCGCAAGAGCCCGGCCTGTTAAGATGCTGTTTATAACCGGTCGACCATTTCCCAATTGCCGTCTGCCTCACTCCTGGAGCTGTCTCCGATCAGGCTGTCGTAGGTGCCCTGGAAGCACGCCAGTTCATGGCGATACTTTTCTGGATCGTCTTCGATCAGGGCGTAGATCAGGGCAAAGATGATGGCCGCCGCACCGGTGGGCGACGGCAGGAGGCTGCCTTCGACTTCGGAGCATATGAACAGAATCTCGGCCCATTCGGCAATGGGGCAGTTGGCCTGGCCGACGATGCCTATCGTCTTGGCGCCGACCCGGCGTCCATACTGGAGGGCGTTGGTGGCCGAGTAGGCATAATTGGTAAACCCGATGCCGATGACCACGTCGCTGGATGTCAGGTTTTTGAGATGGAGCGCAATGTCAAAGGGACCCTTGGTGAGCACGATGGCGTCGCACCTGATTAGCGACAGGTAGGAGGCCATGATCTGGGCCAGGCCAATGCCTGCGCCTTCGGCGATGATGTAGATGTGATTTGCTGCCCGGAGGGCATTCACTGCCGAATCGATCCGCTCAGGACGGATTTCCTGGATGGTCTGTTCTATGTTGACCCAATCCTGCCACATGGTATGAAGGGGCGAGCCTTGAGCTGCACTAAGCCGCTCTGTGATAGGGATGCGCTCCTTGCGCATCTCGTCCAGCACCTGTTCCTGGATCTCCCGACTCAACTCGGTAAACCCGTCGTAGCCCAAAGTCTGGGCAAAGCGGGTCACGGTGGCGACGTCCAGGTCCAGATGGCGAGCCAGGCGTGAGGCGCTCATAAAGGCAACGCGCTGATGGGAAGTGAGTATAAAGTCGGCCAGCTTTCTAAAGCCGGGCGACAAGGTGCTATATTTGCGGCCGATCCGCTCTCGAAACATGATACTTCTCCAATTCTAGTGCTCTATTGATGGGACCATTCAGCCCTTGCGGCTTTTGCCGGGCAAGGGCTGAGGATTGAGCGCACAGAGCTCTTTTCTTAAGCGAAGCCCATTATATGGCGAAACTGCTTCTGATGCAAACCTAGGAGGTGGCTTGCACAGTTTATTGCATCGTTTCTTGACCGTGCCACAGACGTCGCATCTCGTCATTGGTTGCCAGCAGCTCATCGAGAGTCCCGCGCGCATCGACCCGGCCGTTCTTCAGGACGAGGATCTGGTCGGCGCGGCGCAGGGCCGCCCGGCGGTGGGAGGCCACCAGACAAGTAAAGCGGCGCGGCCCGGCCTGGTTGAGCCGCTCCCACAGCAACTGCTCGGTCTCGACGTCGAGCGCGCTCGACAGATCATCGACAACCAGCAGCTCTGGGCCGCGGACAAAGGCGCGGGCCGCGGCGGCTCTTTGTACTTGCCCACCCGACAACCGCATACCGCGCGGGCCGACGAGCGTGTCCAGGCCGTGCGGCAGTCCGTCTATGTCCTCTTCCAGCACCGCCAGCCACAGTGCGCCGGGCAAGCGCGGCGCGGCTACATCCTCCGGCAGGCCGAGCATGATGTTATCGCGCAGTGTATCGCTGAACAGGCGGGGCACCTGCGATATGTAGGCGCAGCGCGGCGGCCGGAAAAAGGCGATTGGATCGTCCACCCGCTCGCCGTTCCACAGGATGTTGCCCTCGTCGCACGGCAGCAGTCCCAGCAGGACGCGCAGCAACGTCGATTTACCAGAGCCCACCCGCCCAGTGATGACGGTGAACGAGTCGCGTGCCACCTCAAAGCTCACCCCTTCTATGCTGGCTCCCCGTTCCGGGCTGCCGGCGTGAGGCCCTTTTGCTTCAGTGTCCTCAGTGCTCTCGGGGCGTTCAGTGGTCCTCTTGTGCCGGTAGGCCAACCCCTGTACCTCGAGGCGTTCCAGCCGGCTGGCGGCGACCGGCGGTTGGTACGGCACCGGCGGCATGGGACTGCGCCTGCCCAAGGGCAGCGGGTGATGCTCCACCAGTACCGTGGGCGGCTCGGGCGCCACCAGTTCGCCCATGCGCCGGATCGACACCTCTTGAGCCTGATAGTCGCCGACAAAGGCGCCCAGGTCCAGCGGCAGCTCGGCGGTAAACCACAGATAATAGACGAACAGGGCAAAATCACCCACGGTAAAGGCGCCGGCGGTCATGGCCTGGCCGGCCAGCAGGAGCACGACGCCGATGCCATAGTTCGCGGCGGTGTCGGAGAACCAGAAGAGCAGACCCCAGAACAGTGTCAGGCGCAGCTCAGCCCGCCGGCGGTCGTCGTTGAGGGTGCGGAGGTGATCGACGACGCCTTGCTCGGCGTGGGCGACCTTGACCGCCTGGACGGCGCCGAATATCTCACCCAGAAAGCCGGTGATGGCGTCGGCTGCCTGTGTGGATGTGTCGTAATAGTACTTGAGACGACCCCATGCCAATCGTGACAGGGCAACCACACCCAGTATCGGGATCAAGGTCACCAGGGTGATGCCCAGGTCGATGCGGGCCATGATGACGATCGCCACCGTCGACGACAGGATCTTGCCGGCCTGATCGGGCAGCCAGGTTGGAAAATCAGAAGTTTCGTCCACGTCGTTGCGCAGGCGGTTGATCGCCTCGCCGGACGATACCGGCAGGCCCTGGGCGCCCCGCCGGCGGAGGATGGAGGCAAAGATATTGCGCCGCATCAGCCCGCCGGCTCCCAACCGGAAGGTGACGCCACCCCAGATGTCGCCAAATGACAGGGCCAGCCGTCCCAGTTCGACAGCGATGTACAGGGCGATCAGGCCCCACAAGCCGACCGGCGCTGCCGCCGCGCCGGTGATGCCGTCGAACACGGCTTGGGCGATGAGCCCCGGCACGACGCGCGTCGCAAACACGACGATCACCGCCAGTGAGTGAATGGCGAACGGCCCGGGCAGATAGCGGACGATCTCCCAGTTCAATCGCCATGTGGGGAGCGGCCGGAGCTCGCCGGGATGGGGCGGGGTCTGCTCGCGGGCGGTCATTGCAGAGCCTCCTCCAGGCCTGTCTGGAGCAGGTGGTAGAAGCGGGAAGTGGGATCGGCGGCCAAGTGGGCGCGCGGACCCCATTCCACCACTTGGCCGTCGGCCAGGATGAGCAGGTGGTCGACGCGCTGAATCGTGCGCAGGCGGTGGGCGATGACGATCCCGGTCCGGCCCTCAAGCAGGCGGTCGACGGCCCGTTCCAGCAGCGTCTCGGTCGCCGGATCCAGCCGTGATGAGGCTTCGTCCAGGATCACTACGGCGGGATCGTGCACAAAGACGCGGGCAAAAGCCAGGAGCTGCGCCTCGCCGGCCGACAGCCCTTCTCCCTTGGCCGCCCCGCTGCCGGCAGCCAGCGGTGTGTCGAGCCCGTGGGGTAGCGATTGCACCCAATCCCACAACTGCAGGTCGCGCAGGATATGCTCGATCTGATCGTCGCCGATCTGGCGGTCAAAGAAGGTCAGATTGTCGCGGACGGTGGCCTGGAAGAGCTGCACGTCCTGGGTGACCATGCCGACCTGCCGGCGCAGATCGGTCAGGGGCAGGTCGCGCAGGTCGATGCCTCCCAATCTGATCGAGCCGCCGCTCGGGTCGTACAGGCGAAAGAGCAACCGCGAGATCGTCGTCTTGCCGCTGCCGGTGCGGCCCAACAGGCCCAGCACCCGGCCTGGTTCCAAGTGGAACGACACGCCGCGCAAGGCGGGGTTTTTGTTGATTCCCTCATCCCCGTAACTGAAGGAGACGTTGTCAAAGGTAACAGCCAGGGGGATTTTCGACGTGCGATGTGTGGAGATCTCCTTCAAGGGATAGGTGTTGGATTGGGGATTGTCGCGGATTTGGGGCTGGAGGCGGAGGAGGTCGGAGGTGCGGTTGATGCTGGCTGTGGCCTGCTGCCAGTCTTCAGCTTGCTCGCGGATGCCGTTCAGCGGCTCGGCCAGCATGCCAATGTAGTAGACGATCAGAAAAGCGGCGCCGATCGTCACCTGGCCCTGACTGTAAAGGTACGCCCCCAACGACAGCCCGAGCGCATAGCCGATCACGAACAGAAAGTTGCTGAGGACATAGGTCACGTGGCTGACCAGCATGGCTGCCCGTGTCCTGATCAACAGCTCGCGCAACAGGCGATGCAGGCCGTGCATCGCATGTGACTCAGCACCGGCAGCCCGGATCTCCTCCGCGCCTGAGATCCGCTCCTCGACAAAGCCAAACATCTCGGCGTCGGCCTGGCGCTGCGCCGTCCAGCGTGGGACAGCTGCCTTTTGCACCGCGCCCAGGGCAAACAGAACCAGCAGAGCATAGACCGTCAGCCCCAAGCCGGCTCGCCAGTCCTCACGGTAGAGGAGGACCAGGATGCCGGTCGCCAGCAGACTGTTGGCTGCCACCTTGATTGTGAACTGGGAGAAAAAGTTAGCCAGCGTGCTGACGTCGCCGTCAATCCGCTCGATCAGCTCACCGGGAGTGTGCGCCTTGTGGAACGGCAGGTCGAGGTTGAGGACGTGCAGGGTCAGATCGGCGCGCAATGCGTTGGTGGCCGTCCAGCCGGTGGCGGCGGCCACATAGTCGGCGGCGAGGGCCACCCCCCGCGCTGCCAGGGCAAAGGCGATAAAGACTAGCGCACCCTTGAGGAGCGCGCTCTGCGGGCCGCCCGCCTGAGCGGTGTCGATAAAGTAGCGGATGACCTGGGGGTTGACCAGCTGCAGGCCGATGCCAGCCAGCAGCAGTACGGCCAGAAGGGCGAGCCGGCGCCACTGTGGACGTAGGTAGGTGGCTAGAAGTACATGTACTTGTCCCACGTCTCGTGTGCGCTACTGCTTTCCAATAGGGTCAAGGCCAGGTAGCGCGGGCGACGGGGCGATTTGAGCACCGGCATGTTGGCCTCGGCAGGCGTGCGGCCACCCTTGCGGCGGTTGCACGGCCCGCAGGCGGTGACGACATTCTCCCAACAGGTTTCTCCGCCGCGCGAGCGAGGAACGACGTGGTCCATGGTGAGCTGGGCGCGGCCCGGCTGTGTGCCGCAATACTGGCAGGTGTACTGGTCGCGGGCCAATACCGTCCGGCGCGATACCGGCAGCGACAGGCGGTGAGGGATGCGGACGTAGCATACCAGCCGGATGACAAGGGGCACCGGCAATTGAATCTGCGCCGAGCGAAGATAGGCCTCGGCCGCCTCGACGATCTCTGCTTTTTCTCTTAACAAGAGCAGCACCGCCCGGCGCACCGAGACCACACTCATCGGTTCATAAGTAGCGTTGAGGACGAGAACCTGAGTCATGGCCTAGCTGTCAGCGGTCAGCTAGCGGCTTGACTCTCGGCGCTCAGGCTGACCGCTGCTGAATCCTGATCACCGAAAGCGTTTATGGGCCCTGTAGGTTTCGAACCTACGACCAACCGGTTATGAGCCGGTCGCTCTGCCACTGAGCTAAGGGCCCTTGTTAAACGCACAGATTGCCAGGCTCGGGGGCGAGGATTTGAACCTCGATACAGGGATCCAAAGTCCCTTGTCTTGCCATTCGACGACCCCCGATCGTATTGGCGCCATTCTAGCACAAATTTCGCTGGATGCAAGTAACAGTGCCCGCGCGTCAACGAGGCCGCACAATCCGATGGCTTTTTGTGTGTTTTCAACGCCCACAAAAGGCCCAGATCATATCACAGATCGCTGCCAATTGCCATCTCGTATACGCGATAACGCCGAAGTGGCTTGGCTCCCAGTTTGTTGATAGCGTTGACCATCATCCAGTTGTCCTCGAGCACATAGTTGATCTCCATCCACGTATCCGGTGCGTAGAGCGATTCGTACAATGCGCGGTAGAGCAGGCTGTCCACTGCCTTGCCGTGGTACTCTGGGATCACGCCCAGGGCGAACATGCGGTACCTCCGCAGCCGCGGGATGCCGCGCAGCAGCTTCAAGAAGCCAAAGGGGAACAGCCGCCCGTTCAGCCCTTTCAGCAGCGAGTTCACATCAGGCAGCGTTATGGCGAACCCGATGGGCCGCCCGGCCTTGTCCTCCGCAATGAGCACGCCCTTGGGCTGTATGATCGGCTTCATGTCTCGCGCCATGGCCCGCACCTCGTCTTCCGTCACCGGCGAATAACCCCAGTTTTCGATCAGGCTGGTGTTGGACATCTCGATGATCGTCTCCACTTCCCGGTCGTATCGGCTCATATCGACCTGGCGGACGCGCACGCCGTATCGCTTGGCCACTAGGTCGGTAAGTTCTTTGATGCGCGGGGGGATGTCGTGTCCCTCAGCGGTCGAGATGTACCAACACAACAGGTCCTTGATCTTGTGCAGGCCAAACTCGACCATGTAGTCGTTGTAGTAGGGAGGGTTGTAGGGGGCCATGATCACCGGGGAGGGGACAAAGCCTTCTACCACCATCCCCCATTCCTGCGAAACAAAGCTCCACGGTCCGCGCATGGAGGTGCAGCCGCGCGCCCGCAGCCAGTCGCGCGCTGCCTCGAGCAGCAACCGCGCCGCCGCCGGAGATGGGATGCAATCAAAATAGCCGAACAGGCCAACGGGCTCTTTCCAGAAATCTGCGGCCAGGTGGTCTATGAAAGCCGCGCAGCGCCCGACGATCTTGCCCTGATCCTTGACTAGGAACAGTTGCCAGTCGCAGTGATTGAGAAAGGGGTTGAGCTTGGGGTCGAATTGGCTGCGCTGCTCGCTCCGCAATGGCGGTACCCAGACCGGGTCATCCCGGTATAGCCGGTAGGGCAGGCCGATAAAGGCGCGCAGGTCGCGCGGCGACTCGGCGGTTCGAATGTTCATGGTGTCTCCTTCCTCATGCTGTCGTTCTGGTCAACGGAATGCCGTCTGTTTTTCGAAAGGATCTGTTTGGACAGAACGACGGTCGTCTATCAGTCGAAAAACGTCGGACAACCAGGATCTTGGATGTGAGCAAGCAGATCCCTCAAGTGCCGTTCATTAGTGCGTTCGGTGGAAAGCGGAGGCAGCTCATCAAAGCTAAAGAACTCCACAGCGCAAGTTTCATTACTCGGTTGAGGTTCGCCCCCTACGATATCGCACAGGAACACTATTTTGTAAGCATGATGGAATTCAAGCGGGGCACCGTTCCGGTTGGCATCGTACACGCCGATTACCTTGTGGACCACGATTTCAAAGCCGCTCTCTTCGCTAACCTCACGTACAACCATCTCAGAGGGGGTTTCCCCAACGTCTGCCCAGCCTCCAGGCATGCACCACAGCTTGTCAGCTCGTTCCTGAACGAGCAGTATCTTTCCGTTACAGATCACTGCGCCGCGCACATCTACCTTGGGAGTAGCGTAACCGTGCTGCATTTGGAAATTCTCCAGTATTGCCTGTTTCGGAAGCTGCGTATAGCTTTGAGCAATTTCAGCGGCGATTTCCATCAAACGCTGATACCGTTGGATGTCATAATCGATCTTGCTATATGCAAGCCCTGTCTGACTTAGAGCCTGTATCTGACGAGCCCATTCGAGCCATCGTGGTGGGTTGCTTGCACTCATAGACGAATTCCTCTTCAGAAATCTCTTTGATGTGCCATGGTATATTCTCTTGTACAAGGTGCGCCAACACGGTCCGGCAGCAGGCCGGAGATGCGTTTTTGGCAGCGGCACCCTATCGGCGGCGTACGCGCAGTTATGAACCCAGCCAGAGCTACAGGTCCTGGTGGTACCTGACGATAGGCAAGGCCGTGTACCCGGCTTTTTCGTAGCATTTCCTGGCGGGCGCGTGGGATGAGTCTCCACCTGTCTCAACTCTGGCCATTTTCATCCCACTTGTCTTCATCTTGTCGATGGCTATGTTATTCAGCTCGGTGCCTATGCCGAGGTTCTGGTAGTCGGGATGGACTGCGAGCAAAACAACGTCGCCCACCTTGTCTTGAACATTCAGCTCATAGGCCAAAAACCCAACCGCCCTGCCGTCGAGCTCTGCAACCAGGACAGTGGTCTTGTCACGGTCCCGACAGACGGTCTCGACCGCATCTCGCTGACCGGCTCTCCAGTCGGGCCAAATCAGCGTATAGATGGTGTGGCCCAGTATCTGTTCGAATGAGCTGAAAACTGGGACCCAGGCCAGCAATGACAATTGGACCAGCTCTTGAATGTCATCCTCACGAACAGGCCGGATAGCCAAATTCATGGCGGCTCTCCTTTTGTATCTGGACGCGGCGTCGAGTCTGCAAGGTGGCCTTAGAAGACCAGCCGGCAGTCGATGCCCAATTTCTCACAGGCAGAAGCGATCTCATGGGCCACACTGTGGAAAAACCGGCCATCGAGCTTGTCCTCTAGTCCATGCTTCCTGTAAATCCAGTTGGCGTGGTTATAGTTCATCCGGTCAACCAGGACGTGGTCAACCTTCCCTTCCAGGGCCTGCGCCAGGGTCTCAGCTCCCGGAAGAATAGGAGCGATCATGGCAAAAGTCCTGATACCTGCCCGGTGCAACTCGTCGAGCGCTCTCAGCCGTTCTGTGATCGGCGGCGCTTGTGGCTCAAACAGCTTTCTGATCTCTTCGTCTGCCGTGGCGATCGAGAATCCGACCTCGAAGCTTTTTGCTCCGGTAAGGATATCCATGTCCCGCAGGACCAGCGGAGAGCGTGTTTGGACAATCGACGGCCAGTCGTGTTCAGCCAGTATGCCCAGGCATTCCCTGGTCAGCTCGTATTTTGCTTCCAGAGGCTGATAGGGGTCACACACCCCGCTGATCCATACCTTTGCTCGTTTTTTCTTGGTTATCTCCACCCGCAACAGTTCGGCGGCGTTGATCTTGACATCGACAAACTCGCCCCAAGGTTCCTTGTGCCCGCTGAACCTTTTCATAAAGCGAGCATAGCAATAAGAGCAAGCGTGCTGGCAGCCCACATAAGGGTTGATAACATAGTCATAGATCTTGGATGTGGAGAGTATAGCCTTTGACCGGATTTCTCTAACATTCATGTGTGGATATGCATTCTCCCGAATTGCTCGCAGTATTGTACTCCCAAACCCAGCGCTGTGCAAGAGAGGAGTGGAAGATGCTGCCCTAGCCACCACACAGCATCAAGTTGACTTGGCGGAGCACAAGTACTATAATGCGGCGGTTTCTCAGTTGAGCCGGTTCCTCAGCGGCATCTGCCTGCAAGTGGATCCACTCCTCTCCGAGCTGTCTCACGCCAGCCAGGCCTCAGGGACACGGGGACGTGAGCAGAAACCAGCCTTCTGAAGTTCATATGAATTGGCCTGCCGGGCGCCCTACCCATGGGGGGCAATACGCCGGCAGTGCTCGAGACACAACGGCTTGTCCGATTGAGCCGTGAAGAAGTGGTTTCGCATGGGATACATTCTCGGTACCCAAAAAGGGGGCGCAGTACAGATGCTCGTGGAACGAACCGATCTGCGCAACATTGCCATCGTTGCGCACGTGGATCATGGCAAAACGACGCTTGTGGACGGTCTGCTCAAGCAGACGCACGTCTTTCGCAGCAACCAGCAGGTGGCCGAGCGCATCCTGGATTCTAACGACCTGGAACGGGAGCGCGGTATTACTATCCTGGCGAAAAACACGGCCATCAGCGTCTATGATGAAGAGACGGACCAGCAGGTCAAGATCAATATCGTGGACACTCCGGGGCATGCCGATTTCGGCGGTGAGGTGGAGCGAGTTCTGAATATGGTGGACGGGGTGTTGCTGTTGGTGGACGCAGCCGAAGGCCCCATGCCCCAAACCCGCTTTGTGCTCAGGAAGGCCTTGGAGATGGGCCATCGCGCCATCGTGGTGATCAACAAGGTGGACCGCAAGAACGCCGATCTCGACCGGGCCCTCAACCAGACATTCGACCTGTTCATCGAGCTGGGGGCCACCGACGCGCAGGCCAACTTTACTGTCATATACGCAATGGCTACCACCGGCCAGGCAGGCAGGACACCCAACCTCGAGCCAGATCTAAAGCCACTCATCAACGCTATCCTGCGCGAAATCCCCTGCCCAATTGTGGAGGTAGACGCTCCTTTGCAGGTTCTGGTGACAACGCTGGATCATGATAGTTATCGTGGCCTCATCGCCATTGGCCGGGTTTTTGCCGGCCGCATCACTGCCGGCCAATCCATTGCCCGTCTTACGCTGAACGGCGAGCAGCTTCCTGAAACCGCCCAGTATCTCTACGTGCACGAGGGACTGAAACGGGTCGAGGTCCCGGCCATTGAGGCAGGTGAGATTGTGGCCATCGCCGGATTGGATCAGGTCGCCATCGGCGAGACGCTCGCCGACCCGAACTATCCGGTTGCCTTGCCGGCCATTCACGTGGGCGAGCCGACGGTGCGGATGAGCTTTGGCGTGAATTCGTCGCCATTGGCCGGGCGGGAGAGCCGCTGGAGCACCTCGCGCAAGCTCCGTGAGCGCCTCTTCGACGAAGTCCGGCACAACGTCTCTCTGCGGGTGGAAGAAACGGATCAGGCGGATACGTTTATCGTTTCCGGCCGAGGTGAGCTGCATCTGGCTATCCTGATCGAGACTATGCGTCGCGAGGGCTATGAGTTCCAGGTTTCCAGCCCAAAGGTGATCCTGCATCACGACGCAGACGGCCGGATCCTGGAACCCTACGAGGAGCTCCACGTCCATGTACCCCCCGACACGCTGGGACCGGTCGTGGAAATGCTGGGCAAGCGGCGCGGTGAGATGATCAACATGCTGGACGCTTCCGACGGCAGCGTCCTGGTGAGCTATCACGTGCCTACGCGAGGCTTGTTGGGCTTTCGCTACCAATTCCTGACGGTCACCCGCGGCATGGGCACCATGGATACACTCTTTTACCAGTATGGTCCGATGGCCGGACCGATCAGCTCCCGGTCGCGTGGCTCATTGGTTGCCTGGGAAGCCGGCGTTACCAGCACCTTTGGCTTGAAAAACGCGGAGGAGCGGGGCAACCTGTTTCTCGGACGGGGCGTTGAGGTGTACGAGGGGATGGTGGTTGGCGAGCACCAGCGGCCGGGCGATCTGGACATAAACGTGTGCAAGACCAAGCATCTCACCAACATGCGTAACTCGATCCAGGATATCGAGATCCGGCTGGTTACGCCTGAAGAGATGAGCCTGGACCGCTGCATCGAGTATCTGAGCGACGATGAGTTGTTGGAAGTGACCCCGGTGAGCTTGCGCATGCGCAAGCGCATTTTGGACAAGCGCGAACGAAACCGGCGTGCCAAACACGTCAAAGAGGCAGCGGCTTGAATGCCTGACGAAAGGGTACGCTTACCAAGTGGGTTGTGATGGGAGCCATGGCCCCTATTCCCAGCGGAATGTCCGGGTTACGATAATCGTTCCGACGATCGCCACGCCGGCCAGCACGACAACCTCGATCAGGAAATCCCCCCATCCCTGCCCGAACCACAAGCCTCTCAGCAAAGCCACCAGGTGGGTCAGCGGCGAGTAGCGGGAGATGGTCCGCACTGTGTCAGGCATGACCTCCAGCGGGACCATAGCACCGGAAAAGATCATCAGCGGGTAAAGCACCACGTTGGAAATCACCACCACGGCCCGGGCGTTGGAGACCAGCCCAACCAGGGCGTAGCCCAGCGAGAAAAAGGCACATGCGCCCAGGATAATCCCCCCCAGCAAGCTAAACAGATTGCCCTCAAAGCGAACATGGAACACGACCGTCCCCACCAGAACCAGGAGCAGGATGCCCAACAGAGTCATCAAAAAGGGCACGAGCACATCCGTCAGAAAATAGGTGAGCGGGCGCAGTGGGGTCGCCGAGAAACGGCGCAGCACGCCTGCCTCCCGCCGGATCGTGCTGGTGATCGGCACCGCTGTCAACCCGACGATGGCGATGATAATGGCCATGTAGGCCGGTACGGACTGGTCCAGATAACCTAGACCGCCGGTTGCCGCGCTGGGCTCGTTCCCAAAGATGAAACCGAGCAGAAGCAGCAGGGATGGACCAAAGAGCAGTGTGAAAAACGCGCTCATTGGCTCCCTGAGGTAGAGTTTTGCCTGCACAAGCGTCAGTTTCCGAAATCCAACCATCGAACGCCTCCTAGTCGCGCATCTCTTTCCCTGTCAAAGCCAGGAATACGTCTTCCAGTGTCGGCTGCTCAGTGCGCAGATTTTCGAAATGGATGCCCCCTGTCTCCAGGACGCCAACCACCCCACTGACCAGCCCGTCTTTTTGTCCATAGACCGCCACCCGCTCTCCGATCCGCTCCACGCGGACAACGCCCGGATCTGCACGCAGCAATTCCTCGTCCAGAGGCCCATCCACCTCAAAAACGACCCGATTTTCGGCCCCTAGTGAATCGATCAGGTTTTGGGGCGTGTCCAGGACGACGATCTTGCCGTGGTCGACGATTGCCACCCGGTCGCACAAGCGCTCCGCTTCCTCCATGAAATGGGTGGTCAGAAAAACGGTCGTGCCCCGCTCGCGGATGCTGCGCACCTCGTCCCACATCGCCCGCCGAGCCTGAGGGTCCAGGCCGGTGGTCAGCTCGTCCAGGAAGGCCAGCTCAGGGTTGTTGACCAGCGCCAGCGCGATAAAGACCCGCTGTTTCTGTCCGCCGGAAAGCTTGGTGAAATAGGCATCCCTTTTATCTGCCAGCCCCATTTGCTCCAGCAGGGGCCGCCAATCAACCGGGCGCCGGTAAAAGGCGGCAAACAGGTCCAGCGCTTCCCACACCTTGATCCGGTCGGGCAGGGCGGCCGACTGGAACTGGACGCCGATGCGTTCCCGAACCTGGTAGCGGTCCCTTAAGGGGTCCAGGCCCAATACCTGTATGGTGCCGCCATCGGGCCTGCGCAGCCCTTCGATACACTCGATGGTCGTGGTCTTGCCTGCCCCGTTTGGCCCTACCATCCCCAAGATCTCTCCCTGGTAAACATCAAAGGAGATGTCATCCACGGCTTTGACCCCGGGATACTGCTTGACCAGATTCCTCACTCCAACTATAACGCCTTTTTGCGCTTTCATCCTACACACTCCTTCCTCCCGTCAATGCTAGTGCAGCACGACTGTGGGGTGGTTGCCTGATTTCAAGCTGGCGGATGGCAGCCTGTCATCCCACCCACTTCTCTAGCATGCCTCGATAGCCTGTCCATTTGGCCCGCCGTTATCTCGGCGACCATCCTGCCTTCGGGAAATTCCTCGATCAGCCCGCGCAGCAGATCTCGCAGTTGGGTGGCCGATTCGATGCCAAAGGATTGCAGCGCCTGGAGGGTCAAATCCTCAGCGTTAATCACCGGGACTGCAGCGACCAGCTCCATCCCCTTTTCCGTGATGGTGATCGGGTTGCGCCGCCGGTCGTGGGGATCGCTGCCGCGCCGGGCCAGGCCCTTGCGCTCCAGCGTGTCTACGGCCCGCACCAGGGTGGAGGGATCAAAGCCCATCCGTTGGCTGATTTCGCTGATGGTCAGGGTATCGAGCTGTAGCATGCGGAGGATGCCATATTGCAGGCTGCTGACCTTCTCGCCGCGATCGCGCAGCCGTTTTTCGAGTGCCTGGTTAAAGAACTTGAGCAGCAGGGAGGCGTAGAGCTGGATCTCGATTGCGGCTGGAATCAGATGATATTCGGCCAAGTTGCTACCTCTTTTCAAATACATGCTATAGCAATATCTGGTAGTGCAATTATACCGCACTCCACAGGCGTGTCAACTTTTGCCTTGTGCAAGGCCAATTGGCCCTGCCCTCTACGCCATCATGCAAGGCGCCGAGTGTGTCGTCAAGCGGCTGCTATGCCTGGCACAAACGCCATGCGAGCGCACGCAAGATGGCGAATGAAAATTTGTTTAAAAGATCGATAGGGTGTACAATAACAAGTGAGGGATTTTTTGAGTCATCGTGTCTGTCGCGAGCCGGGCATGTAGGGCTTGCGTAAGAACCGTGTGTACGCATGGAGGAAGGAGGTGACCTAGGATCCATCGGGAGCGTGGCAAGAAATGAGTAGAGCCACCGCTTGTCACCGACGATAGCCTCTACCCAGAAAGATCTGAACCAAACTCCACATCAGCATCATGTATCAAACTATTTGCACGAGGAGAAGGAAAAGATGACTAACAAACTCAACCGACGCGATTTTCTGCGCGCCACCGCGCTTGGCGCGGCCGGCGTAGCCTTGGCCGGGTGCGGCTCAGAGGCAGCTACGTCTGTGCCGGCGGCGGCCGCTGCCGGCACCGGCAAAGAGCTGACCGTCTATATGCAGATGGGCGGGCAGCAGGGCGACCCGTCGACGCTGGCCCGCACCAATGGGGCCAAGGCCGCCGCGGCGCACTTGGGCATCAAGCTCATCGAGCAGTACTCGGGCTGGGATTCCCAGAAGATGATCGAGCAGTTCAAAGAGGCCATTGCCGCCTCCCCGAGCGGCATCGCCATCATGGGCCATCCTGGCGAGGACGCCATGGGCTCGCTCATCGACCAGGCGATAGGGATGGGCATCGTTGTCACCAGCGGCAACAACCCGCTCCCCAACAACGAAGCCAAATATCAGACCAAGGGGTTCGGCTATGCCGGCGCCAACCTGTACGACGGCGGCTACACTACCGGCCTGGCCATGGTCGCGGCGGGACTCAAGTCCGGCGACAAGGCGCTCGTCTATGACATCTGGCATCAGGAAGGCCGGAGCGAGAGCCCGCGGGGCATCAAAGAGGCGCTCGAAGCGGCCGGACTGGTGGTCGACACCCTCGACGTGACCAACGACGTCGACACTGAGGCGTCGCTGGCGATCCCGATCCTGACGGCATACATGGAAGCCAACCCCGACCTGAAGGCGATCGGCACTCAGCACGGCAACATCACCTCGACCCTGCCGAAGGTGCTCGAGACCGCGGGGAAAAAGCCCGGCGATGTCATCATCGGCGGCATCGACCTGTCGCCTGCCACCATCGACGGCATCCAGAAGGGCTGGATCAGCGCCAGCTTTGACCAGGTCCTGTACCTCCAGGGCTACTTCCCGGTGCAGCAGATCTGGCTGATGTCCAACTACCTGATCCCAGGCCTGCACATCAACACCGGTGTCGGCACAGTCACCCCGGCCAACGTCGGCCAGGTTGCGCCCCTGATCGAGCAAGGAATCCGCTAAACCAATGTCAAAATGCCCCCGCCTGGCCAGGCGGGGGCATTTTGTCACGACCTATGAGGAGGTTCACTAGTGGCTGACGCTCCTGCCCAGCAGTATGCCGGGCGAATGGTCAACATCGAAAAGTATTTCGGGCTGGTGTGCGCCCTGAGAAAGATCAACCTTGAGATAGGCCGCAACGAGATCGTCGGGCTCATCGGCGACAACGGCGCGGGAAAATCGACGCTGGTGAAAATCCTGACTGGTGTCTTTCCCCCGACCAGCGGCGAGCTGTACGTCGCCGGTCGCAAGGTCGATTTCAGAACCTACAACGTCAAGCGGGCTCACGCCTACGGCATCGAGACCGTCTACCAGGACAGGTCGCTGGGCGAGAAGCAGGTCCTGTGGCGGAATTTCTTCGTCGGACGCCAGATCACCCGCCCATTCGGCTTTATCGACGTCAAGAAGGAAAAGCAAATCGCCGACGAGATCATGCTCAACACGATCGGATTCCGCGGCAAGGGCATCACCGTCGATTCAAAGGTGAGCGTGTTGTCCGGCGGCGAGCGCCAGGGGGTGGCCATCGGCCGGGCCATGCACTTCAAGGCCGAGCTGATCATCCTCGACGAGCCGACCACCGCCCTCTCGCTGAAAGAGGTGAGCAAGGTGATCAACTTTGTCCACAAGATCAAAGAGGGCGGCCGGGCCTGCATCTACATCTCCCACGATATCGGGGACGTCTATGAGATATCCGACCGCTTTATCATCATGGATCGCGGGCAGATCGTCGCCAGCATCCCCAAGGAAGAGATCTCACTAAAGGCGTTGAACGAGTTCCTGCTCGAATACGCGCACGGCCTGAAAGACAAGGCAGAATCATGAAGACAAAGAGCTCTCCCCTCGCATTCCTCGGCAGGATCGAAGGCCTCCCCGTTTTGGGGGTGTTGGTGCTCCTGTATGGCGCGTTCCTGATCACGGCTCCGGACGTTTTTACCAGGCCGTTGATCTACATGTCCTTCCTGCAGACCGTGGCCCCCCTGCTTGTCCTGGGCCTGGGATTAACCCTGGTCATCACCGCAGGAGAGATCGACCTGAGCTTTCCGGCGATAGTCGCGCTGTCCGGGTTTGCCTTAGCCTGGTGTTTCAAGAACCTCGATACGCCCCTGGCTCCCTGGATCGGCGCCGTCGTGGCCCTGGCCGCCGGCGCCCTGGCCGGGTATGTCAACGGGCTGCTCGTCGCCAAGATCCATGTGCCCTCGATCATGGCCACGCTGGCCACGCAATTCTTTTGGTACGGCGCCACTATCCTGATCGCCAATGGGCTCCAATTGAACCTCAAGGAGATAGAGGAGACCACCTTTCATACCATCCTCACCGGCCGCATCTTTGGCGTCATCCCCGCCCAGGCGGTCTGGGGGCTGGCCCTGGCCATCTTACTGTGGTTCATCCTCAACCGTCACACCTTTGGCGAGGCGATCATGTTCATCGGCGACAACCCGAACGTGGCGCGGGTGATGGGCATCAACGTCGAGATGACCAAGATCAAGCTGTTTACTCTCATGGGCGTGCTTGCCGCTTTCGCCGGCCTGCTGCTGACCACCGAGATCAACGTATTTTACCCGACTCAGGGGCAAGGCTACATGCTGCCGGTGATGGCCGCCGTCTTTATCGGCGGGACCCTGATCTCCGGCGGCCAGGGCAGCATCGTCGGCACCTTTTGGGGCACCTACATCATCGGCTCGCTTCAAGCCGGGGTCGTCGCCACAGGCATTACCAGCTACTGGGTGCAGGTGGTGATGGGCATGATCATGGCCCTGGCCGTGTCAATCAACGTCCTGATCGGCGAAGGGCGCCTCTCCAAGGCCACCAGCCGGCTCCGCCATTGGGCCATGCCCGGTCACCCCGAGGGCGATGGATAAACTCCAAGAAACCCGGTTTCTCTCCAAAAGGCCTAGAACCCTGGTTTCTTGGGAAAACCGGGGTTCTTGATTGGCTCAGCTAAACAATTCTCGATTGGCCCAGAACCAGAAGATGATATAGCCGCTGATGGCAAACTCGGGGATGATTGCGCACAGAAAAAAAGTGGACATCTGCGGCGCGCTTGTCTGCGCAGCTAGCTGCTCCATCCCGGTCAGGCTGACGACGGCCTGGCCGATCGTGGCCAACAGGCCGAGGATCGACAAGACCAGGACGTTAATCCGAGCCCAGTTCTTCATGGTCCACAGCCCATAAGCCAGGACGAGATAGGCGAGGGCGAAAACGAGCGTAATGCCGGCCGCCGCCCACAAGATCCCCTGCCCCACGCCCGACGGCAGGGGGTCCCGTTCCATGGCGAGCCGGGAGAACACGGCCGAGCCGAAGGCGACCAGGATCAGCGCCCCGAGAGCCGACATGCTCCCACTGATGGCCAGCCAAACCGCATAGAGGGTAACGCAGCCGGGCCGCTCTCCCTGGCGCCTGGCCGCCCGCCCGCCCATGGCCGAGGGCGGGGCCGGCTCATAGATCGCCAGCCTCGACCGGGCCTCGATCCCCGCCTGAGAATCGGCCGGGGCCAGGCGGGCTGCATCCTGGTAGGAACGGCGCGCCCGGTCCTCATTGCCCTGCTTGCGATAGGCGTCGCCCAACAGCAGGTGCGCCTGGGCATTCATCGGCTTGGCCTTGATCATCTGCCCCAGCAAAGCGACCGCCTCGGTCACGGTCCCATCTTCGTCCAGGTAGAGGCGCGCCAGCTCGAGCTGAACGGCGGGGTCAGCCGACAGCTCGGCGGCCTTGCGCATGGCCGCCTGCGCCGGCCGGATCTGGCCCTGCTGTTGGTAGATCGAGCTCAGGCGGGCATAGGCGGCGGCGCTTTGCGGCGCTGCGGCGGCTGCCCGCTCGGCAGCCTGCGCGGCCAGGTCGAGCCGGCCGAGCTGTTCGTACAGGGCGGCAATCTCCCCCAGCGTTGGGGCGTCGTCGCCTGCCCGGCTCTCGGCGTGGCCCAGCGCCTGTAGCGTCGCCTCGTGCCGGCCGCGGGCCAGCGATGCCTGCGCCAGCGACAGAAAATAGGCCGCCCCCTGCCGGTAGTCGCCGATGGACTGGCCGCAGGTGGCGCACAACGGCTGTTGCACATCGGCGTACTCGCCGCACGCCGGGCAGACCACCAGGAGCGGCCCGCCACACTGAGGGCATTTGGTGCCGGTGGCCGGCAAGGGCTTGAGGCAGAAGGGGCATAGCTCGCCGGCAGCCGGAGCGGCAGGCTGGGCGCCCGATGGAGGTGGCGGCACACGGCTGCGCGCCTCGGCGGCGGCCGCCTGATCCAGGTGACGCAGCCCGGCCAGGGCCGCGCTGTGGTTGGGATTGAGGGCCAGCACATTTTCCAGGCAGACGCGGCGGTCGTCGAGCGAATCGACCACCCCGCTCAGCCACAGCCAGGCCTGCTCGTTGTGCTCGTCGCGCTCTACCACCTGCATCAGGAGGCGGGATGCCTCTACCTTGCGCCCGGCGCGCGCCGCGGCAATACCCCGTTGGAGCAATTCCGCCGTTTCGCTGGATGCCGTCATGGCCCTCCTTTCAAGCAGGCCGGTCCGGCTCTGCCTCTGCACCGATTATATCACACTCGGCCGCGCCCGCGAAGCTTTATGCCGCGCGGCACACGTACACCATGATCTGGCTGTTGGCAGTCAGCGGGCTAGAGTCATAGCCGCCATAGCGCTCCAGCACCGCGAGCCCGTTGTAGTGTAACAGCGATTCCATCTCCTGTGGAAAGGTCAAGCGCAGCGCCAGCGGTGCAACCTGGACGATCTCCTGGCCGCCGGCCCCCCGCCAGCGACGATAGGCCGTCTCGACGCGGACCTGCCGCAGCGGGTCATAGTGCTGTGTGCCCGACACGCGCACCTCGCGCCAATCGTTACTGCTATAGCTGAACCACTCGCGCTCGGTCTCGTCGGTTTGCATCTGCCCTACTTGGGGAAAGATGGTGTCAAAGGCAAACAGGCCGCCCGGGGCCAGGTGCTCTCGCACGCGGCCCAGCATCGCTTCCTGGTTTGCCAGCTCCAGCAGGTGCGGAAAGACGCTCCCCACAGCCATGATCAGAGCAAAGCGTCGATCCAGGCGGAAGGTGCGGGCGTCGGCCACGATCCAGGGGATCGGCAGATCACCTGCCTTGTCCCTGGCGCGAGCCAGCATGGCGGGCATAGGGTCCAGCCCGGTGATGTCGATGCCCTGCTGGGCGAGAGGGATGGTGAGCCGGCCGGTGCCGCAGCCGAGATCGAGCACAGGCCCGCTCACCCGCCGGGCCAGCGCCAGGTAGAACGACCAGCTCGGCTCAAGATCGGCGTTTTCGGTGTCAAACAGGATCGGGTCGGAATACTCGGACAGGTTATCCTCTGCTGGCATGCTGCTCTCCCACGTCAGGCCAATCTTGATCGCCCGCTGGAGGGTGCTTCTTTCTTCAAGAAACCGATCTTCTGTCCATCACTCGCTGGGATCGACCACCCGCCCCAGGAACAGCACCGCACCTGTCTTTGAGTCGCGGATGAAGAACAGGAACGGCCGGTCGACCTTGACCTCTACCGGGCTTGCCGGCGCCGATGTCAGGCTCATATCCACGATCGTGGCCGCTGCCGCTTCGGTGCCGGCCTCGTCCACCGCTACGTAGGCCTTGTGCAGTATCGCACTGATCGACAGATCGTTGTTGCCGGTCATTCCCGAAAAGTCGGCGTCGGGCGTGAAGGCCAGTGGCATGCCCATCTGTGACAGCGCGTCTGTCAGGCTGAACTGCGAGTCGAACTTGAACCGGGGCATCGTCAGCGCCACCTGCACCGGCTCCAGATCCGCCACGATCGCCTCGACCCTGGCCGCGTCCAGCGAGCTCTCGAACGCCTCGAACTGGCCCGCGGCCGGCAGCAGGATCACCATCGACAGCTCGCGGCCGTCGTACGGCAGCTCCACCGCCTGGTAGCCCGCGTCCTCCCCATAGCCCAGCGGCTCCGTCTGCGCCATCATCGGCACCTGCACCTGGCTGCCGTCCAGCTTGGTGAACGGCCCGTCCTTGGTCTGACGCTCGTTAAAGGGCGTATCCCAGGCGGCATTGAAGTAGATGGCGTTGGTCAGCACCAGCCGGGTCATGCTGTCCAGCACCCCGGGCGCGATCATATCCTTGATCTTGCCCTCGGTCTGCCGGCTGATCCAGTCGTTGATGGTGGTGCGCGCTTCTTCCACCGCGTTCACATAGTCGACGAACTGCATCCCGGCGCCATAGTTCTGCGCCAGCAGATTGGTAAAGTCGGCCAGGAACCGGTAGTCCTTCTGCCCCCACAGGGCATTGGCCACGTTCAGCCGAAAGCCGCCTGCGTCCTTGCCCTCGGCGCCCTCTCCGCGCTGGGCCAGCTCCTCGCCGAGGCTCTTGAACGACGGGTGGAGCACGGTTGGGGGCAGGTTATAGTGGAGGGTATTGGCCATCTGCGCCTCGGTCTCGCCGCGGGCCCCGGCGTAGGTCATGGCCAGCGCCTGCGAGATGCTGTACGGGGAAAAGAACAGGTTCCCCGACTGCCCCTTCAGCGTCCCATACAGGTCAAAGGCGAAATTGGTGTTGCCGTTGACCAGCGCCACCAGATCCGCCTCCCCGGCGCCCGGCTCCGGCGTCCCCGTGAACGTCGTTTCTGTCACTCGCCCGGTCGCATCGACCTCACCTTCCCAGTGAAATCCGGTCGTCCGGTCGGCCGCCACGACGGCATATATGACGTTCTCGGGAGCTACGACAGGATAGGACACCGTGATGGTCCAGGCGCGGGCGGTGTACTCGTACTTTTCGCCGCCCACCACCCCCTCAGGCGTTGTGTGTTGCTCCGTCCAGTCCATGCCCGCTGCCGGGCCCTGGCCGGCATACTTTTCGGCCAGGTAAGCCACCACCGCGTCGCGAGCAGCGGCCGGCTCTGACGGTCCGGCGGGCTGAGCCGTGGGCAGCGGGCTGGTCGAGTCGGTAGCCCCTCCGCAGGCGCTGACTGCCAGTGCGCCCACCACAAGCAGCGCCATCAGGCTCATCCATCTGTTT
This sequence comes from Anaerolineae bacterium, assembly GCA_034429215.1. Classification (GTDB taxonomy): domain Bacteria; phylum Chloroflexota; class Anaerolineae; order JAAYZQ01; family JAAYZQ01; genus JAFGOG01. The sequence goes on along the minus strand of DAOUGI010000006.1, from coordinate 91,521 downwards.
TTCACTTTCTCATCTCCTTCTGGAACCGGCTCGCGGCGGATCAAAAGGCCAACGGCCATGATCTCCCTTGACGCCTCGGCTGATTCCGTTTCCAGTGTACTACAAATATTCTCGCCGTGCAAGGGGTAAAGCTGCCGGGGCCCAAGCCGGCGGAAAGCCCAGGTCTTGTCCGAGCCAGCACCCGCAAGAGCGCCGCCGCTTGCCCCGCCGCCCCAGCCGTGCTATACTCATGGAGCGGTGGGCAGAACATTGTCGATCCATCGGTTCTGTCACCGAAAATCGAGCGACACGAGCGGCCTATGAGCCAAATTACCCTGATTGCAACCCTATCGTATGGACTGGAGGCGGTTGTCAAGCGCGAGCTGCTCGCCTTGGGCTTTGAACCGACCCACGTCGCCGACGGCAAAGTCGAGTTCAAAGCGACGCCCGATGATATCCCTACGGCGAACCTGTGGCTGCGCAGCGCCGATCGCGTCCTGCTCAAAATGGGCGAGTTTCAGGCGCTGACCTTCGAGGAGCTGTTCGAGCAGACCAAAGCCCTGCCGTGGGAAGCGTGGATCACTGAAGATGGCAAGTTCACCGTCACCGGAAAAGCGGTGAAATCGACCCTGGGCAGCGTCAGAGCCTGCCAGGCGATCGTCAAAAAAGCCGTCGTCGAGCGGCTCAAAGAGCAATACCACCGGGACTGGTTTGCCGAGACCGGGCCGGAATTCACCATCCAGGTAGCGATGCTCAAAGACGTGGCGCTGCTGACCCTCGACACCTCCGGATCAGGGCTGAACAAACGAGGGTACCGGCAGCGGACGGGCGAAGCGGCGCTCAGGGAAACCCTGGCGGCGGCCCTTGTTCTTCTCAGCGTGTGGAACAAGGACCGGTTGCTGATCGATCCGATGTGCGGCTCGGGCACGATCCTGATCGAGGCAGCTCTGATCGGCCGCAATATTGCGCCAGGGCTCCGGAGGAAATTCGCTTCCGAAGGGTGGCCGGCCATCGCTCCGGAGGCCTGGCAGCAAGCCCGGCTCGCCGCGCGCCGGGCGATCGACATGGAAGGCAGCCTTCAGATATTCGGCTATGACATTGACGAGGCGTGTATCGAGGCCGGCAAGGTGAATGCCCGGCGCGCCGGTGTTGGCGGCGACATTGTGTTCGAGCACAAGGATGTCAAGGATCTCTGGATCGACAAACAGTACGGCGTCGTCATTTCCAACCCTCCCTATGGCATCAAAACCGGCGAGTTCCAGGCCATGAACCAGATCTATATTTCGCTGAACAAGACCTTCAAGAAGAAGAAAGGGTGGTCGATCTTTATCCTGACTGCCGATGTCAAGTTCCCGGACTATTTCAAACGAGCGCAGCCAGACAGGGTGAGAAAACTGCACAACGCCTCAATCGAGGTCAACTACTACCAGTATCTCGGCGAGCGGCCGCCCGACCCCGCCGGGTAGCAGCCGTCGAGGCCGCCCGGCCCACCGGCCATCATTTCCGCCTGGCGTCCACCAGAGTGCAACAGCTTTCCAGAAATCCGGTCTGTAAACCCATTTCGGCTGCCAGCCGCACCGTTTCCGGATCTGGGTAGGCCACGACGTTGGCGCCGGCCAGCACCGCCAGCCGCTCCATGGGTATTTTGGCCGGCCCCGCCGGGCGGGCACAGCCCAACATCAACGGGGTATCAGGCATCAGCAGGCGGGCGACCGCGGTGAGCCGCCCCACTACTTGCGCACTCGGTGGGGTTACCCCGGCCATGGGGGTGTTGGGCAAAGGGCGAAGCACCACCAGGACCACCGTGTCCGCGCCGACCTGCCGGATGATCTCCAGAGCAGCCATCTCGCCGCGCAGTTGGCCAAAGTGCAGGCCGATCACGACGTGCGGTGCTACGGCGAGCCCTGCCCGGCGCAGGATGGCCAGTCCGCGGGTGTAATCGTCCGGCGTGTAGGACAAGCCGTACACCTGGCGTATCGTTTCCTGATCGCCGATGACGTCAAAGAGAGCCTGGTCGACGCCGGCGTCGTACAACCCGCGGGCGGTCTGCTCGTCGGCCAGACCGGTGTGGACGATGACCTGCAGGCCCATCCTTTTCAGCTTGGCAATGGAGGGCAGGAAACGGCTGAGGGGAACCGCCCCTTGGGCGTCGGCTCCGCCGCTGATCAACATGCCCTGGCAGCCCTCGGCCTGCAGGCGGCGCGCCAGGGCGATTAGCCTGGCCGGGGTGGTCGCGCCGTACATCGTCTCCAGCAGGTGCCGGCTGCAATGGGCGCAGTCAAGCGCGCAAGCGGTTCCGGTCAAGCTGACCGTCGCAAAACGCTGCGGCTGGTTGACATAGTGCTCGGTGGTGTAATGTCGCGCGCCGGGCACGGCCAGGCCAAGCCAGGGGGCGAAATGAGTGGTGCGGGCAGCCCAGGCACTCGTCTGGAGCTCTTCCCACGGCAGCCCAAACAGCCTCTGCGCTTCCCCCTCGTCCTCAGAGTAGGGCCGGGGGGAAGGCTGCTCAGCGCCGGCCATCACCAAAGCCCGCATAGTCCTTTAGCTGGTAACGGATCAAGGCGACGTCCTCGATCTCGGGCTCGAAAGCATAGTTGCGGATCGGCCGGCCCGCCTTTTCGTTGCCAAAAGGCCGGTTGCAGGCCACCCGGCCATCGGCTCCGGGGCAGCCCGAGGTCATGAACGGCTCGCCGAACTGGATGCTCTCTTCGAGCACGTCAGGAGCGACGCCGAAATCGACGATCCGCCCCTGGTCGTCAAAGGCCATCTGCTCGTAACGGCCCAGACCCTTGTTCACCAGGTAGCGGGCCAGCTGCACGCGCCGGTACTGGCCGTAGCTGGGCTGCGGGTGGTCCTCCATGGCGGTGCCCGCTTCGGGGAAAAAGCTGAACAGGTGGGTAGCAGCGCCCAGGTCGTAGGCCCGCTGGATGGTGGCGACCATCTGCTGTTCGGTCTCGCCCAGGCCGACGACCAGGTGCACACCGGCCTTGCCGCGGCCAAAGATCCGCCCGATCTCCTCCACCGTTTCCCAGAACAGCTCCCAACTGTGCGGGCCACGCACCCCATGCCCTCGGTACAGGTCGAACAGCTCGGGCGTGGCGGCGTCAATGGCCACGGTCGCTATGTCGGCTCCTGCCTGGCGGGTTTCGACCAGCCGCTTGGGATCGCGGATGGCGGTGGGTGAGATCAACGCCGAGATGGGGCGGTTGGTCTCGGTGTGGAAGCGGTGGATGATGGTGTTCGTATCGTCAAAGGCGCGCGGGTGGGTGATCATCCCCACGCACACCCGCCGCAGCTGGCCGCCGTCGTTGTTGAGGCGCTCGATAATGTCGTCCACGGCGTAGGTTGGCCACTGGACGCGGATAAAGGTTCGCCCCGGAGTTTCCACCTCGCGGGCCCGGTTCAGCCCGCAGTAGGCGCAGCGGGCAGAACAGAGCTGGTCGTAGGTCACCAGTAGGTTGAGCCCTCGCAGAAAAGAGCTGCGGCGAAAGGTGTTAGGGAAATAGCCGAGCGCCTTGGCCGCGGCCATGCTAATCTGTACGTATTGCGGACTCTCCATAGGTCCTCCTCGCTTCATCTGTGTTTGGTTTCCGCCGGCCATAGGCGGCAAAGGCGATCCAGGTCTCACGGACCAGATCGCTCAAGACAGCAGGGTCATCGCTCCAGCGGGCGTTGAGGTAGCGCCGGTTGGCCACTGCCTGGCCCAGCGCCGCACCCATCGCTGCTTCCCACTCTTGAGGGTAGCGTTCCAGCGCTGCCATACCCTGCCCGGCAACGGCCTGGGCCGCGGCCTTGCCGGCCATCTGGCCGCTGAGCACGGCCGGCGCGATGCCGCCGCCGGTGATGGGATGGGCCAGGCCGGCCGCATCGCCCACCAGTAGGATATTACCGACCTGGAGCCGGGTTACCGGGCCGCCCACCGGCGCGGCGCCCCCCAGCATGCCGACTACCGCGGCGCGGGACAGGCCAAGCTGCTGGAGCAGGTGCTCCAACGCCGGGCCCGGCCGGCCGCCCATTTGGACATTGACGGCAACCCCGACGTTAGCGGTGTCGCCTTTGGGGAAAAGCCAGCCATAGCCGCCTCGGTACAGGGGATCGAAATAGATCTCGGTCCGCTCGCGTGGCCCCGGCAGCACAACCTCCACCTCGGCGCCGTGGACAAACTCGGACTGCGATTGCCCCACCCACCCGGCGACGGTCGAATGAGGGCCGTCGGCGCCGACGATCACCTGCGCCCGGATCCTGGCTTCGCGGGGTCCGTGACGCAGCAGGACGTCGCGGCCGTCAGTCTCGACGGCCGTCCAATTGGCACGCAGCTCGACGCCTGCCTGGTGGGCCAGCACGGCCAGGTGCTTGTCCCACAGCGACCGGTCGAGGACCATGCCGGCGGCCTGCTTGTCCACCACACTGACGTCGGGCAGCACGGTGCGCATTTGCCGGATCGTCTGGGCGATGCACCGTGTTGGAATCGGCACCTGGTGGGCCAGTTGCCACGGCACAAACTCGGCGCACTGCACCGGCAGCCCGACCTGGAGGCGCTTTTCCACCAGCAGCACCCGCGCCCCACCCAACGCCGCGGCGCGCGCGGCGCAGCTTCCGGCCGGTCCGGCCCCCACAACCAAGACGTCGAACGGTTCCGGCGGCATCACTGCCCTCGCCCGCTCGCCACTCGCCGGACGACCCGCTCCAGCAGGTCCAGCTTTAGCTCGGTCTGGTTTTCAAACCGTCCGGTGTATGCCTCATTTTCCTTGCCCAGATCATAGCAGGTGGAGCTGTCCACGTCCACCATGATGCCGGCCAGGCCGATCCGCTCGAAATCGTCCCGGTGCTTGGCATAAAAGGCTTCGCAGCAGCTTCCGACAAAAGACTCGGCTCCTTCGTTGCGAAGACGCTGCAGAGTCTCTTCCAACGCTTCATAGTTCTGGATGCTGACCGGTCTGAGACCATAGCGCTCGGCCAGGGCAAAGGCATCGCCGATGCAGCAGCCGCCGCACTGGATGCAACCAGGCTCGTAGCGGTATTCGCAGTCGGGCAGCTTGGCGCAATAGGGCAGGAGCAGCACCTGGCTGGTGGTTATGTCGGCCATGGACTTGCCCACCGTGAATACGGCGTTGACCTCTTCAAGGCGGATGTCATAGTCCACATAATGTTGTTTGTCGAGCGCCTGGTATATCGTGTACAGCAGGTCGTCGGGTGTGACGCCGGGGATTTGCACCGGGTTGGCCGCGAAAAAGCCGCGCACGATCCGTTCTATGGCCATTTCATTGGCCGGCGCGTGCTTGAGCGCCGCCTCCAGGTCAAAGATCGCCCGCCGGGGATAGGCGAAAAAATCGCCGGTGATCAGCACGCTCTGCAGCCGGCGGCCGTTGTCGTCCACGACCAGGGCGACCCGGATCAGCCCGCCGGAGCTCTTGTACAGGGCGCGCAGCTCGCGGCTGTGGTTGAGTGTGCGCCGCGGGCCATAGATCCACTCTTCAGATTCGAAAAACGGCAGCCGCTCGGCCAGCAGCGCCTCTTCTGCTAGGGTGAGCCCGCCGGGCTCGAATTCGACGCCCAACGCCTGGGCAAAGCTGTCCACCAGCGCCGCCTTGACCTCGGCCAGCGGTGGAACGCGGCCCATGATCCAGCGCAGGCAGGTGACGCGCTCTTTGACCGAGTCGATCTCTTTGTCTTTGAGCTTTTCGGTGGGGATGCGCAGCGCGCGCAGCATGGTGTTTACGTTGAAATCGACAAGGAGCGAGCCCTGGAACATGAACGAGCCGCCCAAAGAGGTGCCGCCGGTGCCCGAGATCTTGCGGCCGTCCACCTCGATGTCGTTCTTGGGGCGAAAGGCGGCCTGTACGCCCAGACGGCCCAGAGCGCCGACGGCAGCGGTGCAGAGCTGGGCATACATTGCTTCAACGTCGCGGGCGATGGCTGGGTGCCCCTGCGGCGCATATACTTCCCAGCCCAGGGCCCCGCCATCCCAGTACAGACCCCCGCCGCCGGTCAGCCGGCGGTTGATGTCGATGCCGTGCTGCCGGCAGTATTCGACGCGGATCTCTTGCTCGATCGCCTGGTGGTAGCCGACGAGGGTGCAGTGCGGCTCGAATAGGAGAAATCGGAGCGTGTTGGGAGCTTGTCCCTGATTGTGGGCGGTGAGGATCGCCTCATCGAGGGCCATGTTCCTTGCTGCAGAACAAGGGGGTGTGTCGAGCAGGCGCCAGGTTTCGGTCAATATTGGTTCTCCACAGTGAGCGAGTATATCATCCGCAGCACCGCCTGTCAAATCCCTTTTGCTTGGCGCCGCCTCCGCCTCTGTCGCTGCACCCCGTGGTCTGTTTCGACTAGATCGCCGCCGCCTGGCGGGCCTGGTATAGCTCCAGCAGGCGGGCCACCCGCGCCGGGTCGAGCTGGCCACGCGGGGTGGGTGTCTCAAAAAAGCGGCGAGGCAGGTCCTCAAGGCGAGCCTGGAAGCCGAGCCGATCGCGCAGGCGGACCCGCTCCCAGTAGACCCGCTGGCCCATGGCCCGCAGCTCATCGACGCTGCGCTGGATGCCGATGCTGCCCAGCGCCTGGCTTACTGTCTCCAGGTCGTACACCCCCCGGGCAAAGAGGCAGATGGCGATGCTCGTCTGGACGATCCGCTCCGCCTCGTCGGCGATGATCCGGTCAACGATCGCCTCGTCGGTGTAGGGCTCTAGCTTCTGGTCGATTGCATAGCCGGCGTTGTCCAGATGCGAGTGGCGCGCGCCCAGCAGGTGGCCCACCACCTGGGCATAGCCGGTCCAGTAGCCAGAGATCCCCTGCCCGCCGGAAGCGGCCACATAGTCCTGGCCTCCGTAGTGGCGAGCGGCAGCGACCTCTCCCTGGCCCAGCCACTGCCCCAGCTCCGTATCGCCGCGGGCGATAGCCGCCACTGCCCGGCCGTAGCGATCGGCGTCGCCCCAACGCAAGTCAATGCCACCGAGTTGCTCAGGCTTGACTGCCCCGCACTCCATCGCCTCTGTAGCCCATGCCAGGGCCGTCCCACACGAGATAGTGTCCATGCCCAGCCGGTCGATCTCCTCGATCAGGTGCAGCACGCCGTCGCGACTGCCGACGCCCAGCAGCGAGCCGACGGCATAGATCAGCTCGTGATCGTAGGCCACCATGGTCGATTCGTACTCCCATCCGGGGGCGAAGGGCCGGCGGTAGAGGGCGATATGGATGCAGCCTATCTGGCAGCCGGCGCAGGCGTGCTTGGTGATCAGATCGTGGTCGGCAAACGCCTCGCCGCTGATCTCCTCGGCCTCGCCAAAGTAGCCCTGGCGCACGTTGTAGGTGGGCAGCGCACCTAGCTCATTGAGGGGCAGGACGTTGGAAGGGGTGCCCAGCTCATGGTATTTTTTCATGGCGTCGGTGTGCAGAACCTTGTCGTACACCTCGGCGTAGGCCTTTTTGTAGGCGCGCGAGTCGTCCGGCAGGGGCAGGTGTTTCTGGCCGAGGACGGCCACTGCCTTCAGATTCTTGCTGCCCAACACTGCTCCCAGCCCCAGGCGGCCAAAGTGACGCCAGGTATCGACGTTGACGCTGGCGTAGCGCACCCGCCGCTCGCCGGCCGGTCCGATGCGGAGGATGCTGCGATGGCCGGCGCCCTCGACCTGGTTGCGGATGACCCGGCCGGTCTCGATGGTGTCCATGCCGGCCATGGCGTCGGCAGGGCGGATCTCGACCCGGTCGCCGTCGATCAGCAGATAGACGAGCCGTTGGGCGGCGCCGGTGATCACCAGCGCGTCGTAGCCGGCATAGCGCAAGGCCGAGGCGAAATGGCCGCCGGCATGGCTCTCGCCATATTCACCGGTCAGCGGCGAGCGAAATGTCGCCGCCGCCTTGGTCACCACCGGAAAGATGGTGGTCAGCGGGCCTATGGCCAAAATGACCGGTTGGGCAGGGTCAAAGGGATCCAGGTCGGCGCGGACCAGCTCGTCCAGCAGCCGCATGGCCACGCCGGTCCCGCCCAGGTAGTCGCGAAAAAGGTCGCCCCGGTCCTCGACGTGGCTCTTGCCGGTCGTCAGGTCGACGTGGAGGATGCGGATGAAATCGGCGTTCAGCATCAGCCCACCTCCTCCAGCGCCAGGCAGTCGTGGGGGCAGAAGCGGACGCACTGCCCGCAAAAGACGCACACCACCGGCTTGGACTCTTTTTCATCCCAACCGATGACCTGCACCGGGCAGGCCTCGACACACTGATGGCAGCCGATGCACTCTGCCTTGCGGTAGGTCATGCCCCGCCCGCCGGCGCGGACGGTCAGCGCCTCGGTGGGGCAGGCCTCAACGCACGGCACCGGCTCGGCGCACGCGGTGCAAATGTTGGCGGCCATCCGGCCCATCGCTCCACCGCGACTGCGGATCTGGATGGCGCTCTTGTGGGGCGAAAAGCTGTTGTAGACCATCCGCGCGCAGGCCAGCATGCACGAATTACAGTCGATGCAGCGGGCCATGGCGGGAGCGGTGAGGATCTTGGGCATCATGGTCTCCTTGGTCAGACGCAGATTAATGCTGATCTACGCAGATTTGTGGCATTTATGACACCATGTTGGGGTCGATGGCAAAAGCCCACCAGTTGTTCGAGATCCCGTTGGTCTGCCCGCCGGCTCGGGGCAGATGGCGCAGCCACCAGAGGTGGTGGGCGCGGATGTCACCGCCGCCCCACTCGGCGCTGTTGACCTGTCTTGCCACCCCTTTCATGTTGGGAAAAGTGAGCCAATCGTCGCAGTAGCTTGGCACGTACCTTGGGTTGCCCCAGTCATAATCCGTGGTGCTATTGGGCGCATAGTGGACGTTGCCACAGTTGGCCTGGCCCGGTGCGATCTTGTCGTAGCGGATGAACTGTTTCCACAGATTTTGCTCGCCGCTCTCCTGCTGCCAGACGCGCTCTAGGTGCGATTCGACCCGGTGGCTAAAGCTCTCTAGCATCTCGCCACCGCCGCGCTCAAAGTTAAAACCCATGATGATGAACCGGCGGCCGGCGGCGCCGGTGTTGGGTATGGGGCTTGAGTTACACCAGAAGGCCCCTGGCCCGGCCATGCTCGATTCCCAGAACCCGGCCCAGGGCGAGCCGAACATCCATACCTCATCGATCCTGTCGGCGGCAACCTGCTCTGAGAGGTTATAATCGGCGACGATCCGTGGATAGTCGACCAGGTCCGGCTTGTGCCAGCCGCCTCCGTTGGACCAGCACTTGACAAATTCGTCTGGGCTGTAGCGAAAGCCGTCGATCTTGACCGGCCAGCCATCGACTTCGATCCGGTTGACAACCTGGAAATCGGCCAGGCCGCCGCTGGCGTCGCGCAGGTCGGCGGCATGATCTTGGGCCAGGCGGTCAGGATCGTTCCAGCCCAGGACTTTGGTCAGCTTTCGCCTGCCCTGTGAGGGGATGGCTGGATTGAAAATGAGCAGCAGTACCCGCCGGTGCATCGGCTCTGGCTGGTCTGGCGGCACCGGCGGCGAGCCCATGAGTGAACGCAGCCATTTGACAAACGAGTCCCACCAGCTCATAAGGTTAACTCCTTCTTGGCCCTATCTGGCCTGCTCTCGCGCCTTGACTGTCTCCGCCGACACTTGGGCATAGTGGTCGAATTCCATGACAAAGACGCCGCGGCCCTGGGTGCGAGAGCGCAGGGTGGTGGCATAGCCAAACATGGCGGCCAGAGGCACGTGGGCCTGCACCACTTGGCCGCTGCCGTTTTGCGGCTCGATGCCGGTGATGCTTGCCGACCGGGCGCTCAGATCGCCGATCACGTCGCCCAGGTAGTCGTCAGGGGTGACTACCTCGACGTGCATGATCGGCTCGAGCAGGATTGGACTGGCCTTGCCCACCGCACTCCGCACCCCCATCGACGAGGCGACGCGAAAGGCCATCTCAGACGAGTCGACTTCGTGGGTCTTGCCGTCGACCAGCGCCACTTTGAGGTCGATGATAGGATGGCCGGCGACGACACCGCGGGCCAGCCCATCGCGCACGCCGGCCTCGATGGCCGGGATAAACTGCCTAGGCACAGCGCCGCCTATCACCTTGTTTTCAAAGACGATGCCACTGCCGGAAGGCAGCGGCTCCACTTCCAGCTCGACGACGGCAAACTGGCCATGGCCGCCGGTCTGCTTGACCAGCCGGCCTTCGGCCTGGGCCGGCTGGGTGATGGTTTCATAATAAGCTACCTGCGGCCGGCCTACCTGAGCCGCCACGCCAAATTCGCGGCGCATCCGCTCGATCACCACATCCAGGTGCAGCTCGCCCATACCGGCCAGGACGGTTTGGCCCAGCCGCTCGTCGGTGCGTACCTGGAGGGTGGGGTCCTCGTCCACCAGCCGCTGCAAAGCCAGCGACATCTTGTCCTGGTCGGCCTTGGTGCGTGGCTCGACGGCCAGCTCGATGACCGGCGCCGGGAAGGAGATCTCCTCCAGGCGTACCGGTCGTTCCTCGGCGCACAAGGTCTCACCGGTGGTGGTGCCTTTCAGGCCCAGCACCGCGCCGATATCGCCGGCGCGGATCTCGTCCACCTCTTCACGGCGGTCGGCGTACATGCGCACCAGGCGGCCGATCCGCTCCCGCTTTGTGCTGTTGCTGTTGAGCAGCGCGCTGCCACGGCGCACCGTCCCGGAGTAGACGCGCAGGTAGGCCAGCCGGCCGATGTATGGGTCGGTGTTGATCTTGAACACGAGCGCCACGGCCGGCTCTTCGGGATCGGCCAGGCAGGCCACCGGCTCGCCGGTATCGGGATCCATGCCGGCCAGGGGTGGCACATCCAGCGGCGACGGCAGATAGTCGATCACGGCGTCGAGCAGGAGTTGGATCCCTTTGTTACGCAGGGCGGTGCCGCACAGGACCGGCACCGCCTTGTTGGCCAACGTTGCCCGGCGGAGGGCCGACCGCAGCTCTGCCGGCGGCAAGACCTCTCCTGCCAGGTAACGCTCGGCCAGGTCGTCGTCGGCCTCGGCCAGCCGCTCGATCATTTCTTCGCGGCGGCGGGCAACCTCTGTGAGCAGCTCTTCCGGCACGCCGGCAACTTCTGGCTCAGTGTGCTCAGCGCCGCAGTAGAGGATCGCTTTCTGTTCGATCAGGTCCACCACGCCGCGGAAATTGCTCTCGGCGCCGATCGGCATCTGGACGGCTACCGGATGGGCGCCCAGGCGCCGGGCGATGGCCTGGATGGTGCGCCAGTAGTCGGCGCCGGTGCGGTCCATCTTGTTGGCAAAGCAGATGCGCGGCACGCTGTAGCGGTCGGCCTGGCGCCACACGGTCTCTGACTGGGGCTCGACGCCGGCCACACCATCGAACACCACTATGCCGCCGTCCAGCACGCGCAGGCTGCGCTGGACTTCGGCGGTAAAGTCGATGTGGCCCGGCGTGTCGATCAGGTTGATCTGATGATCGCGCCAGTCGCAGGTGATGGCCGCCGCCTGGATGGTGATGCCCCGCTCCCGCTCCTGGGGCATAAAGTCGGTCACGGTCGTGCCTTCGTCGACGTTGCCCAGGCGGTGGGTACGGCCGGCGTGGAATAGCACCCGCTCGGTGACCGTCGTCTTGCCGGCGTCGATGTGGGCGATGATGCCGATATTTCGAATAGTAGTCAGTTGGTTGTTTTCCATTTCACTCATTCCGTGTCGTGTTTTGTGTTCCGTGCTTGGTCACGCAACACGCAACACGCAGCACGAAATAGGTCTAGATCGCCAGCCAGTCTGCCCGCTGGAAAAGCCCTGGGCTCCCCAGCCTTTTGACGGCCAGGACGCGGCCATTGGCAAAGTAATCAAAATCAAAAGTGGTCAAATCGCCCGCCTGCGCCCCTGGCACCGGCATCAGCCGGGCGGTCAAGGGCTTGTCGAGGCGGAGTGCCAGGGCTGCCATATCGAGCAGAATGCCGGCCAGCTCCTCCTCAGCTACGTCTCCCGGAAGCGGCACCGTGTCGAGCCCGGTGCCGCACACCGCCGAGTAGAGGAGCAGGTCGTTGACGGTGTACAGCCCGTCGCGGCTGCGCTCGGCCAGTGTTGCATCTTCGAGCACCGGCAGCATCAGCCCGTTGAACCCACAGCGCGGATAGACCGACCGGCGCAGGCAGTCTGTAATGAACGAAGCCGCAAACAGTGTGCCTGCTGCACCAAAGCGGTCGACGCCCAATCGCTCGATGGCCTGGGCGATACTGCGCGTCTGCTCAGGGAACGGCGCCGGCGTCAGGTCGATGCCGGCGAAGCGAAAGCCGTGTCGCCTGACCAGCGGCTCGAGCAGGGAACTGATCTGCCTGGCTGCCGCCTCGACCGCACCTATCAGCTTGTCGCGCGCCTCATCCAGTGAGCCGGCCTGGGAAAAGGCAGCCACAGCCAGGTCGGCCGACTCGGTGGCCACGGCCACGGCCGGCGGGCCGCCGTCGTGGTAGGCCGCCGGAAAGAATGGCGCGCCCGGGCCAACGTTGGCCAGGGCGGCCAGCCGCAGGTTGCCAAAGCCCAGGTCGGTGGTGTGGGCAATGTCGCGGATGGCCCAAGCTGTACGCCGGATGGCCGCCAGGTTTATGCCTTGTCCCCGCCGGGCGACAAGCACGCCACAAAACACAGCGCCGGTACCCCGGATCATCTCCGGGATCTGGCCGATGAGCGATAGGTCGGCGCCGGGTGTGTCGGCCAGGACCGGCCCCAATGACAGGTAATCGATGCCGGCGGCGGCGCACTGTGGCCACATCTTGTGAGCTAACTGCACCGGATCGCCGCGCAGGAGCGACAGCGGCTGCGTGGCCAGGCGGGTGGTCTGCACCGCCAGGCCGGCATTTTCAAACGCCTTCCGCGCCTCGCTCCCCAGGCGGCCGGCTGCCTGAATGGCCTCGCTGCCGGCGTTTACAAGGCAGGTTATAGACCGAATTCTCATCTTGTCCTGCTCTGACGGGCCGCCTCGAACAGGATCACCGTGGCGGCCATCGCCGCGTTGAGCGATTCGGCGCCGCCGGCCATCGGTATTGACACCCGTCCGGTAGCGAGCGCGGCGGCCCGCTCCCCTGCCCCGGCCGCTTCGCCGCCCACGATCAGCGCTGAGGGGATCGTCCAGTCTACCCGGTCGCAGGAGGTCTCGCCGACAGCATCGGCCAGCCACACCGCCAGGCCGGCGATGCGCTCAGCGATTGCCGGCCAGTCCAGACTGGCTGCCGGCAGGCGAAAGTGAGCGCCCATTGCCCCCCGCACCACTTTGGGGTTGTACAGGTCGACTGTGCCGGGTGCCAGGATCACCTGCCCCGCGCCTGACGCTTCGGCAGAGCGGAGGATAGCGCCCATGTTGCCGGGATCGCGGATCTGATCTAGGATCAGGATCAACCCCGGTCGAGGCGCGATCGACAGGAACGGAACGACGGCCAGCACACCCTGTGGTGTCTCCGTGTCGCTGCACGCTGCCAGGACCGTCTCGCTCACCGGCCAGTCACCCTGGTCGGCCGGCCTGAGCGCCGGCAACAAGCGCCGGCCGGCCGGGGAGGCGGCCCACGCCTCGGTATAAAATACGAGAGCGGGCCTCACGCCCGCTCTCACGACCTCTTCTGCCAGCCGGGTGCCCTCGACAACAAACCGGCCCTCTCGCTGGCGCGCCTGTCGCCGGGCGAGGGACCGGACATATTTTGCTTGATCGTGGTGAATACTGGTGATCACCGGATCAGCGGGCCGGCCGGGCAGCCGATCAGCTCGTGGCTGCCTGCTGCGCTTTTGCTAACTCGGCCAACCGGGCAAAGGCCGCTTCGTCGCGGACGGCCAGGTCAGCCAGTGTCTTGCGATCCAGCTCGATGCCGGCCTGCTTTAGGCCGTACATGAAGCGGCTGTAGGAAATGTCGTGCAGGTGGGCCGCAGCATTGATGCGGGCGATCCACAGCCGGCGGAAATCGCGCTTGCGGTCGCGCCGGTCGCGGGTCATGTACCACATCGACTTCATCATCGCCTCGTTGCCGCGTCGGAACAGGCGATGCTTGCCGCCAAACTGGCCCTTGGTGAATTTCAGTACTTTATTATGACGATCGCGGGTCCGGGGCCCGCCTTTTGCTCTTGGCACGTCGGTACTCCTTTAGGTATCAGCTATCAGCGCTTGACCGTCAGCCTAATATAGACTGCCGATCGCTTGCCAGTGATTGCCGGCTAGTCGGCATACGGGATCAGGCGCCGGACGTGGCTCTTGACGCCCTTGGCCGTCACTTCGTGCATCTCGTCGAACATGCCCCTGACGCTCTTGGACTTGCGGCGGCGCAGGTGGCTCTTGCCGATCTTGGTCCGCATGAGCTTGCCCGAGCCGGTGTACTTGAAGCGCTTGGCTGCTGCCTTGTACGTCTTAATTTTTGGCATTACTTCCTCCTGACAAAACGATTGCCCCTTACCCTGCGGGGGCAATCGATTTTGGATTTGCGATTCTGGATTCTGGATTGGGGCTGTATGCCCCATCCGATCCAAACTCGACAATCTAAAATCTAAAACCCAGAGTCGAGAATCACTTGCCGCGACTGGGGGCCAGGACCATCAGGATGGTCGGCCCTTCAAAGCTTGCTGCTTGTTCTATGACGCTTACATCAGCCAGGTCCTTGGCGAACCGCTCCAATAGTTTCCTGCCAATGTCCACGTTTCCGATCTCACGGCCGCGAAAACGGATGCGCACCTTGACCTTGCAGCCCGCATCCAAAAACTCGCGCGCTCGTCGCTCCTTGGTTTGGACATCGTGATCCCCGGTGATGGGACGCATGCGAATCTCTTTGACTTCGATCTCTTTCCTGGCCTTGTGAGCCTCTCGCTCGCGTTTGGCCTTCTGATACTGGTACTTGCCAAAGTCCATCAACTTGACGACCGGGGGATCGGCCTGTGGGGCCACCTCTACCAGATCGAGAGATCGCTCCTCGGCGAGGCGAAGTGCCTCACTTCGGGGCAGGATGCCAAGCTGTTTACCATCGGCATCGATCACGCGCAACTGCCTGGCGTCGATAGCCTCATTGATGCGGGTTCTGTCCTTGCTGATCTGTGCGCCTCCTAATCTTGGTCAAACTAAACGGGAGCACTCCTTGGCCCCCGCTCAAAGACATCGCGCATTATACCCAAAAAGGCGATATGGGTCAAATGGGAGGGGCACAAGTGCGAATTGCAGGGTGCGACGCACGGGTGTACACCCGTGCGTCGCACGATATTTTACAGGTCCCGCCTTTCGGCCACTGCCTCCTGGGCCATGGCGATGAACTTGCTCACGGGCTGGCCGCCCAGATCCTGGTTGTTGCGCAAGCGGACCGACACGGCGCCATTCTGCATCTCCCGGTCGCCCACGATCAGCATGTAGGGCACCTTCTGAAGCTGCGCTGCACGGATCTTGGCCTGCATCCGGTCACCCGAGTCGTTGACCTCGACCCGCAGGTCAGCCGCTTTGAGCTGGGCGGCTACCTGGTAGGCATAGTCGTTGTGGCGATCGGCGATGGGAATGACTATGGCCTGCACCGGCGCCAGCCAGGCAGGGAAGGCGCCGGCATAGTGCTCGATCAGCACCCCGAAAAAGCGCTCGATTGAGCCGAGCAGTGCCCGGTGGACCATGTAGGGCCGGTGGTCCTGGCCGTCGGCGCCGACGTAGGTCATGTCGAACCGCTCTGACAAGTTAAAGTCGAACTGGATCGTCGTCATTTGCCATTCGCGGTTTACCGCGTCGCGCAGCTTCAGGTCGATCTTGGGCCCATAGAAGGCGCCGCCTCCCTCGTCGATCTCGTAGGGCAGCCCTTCGACGGCGATGGCCCGCTTGAGCGCCTCGATGGCCTGGTCCCACCGGGCCGGTTCCCCCACCGCCTTTTCAGGTCTCGTCGCCAGATAGGCTTTAAAGTCGGTGAAGCCAAAAGCCTTGAGCAGGCCTACCGAGAAGCGCAGTACTTCCAGGATCTCATCTTCGACCTGCTCTGGCGTGCAAAAGATGTGGGCGTCGTCCTGGGTGAAGCCACGCACCCGCATCAGCCCGTGGAGGACGCCGCTGCGCTCGTAGCGGTAGACGGTGCCCAGCTCGGCCCAGCGCAGCGGCAGCTCGCGGTAGGAGCGGCGGCGGCTCTGGTAGACCATGATGTGGAACGGGCAGTTCATCGGCTTGATGTAATAGTCCATGCCGTCGATGTCCATCGGCGAGTACATGCTCTCGGCGTAGAAATCGAGATGCCCGCTGGTCTGCCACAACTGTGCCCGGCCGATGTGCGGCGAGTAGACGATCTCATAGCCGCCCTTGTAATGCTGCTGCCGCCAAAAATCCTCGATGATGGCTCGTGTCCGCGCCCCCTTTGGGTGCCAGTAGACCAGGCCGGCGCCGGCTTCCTCGTGAAAGCTGAACAGGTCCAGCTCCTTGCCCAACCGGCGGTGGTCACGCCGCTCGACCTCCTCGAGCCAGGCCAGGTGGGCCTTTAGCTCCTCTGCCGTGAGCCAGACTGTGCCGTAGATGCGCTGCAGCATCGGCTGCTTCTCGTCGCCGCGCCAGTAGGCGCCGGCCACGTTCAGCAGCTTGAAGGCGCCGGCCGGGATCTCACCCGTCCGCGTCAGGTGCGGCCCGCGGCACAGGTCGGTGAACCGGTCGTGGGTATAGATCGACAGACTGCTGACCGGCTGCGCGCCGGCTTCGCCGTGCTCGTCCTCCTCGCCCGAGGCCAGCTTGTTGATTTGGTCCAGCTTGAAGGGTTGGCCGGCAAACAGCGCCCTGGCCTCGCCGGCGCTCACGTCGCGCGACACAAAGGGAAAATCGCCGTCGATGATCACCTTCATGCGCTGCTCGATCTCGGCCAGGTCCTCAGTGGTCAGCGGCCGGGGCAGGTCGAAATCGTAGTAAAAGCCATTCTCTACGGGCGGGCCAAAAGCCAGCTTGCCCTCCGGGAACATGTCCAGCACCGCCTGGGCCATCACGTGGGCCGTCGAGTGACGCAGGCGGTACAGTTTGTCCTCGTCGTGTCCATTTCCAGATGCCATCGTCTCATCCTCCTTTATTGGCGGTCAGCTATCCGCCTTCAGCGATCGGCTGGCGCCTCTTGGTGCCGCTGATCGCCGGAACAAAAAAAGCCTCTCGCCCATGGGGCGAGAGGCTCGTCACGCGGTTCCACCCATGTTCGACGGCGCACGCCGTCCTCGTGGGGCCGATAACGGGGCCAACCGGGGCTCTATACTCTCACTCGCGATTTCAAGAACCCACTCACAGGAGGTTTTCGGCAGTTTCCGGCGAAGCGGGCTCTCAGCCGGTGACCCGCACTCTCTGGCGCTTTTCGCCGCCTACTCGTCCTGCTCAACGTGTTCGGGATTTCAATTAGGGGCTATTATAGCTAAATCGCGGATTTTGTCAAATAGGAACAAGACCTAACTGGGTTCTGTTAACCTTGCCAGGTCTTGCGTGGCATCCGTCGGTTCATAGCAGAAGGTCGGCTCTCGCACTCTCTACGGAGTTGCTGAAGGGGTCGGTGTGGGTGGGATCAACGTCTTGTCCACCGGCACTGCAGCCACACCATCACGGCAGTTGAGGAGCTCCGGAAGATTCTGCACCCAGCCCGGCACGCCCATCTCTTTCACCAGGCCGTGCAGCCACCGGCCGTCTGGACTGCGCTCCAGCGCGATAAACTCAGCCCCCTCCGTCATGAGGGCAACCTGGGGGGTATAGGCTGCGCCCGAACCACCGCGCACGCTCACGCCATCGGATCCGCTGTAAATGACTATGCATGTCTGGCCGAACAACAGCCTGCCCCGGCCTGCCTCGAGGTATCGGACGAACATATCCGCGGCGTGCGTGGGGTCGATCTGGATGCTGTTTAGGCCGCTAATTGCCTCGGCGTACCAACTTTCGCGCAGCTGGTAGCTGGTCTGGACGTTGGCAGTCTGGACGCCCTGCCGATAACTCTGCATAGCCGACTTGAGGTCACCCGCGGCCAGATGGACCAGCCCTTGGTCGAAGATGAAGGTAGCATTCGTCGGGTCGAGCTTGCTTGCTTGACCGAAAGCATCGAGTGAGCGCCCATACTCGCCGATTTGGTATGTCTGCTGGCCCAGTCGAGAAAAGGCGTCGGTGTCTTTGGGGTTCAGCACCGTCAATTCTTGCCAAAATCTCGCCGCCGCTGCATTGTCGTCCCATTCTTCGGCTACCTCATCCAGCGTGTCCCGCCAGGCCAGGTTGTGAGGCCGAAGGGTGATAGCCGTCTCCAGGTCGTCGAGCGTAGAGGCCGTGTAGCCCATGGCGGTGTCTGTGTCACGCTCTGCTTCTGGCATGATAAGCCACAGGGCATAATAAAGATGGCCTCGCGTGTTGTACAGGTCTGCACCCCCAGGATCCAAAGCTATGGCCTGGCCATAGTCGGCCAGGCTCTTCTCCATCTCGGGTTGTTTTGTGGAACCGGGAGCGCAGCCGGCCACCAGCCAGTGGAGCTGCCCCCGGACCCGATAGTGGTTCGGTTCCTCTGGTTCGCGGGCGATCACTTGGTCATACGCGTCAACGGCCGACTCTAGGTATTGCCAGTTGGCATTCAGCTCGGTCGGGTCGCCCTTGTGGTCTCGGCATAGCGGGTAGATCGCAGCGAGGAAGCGATATGCCCATCCCAGGCCGCTGAGAGCGGAAATGTCGTCGGGGTTCTCTTCGATGGCTTGGTTGAAATCCTTAACGGCCGCCAGCAGGTAGGGTATTCTCGAGGTTAGTTCGACCTCTTCACGGAGCCGCAGCACTGTCCACCCACGCCCGGTATAGACCGAAGCCAGGTCTGGGGCAGCGTCGGCTAGCCAGTCATAGTCGTCCAAGGCCGGCCGGAAACTGTCCAGGGCCTGTTGGGTGTTGTCCATGTCGTGGTAGATCTGCCCCCGGTTATAGTAAGCGCCGGCCCGCATCAAGTGAGCTGTAATGAGCTGTGAGGCATAGCGCCCAGGGTGGCGCTCCATGAGGGCGATGGCTTCGCCGAGCTTGCCGATCGTAATGTCATAGTAGGCGATGCGCTTGGTGCCGTTCGCCGGGTCTGCTGCCTGGTCTTCATAGAGCAGAGCCAGGTTGGTGACATATGTCGGCTCGTCTGGATCGCCCATCTGTGCCTGCCGATAGGCAACGACCGCGTCGGAAAAACGGCCCAACTGGGCGTAAATGACACCGCGGCTGTTGTCCATGTAGGGCTCGGGGCGTAAGGCGATCGACTGGTCGTAGGCTCGCAGGGCGCTCTCGTAGCCGGTTTCCGCTTCCTGATGCTTGCCTTGTTGATCGAGCGCTTCGGCCAGGCGCAGCTGCGTGTTGCCCACGGCCAGGTGGTGGAAGCTGACCATCTCCCACCCGATAGAGAACAGCGTGGCCGCTATGGCCACAACGGCCACCACCACCACCACGACCCGCAACCAGGTGGGCCATGTGCGCTTTTCAGGTTGGCCGGGGTCACGCCGGTACACACCTAGCGCGTACAGGCTCACTAACCCTAACAGAAGGATGGCCAACACCCCGATGGCAATGTCCGGGCGTCCCAGGCTCAGGTGCCACCAGCGGATCTGTGACACAGACAGGGTGGCCAGAACCAGCCCCATCCCCCCGACAAGCCAGACCACATCCGTTCTGGGCAACATCACCCAGCGAGCGCGCAGCGGCTGCACGGCAAACCACCACGCCAGGGGGAGGGCCAGTCCCAGATAGGCAAGCCCAAACAGATCGGCCAAGTTGTAAGGGATCGGCCCCAAGGTTTTGAGCACCAGGTCGGGGGCCAGCGAGGCCAGGATGAAGAATAGGATCAGATAGGCCAACGAGACCAGAAACAACCAACCGCTCTTGCTGTGCAGCAAGGAAAAGCCCAAATCGCGGACCGGCACTGAATCCAAGCGTTTCCGGACCCGTTGCTGTAGCGCCTCGTAGTGTTGAGTGAAAGCGTTGATTTCGAGCACGTTGGTCCCATGGAGAAGAGCAAAGAAGGACAGGAGGGCTAGAGGTCTGCGCACCACAATGCGGTCAGAGCGCAGGAACAGGGTGATCTGGTCCCATCCCAGCAGTTTGCCATCGCCCGTGGGTGTGATGGCTTTGATCCCCTTCTGATTGGTCACTACCCCCTGCACCTGACCGGGTTGGATCTGCACCGGCGCGCGCATGATAAAAAACAGGCCCAGGGCTGTATACAGCGCCAAATAGCCGGCGAATCCGCCCAAGAGCACCGTCCCGACGAGATCCATGGGCGGTTGAGGGCGCAATTGTTGGTCGATCGTCAAGCCGCCACCGCTCAGGTCCAGAGGCGGAAAAGTACCCTGGCTGGCTTTCAGCTCGTAGATCGGTTTCACCAAGTTCACAGTCGAGTCGACCGTTGTCCCATATTCGGTGCGCAAGGCCAGCCGGATGGTGAAGAAGAATAGGATGACGAGGCCAATCAGGGAGACCCGTTGGAAGTTGGTCAGAACGGGGTGGCTGTACCGGATTCGATAGTAGCGCTCATCCACCTGCTTGCCGGCCTTGTCGATGATCGCTTGTTGTGCTTCGGAGTGGATGCCGGGCCGTCCTTGAAGCGCCTCCAGTTCGTGGACGACGTCGGTCTCGGTGGCCTGGTCTCCGACCTGTCGCCAGGAGTCCAACGCCTGGGCATAGTGCCCGACCGCTGCCTCCGGCTGGCCGTCGAGGAACTCCGCCCGAGCCAGTAGGGTCTGCGTTTCGGCAGTATGCCGGCGATGACCATAGCCGGAAAAGATGGGCAGGATCTGCTCCAGGATCGGTCTGGCCTGGACAGCTTGCTCACGCAGCAGCAGGGAGTGGGCCAAACCCAGGCGAGCGCGAGCGGCCCGATATCCTTCCGATTGCACGCCCTCCAGGCGCAGTATTTTGCGATTGATGGCCTCTGCCTGACGCGGACAATCGAGCAGCCTGTATAGCTGGGCCAGCCCTTCCCAAGCACGGATCAGTTCCTCCGGTTCACCATCGCCCTCAGTATTGGCTGCCGCCTCGACCCGGCGGAACCACTGGGCGGCCAGGCCAAGCAGGCGGGCGACCATCCAATCTGTGCCGGTGCCGATGCGATGGATGGCCGTAAACGAGGCGCGGAACCCCAGCTTGGACATGAGGTAGATGATGAGTGGAAGCTGAGCCAGGACCCGGCCGATGTTGTACACGGCCTGAAACCGAACGCGCGGCGCCGGCGAGCGCAGCCAGCCACTGCCCCATACGCGGACGGCTATGTTCGAGTAAGCGTAACCCAGCCCGGCCATGATCCGCGTGGCCTGGGATCGATCGCCCTGCTGCCGGCACGCAGCCAGGGCATACTCGTACAGCTTGATGCCCTCCTGCTCTTGCTCTAGTTCCACCAGCGAGCGAGCCAGGGCACTGCTCGCGAGCGTCTCGATAGCAGGAGATAGGCCGCCCTGCTCGAGCATTTGGGTCAGGTGTATGCGGCCGGCCTCCCAATGTCCGGCGAGCTGCTGCACCCGTCCCTGCATATAATCCAGGGTTGCCTGCCCGTCGGCAGATAGGGCGGGCCGCTGCCCTTCGGCCACGCTGACATATTGCGCCGCGGCTGCCAGGCGGTACTCACTCTGTGCCTTGTCGAAGAGATCCAGTAGAAATCGGATGCCCTCTTGTTCATCCACGGCCAACAGATGGTAAAGACGGGCCTGGAGCAGCTCTTCGTGGGCAGCCGAGTTGTCGGAGGGCGACTCGACCAGGCGCCGGTCAAAGTAGCGCAGGGCACGCTGGTGGGCTGCTACCAGCCCCTGGGGGTCACCGGACCACTGCTGCAGCAGCAGCCCGCGCAGCTCGGGATTGTACCAGCAACGCCCGTGACCGATCTGCACGAAGGAGAACTCCTGGAGCAATGCCCAGAAGTTATCATCGAGGCCGTCGTGCTTGGCCCGTAGAGCCGCCAGCAGGTCTTGGTCAAACCAGAATGGGACGGCAGTCAGGCAGAGCAGCTCGCCCAAGGTCGGCTTCTTGTCCATGATCTTTTGCACCAACTGGACAGTGGAGCCGTGTGGCTGTGCAGAGGCCGATGGCGAAGTTGGTTCGGTCATGGTCCGCCTATTTCATCATTTTGCTCAACCGAAAAGCAGGGCATTTTCTACCTGGGCGGCCAGCTCGCCTGGAATAACGCCCTTTTCGTCGCTAAGTGATTTGGGATCTAGCGTCGTAATTTTGCGCTGCCGGAGGTAGTCTGCCACATCGTCAGGCGAGAACAGCTCCAGCTCTGTAAGCTTGGGTGGGGGGGGGATGACGAACTTGCTCCAGTCGGACAGGTGGAGGTCAGGCGAATCAAGGCGGGGCACCTGCCGGCCGGCAATCCCGACCAGCACATTGGGCAACTCCCCGCGGCAAATCCGAGACAACAACTCACGCTCTACCCACTCCCGGGCATTGCGCCTTACATTCTGGGCATCCTCCTGTACCTTCTGGAGGTCGTCCTGCAAGTTCTCGTAGGCGTCCAGGAGGAACACAACTCGACCTTGAGGGATGGCCCGCAGGCAGTTGAAAAAGGCATCGAGGATGCGGACCTTGATCTGCCGCCGGACCTGGTCGCTATCTGCCAGCACCAAGCCCAGGCTGTCTTGAACCACGGCGTCGTCGGCCTGACCGGCCTGGCTTACGCCGCCGCTGGTGTTGGCATTGATGACCTTGGTCATGGCGTTAAAGTAAGCCGGTCCGAGTTGGTCGCGCGCCTCGCGGACGATGCCCAAGTAGTTTAGCGACGCATCAGTGACCAACTGCTCAAGATTCAAGTGTGACACGGGTACCTGCCGCTTGGAGCATTCGGCACGCAGCCAGTTGATGAGCCAGCTTTTGCCCATACCGCTTGGAGCTTCGACAAGCATGATTTGCTTCTGCACACCCAGCTCGAGCATCTTGATAAAGAGGCCGCGCTGCTTCGTGCGATTGACGAACCATCCCTGGATCCGTGGGTCGGCCAGGGTAAAGGCTATGGCCGGGCTTGGACCGGCCGAAACCGGCGCCGGCCCATAGAGGCGCGACTCAAAATAGGCATATTGGGCCGGATTTATCCTGCTAATCTCGGCCAGTAGGGTGTCCCAAAGGAGCCCGGTGCTGCAGAAGGTGATTACTTCATCCACCATATCATCCAAGCCGAATTTGGGCCCAAAGCTGTAGAAAACGGGCCGGAAGGTGGGGTTGTCCTGACAGAAGCGGCGCAGATTTTCCGGCGTAAAGGCTGCCGTAACCAATTGGCGAATGATGGAAGTGGGTGGGTTGCCCGGATCGATGCGCGGAAGCGTTGATCCAGATGCAAAAGCCGCAGGTCCTGGTTGCCCGGAAGGTGCCGGTTCAGCCAAAGGGGCCTCTGGCGACGATGTCTGTTCGCCGGGTGACCCAATCTGCCTGCCGGCCTGGTCGACCGCCACGGTAAAGATCTGCCCCTCACCGGCGCGCATGAACAGCACCGGGGCGCCCCACTCTAGCTCATTGACCTCCCGCGTCCTGGGCAGGACGGAGATGGCCTTGCGCGCTTCGCCCAATGCCGCTTCAACCGGGTATCCTTCGGCCACCCAAGAGTAGAACACTTGAGCAAAGGTGATGGCCGCGTCGTCGGAGAGGGCGAACTGCATGGCGATTACGGCTGGGATGCCCATGCCCGTCAGCCCTTGAGCCAGCCCGGCAAAGGGATCACCAGACGCCAGGCGGGCGCCTTTGCAGGCGTTCAAGATGACCAGGCGGAGCGTCTGCCGCTCGTCACGCAGCAAGGTGCGCAGCTCCTCGATGCCGAGCAGTCGGCCCTGCGGGCTGCCGTTTTCCATGAGGAGGATCCCTTCCCCTCCCTCAGCGTCCAGGTCCCCATGTCCGATAAAGTGGATGATGTGATAGTCGGCCAGGCCGAGCTGGCGCTGAAGCGCTGCTACTGTGGCAGTTTCCAGGCGATCCAGAGCAACGCTGCCCTGCTCTTCTAACCCCTTGAGGGAGTCTTTCAACGTACGCCATTCTTCCTCGACGTCCAGCTCAGGCAGAGCGGGAGGTTTGGCGATGATGGCCAGGATCTTCAGGGGTGGGCTGACGGCAAGTGGTTGGATCGGCTGCGGCGCCTGTAGGTAGCGGACCAGGGGGATGTTGGTGGAGCGGGCCGCAAAGTCGTCTTCGATAGAGTCAAACAGAAATTCCCAAGGCCATTTGGCCAGTTCCGGTGCACCGGCCAAGTGCAGCCGGATGCGGAGCCCGTTACCAGGCTCACGGGCCTTGTCCAGGCTTGCGCGGAACATGTCACCCACGCGCCCTGCAAAGAATCGCTCGAACAGGCCGGCGCCAAAGGTGCGGAGGGCATCTTTCAGCTCCCTCTCGGAGGGACTGGGAAGGTGGACGTCGCGCGGGAGACCCCGATTACGCCGTCCGATCTGGCTCAGGAACTGCTCGAGATCGAGCCCGGCCAGGGGTGACACCAGGTCTTCCTGGGCTTCGCCCGCTGGCGAACGCGCCCGGGCTCGGTATCCTTGCTCGGTGCGTTCCAGCTCTAGATTAAAATCTGAGTAGGTGAGCGCTGCCAAGACTCAGCCTCCTCTCGGCAACAAGAACGCCACTACCTGCTCCTAGATAGCAGTGCCCATCCGGTTCTTGTATAGCTCGCCAACGGCATACAAGGCGTCGCGCCTCGGCTGCCGGGAGAAATGATGCATTCTACTCCGAATAAGATTATACACCATAAGCCTGTGTCAGTCAAGAAGGCGGTATGTGCCCTGGGGGCGGGGGACCAGGTCAAACGGCGAGGGTTGAGCTGAAAGAGAAGGAGCAGCGCCCTAGACTCATTGCTAACTGCGCAGGAAGGCAACGGCGACGGCGGCAGCGACCAACAACAGCCCGACGGTGAGAAAGATTAGCGCCGGCAGCCACAGCTCGACGAACGAGTTGACGATGGCGTGCTGTGGATTCTGTGGATCGTAGAGCACCTCAACCGGCCGGGCCGCTTTCTGCCGGGCCCAAGGTGTCCCCGTCCGTGCCTCGAAGCGGATCGTCCGGCTGTCGGGGGTCTGGAATTCGACCAGCGGATAGGCAGTGCGCCGTGGAGTCACGTTCAGATCTGAGGCGGAGTCTCCCCATTCTGCCCCAGAATACCGGCCCTGGGTGACTGTGGCCCGACTGACAAAGGCCCTCGTGCGGGTGAATAGCACCGCACCGATGGCGCTAACCACCAGCCCGGCAAGAGTGAGCAGGCACAGGAGTGATCCGGTCATTTCTCGATCTCACCAAAAAGACCTGACGGGTTTCGGAAAACCTTGTCAGGCCCTTGTGTCAGGTGGGCGATACAGGACTTGAACCTGTGACCTCGTCGATGTCAACGACGCGCTCTAGCCATCTGAGCTAATCGCCCACAGTGGGTGCGATTATACCACAGTCGCTCCGTTTTGCAAGTTGCGGCTTGTGGGTTGTTAACAGGCAAGTGCTGCAACCTACAAAACTGAGGTAGGATGCTTGTCTTCTTCCGGCTGATAAAAGATGTACCCCGCTCCCGGCTGCGTCAACAGGTAGTGCGGATTGGCCGGGTCGGGCTCTAACTTCTGGCGCAGGTAGCGCACGTAGACACGCAGGTACTCGCTTTCATCACCATACTCCGGTCCCCACACGGCGCGCAGTAGCTCGCGGTGGAGGATAACCCGGTTGGCGTTTGAGGTCAGATAAGCCAGCAGACGGTACTCGGTGGGGCTGAGCTTGACCGGCTGGCCGTCAACGGTGACCTTGTGCCCGGCGAAATCGATTTCGATCGGCCCTGCCTTGAACCTGTTGTGAGCCAGCACCTCTTCGGGCCACTTGCTGCGGCGGAGCACGGCCCGTACCCGCACCAGCAGCTCGTTGGCGGCGAACGGCTTGGTCAAATAGTCGTCGGCGCCCACGTCAAAACCGTGCACCAGGTCTACCCCGGCGCTGCGGGCAGTCAGCATGATGACCGGCACCGGCGAGAACTCGCGGATGCGCCGGCAAACCTCGTAGCCATCCATCTTGGGCAGCATGATGTCTAGGATCACCAGGTCAGGCGATTCATCTTGGACGGTCCGCAGCGCTTGTTCACCGTCGGCGGCCGTCATGATCTTGTAACCAGACAGCTCCAGGTTGGCTTTTACCAACCTGACGACATGCGGCTCATCGTCGACGACGAGCACAGTTGCTTTTCTAGCCACGATAGCTCTCCTCCTCCGAGAACCTGCTGTCACCTGCCAGGGGCAGCGTAAAGTAGAACGAGCTGCCGATCCCCACCCGGCTTTCGACCCAGATGCGCCCTTTGTGGGCCTCGACTATCGCTTTGCAAATCGACAGGCCCAGCCCGCTACCACCGACTTTGCGTGTCGACGCATTGTCCACCTGGTAAAAGCGGTCAAAGATGCGATCCAGGTGGTCTGGTTGGATGCCGATCCCCCGGTCGGTCACGCCGATCTGGACCACATCGGGGTAGACCTCTACAGCGACGACGATCGAACCGCCGGCCGGCGAGTATTTGACGGCATTTTCCAACAGGTTACGCAGCACCTGCCGCACCCTCCGCGGATCGGCCATGACCGGTGGCAAGTGCCTGGGCATCTCGATCTGGAATTGGTGTTGGCTGGTCATCATCCGGAACGTCTCCACCGTCTCCTCGACGATCGGGCGCAGGCTCGTTGGCTCCGGTTCTACCCGCAGCGTGCCGACCTCCACCCGGGCCATGTCCAACAGGTTGCCGATCAGTTCTGCCAGCCGGTCGCTCTCCTCGTCGATGATCGCCAGAAATTCACGCTGTGTGTCGTCGTCCCAGGCCACATCTTGGCGCAGCAGTGTAGTGGCAAACCCCTTGATGCTGGCCAACGGTGTGCGCAGTTCGTGGCTTACGGTCGACAACAACTGTGACTTGAGCCGGTCCAGCTCCTTCTCGTGGGTGATGTCGCGCAGCAACAGCCCGAGACCCTGATGTCCGCTTTCAGGATCGCGGACCGGAAAGAGGCGGGCCTGCAATGTGCGGAGAGCAGCCTGTCCTAATCTGCCCGGAGCAGGCACGGCGGACAGCTCAAACTCCATTGCCCGCACCTGCCCTTCGCCGTCGCCCGGCGCGCTGCCCTGCGGCAACAACCCGGCCAGCAGCGGTCTGGACCCGCCGGTGCGCTCCGCCAGCTTGCCGTCGATCTCGGACAAAGGCTGGCCCACCAGGTCGGCGCCGGCCAGCCCCAGCATCGCTTCGGCGCATGGGTTGGCGTATCGCACCTGTCCCCGCAGGTCGATCAACAGCAGCCCATCCACCAGACTGTTCATCACGATGTCGAGCGTCGCCCGGCGGTGCTCGGCGTTGTCGATCAGGCGGGCATTCTCGATGGCGATCCCGATCTGATTTCCGATCGCCGCCAGCAGCTCCAGATCCTCCGGGCCAAAGTCACGATGTGTTCGGCTTTGCACGTTCAACAGGCCCAGGTTCTGGCCGCGTGCCCGCAGCGGCAGGCACACCAACGATTGAAACCCCTCACGCAGGCAGGTTGGGCGCGTACGGGCCGGGTGATCGAGCACGTTGGGGACGATCACCGGCTGTCTTGATCCGGCGGCCAGACCGCACAGGCACTCGTCAGGGCCGAGCATTGCCTCATCCGACATAAAACGGTCCGACAACCCGTGCCCCACCGACAGGATCAGCTTGCCGGATTCCTGGTCGATGATAAAGATCTCGGCAGCGTCGACACCAGTCACCTCGACGGTGGTCTGTAGGGCGCCCTTTAGGATCTCGTCCAGATTCTGGGTGCAGTTCACCTGGGCGGCGATGGCCGTCAGGGCTGCCAGTTCAGCGCTTCGGGTTCGCTTGGGCAAGGTTCTGCTCCTCCGTTCAGCCAGCTATCAGCTCTCATTCAGTATAGCACGGTTGTGGAGAGAAGGGAAGATCGGAGGGACGAAATGATATGTGCGTTTTGCCCTCCCTTCATTCTTGCCCTCTTCGCCGGCTTAAAGTAAAATGGGAGCCTATTTTCTACATTAGCATTCGCTCAGGTGAAGAGGGAGTATTACCATGAGGAAAACAGCGGTCGTCGCCATCGGCGGAAATTCGCTGATCAAGAGCAAGAATCATCAGTCGGTGCCGGATCAATACGAGGCGGCACACGAGACGTGCGTCCACATTGCGAGCATGATCGAGCAGGGTTGGGATGTGGCCATCGGCCACGGCAACGGGCCGCAGGTTGGCTTTATCCTGCGCCGCTCGGAGCTGTCTCGCCACGAGCTGCACGAAGTGCCTCTCGACTTTTGTGGGGCCGATACCCAGGGCGCCATCGGCTATATGTTGCAGCAGAACCTGTACAACGAGTTTCGGAAGCGCGGGCTGGACAAGCAGGCGGTTACCGTGGTGACCCAGGTGCTGGTCGACCGGAACGATCAAGCGTTCCAGAACCCCAGCAAGCCAATCGGCTCGTTCATGGACCAGGCGGAGGCGCTGCACCGGCGCGAGGCCGAAGGCTGGGACGTGGTCGAGGATGCAGGGCGGGGCTGGCGGCGGGTGGTAGCCTCGCCCCTGCCTGTGCGGGTTGTCGAGCGCGACAGCGTCAAGGATCTGATCGACCGGGGCATGGTGGTAATCACAGTGGGAGGCGGCGGCATCCCGGTGGTAGAGACAGAGGAAGGCAGTTTGCAAGGGGTAGCGGCCGTCATCGACAAGGACTATGCTTCCAGCTTGCTGGCGACCAGCATCGAGGCCGATCTATTCCTGATCTCGACTGCGGTAGAGAAGGTAGCGCTGAACTATGGCAAGCCGGACCAACAGTGGATCGACCAGATGACCGCTGCCGAGGCCAGACATCACATGGAAGCAGGCCACTTTGCGCCGGGCAGCATGAAACCCAAGATCCAGGCTATCCTCTGGTTCCTGGAGAGGGGCGGCAAAGAGGCGATCATTACCAATCCGGAGAATATCGAGCGGGCGCTGGCCGGTGAGACCGGTACCCGCATCGTTCCCTGATTCTCGATTCTTGATTTTGGATTGGGGCCGGTGGCCCCAATCCAAAATTGCAGATTACTCGGTGGGTGGCACCGGTACTTCGAACGATTCCGGTTCGGGGCCGGTGCCAAACATTTTCAGAGCGCCGTGGAGTTTGCCGCCGTCGTCCAGCAGAAAGCTGCTGACGGTCACGTCGGCCCATACCCGGCCGGTGGACAGGATCTCCAGCCGTCCTTTGGCCTCGATCGAGCCCTTGGCCTGGCCCGACACCGACACATTCTCGGCCTCGATGTGGGCGTCGACCCGGGCCTTGTCGCTGATAATGACATTGCTGGCCGTCTTGATGCTGCCCTGGTAGACGCCGTCGATCTTGACGATGCCATCGCACACCAGGTCGCCATTGAAATTGGCCGTCGGCCCGACCGTCACCTCGATGCGGTCCAGGGGAACCGGCCGCTTTTCCTTTCCAAACATGTTGCGCTCCCTCCGATCACTGAATCACTGCGGGTACTGATCCTACGATTCGTCAACCAGCTACTAATGGCCCTTTTGGTCCTTTGCCAGTCCGATCGCTTGCTTCTCTTCATCGGTCAGGGCGTAAGTCGACTGCCACTTTTCCAGCGGCTTGGCGTAGACGCGGGTCATGTCGCGGGTGTGCAGGCTGGATAGGATTACTCCGTTGCCCTGTCCGTCCGCCAGGGCGATTGAAAAGCTTTGGTCACCGCCGGTGTCGCGGAACGGATTGAAACGGACGATCGCCATGCGCTGGAGGTAAAAGACACTCTCGCTTTCCAGGCGGCGGGTCAGCTTGTCCACGACGCGTACCTGATCGGCCGTCTGTCCTTCCACGGCGACGTGATCCCTGAGCACCGCCTCCAGGCTGGCGCCTGTCGCGCCGGTCATGAAATATCGATATTGCCCCAGTAGCCGCTCTTGCCGCACCAGCAGCAAGAGCACTCCGGCCAGCGCCAGCACTGCCACTGCCAGGGCGGCCCCCGCCATCGCCTCCATAGCTCATGCCTCGTTTGCGTCTAGGTGGTAAGTTGGAGATTGGCATAGCCAATTCTCACCCTTCAATCCACCAGCCGCCGTATTGTACCCAAGGGGGGAGCAGATGGCAAATCGCCCGGAGCAACTGGCGGGGTGCCTGTGGCAGATTCCTGCCAGTCTTTTGGTAGGTGGTGTCCATAGATCAGGGTGTAATGTGGATAGCCAAGCGACCGTCTGGACTGCTAGTGACTTGAATATCCTCAAGCTGCCCGGCGACGGCCGTTGCTGCCTCCAGCTCGTGATACGCGTGAGTGAAAGCGACAGCAATCGACCGCATACCGGCTGCGGTGGCCGCCGCAATGCCGGCCGGCGAATCCTCGACTACGACACAATGCCCTGCTGAGATGCTCAGTCTGGTCGCCGCCGCCAGGTATGGTTCGGGATCGGGCTTGCCGTTGATCACGTCTTCTGCCGTGACCATGATCTTGGGAACCGGCAGGCCCTGGCTGCTCAATCTGGCTGCGGCTACTTCCCTGGTGCCTGATGTGACGATCGCCCAGGTATCTGCCGGGAGGGAGTCAAGTAGAGTCAGAGCCCCGGCGATGGTGACCACACCCTCTGTGTCCGCTGCCTCCATCTTGGCAAACCGTTGAGCTTCCTCTTCGACCGCCAGATGTGGCGCGACGAGGCGCATGGTCTCGACCGTTCGCCGGCCATGGGCGACCGCCATGATTTCCGCAAGGTCCAGGTTGTGACACTCGGCCCACTGCTGCCAGTGCCGGGTGATACAGGCGGTCGAGTCGATCAGCACGCCGTCGAGATCAAACAAGATGGCTGCACAGTCAAGATGCATCAATGTCACCCCCTTGCATTGTAACATAGAGCCCGCAGATCGCCAAGGGCCCTTTGTGCCCCCGCGTCAAGTGTGCTACAATGCAAGTTAACAGATAATTGAACGAGATAACGAGAGAGCTATCCATGGTTAAATTGCTGGTCGCCACCAACAACCCGGGCAAGGTCCGCGAGTATGAGGAGCTGCTGGTCGAACTGCCGCTGGAAGTGACCTTCCCTGCCCAGGAAGGGCTCGCGCTGGATGTTGAAGAGTCGGGGACGACGTTCGAAGAGAACGCCCGGCTGAAGGCGCGGGCCTATGCCCGCGCCTCGGGCCTGCTGACTTTGGCCGACGATTCCGGCCTGGAGGTAAATGCCCTGGGCGGCGCGCCGGGGGTATGGTCGGCGCGCTATGCCGGGACAGGCGCCAGCGACGCCGACCGCTACCAGAAGCTGCTGGCCGCCCTGGCCGACGTGCCGGACGGTCAGCGCACGGCCCGCTTTCGCTGCGTGGTGGCCCTGGCCTGGCCCGATGGCACGGTTTGCACTGCTGAAGGGCGGTGCGAGGGGCAGATCGGCTGGGCGCCGCACGGCGAGCACGGCTTTGGCTACGATCCGGTGTTTATCGTCGATGGCTTTGGCGGGCAGACGATGGCCGAGCTTGTGCCCGAGGTTAAGAACAGGATCAGCCACCGGGCGCGGGCGGTCCAGGCCATGGATTTTAGGTCTTTTTTCGGTCAAGGGCGCGCCAGATCGGGAGACGCCCGCGTAGACGGATGATCTGGCAGACGAGCGGGACGGCCATCCACAGCAGGCTCATCAAACCGGCGGCAGCCAGGCCTGGTGTGAGCCCTGCCTGGTAGAAAGCCTAGACGCCCAGCGGGACATGGAGCACGATAGCCGAGATCAGGCCGGCCGCGTAGCGCCTCAGCCAGGCCGTCGCCACGATGGGGATCAGGGCGTTGATGAGGAGCAGGCTGGCAACAGATCTGCTAGTAGTTCAGGATTACCACTTCGTTGATGGCTCCCCGGCCACTGGCATTTGAGTTGATCGGCCGGCCGGCCCGGACAATCTCCTGCCGGAACTCGCGGTACAGATCGACGATGAACGGCGTACAGGAGTTGCTCAGCATGCACAGGCAGCCCTTGTGCGATAGCTCGCCAAAAACCGCGGCCAGCCGGCGCTGGTCCTGGTCTCGGAAGCTGCCGGCGGTGTAGCCGGTAAAGCCGGCGGTCCTGCTCACCGGGTCGTAGGGCGGGTCGAAGTAGAAGAAATCGCCCGGCCGGGCCAGCTCCGTAATGGTGTCAAACCCCCTTGCCTCGACATAAACGCCCTGTAGGGCCGCATTGGCGGCTCTGAGGGTGGCTTCGCGTACTATCCTCGGGTTCTTGTAACTGCCCATCGGGACGTTGAACTGGCCCTGGCTGTTGACTCGGTACAACCCGTTATAGCAGGTCCGGTTGAGGTAGATGGTGCGGGCGGCGCGCTCCACAGTGCTGAGATGGTTGTTGTGGTGGTCGAGGTCGCGGATCTGATAGTAATAGTCGCGGCAATGCCGGGCTTGGTGGCCGGCCAGAAGGGCGATCAGATTGTCGGTCTGATCTCTGACTACCCGGTAGGCGTTGATCAGCTCGGCGTTGGTATCGAACAGGAAAGCCTGATCGGGAAGCCGCCTGGTGTTCCACAGGTGAAAGAAAACTGCACCGCCACCGGCGAACGGTTCGATATAGCGGCCAAACTGTGCTGGGCTCGGGAAGTAGGGCTCAAACTGCTTCAGGAGTCGAGCCTTGCCGCCAGCCCACTTGACGAACGGCTTGGCATGGTATGCGCTCATCCGATCAGGGCTCTGGGGCGCCGGTCTTGAATTGCAGACCCTTGGCCAGGATCGCCGTCACTTCCTCCGGCTTTTCGAGCATTACCATGTGCCCTGCCCCTTCGATCAGGTGCAGAGCAGCGCCGGGGATGTTGTCGCACAGGTAGGCAGCATACTTGGGCAGGGTCATCTGGTCTTCGGTGCCGCACACGACAATAGTTGGGGCGACGATCTCTCTCAGCCGGCCTGTGACGTCAAAGGCGTTGCACGCGGAAAAATCGTTGTATAGGACGTTGGGGGACGTGGCGGTTATCTGCTGCTCGCCCAGACGGATCATCTCCGGCGAGGCCTGAGGGCTGTAGCACCACTTGGCTAGCAGATGCACTGTCGCCGGCAGGTCGTGGCGCAGGCCGTCCAGGACGGCCGGGGCCACGCGCAGCCGGGCGCCGGTGGCCATTAGGCACAGGCCGGCCACCCGTTCTGGGTAGCGCAGTGCCGTGTCGAGCGCGATCGCGCCACCCATCGAGTGGCCTACCAGCACGGCTTGCTCCAATCCGGCGGCGTCCAAAAAGGCGACCAACCAGTCGGTGTAGGCGGCGATGCTGTCTTGCCCCTGGCCGGTTGAGTGGCCGTGACCGGGCAGGTCCAGGGCATAGCTGCTCACCTGGGGCAGGCCGCGCAGTTGGTAGAGCCACAGTTGGTGGCTGCCTCCTGCACTGTGGATGAACACCAGGGAAGGTCTGACGGCCCTCTGGCCCTGGCGATAGACATAATGCACTGTCTCGCCGGCAACGGTGAGGTACGGCATGTCAAGTCCTAAATGGCCGGTGACCAATGACCTTAGCTTGGCCATTGGTCACCGGTCGTAGCTCATTCTACATAAACTCGGTCGGTACCAGGGTGCAGCAGTTGACCAGCTCAGAAGCGGCCTTGGGGGCTTTCATGATCTTGACCATGTTGCCCTTCAGCTTTAGCTGGCCGGTCATCAACCCTTGGATCGGATCCAGCTTTTTCTCGATCACTTTGCGCCAGACGCTCATGGGGGCTGAAATGCGAAACTCGGGAGCCTTGGCGCTTTCGTCGGTTACCACACCTGCCTCGCGGCAGTCGCCGTGCCACAGGTCCATGTACATGACCACCGGCTCGGTCAGACTACCTCCCGGCGTGGCGATAAAGTAAAAGTCGCCCTCCCAGGCCTTGGCTGCCTTGCGATAGGCTTCGCTCTTGTTGAGCTCGGCCATCAGGGCCTTGATCCATTCATCTGTCGGAAATCTGTAGGACATTTCATGCTCCTTTTGTGATTATCTGACTTTTACGATGCAAAGATGCGCACATGACGGCGCGGTTCTTTGCCATAGCTGTGTGATATCAGGTTGGCCTGGCGGGCCATTTCGTGCTGCTGGCGCCGGACGTAAGAGTTTTGAGGTGACAGATCGGCTGATTTCTGGCCTGATAGCACACGGCGGATCGCCTCCTCAGCCTCGGACACGGCCACGGTCAGTGGATCGGGATCGGCCGTCTCCAGGCCAAAAATGTCGGCCAGACAACCCTCCATCTGGCTAATGGTATTGGCCCGCAGCACATAAACCGGGATGCCTCGGCGCTCGGCGTCACTGATCGGCTGGGGCCGGCGCCGGTAATAGTTTTTCAACGTCAGCACCGCATTGGCCTGGCGCAGGTCGTCGGTCATGTCCACCGGCAAGTGCAGGTTTTGGGCGGCCTGGGCCAGCCGGTTCTTGCCGACACCGTAGGTATAGACCCGCAACGTCTGCATCGACGTGGCCCGCCCGCCTGGTCCCATTTCGCGGGCCAAAGGCTGCCGGGTAAACGGCATTTCTTCGGGGTGCAGTTGTGGGGCGGGAAGCGCCTGCTCGATCTGGATCTGGCCCGACTCGTCACGGTAGCGGATCTCGGGCGGCCGGCTGCGACCGCGCAGCAATGCGTCGACCGACGCGGTTACGTCATGATGGACGGCCAGGTGCTGGCGGTCCTGGATCTCGATCAGCACGCCAAAGGTCGGCGGCGCCTTGCGCTCCAGAACCGTTTTTTGCGTGCCGCGCCTGCGGGCCTCTTCGTCGCTGAGTGTCACTGCCTGTATCCCGCCTATCAGGTCGGACAGGGTTGGATTCTGAACCAGGTTTTCCAGGGTGTTGCCATGGGCAGTGGCCACAAGTTGCACACCCCGTTCGGCAATGGTCCGCGCTGCTTCTGCCTCCAACTCGCGGCCGATCTCGTCGATAATGATCACCTCAGGCATGTGGTTTTCCACCGCTTCGATCATCACTTCGTGCTGAAAGTCGGGCGCTGACACCTGCATCCGACGCGCCCGGCC
This sequence comes from Anaerolineae bacterium, assembly GCA_034429215.1. Classification (GTDB taxonomy): domain Bacteria; phylum Chloroflexota; class Anaerolineae; order JAAYZQ01; family JAAYZQ01; genus JAFGOG01. The sequence continues at coordinate 56,765 of DAOUGI010000006.1, read as the reverse complement.
GATGGCCGGATGAGGGATATCGCCATCGCCGCCGATTTCGTTCGAAGTATCGACGACGACCACCCGTTTCTTTTCGCTCAGGATACGGGCTGCCTCGCGCAACAGAGTGGTCTTGCCCACGCCGGGCTTGCCGACCAGCAGAATGCTCTGCCCTGATTCCAACAGGTCGTTGATGATGTCGATAGTACCGTACACCGCCCGGCCGACGCGCAGGGTCAAGCCGACAACGCCGCCTTTTCGGTTGCGGATGGCCGAGATGCGGTGCAAGGTGCGCTCGATCCCGGCCCGGTTATCGGTGGTGAACTCGCCCACGCGGGTGACGGTATAGTCAATGTCTTCGCCGCTGATCTCTTGGTCGCTCAGGCCCACTTCATGGCTTAAAAAGCGCGCCTCGGGCCGGCGACCCAGGTCGAGCACAATCTCCAACAGGTCGTCGCCGTGATTCTCGCGCCGGGCCGCTGCGGCAATTGATGGCGGCACAACATCTAGTAGAGCGTCTAGATCATCTGTGATACGATCGTGCATACCTTCCTCGATTAGCACTCATCCATCAGCTGTCAGTGATCGGCTATCAGCTGCCTCTCGGCGGCTCGATTTCGGCATTGCAGGGAGCCGCTGTCGGCTGAAAGCTGACTACTGCCATGATATACCGGCTCGGCGCTACCTTTCAGGGCCGGCACCAATTCCTGGGCCGGCACCTTGGCCCAGGCAGTGGTCTGCTTGACCATCAACGCCCGGGTGTGGTCCGGCACAAAGCCGGCTGCCTGCAAAGCATCGCGCAGGCCGGCTTCGTACTGCCGCATGCTGCAGTAAACCGGTCTCGGCGGCTGGTCGACCAGTTTGGCCAGAATCCAGGCGACCAGGGTGTCGGCGATGCTGCCGGCGTCGGGGTGGACCAGCAGCCGCAGCCAGTGGGCTTGCCTGCCGATGTGGAGATAGAGAGCGGCAGCCAGGTCGTCGCCGCCTACTCCTCTGCCCGAGACGGGATCTCCGGTTGAACGGCCGGGCAAGACATAACCCAGGTGACTCTTGCCCCCCGCCGGCGCGACGGCGACGCCGCCTTCAATCTGGCGCACACGCTGGGGTGTGATGGCGACACACAGCTTTTGCAGGGCGGGCCAGTCTTCAGTTTCTTGCAGCCGTAAGCCGGGGACGTTGTCGGCGATCGGATTGGCAGGTTGTTGGGCCAGGCGAAATATGTCTTCACAGGCATAAACGCTAAAACCGGACTGTTGAAAGATTTCCTTCTCCACGCCTGCTTCGGGCAGACTGGCGAATAGCCGTTGGATGCCTCGTGCAGCTACCTCCACCGACACGCCGTCGAGCAGGCGCGCCCATGCACTGCCGGCTTGTCGATGGCTCGCCAGAGACGGCGCGACATAGGCCACATCGGCGGCGGCTTGGTGCGGCCGGTACTGCACCTGGATAAACGCCTCACCATACTGGGCGTCGTACAGCACATAGGTTGCCCGCCCCATCGCCTGTTGCGTCAGGAAGGCCAGCCATGCCTCTCGGAGGGGCGTATTTGGTTGGGTCAGACCCTGCTCCAAGTCGAGCATCAGGCCTTTGCCCTGCAAGCGGTATATCCGCAAGCTCTCGCCAGGGCTAAATGGTACAAGCACCTCCACCCGGTCCTTTCCGCCCTCTATTTTACCATTTTCTGCGGCTGTTGGCAAGACTGCCAGATGGACAAAAAGACTTCCGATGTTTTCCGAAACAGATGTTTCGAAACACCGGAAGTCTGGCAGGGAGAGCTCAGTCGGCTCAGGCCGATGGCGTTTTCGGCCGCTTGCGCTGGCGCCACAGCCGGATCAACAAGAAGACGACGACGATCGGCACGGCGATGAGCAGCAGGATCGGCAGCAGAAAGACGATCGCCCAGATTATCAAGTTACCCAGCCCCTTTAGCGCGTTGACCAACGCCCGCGCCGCACTGCGCAGGGTGCTCCCCGGTTTCCAGCCCTCTTCGACCACCGGCGCCTCAGGTTGTTCGGGGTTCAAGTTGACGGTGATCGTGGCCATGGCCGACAGCTTTTGCAGGTAGCTCATCCGGCCCTTTACCTGCTCGATCTCGACCTGCGTTGCGGACAACTGCTCATAAACGGCCAGGACTGCCTCGGTGTCCTCGGCCTGATCCATCAGCTTGGTGAGCTGCGCCTCTTTGGCCTGCAGGGCCCGCAGGCGCGACTCGAGGTCGACATACTCCTCTGTCACGTCCTGGCTGTTGGCGCTCTCATGCTCGACCTTGATCCCCTCGTCACGCAGGCGGGCCATGGCCGTTTCATATTGATCGGCCGGCACCCTGATCGTCAGCCGGGCGTACAGCAGCTCGCTCTGGATCCACGATTCGGTATTGACCGCATAGCCGCCCAGCTCCTTGGCCAACGCCATCACGTCGCCGATGGCCAGCTCGGTATCTTGGACCATCAGCGTAATGTCGGCGGTCCAGATGATCATCCTGTCTGTCTGGCCGGCCTGTGGCTGAGCCGCCGAGCTGCCGGCGTTACCCTGGTCATACTCTGTGGCCATAGCCTGCTCAACGACGCTCATGTCCTCCATGGGCATCAGTGATGGTTCGGCGCTTGCCCCACACGCTGCCAGGAAGGCCAGCAGCACTGCCAAGCTTGTCAGTACGATCGCTTTCTTTTTCACAGTGTTCTCCTCCTTCAGTTCGCCCACAACCTCGGGCGTTTCACGAGAATCAGATCTCTCGATGCTTAGACGCCTGCCATGGTTCTATAGTTCCCCGACCTGCTCCGAAATCTAGGAACTTTTCCTGCCTGCGTGCACAGTCACCGTGCCCAGCATCAGCCGGCGGTGGCGCACCTGATCCCAGCCGACCTGGCACATCACGACGGCGATCTCGTCGGGCGTCAGAAAGTTGGTGAGCGAGTGGGGCAGGTAGGTATATGCTGCCCGCTGGCCGCTAATCAGGCTGCCGATCAGCGGCACGATCCGGTAAAAGTAAAAGCCAAACAGCCAGCGGAAGATTGGTGCGCGTGGCTTGGCGATTTCCAGAGAGGCGACCCGGCCCCGCGGCTGTGTTACCCGCGCCATCTCGGCAAAGGCGGTAGGGATGTCGGTCACGTTGCGCAGGGCAAAGCCGGTCACTACACCGCCAAAGCTGCCGCTGGCAAAGGGCAGCCGCATGGCGTCGGCCACGACCCAGGTGAGCCCGGGAGCGGCAGCGCCCGCTTTCTCTTGTGCCAGGGCCAGCATCTCTGGGGTAAAGTCAATCCCCACCACTCGCGCGTCAGGGTGCTGGTGCAGTACTTCCACCGCCAGATCGCCCGTGCCGGTGGCCACATCCAGGATGATTTTGGATTCTTTTGATCCAAAATCCAGTTGTTGGACAGTATGGCGCCGCCAGGCTCGGTCGCGCCCCATGGTCATCAGGTGGTTCATCAGGTCATAGCGCCGGGCGATGCGCCCGAACATGGCCCGGACATGGGTCGCTTTCTGCTCCGGCGGCGGCAACACCCCTGTCTCTGCTATGCCAGGTTGTTCTTCCATCTACTGCTACCCTATGCCACCGGCCACAGCCACAATCCGGTCTCTGGGTCAAGTTCCCGGGTCAGAGAAGCGCCCTTCACTTCCTGGATGAAAAGCTCGACGACGTGCACCGTGGCAGCCAGCAATTCTCCGGCTGAAACTTGACCCTCTTTGTCGCTCAGGACAGCATGGGCGCGGATCGAAAGGCTGTCGGCCTGCAGGCTGATATTTCCAGTGCAATGGACCAACTCCTGATCGGCCGCCAGGTCCTGGCGGCAGGTCTCGCCACATTCCTGGTCCAGGTGGCCGAGGGTGGCGCTGCGGACCGAGCCGGTGGCCATGAACACACCGAAGCTGATGCCTCGTTCGCGGCAGATACGATACAGCCCCACCAACAGGTCCTCTCCGGGAGGCAGGCGCAGCAGGTTACTGCGTCCGAGGGCAGAGATTCGCATTGGCATTGATGGCTCCTTTATCCATTTGCAGTTTTCAGCTTAGATCGGTGGATCAACTCCATACGACCTACTTGCTTACCAAAGGTAGATAGACCGTCCTGTGGGGTGGAACCGGTGTGGGTGTTGGGGCGGGTAATACCGTGACTTGAGCAAGCAGCACCCGGTCGCCGGACACCGGCTGGCCAGCGGCGTCGGTTACCGGCAAGCGCTTCTGGTTCTCCAGGCGGTACATACCCACTTCCAGCTCATACTCTCTTGGCGCTACGGTCGGGTCGACTGTTACCTGGTATGTGTCGGCCACCACTTCGCCGGTCTGCCACAGGTCGGTCGGGTAGGCGCCCTGACGCGGGACGCCATCCTGCTGAGCAACTACCTGACCCGAAGGTGTGGCCAGGTGAGTAAAGACATGATAGCCGATCTCCATCGGCCGTAATGCCTGCCAATAGAGGGTCACTGAGAAGGTGTCACCGGCCTGTACGGTGTCGGAGCTGAGGTCGTAACCCAGGAACCGCACCTGGTTGCCCAGATTGGCCAACAGCGGGTTGGACAGGGTCAGGTTACTCGGAGGAGTCGGGATGACCGTGCTCCCCTCCTGTCCTGATTCAGGTGCGATCAGCTCGAACTGGCCCAAGTTAACTCCAGCTCTTTCGGCGACGGTGCAGTCACCCAGGGCGCAGGCTAACCGGCGACGCAGGTTGGCCGCCAGCCCACTCTGCTGCAGCGGCAGCACGGCCACCAGGCGAACCGTGTAGCGGCCTGCCGGCGCATTTTCTGGCAGCCACAGCCGGAACTGCCCCTTGAACCGGTCGCCGGCTTGCCACTGATCGGCCGGATACTGGTCACCGGCGGGGCGGACGATCTTTTCTTGCCACAGCTTGCCGGCTGCGTCCAGCAGCTGGAGCCGGAACTGCATATCTGGCAGCAGGGCGCGGCGGGCATGCCAGTGGAGGGTCACGTCCACCGGATCGCCTGGCCTCAGCTCAACAGGCGCTACGCTCTCGCCGAGGAGCTCAAGGTCGCCATAACGGGCCTGGTTGCGCTGTTCGATGCCCAAATTGGCCTCGGAAGCCGGCTGGCCGGACCGCTCAACCACGACCTCTCCGAGCAGCACCCGGTCTCCCCGGCTGGTGACGGCGGCTGTGGGTGAGATCGACTGCCCCCGCACCCCCAAGCACCCTTCGTCCGATGGCCGGCTGATCAACATCATTTCCATCTGATAAGTGCCAGGTGGGGTACCGGGCCAGATCGACAGCTCGTGCTCATCCTGAAGCAGCACGCCCGGCTCCCACTGCCACATCGGGTACAGTCCGTTGAACGGGCATTGCTCACCTTGGCCCCACAAGTGACCTTCGTCGTCTACCAGCCGCAGCACGACGCTGGCTTCTTGGACGATCGGCTCGTTGGCTTCCCAGAACAACTCGACGTGCAGTGGCTGGCCGGATTGCGTCGGGGAAACCAAACGGTAGCCGTTCAGCTGCAGCGCTGTGCCGTAACGGGCCTGGACCGGCTGTGCACCCTCCGGCAAGTTGCGGACGACCGGTCGGGTTTTCGTATAGGCGGCCACTCTGACCACTGAGGCATAGCTCTCAAACCCCTGATAGTCAACGCGAAAAGCGTTCTCGTTCAGCCACTTTTCTGGGAAACGATTCCGATCACCCCATGGCGGCGTATGCGACAGGGCGAGCCACACTCGGTCGTAGCTGCCGACTAGCTCTTGTAACTTGGCCAACGTATCGGCTTTGCGACTGTTCAGCAGCGGCAATCCCACCCACGGCACCTCACTGCTAGCATAATAGTCATACAGCTCGGCGATGTGCGGCGGATCGACGATTACCACATCGCCGGGGCGGGTGTGCTCGCGCAGGTAGGCGCCCCACTCACGGTGGTGGTCCTTGTCGTAGCGGGGATCCAGGAAATAGTTGCAGGTCGAATAGCCGATGCCTGCCAGCATCATACAGCCGGCAACTGCCGCAAGGTAGGGCGTGATGCGAGACATCCGCCGGCTGCCGATTGCCCGATCTGTTGAGATGCTTGCAGCCAGGCCTGCGCCAACGAGCAGGTAGAACGCCGGGGTGACCAGGATCAGGTGCCGGCTGTTCATATACGCGGGCCGCACGAACGATAGAAGATAGATAGCTGCGACAGGCAGTATCAGGTAGCCGGCAAGCAGCCAGGCGGTGCGGCGCTCGTGTCGCACCAGCCAGGCCAAGCCCAACAGCACAGACAGTAGAAACAGCAGGTCGATCAGGACCACATACCAATCGGCGATATCTACCGACAGCCCAAGGCTGAATGAGTTCAGCAGATCCCGCAGCAGCTCAAACAAGGGAAGAAAACGGAATCCCACCCGGTCGGTGCCGGCAGGCATGGTGCGTGAGACGTTGACCAGCGCTGCCAGGGAGATAGCCAACAATACCCCAATAGCGGCGATGGCAAGGCGACGTGAGGCTTTGTTGCGTACCAGGATCACTGCCAGGCCCACCGATTCGGCGATGATCAGCAACGCACCCAGGTAATGAGTCAGGACGAGAAGGGCAGAAGCGCCGACATAGGCTGCGATCCACCCCGCTCGGCTTCGGTTCGACTCGAAAAAGGCGCGAATGTAGAGGTAGAAGGAGAGCAGGCTCAGGAAAGCGACCATGGTGTACATCCGCGCTTCCTGGCCATACCATAGGTACATCGGCGACAGTGAGCCCAGCGCGGCGGCAGCCAAGCCGGCCACATGCCCACGCGGGATGAGCCGCCGGGCGGTGGCGTATAGGAGTGGCACAGTCAAGACTGCAAAGATCAGCGACAGGAAGCGCAGGGCAAACTCGCTTTTGCCCAGGATCCGAACTACTAGCCCCAGCAGCAAAAAGTAGGAGGGAGGATGGTTGTCGATCGTGATCACCTGCTGGATGCTGTCGGTCAGGTTGATCTGATTCGACAGGATAGTGGGCAGGTCTTGCTGGGCGCGGTGCAGGCTGAGGCTTTCATCCCACCACAGGCTCTTGGCTCCCAGCCCCGATACACCTCGCCCAAAGGCGAGCAGGATCAGAACAACCAGTAACCAGCGCTTCATTCCCCGCGCCACAGCTTTAAGCGGAGCCGGAACAGCTCGCGAAAGGCGCGGGTAATGACACTCAGCCTGGCCCCGCTTTGACTGCCGGCCACCCTTGGCCGGTGCGTGACCGGCAGCTCCACGAAGCGGTACCCGGCGCGCTTGGCGCGGACCAGCCACTCTATGCTAAAAGTCGCCCCACGCGAGTCGATTTTTTCGGCCAGTTGGTCGATGATCTCCCGGCGAAGCAGCTTGAAACCACAGTCCACGTCGCGCACTGTATAGCCAAAGAACAGGGTGCACAACATACTCCAGCCCTTGCCATACAACACGCGCAAGAACGGATCACGCCGGGGCGCACGATAGCCGGCGATCAGATCGGCCTGGCCGGTGAACGGCACAAAGTTGGCCAGCTCGGCCAGCACGAATTGGCGATCGGCATCGGTGTACAGGATCCAATCCTTGGTGGCTGAGGTAAAGCCGGTTAGAACAGCGGCGCCGAACCCCTTGTTGACCGGGTGCTGCACCAACCGCAGATGAGGCTCGGTCTCCATCAGCCGCCGGGTAACGCCCGCCGTGTCGTCCTTGCTGCCGTCGTCGACGACAACGATCTCGAAATCGTCGCTAACTGCAGCCAGAGCCGGCACAGCTTCGGTTACGGTCGGCTCGATGTTTTCGGCTTCGTTGTGAGCGGGCATGACGAGTGAAATACTGGGCATCTCATTCTCCGATCAGTTTCAGCTTTCTGCTGCGCGGCATGTGCTTGATGGCTGCTTCTCTCTTTTGAGCTTCAGCCCGCGTCGCCACTTCCTCCTGATACACCAGCCGGACCGGCCGCCGCTGTTTGCAGTAGACCGAGCCACGGCCCGCGTTATGAACTGCCACCCTGGCCTCGACGTCGATCGCCCAACCGGTGTAGAAAGAACCGTCGCTGCAAGCGACGATGTACACAAAGGGCACCGGCTACTTGCCTTTCTTCTGTTTAGGCGCGCCGCGCTCGCCGATCAGTGCCTTGCGCAGGCCGCCGCCCAGGAATGCGTCGAATATCTCGGACTTGCTTGGCATCTGGCTGTCCGGAATCGTCTCGAGCAGCTGGCCGGTTGCGCGGTCGTTCAGCCAGCGGTCCCGCTCGGCTGCTGCCTTGACAAAGCGCTTGGTCAGAGTTTCTTGGCTTCCTTCAACCAATTCCTGGCGCATGGAAGCCAGACTGGCCGAAAGGGCGTCGATCCAGCGCACCAGGTTGTCACGATTGGCTGGCGTCAGATCGCTAAAGGTGGATGGATCGGTCGAAGCCAGGTATGTGGCCTGCTCAAAAGACGGACCGGCCACCTTGCGCAGCTCGTTCCAGCTCGGTTGCCCGATCGCCATTTCGAGCAGGGCCAGGGCGGCGATAGCCGGCATTTGGTCCACGGCGGCCGACAGACTGTCGTGCTCGGTCGCGTCGAGGAAGAACGGCTTGGCGCCCAAGATCGTGGCCAGGTCGGCGGCCAGCTTGACCGCTGATGGATCCGCCTGCGGCGCCGGCACGAGGCAGAATAGCGCATCCTTGAACAGGTCTGCACGTGCTGCCTTTAGCCCTGTCGCCTGGACCTCGCTCCCGGCAGACGGCTGGCGGATGACGATCGGGTCGGTGCCAACATAATGCACTTCCTTGGGCAGGATCGTTTCCGCCCAGGCCAGGACAGGCGCCTTGAGCGCGGCCGTGTCGATCACCACGCAACCAGGGTGCAAGTAGGGAGCAATGGCCTTCAATGTCGGCTCGATGGCGCCCATAGGCGTCGCCAGGATGATCAGGTCCGCTTTTTCGCACGCCGATATCAGGTTCCAGTCGGTCCTGTCCACTGCTTGCAGTTTGCGTGCCTGATTGGCGATTCCCATGTCCTTGTCGTGGCCGGTCACTTCCGAAGCCACACCCGCCTGGCACAGCGCCAACCCCATCGACGCCCCGATCATCCCCAGCCCGACAATTGTGATTTGCGGTTTGGGTTTACTCATGTCTGCCCTTTCTATCAGCTCTCATTGTCAGCGCCTTGCAGCGCTGCCAGCAATGGATCGCCGCCGACGGCTGCCTGATCCTCGTGCCGCCGGATCAGGTCCACCGTTCCGGGCGAGCAGCCGGCCTGCTCTGCCAGCAATGCGCCGATGGCGGCGTGGTGTAGTTGCACATAGAACGGATAGCGCCAGTTTCTTGGACGGCTATCTTTTCCAATCCGTTCCAGCAGGCCCGGCCACGCAGCCCGCATCAACACCACTGCCACGCGATGCCACAGCCGCACCCTACCAATCCTCCGCTGAAGCTCCCATTTTGGCAGGTGCTGTTTTGGCTGTCGGCCGCTCTTGCCCGCGTCGTGCAGCAACGCCGCTGCCAGAAGGTCCGGCTCGGCTCGGCCACTGGCCTGCAATGTCCGCAGCACGCGCAGGGCGTGGCGGCGGTCATAGCGGGGCATGGCCCGGAAGAGGGCCATTGCCTCCGACGGCAGGTAGCCGGCTACTGTACCGTTGTCTGCTTCTTCTGCCTGAAACCAGGAACCCACCGCCTGCACGAATTGCCGGACGCGATAGGTGTGTGCAGCCGGCACGGTCTAGGGACCCAGCAGTAGGTTAATGATAGCCGTTCTTGGCGGACCCAAGATAAAGCTCAATGGACTCCATCCGCTAACCCAGCCCAGCGACAGCAGCAGCAACAGCAGCATCGGACCGTAGGCTGCCAGCCGATCGAGTGTGTTGTTCAGGTCATATGCCCAGCGGCCGCGCTGTGTAGCCACTACCCCCTGTACGACGCCAAAACCGTCCAAGGGTGGCAGCGGGATCAGGTTAAAGAGCGCCAGCCCGACGTTGACAAACACCATTACCAGCAGGAACTCATACACCAGGCTGGGCAGGGAAAGGCCCACCAAACGTATCGGGACGGCAGCAACTGCAGCCAGCGCCAGGTTCGAAAAAGGGCCGGCTACTGATGTAAGGCCCATGCTGATACGTGCATTCCCGCGCAAGTTGCTCGGGTTGACCGGCACCGGCTTGCCCCAGCCAATACCCCAGCCGCTGATTGTCATAAACACGATCATCAGCGCGCCCAACAGGTCAAAATGGACGATCGGGTTCAGCGATATCCGGCCCATCCGCTTGGCGGTTGGATCGCCCAACTCGTTGGCCGACCAGGCGTGCATAAACTCGTGAAACGTGATCGAGATAACCAGCACTGCCAGGATAAGAAGGGTCCACGTCAAATCAAGATTCATTGCAGGCGTCTCCCACTCACTCGATAGGGGTCAATTATAGCACACTTTTTGGTCAGGGGTGAAACGGAGGGAGGAAGGTGTCACGACCGTCTACGGGTCAGATCGGCGTAACTGGCAAACCAGTCAGGCAGGTCGGCCGTGCGCCGATCGAGCTCTTGGCGGCGTTTTTTCTCATTGTAGATGCCCATCCGGCGAAAGATCTCGGCCTGTACATGTCGTGGACGTACCACCCATTCGAAGACGAGGCGGCCCTCCGGCCCGGCGGTCTGGATGATGACCGTCCCATAGTGGAGGAGCGTGGCCAGGGGATGGGGAATCGTATAGTTCACGTTCTGGATCTTTTCGAAGGTGGTCTCGGTTCTTTTGCTGCGAAAGCCGAGGGGCATCTTCTCGACGTCGATGATCCGGTCGTTGGTCACGATGTACTGGTCGTTGCCCCAGTTAGTGTATCCCCACCAGCACCAAAACAAGAGCGGCAGGAGCATAACGGCCGCGCCTCCAAGCAACGGCCACGAAAGGGATATCACGCCGCTCAATGGCAGCGCGACAGCGGCAGCCAACACAAGGACGACGGCAAGTGTGGGGATCCAGATACGGGCAAGGAGGCGGATCGGGTGCTTGCGCCAGGTGACCTGGTCGCTCGTTTCTTCCTCAGTCCACATGGGGCGCCAGCGGGGCAAGCGGCCGATCTGTCTTAGCAGGCTGTCCCTGGCCGGCGGCGCTGGCGGCGCGGTAAAATGCGCTGTCGCCGTGGGTGGGATGTGGGGCTGAAGGGTAACGCCCATCCCGTCGGCCAGTTTGTCCCGGATCGCTTGCCGAGCTTCAAGTCGCTCGCTGGCCCGCACCCGGCTCATCTCTTCAAAGATTAACTGCTGTACCTTTCCCGGGTTGCCCAGGTAGTCGAACCTAACGCGACCACCGCCATATCCGGCGGCTGTGTCGATCACGAGTGAGCCAAAGCCGAGCAAGTTACCCCAAAAGCGTTGGTCGATGTTGACGTTTTGGACCTTGTCCAGCGGAGCTTCATCGCGAGCTTCGCGGATAAAAAGCAGCCTTTCCCGGTGGGCCACCCGTTTGTTAGTGACGATGAAATAGTCATTCAGCCAGTCGATCAGGTTCCAAACCCACCACAGCAGAGCCAGGACGATGGCCAAGATGTCCAGGGTGCTGAACAGCGCGCTCTTTCTGCCTATCAGCAGAACCAAGATCACGGCCCCCAGCAGCACCAGCGCTCCCGGCGCGATCAGCCTTCTCAACAGGACAGCCCAATGCCGCCGTTTCCGGAGGTGCAGATGCTCGTCCGCGTCCATCCACTTGAGGGGTTTGAGCTGCTGCCGGGCCTGGACGATCGGCTTGAATACAAGCTTGTCCCGCGCTGCGGGGTGCTTGGCCAGGTAGCGCTCCAGGTCGTCGTGGTGGGCGTAGAGCCAATTGTTGGGAGTAACAGCTGTGATTGTCAGCGAATGCCCCTCGCCCAGAAAAGCAGAGCGCTCGCCATACTCTACCACGGGGTAGATATAATCAACCGGCCGTTCTTTGCCCTCGGGATCCAGGGCGCGGACGATCGCTTCTCCTTCGTACAGGATGAAGAGCTTCTGGTCCTTTTCTCCCTGGCGAAAGATCGCTTCGTCGGGAGCATAGTGGGCCTGGCCGACAAAGCCGGCCAGGTGTTCCCGCTCCAGGTCGCTCAGCTTGGCGAACAGATCGGTTTTGGCCAACCAGCCGGCTATGGGCGGCGGGTTCAGAGCCTGGCTGAATTGAGGTTGGAGACGTTGCAGCCAATCCAGGCCATCGCGGTTGATGCGGAACAGCTCAACATCGGTGTTTGCCAGGGCCGTCGTCTGGTATGGGCTGTTGGACCTCAGCTCCTCCTGCCCAAACCAACTGCCGGCCGCCCGGTATCGGGCCCAGGTATCGGCCGATGACAGGCCGTCCTGTGTCTCCACCACTTGGCCGGTGCTGATCACATACATGGCGCTCGGCATATCGCCACGGCGGTAGATCATCTGTCCGGCCGGATACTCCACCACCCGTACCAGATCTGCAATCTGATCTAGCTGTGCCCGGTCGAAACTGCTAAACAACGGCATGGTCATCACCCGGCTCACAACGTCAATGCGGTGCAGCCGGTCGCGCAGCGTGGGCAGGGTGTTCAGCAAAGATCGCAGATTCCCGGTGCTGATAGCCAGCAGCCGGGCATCTTGCAGAACGGTGGCAGTAGCCTGGTGCGGTACATTCTCCAGGGCCGGGCGGCGGCCGATAAGGTCGCCTGACTCCGCCAGCCGGCGCAGGATTACCTGTTTGGCGGGATCCCGTCCGACTTCGGCGACCTGGCCGCTTTCCACCAGGTACAGAAAGTCGGGCATCGCATCTTGGCGGTAAAGGACCTCGCTGGCGCGGGCGAACCTTTCGTCAACCCAGTTGCCGGCTTGGATTAGGTCGACCTCACTCAGACCGGCAAAGAGGCGAAACTGGCCCAGACGCGTCAAGCTATCCACGATGGCCATAGTTCATGTCACCCGTTGTGGCCGGCCCTTCGTGGGCCCGCGCCACGATCGTACTTACGGCTCCTGTACAGTGATCCCGCCAACGCCCAGGTTGATCTCTATTTCCACACGGTTGGTGTTGGTTTCCCAGTCATGGGTGATGTAGGCGCCACCCTTTTTCTCAAAGCGATCTGACATCGATACGGGCGCGATGCCGCGCTCGATGCTCACCCGCGCTGCCAACCCTTCCGGGACTTTTAGAACCAGCCCGCCTGCGCCACCCTTGATCGTGACGTTTCCCCCCACCTTTTCCGGCAATGTCACCACATACTGGCCGGCCCCCAGCTCCAATGCCAGGGCGTCGAGGTCGATCCCGGTCAAGTCCAGACGGCTCTCACCGGCGCCCAGGTCGGCCGTCAGCTCCCAGACAACCGCGGGCGAGAGGCGCAGGTCCCACGTTTCGCCCCGGCCCCAACCGATGCTGAAGGGCGTGCCGCTCTCGTAAGCAAGCTGCATCGACACATGGTCACCATCCCGCTCTACCTTCCAGGTTGGCTTGTGGTCGGTTGCCAAATCGAGTGTGGCTTCTACGAGTGAGGACGAATCCTCGATTTGGCTCATGGTCAGTGTGCCTGCAGCAGCTTTGACGTCGAGACTTGCCCGCTCAGCCCCTTGCAACGACTCGGTGATCTTGTCTACCTCAACGCCGCCGGCCAGTTGTCCGGCTGGCTTGGCGAGCAGCAAGATGCAGCCGCCGAGCACGGTCAGGGTCAGGAGCAGGACGATTAGATTGCCAAGCCACGAACGCCGCCCCAGGAGCAGATCCAGACCGATCAGGATCAGCAAAACCGGCCAAAAGCGCCACAACTCTCCAAAATCCAGGTCGATATAGCCCAGACTGTTCAACAGAAGCAGGACGCCGATCGCGATCAACAACAGCGGCCAGAACACGCTGGGGTAGCGGCGCTGCCTTTCCCCTTCCCCTCTTTCTCCCATGTTCTCTCCTCCCTGAAGATGCACAGCTCAAGGTTATCATCATTATACTCTCTTTACGAGTAAAACGCAAAGAAGATACAACTGTTATTGTTTGACTCGCCCACCTAGATGTGATAAAATCGATGTGGGAAGAGACCGTACCTTTCTAATAGAGTTTTAACGCGCATCCGCCGCTCTCTTACATCTGTCTAACGGCCATAGGCTACAATAGGCTGATGATGGGACAGTGTGTACTGGCCATAGAACACGATTGGCGCATCCGCAAGCTGATCCGGGCAAACCTGGAAGCGCTGGGTTTGGAGGTGCGCGAGGCTATCAGCGAGGAGCATGGGCTGCAGCTGCTCGACGAATGCCGGCCTGACTTGATCCTGCTCGACCTGGAGCTGCCGAACGTGGATCTGCCGCGTCTGGTCCACACCCTCCACGCCGGGCTGGACGGGCGCTCCGTGCCGGTCATTGTCCTGTCTGCCGAGCCGCCTGTCCGCCAACTGCTTCACACGGATGACGTCGCTGGCCATCTGCAAAAACCGTTCGCGGCCTCTGTACTGCTGGAGCACGTCTGCCGTGCCCTGAACGGTAAGCGCTGTGCAGAGTGATTCTGCCAATCTGATAAGCGGAGGGGACACAATGGTCGCGTACGATCCGGATGTTATACAAAGGTTCGCGGACCGCCTGTACAACCGCGCCAGGATGATCGTCATCACATTGACCCTTGTCCTCGCCCTAGTCGGCGGCGTGGCCGGCTTTTGGATGGGGTTGCTTCTAGATGCGAATTCAGCAAGGCCGCCCCGCCACCTGAGCCTGGACGAGTTGGGCACCGAGCTGATCGCCTGTCTCATAGGTGCGATCCTGTTTGGTCTGATCGGCCTTCTCGCTGGCCGCGAGCGCGCCTTCTTGTTGAGATTGCAGGCCCAAGTGGCGTTGTGCCAGGCCAAGATCGAAGAAAACACAAGGAAGAGTGAGTAGTAGAAAACCCAATTCAAAGAGGAGAATGACCAATGAAGGAATTGACCAAGCAAAACCTGAGCGCCGCTCTGGCCGGCGAAAGCCAGGCCAACATCAAGTACCTGGCCTTTGCTGCCCAGGCAGCCAAGGAAGGCAAGCCGAACATCGCTCGCCTCTTTACCGCCATCGCGTATGCCGAGCAGTCGCACGCCACCAACCACCTCCGTGAGCTGGGCTACATCGGTGACACGGTCGCCAACCTCGATGCGGCCATCAACGGCGAGGATTTCGAAGTGGACGTCATGTATGCGGCCTATCTGACTACCGCCGAGGCGCAGCAAGAAAAGGGCGCCCTGCGCACCATGACCTATGCCATCGAGGCAGAAAAGATCCACTCCGAGATGTATGGCGACGCCAAAAAGGCTGCCGAGGCCGGCAAGGACATCGAGATCGGCCAAGTCTACGTTTGCCCCATCTGCGGTTGGACCCACATTGGCGAGCCTCTCGACCGCTGCCCAGTGTGCAACACCAAGAAGGACAAGTTTAAAGCATTCTAGTTTTCAGCTATCAGCTATTGGCTATCAGCCTGCAGGTTGATAGCCGGTAGCTTGAGTCAACCTATGCAGACTATTTTCCCATTCAGCGCCATCGTCGGCCAGGATCGGATGAAGATGGCGCTTATTCTGAACGCTATCAGCCCCAAGATCGGCGGTGTGCTGATCAGGGGCGAGCGTGGCACGGCCAAGTCGACTGCCGCGCGGGCTCTGGCTGCTCTGCTGCCCGAGATCGACGTCGTCGCCGATTGCCCTTTCAACTGCGATCCGGTCCAGCCCGACCAGATGTGCGATCAGTGCCGCGAGCGGTTGGCCGCAGGCGAGCGCCTGCCCGTCGCCCGGCGCCGGATCCGCTTTGTCGATCTGCCGGTCAGCGCCACCGAAGATCGTGTAGTCGGCACCCTCGACATTGAGGCTGCGCTCAAGACCGGTCGAAAAAAGTTCGAGCCGGGTGTATTGGCTGCTGCTAACCGTGGCCTGTTGTATGTCGACGAGGTAAACCTGCTCGACGATCACGTTGTTGACCTGCTGCTCGACTCGGCGGCGATGGGCCGCAATGTCGTGGAAAGGGAGGGCATCTCGTTCTCCCACCCGGCCCGCTTTATCCTGGTCGGCACGATGAACCCTGAGGAGGGTGAGCTGCGCCCCCAGCTTCTTGACCGCTTTGCGTTGTGCGTCGAAGTGCGGGGCATCGGCGATCCCCTGTCGCGCGTCAACATCCTGGAGCGAACCGTTGAATTCGAGAGCGACCCGGACGATTTTTTCGTCGAGTGGATGCCGTACGAGCAGCAGTTGTGTGGCGAGATCTCCCGTGCCCGCGAGATGTTACCGCAGGTGACTTACGATGCCGGCAACCTGTACACGATCGCCGAGCTGACGACTGCCTACAACGTCGACGGCCATCGGGCCGATATCGTTATCCTAAAGGCAGCCCTGGCCCACGCCGCCCTCCGCCTGTCGCGTGACGGGACCGGCCGGCGAGAAGAGCCGGTGATGACCGAGGTCGACATTCTGGCTGCCGCCGAGCTGGCCTTGCCCCACCGACTCAGGCGCCAGCCGTTCGAGGACGGAGCCCTCAGCCTGGAGGATCTGGCGGTTCGCCTGGGCCAGGCTCGCGAGAAGGCGGATGAAAAACCGACCGGAGCGACTGCAACGGCTCCCGGCCCGCAGGCCGGTGAGCCGGGCAACATGGGAAAAAAAAAGAGGTGACGGATGACGGGGCGCCTTCACCCTCTGACATGGTCTTGGGTGAAGGAGGCGCCTCGATCAAGGGCCACACTGCCGATCCGCTGGGCGTCGGCGGCCCTCAACAGGTTGACATCGTCCCGACTATCGGCAGCATGTTCAACCCACGCCGGGTCGAATCGCCCCTCGACCGGCTGACCCGCAAGACTGCCGGCAAGCGCTCCTTTACCCGCACCAGCCGCAAGCGCGGCCGTTACGTCCAAGCCCGCCCAGCCCATGGCGACCTGTCGGACGTGGCGCTCGACGCCACGTTGCGCCAGGCGGCTCTGCACCAGGTCGAGCGCGGCGCCGAGGCCGGTACCCTGGCGCTCACGACCGACGATGTCCAACGCAAGGTCCGCGTCCGCCGCGCCGGCAACTTGATCCTGTTCGTCGTCGATGCCAGTTGGAGTATGGCCGGCACCCAACGCATGGAGGCCACCAAAGGCGCGATCATGTCGCTGTTAATCGATGCATACCAGAAGCGCGATCGGGTAGGGTTGGTTGTCTTTCAGAAGCAAGAGGCCCGGCTGGTGCTGCCTTTTACTTCCAGCGTCGAGCTGGCGCAGCGAGCCCTGCGCCACCTGCCGGTCGGCGGCAAGACCCCGTTGCCCGCCGGGCTGTTGCTGGCCTACCGCGTCTTTCACCGCGAGATGCGCCTTTACCCCGAGGCCATGCCGCTGCTGATCCTGCTCACCGACGGCGCCGGCAACGTGGCGCTCACCGACCTGCCACCCCAGGAAGAGGCGTTACATGTGGGTGACTTGATCCACGCCGCCGGGATCCATTCGGTGGTGATCAATATGGAGCACCCATCTTACGACCGTGGCCTGGCCCAAGGACTGGCCGAGTCGCTGCACGGTCCCTGCTACCATCTGGCCGAGCTCAAGGCGACAGAGCTGTACCGGGCGGTGCGCGAACGGTTAGAGCAGGGAGCAGGGGAGGGCCAAGGACTCCAGGGGTGGGCAGGCGCAGGAGGGGAGGCGCAAGGAGCAGTGAGCGACAAGCGATGAATCCTCAGAATGTACCCTATGTCGTCGTGCCGGCCATAGCAGCGGGGATCGCCCTGTCGGTGGCGATCTATGCCTGGTTGCGGCGGGCTGCTCCCGGCGGCGCCCCGCTTGCCCTGCTGATGCTGGCTGTGGCCATGTGGGCCCTGGCTGCTGCCGGCGAGTTTGCGGCGGTCTCTGTGCCGGCCAAGATATGGTGGTCCAAGATCACCTATCTGGGCATCGTCGGCGTCGCGCCGGCGTGGCTGCTCTTTGTCCTGGATTACGGTCAGCGCACCGAATGGCTGACGCCCCGCAGGATAGCGCTCCTGTGGATTGTGCCGGCGATCACGCTGCTGCTGGTTTTCACGAACGAGTGGCACCATCTGATCTGGCCTAGGGTTACGCCGTCTTCCGATGCGCCGGGCGCGATGTTGATTTACGATCACGGGATCGGATTCTGGGTCGAGTGGGCCTATTCCTATCTATTGATGTTGGTGGGAACGATCCTGCTGGTGCAGACAACACTGCGTCCCCCGCGTTTATACCGGAGACAGGCCAAGGTGATGCTTGCCGGCGCCGCCATGCCGTGGGTGGGAAACTTGCTGTACATAGCCGGGCTGGTGCCCCTGCCCGGTCTGGATCTCACACCCATTGCCTTTGCCCTGACCGGTTTGGCGGCGGGTGTGGGGTTTCTGCGCTTTCAAATCTTGGAGCTGGTGCCGATCGCTCGGGATACGCTGGTGGAAAGTATGAGCGACGGCGTTCTGGTGGTGGATGCTCAAAACCGGGTGGTGGATATCAACCCCATGGCTTGCCGTGCCATCGGGTGCGACCCCGCGCGTGTTATCGGCCAGCAAGCAGGTGTCGCCTTGGCTGCTTGGCCCGATCTGGTGGCGCGCTACCGGGATGTCCCGGAGGCGCAGGCCGAGATCGCGGTCGACAGCCTGGCCGGCTCGCGGTGGCTCGATCTCCGAATATCGCCTCTGTACGACCGGCGTAAGCGGTTGACCGGCCGGCTGATCGTCTTGCACGACGTAACCGAACGCCGCCAGGCTGAGCAGGCGCTCCAGGAATATGCTCATGAGCTCGAGGCAAGCAATACAGAGCTGGATGCCTATGCCCATACCGTTGCCCATGATCTCAAAGGGCCGCTGTCGACGATCATCGGCTACAGCTCGCTCCTGGTGGCGGGCGTAGGGAAAAAGTCCCCAGAAGAGATCAAGACCGCCCTGCGGACTGTCCTCCAATCGGGTTATAAGATGAGGAGCATCATCGATAACCTGCTTCTGCTCGCCAGTGTGCGTCAGATTGGCGATCTGCCCACTGGGCCCGTGGACATGGCGGCCATCGTCTCTGAGGTGCGGATCCGCCTGAATGCCGAGATAGCTGCCCGACAGGCTGAGATCGTCTTGCCCCGGCGCTGGCCTGTGGCCACCGGCTATGCGCCCTGGGTCGAGGAGGTGTGGGTGAACTATGTCAGCAACGCGCTCAAGTATGGCAGTGAGCCGCTGCGTATCGAGCTGGGGTTTGACCAGGGCGGCGACAAACGGTCCGGGCCGTCGATTCGCTTCTGGGTCAGGGATAGCGGCCCCGGCCTGACGCCGGAGGAGCAAGCGCGGCTTTTCAGCCCGTTTACCCGGCTCGAGCAGATCGACACCAAGGGGCACGGGTTGGGTCTGTCCATCGTGGGGCGGATCGTGGGAAGGCTTGGCGGGCAGGTTGGCGTCGAAAGCAAGGTCGGAGAGGGCAGTACCTTCTGGTTCACCCTTCCCGGCATCAAGCCGACGTCCGCTGGCGGCTGACAGCCGGCACTCCACTAGTCCGCGGGTGCTGGCCGGAAATGGGCAGCCCTGTTGGACGTGGCCAGCCATAGCGAGCCATCGGGCGCAAAGGCAATGGCCTGCACCCCCTCAACGGATGGATAGACGGTCCAGTTAACCCCATCGAAACGAGCGATGTGAGCATCGCCGCTGGCCCACAGCGCGCCGTCCGGCGCGATGGCCAGGGTGCGGACCAGGCTGTCGAGCTCGGCGGGGAGCCGAGGGAACGTCCAGTCATGGCCGTCAAAACGGGCCAGCTCTCCTTCTTCGGTCACCCCCCAGACCTGGCCATCCGGAGCCACAACCAGGGAGCCGAGGCTGCGGTCCAGCGTTTTGACCCAGTCCGATCCGTTCAAGTAGGCCACATGGTTTGAGCCCTGCGTCCCTTCCCAGCCAACCGCCCACAGCGTGTCGCCGGTTCCAATTGCCACCGAATGGATCAGCCTGTCGTATGCTGTCCATGACTGGCCGTCGAAACGGGCCAAAGCCATCCCGGTGGCAGCCCACACCGCGCCATCCGATGCCACGGCGATGTCGAGGATGTTACCCTTGATCTGCTCGCAGCCACCTACCTGCTGCCAATCGGCGACGTTCAATCGCCACAACGTGCATCCGGCGCCTGCCCACAGTGTGCCATCGGGGCCGGCGGCCAATGCCTGCACGTTGGCATCATCGAGGAAATACTGCCACTCCCGGCCGTCGAAGCGGCTCAATCCGCCGCCTGCCACATCGGCGGCGCTGTCGCCGAACCCGAACCAGACGGCGCCGTCAGGTGTGACGGCTGCGGCCGTCGCTTGGCTGCGAGCGGGCCCTCCCAACAGTGTCTGCCATCCCTTCCCATCGCCGATGCTCAGCCCTCGGTCGGTGCCGACGGCGATCTTGCCGTCCGGTCCCGACGCGATGGCATGTACGGCAGGAGCTCCCATGTCGTGCCAGCCTGTCACCTCTGGCCACTCGTCTCCTTGGCCGTGGATCAGGCTGCCCCAGGAGTAGTGCAGGCTGCCACAGCCTCCAATCCACGCCGTGCCGTCGGCTGCAACGGCCAAGGCACACACCATCCCACCGTGCTCCCACACGCGCTGCCACCTGGCCCCGTCAAAGTGATAGATGCCTTCCCATGGCACTGTCACCCAGGCATCGCCCGCTGACCCGGCGGCAATCGTGGTAACGCTGAGCCCAGGCAGTCCATCGGCAGTGGTGTATTGTGTCCAACTGTCTTTGCTGGGCAGATAGCGGTTGACCCCCAGGCCATCGGCGGCGAACCACACCGCGCCATCTGGAGAGACCTCCAGGCTCCACACCCGCCCTCTGCCGAGGTACGTTGTCCACGGTCCGCCGTCAAGGCGGGCGGCGCCTTCGACCGTGCCGGCCCACACCTGCCCCTGGGGGGTTACGCCGATGGACAGGACGGTGTCACTGGGCAGTCCGTCCGCCTGGGTGTAGGTAATCCAGCGCTCGCCCTCCAGGTGGCTCACTCCTGCTAATGTGGCAGCCCACACGCTGCCGTCTGGGGCGATCGCTACGTCGGTGGTAGCCTTGGAGGCCAGGCCGTCGGCGGCGGTGTAGAGGTTGTACGTGCCATCGGCCAAGTTCCAACGCACGATTCCGGCGGTCGTCGCCGTCCACAGTGTCCCGTCAGGGGCGAAAACCGCGCCCTGCACGTCGTTGACGCCCGGATAGACGGTCCAACCGTCCAGGATCGGCGTGGGGCGCGCTGTGGGTAGCGGGGCGGCCAAAGCGCTGGGCAAAGGCGGCAGAACCGTTGCCGCCGGTGGTGTGGCCAACGGCGATACCCCTGTATTTGTGCTGGAGCCGCACCCGGCCGCCAACGGCTGGATCAGCAGGAGCAGGCTCACCCAGACCTTCCAATTTGCCTTGAGTCTATTCCTCGATTGGCCCATGGGCCCTCCACAAATCAAGACGCCGGCCAAGCGCCATTCGTTCCATCATCCGATAGCTGAGCGTTATCAGCTCTCGGCTCACTGCGTCCAATCGTTTTTTTGCTCACACCTGCGCAATGTGGTAAAATCGCTGCCCTATGACATCACACACCATTCCCATAGCGTTCATCAATTGGGCCTATCGTGGGCGTGCGGACTTGATCCGCCGCCAGGCCGAGGGGCAGGCGGTCGCCCCGCACGAGATCTACCTTGGCTTTACTCGTCATAATCCAAGCGTCGTCTCCCACGGCCCCGCCGGTCTGAATGCCTCGATCAAAGGCGTCGGCTACGTCCCCAAGCCAGAATACCTGGACGAAACCCTCGACGCCTACCTGACCCACATCCGGCGCGGCTGGCGCGATGGCTATAGTATGGATGGACTGCGCCTGCTGATGCGCATGTTGTACGGTGAGGGCTGCCAGGAGCGGATCGACTTTACCCGGCTGGGATCGCTGGAGCTGGCCCTCGATCATACCTGGACTAACCTTCGCGCCGATCCGGCGGTTACCCTTCTCTTTTACCAGCCGCCGGCGATCAGCTTCGAAGTCCGCGGTCGGGCCGAGATCCACGAGGAGGGGAGCTCTTACCACCTTCTGATCAACGCCCAGCATGACGTTTATCACGAGCCCCATCCCGAGCGCTGGCCCAATCGTCCGGCCTACATCTTTACCATAGACGAGATCTATGACAACTCGGCGACGAAGGAAGGGTTTGGCCGCCGCATCTACTGACAAACAGGCAGGGATCTTGGCCGCGCGGGCACAAGTCTGGGCTCGGCAGCACTTGACTTATCGGTGTTACCGGTTTATAATAGCCAGCGGAGGCGAGGAGCGCGGATCGATCCGCGCAGCCGCCGCGCATGATTGTCCAATCGACCATCTGTAGTGTAAAAAAAGGGAGGTATCAATGCCAGGTTTCTTTGACAAGATCAAAAGTGGAGTTGACAAGGCCGCCTTTGAGGCGGAGCGTCTGCAGCGAGTGAACCAGGCACAAGGGGCGCTGAGCAAGCTCAAGGGCGAGCTGACCACTCAGGTATCGTCCATCGGCGCGCGCGTGGTAGACCTCTACGACAGCGGGGCCCTAACGCAGCCGGAGCTGCTGGAGCTCTGCCAGCAAGTGGACGTCCTGCGCCAGCAGGTCGCCGAGCAGCAGGAAGAGGTCGAGAGGATCCGCCAGGAAAAGGCGCCCGAGGCCGTGGCTGCCGCGCCTGTGCCAACGGCTACACCCGCCGGCCGCCCTTGCCCAAGCTGCCAAACCGAGGTGGCAGCCGGCGTCAAGTTCTGCCCGAACTGCGGCGCCAAGATGGAAGTGGCGCCGGCTCCGGTCACCTGCGCCAACTGTGGGGCGGTTGTCCCGACCGGGTCGCGTTTTTGTCCCGAGTGCGGCAAGACTGTAGCGTAAATACCCAGGCCTGGCAGGTTGGGGTTAAACCTGTCAGGCCCTGTTTTCAAAGAGGCCCTGGATGAGAATCGGCTCCCTGGTTCGTCTGTTTTTGCTCGTCTTTCTGCTGGCTGCGTGTGGTGCGTCTGGCCGGCAGGCCGGTCCGGTTGTTCGCTTTACCCTGTTCTACAGCACTACCTGCCCTCACTGCCACGAGATCATGGAAAACTATTTGCCGACGGTCTATGACAAGTATGGCGACCAGATAGAGCACCAGTACATCGAGATAAGCAGGGGAGACTACTACCAGACGATGCTGGCCCTGGAGAAAAAGCTTGGCGTGCCCGCCGACAACCAGGGCTATATACCGGCATTGGTCATTGGCGATCAGGTGCTCGTCGGCAGCGACGATATCCCGGCCAGGCTCGAGGAGCTGATCGACCGCTACCTGGCCCAGGGCGGCGTGGATTATACCTCCCTGGACTCCGAACCCCCTACGCCGGGCCCCACTGTTGAAGCAGGCGAGCCGATCTACCTGGCCTACTTTGAAAAGGCCGGCTGCCAGGAGTGTGCCCGTACCACCTACGATCTCCAGTTAGTCAAGCGGCAGTATCCCGCGCTTGTTGTCGAGACCTTTTCCATCGAGAGCAACCAGCCGCTCAACGAGTGGCTGAGCGAGCAGTATGACGTCCCGGCCGAGAAACGGCTGTCCACGCCGATGATCTTCGTCGGCGAAAACGTGCTGATCGGCACCGAGGCAAACGCCGACAGCCTGCTGGCCGCTGTAGGCAAATATGCCACGACCGGCGCCACGCGCACCTGGGAAGAGTTCGATCCGGCCCAGGGCCAAATTGGCCTCGTCGAGCGCTTCAAGTCGTTTGGCGCCCTGGCTGTGCTGGGTGCAGGGTTGATCGACGGCCTCAATCCGTGCGCCTTTGCCACCCTCGTCTTTTTCATCTCCTACATGGCCTTTACCGGACGGCGCGGACGTGACATCCTCTTCGTCGGTGCCGCCTTTGCCCTGGGCGTCTTTCTCACCTACCTGTTCGTCGGCTTTGGGCTGCTCAAGGCCGTCCAGGCCCTGCCCTTCTTTTCCACCCTGGGCCGCTGGGTCTACCTGCTTACGGCCGTACTGTGCATGATCCTGGCCATCCTGACCTTCCGTGATTTTCTCAAGGCGCGCAAGGGGCAGGCCGGCGAGATGACCCTCAAGCTGCCCCTCAGCCTCCGCCGCCTGATCAACCGTGTCATCCGCGAGGGCGCCCATACCCGCGCCTTTGTGCTCGTCGCCCTTGTCACCGGTTTTATCGTTTCGCTCATCGAGCTGGCCTGCACCGGCCAGGTCTATCTGCCGACCATCGTCTTTGTCTTGAGCGTCCCGGAGCTGGCGTCCAAGGCTTTCCTCTACCTACTGCTCTACTGCCTCATGTTCATCGTCCCGCTGGTCGTGGTTTTTTTGGTGACCTATTTTGGCACTACCTCCGAGCAGTTGAGCAGCCTGGTCAGCCGCCATACGGCCACGGTCAAGCTGCTCACCGGGCTGTTGTTCGTCGGCCTGGCGCTGTGGATGACCTGGGCGATGGTGCCCTTGTTTGGCGTGCGCGCCCCCTGGACCTGGATCTCGCTGTTGATCGTGCTGGCCGCCATCGCCGTGGGTGTGGTTGTCGCTGTGGGTCTGGCCAAGCGCAAGCCGGTCCCCAAAAAGAAAAAGAACGCCGCCTCTCAGCGACGCAGGAGCAGGGCATGACCAAGCGGGGTTCCCAGGCTCCCCGGTCTGCCAAGGGCTCGGAGGTGTGGCACCGGCTCTATTTCGACCACCCCTACCTGACCCATTTCACGGCTCAGGTGGTCGAGCGGCTGGAGTGGGCCGGTCGGCCGGCGGCCGTACTGGATCAAACCGCTTTCTATCCCACCGGCGGCGGTCAGCCCCACGACACCGGTGTGCTCAAGCCTTTGGACGCTGACGACGGCGCGGAAGTGGCCGTGGTCGAGGCGGTCGAGCGCGAGGCCGACGGGGCCGTGATCCATCTCCTCGCCGCTCCGCTTGACGCCGAGCAGGTCGAGGGCCGTATCGACTGGGAGCGTCGTTTTGACCTGATGCAGCACCATACCGGTCAGCACCTCCTGTCGGCGGCTTTTGTCCGCTGCTGCGCGGCCAACACCGTCAGTTTTCACCTGACCACCGACTGCGCCACCATCGACCTGGACCGCGCCCTGTCGACTGAGGAGCTGGCCCAGGCCGAGGCGCTGGCCAGCCATGCTGTTTTTAACAACCTGCCGGTCGCTGCTCGTTTTGTGCCGGGCAAGGAGGTCCACCGCCTGACGCTGCGCAAGCCTGCAGCCCACAGCGGGCCGCTGCGCATCGTCGAGGTTCCCGACTTGGACTGCTCGGCATGCGGCGGCACCCACGTGCGGGCCACCGGCGATATTGGCCTGATCAAGATCGTCCGCAGCGAGCGACGCGGCGCCGAGACCCGCGTCGAGTTCATGTGTGGTCGGCGCGCCTTGGCCGACTATCGGACCAAGAACGCTCTGCTCCTCGACATGGCCCGTGACCTGAGCGTCGGCTATTGGGAGCTGCCCGAGGCGATCCGCCGTCTCGACGGTGAGCTGAGTCAAGCCCGCCGTGACCTGCGCCGCGCTCACGATGCTCTGTTCGATGCCGAGGCCGACGCGCTATGGCATGCTGCTGGCCGGCTGGGGGACCTCCGTGTCGTGCAGGCCTATCTGGCCGGCCGCACACCTGACGACCTCAAGCTGTTGGCTCAGCGGTTGATCGCCCGCCCGCAGACCGTCGTCCTGCTTGGAGCCGGCCAGGCCGGGGACAAGGGCCATTTGGTCTTTGCCCGTTCCGCCGACTTGGCTTTTCACGCCGGCACCTTGCTTAGTCAGGCCTGCCAGCTCATTGGCGGCCGCGGCGGTGGCCGTCCCGATTTCGCCCAGGGCGGCGGCCCCGACGCTGGCCAAGTCCCGGCCGCTCTCGACGCTGCCTTTTCGACGCTATCCTCCTCCTTCTCCTCAGCGGGTGGGAAGGCTGATAGTTGACAGCTGTTCGCTAAACGGAGCTACCTATGATCCGAGAAATAGCACCCAAGATCCTTGTGGAAACCGGCTACCACGGCGCCAACGTGGCTTTTATTCCTACCGGCGAGGGCGTTATTCTGATCGACACGCCGATGCTGCCAAACGACGCCCGAGCCTGGCTGAGTGAGATCCAACGCTATACCGACGAGCCGATCCTATACATTATCAATACCGACCACCACCGCGCCCACATCATCGGCAACCAATTCTTCCCTATGGCTCGCGTCCTGGCCCACGAGCATGCCTGGAAAGAGATGAAAAGCTACGGCGACAGCTTTCGCACCCGCCTGCTGAACATGTACCGCGACCGCAACCCGCCGGCCGTGGCCGAGTGGAAGCACCTAAAGATCATCAAGCCCCAGGTGACCTTCACCGGGCGCGCCACCCTGTTCAAAGGCGACATAGAGATCCACCTCATCTCGGTTGGCGGGCATACGCCGGCTACTATTATCGTCTACTTTCCGAATGAAAAGATCCTGTTCACCGGCGACGTAGTCATCACCGACCGGCCTCCTTTTCTGTCGCAGGGCAATACCAAGCAGTGGCTCGAAGCGCTGTCCTACCTCCGCCGGCTGCGTTACGACGTGCTGATCCCTGGCCACGGCGAGCCAACCGGCAAAGAAGCCACCGACCGGATGTCCGAGTTTCTGCGCCTGGTGCGTCGCCACGTGCGCAGCGCCTACCTGTCGGGCCTCAGCAAGTCCGAGACCGCCTCGAGCCTGTCGCACCTGATTCGCTTCTGGCCCATCCCGCCCGAAGAAAAACCAAAGGCCGACCGCCGCTTCAAGTCGGGCCTGGGGCGGGTGTGGAACGAGATCCGCGCTGAGGAGCAGGCCAAGGCCAAGGGGAAGGGCAAGCCGCCGGCCACCGGCAAAAGGCCGCTGCTGAGCCTGGAGACGGACGGCTTATCCGACTCGGACGAGGAAGGGGAGGACGACGAGTAGCAGCGTGGACCCTCATGTTGCTCTGACCCGCTGCCCCGATTACAACCCCGCCGCCGTCGAGGCTGCCGTCCGCCGCGCCGTCGACCTGCTGGGCGGCATGGGCCGCTTTGTCCGGCCCGGCCAGCGGGTGCTGGTCAAGACAAACCTGCTCTTGCCCAGCGATCCCGACCGGGCAATCGTCACCCACCCGGCCGTGGTGCGGGCTGTGGTCCTGCTCGTCCAGGAAGCCGGCGGCCGGGTGCTGATCGCCGACAACCCCGGCGTATCCACCATCCATTATAACTGGCAGCGGGCCTACGAGCGCGCCGGCCTGGCGGCGGTAGCTGCCGAGACCGGCGCTGAGCTAAACACCGAGATCGTTGCCCTGCAGCGGCCCTATCCCGACGGGCACCTCATCAAGGTGGTCGACACCTGCACTTTTGTGACCGACGCCGACGTCGTCATCTCCCTGCCCAAGCTCAAAACCCACAACCTGATGCGCTTCACCGGTGCGGTCAAAAACCTGTTCGGTACTATCCCCGGCCTGATCAAGCCCGGCTATCACGTCAAGCTCCAGACCACTGACCAGTTTGCCGACATGCTCCTCGACCTGGTCGGCTTTGTCCATCCGGCCTTGACGATCATGGACGCTGTCGTCGGCATGGACGGTGATGGCCCTTCGGCCGGCCGGCCCTTCCCCATCGGCGCCCTGCTGGCCGGAACCGATCCGACGGCGGTTGACGTGGCCGCCGTCGCCCTCGTCGACCACGATCCTCTGGCCATTCCCACCATCGCCCAGGCGGTGCGGCGTGGTTGGACCACCGGCCGCGTGGCCGATCTGGACATTGAGGGCGACGATCCCGGCCTTACTGGCCGGGACCTCCTGGCTGCGCTCCGGGTCAGCGGTTTTCAGATCCCCCGCGGCGGCCAGGGTGATACGCTCCCCCGCATGCCTCGTTTCCTGCACCGCTGGGCCGCGCGGCAAATGGTCGCCCGGCCTGTTGTGTCAGAGCGCTGCATCGGCTGTGGCATCTGCATCGCCAACTGCCCCGCCCAGACCATCGCCAAGATAGACGATCGCGCCCGCATCGATCCGGCCGGCTGCATCTACTGCTATTGCTGCCACGAGCTATGCCCAGAGCAGGCCATTGACCTGCGTCACCCTATTTTCAGCCGCGTCCTGACCCGCCTGTAATTCCCCCGTTGGGGAGAGGGTCGGGGTGGGGGGAATACTCAACTCAGAAAGGCTATATCCACTATGCTCGACCCAAATCCAATCCGCGCCCAGTTCCCGGCCCTGGCCCGCGCCCAAAACGGCCGCCCCCTGGTCTACTTTGACGGCCCGGGCGGCACCCAGGTGCCCCAAGTCTGCATCGACGCCATCGTCGATTACCTCTCCCGCTGCAACGCCAACACCCACGGCGCCTTTGTCACCAGCGCCGAGAGCGACCAGATCCTCGCCGAGGCGCACAACGCCATGGCCGATTTCCTGAACGCCCGGCGCCCCGAAGAGATCGTCTTTGGCCCCAACATGACCAGCCTGACCTTCTCGCTCAGCCGCGCCATCGGCGCCACCCTTCAGCCCAGCGACGAGATCATCCTGACCCGGCTCGATCATGACGCCAACTATACCCCCTGGCTCCTCGCCGCCCGCGGTCGCGGCGCCATCGTACACGTGGTCGACATAAACGAGGCTGACTGCACCCTCAACCTCGACGACTATGAGCGCTATCTGGGCAGCCGCACCAGGCTGGTGGCGGTGGGCTATGCCTCCAACGCCGTAGGCACCGTCAACCCGGTCAAGCAGATCGCCGCCATGGCCCGCCAGGCCGGCGCCTGGTCCTTTGTCGACGCGGTGCACTATGCGCCCCACGGGCCGATCGACGTCCAGGACCTGGATTGTGATTTCCTGGCCTGCTCGCCCTACAAGTTCTTTGGGCCGCACCTGGGCGCCCTCTATGGCCGGCTCGATCTGCTCGAATCGCTGCCCGCCTACAAGGTCCGGCCCGCCGGCGACCGCTCGCCCGCCCGGTGGGAGACCGGCACCCAGAGCGGCGAGTCGCTGGCCGGGCTGACCGGCACCATCCGCTATTTGGAATGGCTGGGCCAGACCTACCCGGCCCCGGTCTCCGGTGCCTGGCGCTCAGCCCGCTCGGCGACGCTCCACGCCGCCATGCAGTCGGTCCAGGACTATGAGCGCCACCTGCAAGGGATCATGCTCGACCGGCTGGCCGCGCTGCCCGGGGTGCGCCTCTACGGCATCGCCGGCCGCGACCGGCTGGCCCAGCGCACCCCGACCTTTGCCATCCGCGTCGGCGACAGGCACCCAAACGACGTCGCCCGCTACCTCGGCGACCTGGGTATCTGCGTGTGGGACGGCCACTACTACGCCCTCAACCTGACTGAACGGCTCGGCGTCGAGGAGTCAGGCGGGATGGTACGCATCGGGCTGGCCCACTATAACACCGTCGAAGAGATCGATCGTCTTTGCGACGCCCTATCGCGCCTGTGATCAGATCGTTCTGAACGGAGGAGAAAATAATGACCGACGAATCAACCTTCTACTCGAGGTCCGAGGCGTGGCTGGCCCGCCTCCTCGAGCTGAGCCCGGTCGCCGCCACCCAGTTGGGCGACCACCGCTGGGACGGCTGCCTCGGCGACTTTAGCCCCGAGGCGTTGGAGAGCCAATACCAGGATCTGCTGGCCGCCCAGGCCGAGCTCCAGGCCATGGACACCACCGGCTTCCGGCTCGACGCCCGCATCGACTATGTCCTGGTCGTTCAGATCTTCAAGAGCTTTATCCGTGGCTATGTCAAGTTCCAGTCCCACCGTCGCAACCCCGGCGGTTACCTAGATGAAGTGCTGGGCGGGGTGGTCCTGCTCCTGCTCAAAGAGTTCGCCCCCTTGCCCGACCGGCTGCGCTCGGCTCTGGGCCGGGTGCGCGAGGCGCCGCGGGTGTTGCGCCAGTGCCGGGAGAATATCGTGCCCGCCAAAGTGCCCCATGTGTGGGCCGAGATCGCCCTGGAGGAGACACAGCAGGCGCCCGGCCTCTTCCTGTGGCTGCTGCCCTACATGGCCGGCGAGGCGGCGCCGGAGCTGCAGGCCGAGATGGCGGAAGCCGGGCAGGCGGCTGCCCAGGCGGCGCAGGAGCTCATCACCTGGCTCCAGACCGTCGTCCTGCCCCAGGCGTCCGGCGATTTTGCCGCCGGGCGCGAGCTGTTCGATGAGCTGCTCCGCGAGGATCACATGGTCGATTACGACGCCGACCAGCTGCTGGCTGTCGGCTGGGAGCAGTTCCACCAGACCCGGGCGCAGATGGAGGCGGTGGCCCGCGAGATCGACTCCAACAAGACGGTCCGCGAGCTGCTGGAGGAGGCCAAGGCCGATCATCCGACCGCCGAAGGCCTCTTACCCGCCTACGAGCAGGCCATGGCCGACATCCGCCAGTACGTGATCGACCACGACATCGCCGCCATCCCGCCTGGCGAGTCGCTGCGTATCGTCGAGACGCCGGTCTATATGCGGCCGCTCATCCCCTACGCCGCCTACATGTCGCCCGGCATCCTCGAAGAAAAGCAGGACGGCATCTTTGTCGTCACCCCGGTCGACCCCAGCTCACCACCCGAGCAGCA
Source organism: Anaerolineae bacterium (assembly GCA_034429215.1). Lineage (GTDB taxonomy): Bacteria > Chloroflexota > Anaerolineae > JAAYZQ01 > JAAYZQ01 > JAFGOG01. Next base: position 26,563 of record DAOUGI010000006.1, on the reverse strand, counting down.
GGAGCAAAAGCTAAAGGGCCATTCGTGGGCCAAGCTGCCGATCACCGCCCTGCACGAGGCCTACCCCGGCCATCACCTTCAGCTTGTATGGGCTAATAGACAGAAGACGATCCCCCGCCGCATGGGCTCTTTCCTGTCCACCTTGTTCATCGAGGGCTGGGCCTTTTACTGCGAAGAGCTGCTGGAGCAGATGGGCTACATCGCTAGGCCGATCCAGCGCCTGGCGCGCCTGTCCGACCAGTTGTGGCGGGCGGCGCGGATCATCCTCGACGTATCGCTGCACACCAAGGACATGTCGGTCGAAGAGGCGGTCGAGTTCCTGGTCAAGGAATGCCAGCTCGAGCCGACCAACGCGCTGGCCGAGGTGCGGCGCTACACCGGCTCGCCCACCCAGCCCCAGTCCTACTTGATGGGCAAGCTGGCTATCCTGGGGGTGATCGGCGACTATCGCCGCGCTCATCCGACGGCTTCCCTGCGCCAGGTCCACGACGCTATCCTCGGCTGCGGCTCGCTGCCGCCGCGGCTGATGCGCCGGCAGTTGGGGCTTGACTGATTATCATTTGGTACCCCGCCGGGGTATTGACAATTGAGAAAAGTCGTGTTATAATTGCCTTAGTTTGTTGCTGCAACAAACTAAGGGGGAGAGGAAATTGGCCCAGACTTACCGCACCGGCGATCAGGCGCTGGTACGCGAGATCAACCTATCCACCGTCCTGCGTTACCTCCACGAGGGGGCGCCGCTGTCGCGCGCCGGCCTGGCCTCGCTTACCGGCCTGAACAAGACTACCATCTCCAGCCTGGTCGAGGAACTGCTCGACCGTGGCCTCGTTCGCGAGATCGGTCTCGATGCCCCCGCCGGCGGCAGGCCGGCCACACTCCTCGAGCTCAATTCCCAGGCCGGGTGCATCGTCGGCGTCGAGCTCGGTGTTGATTTTGTGTCGGTCGTCCTCAGCAACCTGGCCGGCCAGATCCTGCTGCGCCGCTTTGAAGAGGCAGACCCGGCCGAAGGTCAGGCTGCCGTCATTGCCCAGACGCTGCGGCTGGTCGACGAGACGATTGCCGCCCGCCAGCCCGCCGATTGCCGCCTTCTGGGCCTGGGGCTGGCCACACCCGGCACGGTCAACATCCAGGAGGGCATGCTCATCTTTTCGCCCAACCTTCAGTGGCGCATGGTCCCCTTTGGCCAGATCTTTCAACAGCACACCGGCCTGCCGGTCATCGTCGACAACGATGCCAACGCTGCTGCTGTCGGCGAGCACCTTTTCGGCATGGCCCGTCAGGTCGACGACTTTGTCCTCATCTTTGCCGGCGTCGGCGTGGGCGGCGGCCTCTTTTTGCGCGGCGAGCTCTACCGCGGCGCCAGCGGCTACGCCGGCGAGTTCGGCCACACCAACTTTATGGTCGAGGGCTACCGCCCGCCCTGCCGCTGTGGCAACCGCGGCTGCTGGGAAACCTTTATCAACCAGTATTCGGCCGTCGAGCGGATGCGCGCCCGCCTGGAGGTCGGCCGCAACAGCCTGGTCACCCGTCTCTTGGCCGAGCGCGGCACCCCGCTGTCGATGCCGATCATCGTCCAGGCCGCCGATGCCGGCGACCCCGAAGCCCTCGAGGCGCTGGGCGAAACCGGCTACCTCATCGGCCTGGGCGTCGCCAACCTGGTCAACATCTTTAATCCGGAGCTGGTGGTCCTGGGCGGGCCGGCCACCGTCGCCGGCAAATACTTTTTGCCCGCCATCGAGCAGGCCGTGCGCAAGACGGCCCTGCCAGAGATCGGCCAACAGGCCCAGATCGTTTTATCGGCCTTTGGCCCCGATACCAGCCTGATCGGCGCCGCTGCCTTGGTGGTCGAAGCTATCCTGGCCAATCCGAGCAGCGTGGCCAAGCAGTCAGACCTTGGTAAGCGCTAGGCAGCGCCCATGCACGCTAGGAATTCTGCATCACCAGGCACGGAACCTGCATGAAAGGGGGTTAGCGACAAGAGACAAATCACCTGTGGTAACCAGTGTTAATCTGCATTCTACAAAACTGTGGGAGGAGACCCGAAAAATGAAAAAGATGCACCTTTTGGTAATAGTTCTGATGATCGCTTCGCTCCTGTTGGCCGGCTGTGGCGCCAGTGAGGAAAAAGCGGGCTCTGGCAAGCTGGAGATCTTTAGCTGGTGGACGGCCGGCGGCGAAGCCGACGGCCTGGCCGAAATGATCAAGCTCTACAGTGGCAAGTACCCCGACGTCGAGTTTATCAACGCCACCGTCGCCGGCGGCGCCGGCTCGAACGCCAAGGCCGTCTTGGCTACCCGCATGGGCGCCGACGACCCGCCCGACTCGTTCCAGGTTCACGCCGGCCACGAGCTGATCGATTCCTGGGTCAAGGCCGACAAGATGGAGCCGGTGACCGAGATCTTTAAAGACAACGGCTGGATGGACAAGTATCCCCAGGGCGTGATCGACATCCTGTCCTACAACGGCGAGATCTGGAGCGTCCCGGTCAACATCCACCGCTCGAATGTGTTGTGGTACAACACCGAGGTCTTTGCCAACAACGGCCTGACCGCGCCCAAGACCTTTGACGAGTTCTTTGCCGCCGCCGACAAGCTCCAGGCCGCCGGAGTCACCCCGCTGGCCCTGGGCGACAACGGCATCTGGACCGCCACTCACCTGTTCGAGTCGGTGCTGCTCGGCGCGATGGGTCCCGACAAATACAAGGGCCTGTGGACCGGCACGACCGACTGGAACGGCCCCGAAGTCACGTCGGCCTTGGACACGATGGCCAAGATGCTGGACTATGTGAACGAGGACCACGCCGCCCTGTCGTGGGACCAGGCCGCCCAGCTCGTCGCCGACGGTGATGCGGCCATGACCATCATGGGCGATTGGGCTGAGGGCTACTTCAAGGCTGCCAACCTGACCCCCAACAAGGAGTTTGGTTGGGCGCCGTCGCCCAGCACCGGGGGCACCTTCATCATGCTGTCCGACTCGTTCGGCCTGCCCAAGAACGCCAAGGACCGGGCCAATGCCGTCGCCTGGCTGACTGTGTGTGGCTCGAAAGAAGGCCAGGATGCCTTTAACCCCAAGAAGGGCTCGATCCCGGCCCGCACCGATGGCGATCGCGCGTTGTACGACGAGTACCTGCAGTCGGCGATGGACGACTTTGGCTCCAACGCGATCGTCCCCAGTCTGGCTCATGGCGCGGCTGCCGCCGAAGGGTGGGTCACCGCCTTTAACGATGCCATGACCCTGTTCGTCACTGACAAGGACGTCGCCGCCGCCCAGACCGCCATGGCCAAGGCCTGCGTCGACGCCGGTGTGTGCAAATAGCTAATTTTCAGCGATCAGCTTTCAGCTATCAGCGGCTATGCCGCTGGTAGCTGACGGCTGACGGCTAACTTCTGATGGCTAACAGCTTGGAGGCACGACATGTCTGAAGCCCGCCGCGAGCGCTGGCTCGCTTTTCTGTTGCTCCTACCCTCCATCATCCTGATCGCCATCTTTGTGTACGGCTTTATCGCCTGGACCACCAGAACCTCGCTGTCCAAGTGGAACACCGTCCTGCCCGACTATACCTGGGTGGGGTTTGAGAATTTCAAGAACCTCTTCAGCCAGCAGCGGTTCGGCATCGACATGTGGAATACCCTCTTTTTCACCCTCTTTTTCCTGGCCATCTGCGTCAGCATCGGCCTCCTCTTGGCCATTCTGCTCGACCAGAAGGTGAAAGGGGAGGGCTTCTTTCGCACCATCTACCTTTTCCCCATGGCCTTGTCCTTCGTCTTTACCGGTGTGGTCTGGCAGTGGATCTTTGCCCCCGGCACTGACACACGACTGCGCGGCGTCAACGCCCTGCTCAACATGGTGGGCCTCGACGCTCTGCGCTGGAAATGGTACACCGAGACCAGCTCGATCGGCCCCTTTCACGTGGCCCTCATCCCGGTAATCATCGCTGCTGCGTGGCAGATGATCGGCTATACCATGGCCATGTATCTGGCCGGGCTGCGCGGCATCCCCGAAGAGATCCGCGAGGCCGCCCGCGTCGACGGCGCTTCCGAGATCAGCATCTACCGCCGGATCATCCTGCCCATGCTCCAGCCGATCACCCTGTCGGCCCTCATTGTCCTGGGTCACATCTCGCTCAAGATCTTTGACCTGGTCTACAGCATGACCGGCAAGGGGCCGGCCTTTGTCACCGACATGCCGGGCATCTTTATGTTCGAGACGACTTTCCAGGGCAACCACTATTCCCAGGGCGCGGCCATCTCGATCATCATGCTGTTAATGATCGCCGTGGTGATCATCCCCTACCTGATCTACAGCTTCCGCCGGGAGGTGGAACTATGACCGATCTGCCCGTGGCCGCCCAGGACGAGCCGAGATCCCGGCCCCGCGCCGTCAGAGCCAGGCGGTTGGACCCCAGCCGCATCGCCATCTATTTCCTGCTCATCCTGTTTGCCATCATTTTCCTGGTGCCCGTCTATGTCCTGGTCATCAGCTCGCTCAAGAGCTTTGAAGAGGTCCAGGACCTGTCGCGGATGTGGCTCCCGCCCAAAGAGCTTTACTTCGACACGTTTGCCCAAGCGTGGTCGGGCATCTCCGAGAAGGGCCTGCGTGGCCTGGGACCTAACCTGCTCAACAGCGTCAAGCTGACCATCCCGGCCACTATCCTGTCGGCCATGCTCGGGTCGATCAACGGGTATATCCTGTCCAAGTGGAAGTTCCCCGGCTCCCGGACCCTGTTTTTCCTGATGCTGTTTGGCATGTTCATTCCCTACCAGAGCGTGCTCATCCCGCTCACCCAGACCCTGGGCATGATCGAGGTGTTTGGCTGGCGCCTGGGCGGCACGTTGTGGGCGCTGATCCTGGTCCACGTCGTGTACGGTATCCCGATCACCACCCTCATCTTTCGCAACTATTACGCCGAGGTGCCCACCGACCTGATCGAGGCGGCCCGCATCGACGGCGCGGGCCTGCTGGGCGTCTACCGCAAGGTGCTGTTCCCCCTGTCGCTGCCCGGTTTTGTCGTCGTCATCATCTGGCAGTTTACCAACATCTGGAACGAGTTCCTGTTCGCCGTGTCGATCTTGCAGCGGCCGGAGATGCAGCCGATCACCGTCGCCCTGCGGAACCTGTCGGGCAGCCAGATCAAAGAGTGGAATATTGTCATGGCCGGGACACTGATCGCCGCCGTCCCGACCCTCCTCATCTATGTCATCCTGGGGCGGTATTTCATCCGCGGCCTGCTGGCCGGATCGGTGAAGGGATAGCCATCGGCCCTCGCCCTTTGGGGTGAGGGGGAATCTATTCCCAAGGGGGTTCTGTCCATGAAGGTGCTTCGCTGGGCTATTTTATCCACTGCCCGCATCAACCGCCGCCTGATTCCGGCCATGCGCCAAGCCCGCCGGACCGAGCTGGTTGCCGTCGCCAGCCGCAGCCAGGCCTCGGCCGACGCCTATGCCGCCGAGTGGAAGATTCCCCGCGCCCTGGGCAGTTACCAGGCCCTGCTCGACGAGCCCGGTATCGACGCCGTCTATATCTCGCTGCCCAACAGCCTCCACGCCGAGTGGGCGGTGCGCGCCGCCCAGGCCGGCAAGCACGTCCTGTGCGAAAAGCCGCTGGCCCAGTCGGTGGCCGATTGTGACCGGATCGTCGCCGCCGCGAACGCAGCCGGCGTGGTCGTGGCCGAAGCGATTATGTACCTCTACCACCCTCTGTTGCACGAGGCCCGCCGCCTGGCCTACACCGGCGCCCTGGGCGAGGTGGGCTTTGCTTGTGGTTCCTTCTCTTTCGTTCTCGATCGGCCGGGGGATGTGCGCTGGAAGCCCGATCTGGGCGGCGGGGCGCTGTGGGACATCGGCATCTACCCTGTCAGCTTTTGCCGGTGGATCCTGGGCGAGCCCGACCGCGTTTTTGCCTGGCAAACCTTGGCCGATGGTGGCGTGGACCTCGCCACCTCCGGCTTGATGCACTTTCCCGGCGGCGCGACGGCCGCCTTTGACTGCTCCTTCCGCCAGGCCTTTCGCACCCACGTCGAGGTCGCCGGCAGCGAGGCGACTCTGACCATCGACCGGCCGTTCCTGATCCGGCCTGACAGCCGGATGATCCTGCGCGACAACCAGGATCACGAGGAGGAGGCCGGCGACGTGCGACCCGACCCCTACCAATGCGAACTCGAGGCCGTCGCCGCCGCCGCCCTGGACGGCGCGCCGCTGCCGGTCCCCTTGTCGGTCAGCCGAGCCAATATCGCCACCCTGGTCGCCCTGTACGAATCGGCCCGTCTCGGCGCGCCGGTCGCCCTGTAGCCCTTCAGGTCAGGACGACCCTCTGCGGTTGCCCCTCCGCACCTGCGTTTGCGCCAAGCCCTCCTTCGCCGGCTTGCCCGTTACCGCATTCTGAAGTATAATAAAGGCGCTGTTCGATCACCTTTGTTGCCTTTGTGTCCTTCGTGGTAGAATCCGTCTTACAGGAGGAGAAAATGCGCAACCGTGGCTATGTCTTTATTGGTGGGGTGCTGGTCGTCCTCGGCCTGTTGGCCCTGATCAGCTCCTGGATCGGCGTCGATTTTTGCGCCCTGGCCCTGCCCCTGGCCCTGATCGCCGCCGGCGTCTATATCATCCTCCGCCCGCGCTTTGCCCCGCCCGGCACCGCCATGCACGTCCGTCTGCTGGGCGACGTCAAGCGCACCGGTGCCTGGACCCCTCTCGACGAGGAGCTGTGGGTCCTGATTGGCGACGCCACCTTTGACCTGACCCAGGCGACCCTGCCTCCCGGCGAGACGACCATCCGCTTCCTGGGCTTTGTAGGCGACCTGAAGTTGGTCATCCCCGAGGGCTTGCCCGTCGCCGTCTCGTCGGCTGCCTTCCTGACCAGCTCCAAGGTGTATGGGAAAAAGCGTGACACTTTCCTGGAGCCGTTCGAGACCGCCACCGAAGGCTATGACGCCGCCGAATCCAGGCTCCGCTTCGAGAGCTGGCATTTTGTCAGCGGGCTCAAGCTGAGGCGGCCAGCGGACTAGGGCGCAGATTTGCGCAGGCCGCGGAGCGTGTGGATGCTTTTTGCTGTGTAGAATGGAAATACTGACCGGTGAGATAGAAGAGGAGATACAGCGCGACATTCTTGACCAGGCTGCGCGCCAGGAGTACGCCGCCGCGACTGCAGGGATCGCCGCCGTTCTGGCCAAGCTGTACGCCAACATCCCGGCAGACAAGCGGATCTCCTACGGCCGGGTTCACACCGTCAAGGTCCTGGCCGGCTATCTCCACATCCGCCTGGCCGCGGTCGGCGCTCCCGCCTTTGGCATCGCTGCCAGTCTGTACGAGGCGAGCCGCGACCCGCTCGGCAGGTGCGTGGCGCTGGGCATGCTGTCCTTCTGCGGCCTGGACGATTATCAGCCCGTGCTGCCCTTCTTCGAGGCAGCCGCGGCCGCCGGCGATTGGGAAACCCGCGAGATCGCCCAGATGCTCTTTCGCAAGCTGATCAAAAAGCATCCCGCCGAGATGAAAGTCTTCCTGCTGCGCCTGGTCGAGTCGAACAATGCTCACCTGCGCCGCTTTGTCGGCGAGACCCTTCGCCCGGTGCAGGAGAACCGCTGGTTTTACGCCCAGCCCGATTACCATTTGTCGGTACTGAGGCGGCTCTTCCGGGAGAGCGCACCCTACCCTCGCACCTCAGTCGGCAACGGCCTGAGCGATCTGGCCCGCCGGCTGCCCGAGCTGGTGTATGACCTGGTCGAGGAGTTGGTGGCCGGCGGCGACAAGAATTCGTATTGGATCGCCTATCGCGCCTGCCGGAACCTGGTCAAGCAGGATCCGATCCGCGTACTGGACCTGTTGCACGTGGACGAATACCGCTACAAGTCGGCGATAACCACCCGCAGTCGCGGGCCGTCCCAAAATGCGGGCCTGGCAGGGCCTGGGGCGGCCCCACAAGCCGGTGTCGATATCCAAGAACGAGGAGACTGAGCACGGAGCCTTCGTCGAGAACCCGCACGGCCCAGACTATCGGCTACTTTGTGGTATTTGTGGTGTTCGGCATGGGCGTGGCGGCGCTTGGGCCGGCGCTGCCGGCCCTGGCCGAGCACACCGGCAGCACGCTGAGCCGGATCAGCCTGGTCTTTGCCGCGGCGGCCGCCGGGTTTTTGCTCGGCGCGCTGGTGGGCGGGCGGCTGTTCGACCGGCTGCCGGTGCACTGGGTGCTGGGCGCTGTGCTGGTTTTGATGGCCGGCATGGCGGTCCTGATCCCGATCGCGGCAAGCCTGTGGCTCCTTACCCTCCTCTTTTTGTTCTTTGGGATAGCCCAGGGCATGGTCGAAGTCGGCTGCAATACGTCGGTGCTGTGGGCTCACACTGGCCATGCCGGACCTTATATGAATGCGCTCCACGTCTTTTTTGGGGTGGGCGCTCTATTGGCGCCGGTGGGAGTTGCCCTGGCAACGTCGGCCACGGGAGACGTGAGCTGGTTCTATTGGGCCTTTGCCCTGCTGGTGCTGCCGGTGGCGGGCCTGTTGGTGGCGCTGCCCAGCCCGCGCAGGCCCGGCGAGCAGGCTCGGAGCAGCCGGGTGACGGGGAACGCTCGGCTGGCCTCACAGCCGGCGCAGGCGACGGCGCTGGTGGCGCTGACGGCGCTGTTCTTCTTCGTGTACGCCGGCGTCGAGCACAGCTTTGGGGGCTGGGTTCCCAGCTATGCCCAGGCGCTGCGGATGGCCAGCGAAGCTGGCGCGGCCTACTTTGCTTCGGCGTTCTGGGCGGCGATTACCGCCGGCCGGCTGCTGGCCATCCCGGCGAGCGCGCGCTTGCAGCCGCAAACGATCGTGACCGCGGCACTGGTGGGCTGCCTGCTGTCGGTCGCGGTGGTGCTGCTGTGGCCCGGCCGGGTCTGGCTGCTGTGGGTGGCAACGCTGGGGCTGGGGCTATCGCTGGCGGCGATCCTCCCCACGACGCTGGCCCTGATGGGACGGCGCATCGACATGACCAGCAAGGCGACGGCCTGGACCTTTGTGGGGTCGGGCGCGGGCAAGATGTCGGTCCCATGGGTGGTCGGCCAGCTCTTTGAGGGCGCGGGCCCGGGCAGCCTGCTGGTGGTGATAGGCCTGCTGCTGGTGGTGGCGTTGGGACTGTTCGCGGCCTTGAACGCGGTCAGGCCATCCGCCAGGGGTTAGTCGGCGATGAAAGGCGGAGCAATCTGATGGTTGAGCACTTGCCCAAGGCGATCCTTTTTGACCTGGACGACACCATCCTGGCCGACTCGGTCAATGGCGATCGCTGCTGGCGCATTGTGTGCGACCGGTTCGCCGCCGAGGTGCCCGGCCTGTCGCCCGATAGGCTGATGGCCGAGATCGACAAGATGCGCATCTGGTATTGGAGCGACCCTGACCGCCACCGCCGCGGCCGCCTCGACCTGGAGCGGGCTAGGCAGGAGCTTGTCGGCATGGCTCTCCAGGCGCTGGACGTCGACGCGCCCGGCCTCGCCGACCGCATCGCCCGCGAGTTTTCTGCCCTGCGCTGCGAGGCGATCCGGCCCTTCCCCGGCGCGATCGAGACACTCCGTCGCCTGCGCGAGCAGGGCGTGCGGTTGGCCCTCCTGACCAACGGCAACGGTGCCGCCCAGCGGCGCAAGATCGACCGCTTTGTCCTGGCGCCCTTGTTCGACTGCGTCGTCATCGAGGGCGAGTTTGGCGCCGGCAAGCCCGACGAGCGGGTCTATCGCCATGCCTGCGAGCAGCTCGGCGTTGCGCCGGCCGAGGCGTGGATGGTCGGCGACCGGCTGGATTGGGACGTGGCGGGGCCGCAGAGACTGGGCATTCTCGGCATTTGGGTGGACATCTCGGGCCAAGGACTGCCCTCGTCGAGCCCGGTCCGGCCCGACCGGATCATCCGCAGCCTGGCCGAGCTGTTGGAACCCGGAGCGCTGTCCTGACGTTCTATGGAGCAGATTGGAACGTAACAGATGCTTGAAACCCTGATTTTCCTGGCGCTGGCGCTTGGCCTGCTGGCCGGTGGGCTGGCCGTGTGGCGGCTGGCCCGCGGGCCGGCCCGGCGACGATGGGGTGTGGCCGGGCGCGCTGCCGTGCTTGCCGTGCTGATCGCGCCGGCCATGCTGTTCGGCGCCTGGAAGCTGAGCAATGCGTATACTTTCCAGCTCTTTGGCGGGCTCGTCGACAGCGTCGAGACAGGGGCGCCGGTGGTGGCCCTCACCTTCGACGACGGCCCGACTGCCCAGTTCACCGCCGAGGTACTCGATGCCCTTAGCCAGCGCCAGGTCAAGGCGACCTTTTTTGTCGTCGGCGCGGCGCTGGACAGGAATCCGGAGCTGGGCCGGCAGATCGTCGCCGGCGGCCACGAGCTGGGCAACCACAGCTATTCGCACACGCGCCTGATCCTCCGGCCTCTGTCGTTCATCCGCCAGGAGATCGAGCAGACCGACAAGCTCATCCGCCAGGCGGGCTATGCGGGCGAGATCCATTTCCGGCCGCCCAACGGCAAAAAGCTGATCCTGCTGCCCTACTACCTGGCCTCGACGGGCCGCCGGACGATCACCTGGACGGTCGCGCCCGAGTCTGCGCCGGGCGGAGCGGACGCCATCGCGGCCCGCGTCCTGGAGCAGGCGCGGCCCGGCTCGATCATCCTGCTGCACGTCATGTACGAGAGCCGGGCCGAGTCGCGGGCGGCCCTGCCGGGCATCATCGATGGATTGCAGGCGAAGGGCTATCGCTTTGTGACCGTCTCCGAGTTATTGGCGGCCAACGGACCGGCCAAATGACCGATCTGTACCTTATTCAGACGCATAGGTGCTCAAAATGATCAACCAGGGTGTCCTTTGGGATATGGACGGTGTGCTGGTGGACACCGGTGAGTTCCACTTTCAGGCTTGGTCCGAGACGCTCGCTGAGCACGGCATCCCGTTCAACCGTGATCGGTTCCGGTCCACGTTCGGGATGAACAATGTCGGCATATTGTCTGTGCTCCTCGGACGGACACCGGCGCCTGAGCTGCTGGCCGAGATCAGTGACAAGAAAGAAGAACGCTTTCGCCAGGCGATCAGGGGCCGAGCTCAACTACTGCCCGGTGTGCTCGGCTGGCTCGAACGGCTTGCCGCAGTGGGTGTGTCGCAGGCGATCGCTTCGTCGGCGCCGTTGGCCAACATCGATGCCCTGGTGGATGAGCTTGGCCTGCGGGCCTATTTCCGGGCCGTCGCCTCTGGGTTTGACTTGCCGGGCAAACCGAATCCGGCGGTGTTTCTCACGGCAGCCTCTATGATCGGCGTGCCGCCCGAGCGGTGCGTCGTCGTCGAGGACGCTGTGGCCGGTGTAGAGGCGGCGAAACGGGCCGGCATGAAAGCGATTGCCGTGATGACTACAAACCCGGCCGAGGCGCTCAAGGCGGCCGATCTTGTGGTCGAGCGGCTGGATGCTCTCCGCGACGACGCCTTTGAGCACCTGTGGGGAGGGAGCTGACGTGGCCAAGGTCCTTCGCCTGCACGGAGCGGGCGACCTGCGCCTGCACGACGAGCCACTGCCGGCGCCCACCCCCGGCGACCTGCTGGTGCGGGTGACGGCGGTCGGCATTTGTGGCTCTGATCTGCGCTTGCTGGCGGGCACCGGCGCCGAGCGGCTCGACCGGCCACTGGTGCCCGGCCACGAGTTTGCCGGGGTGATCGACGGCGGCGATCGGCAGGGGCAGCGGGTGGCGGTCGATCCGTCTGCCCCGTGCGGTGCCTGCGAGCTGTGCCGGGTGGGGCATCCCAACCTGTGCCCTACCCAGCGCTTTGCCGGCCAGGCGCCCGAGGACGGCGCCCTACGGGAGTACCTGGCCTGGCCCTCCCATTGTCTGCACCCCCTTCCCGATTCGCTGACCGACGCCGACGGGGCGATGCTCGAGCCGTTGGGTGTGGCCATTCATGCGGTCGATCTCGGCCATTTGCAGCCCGGCATGAGCGTGGCCGTTTTGGGCTGTGGGCCCATCGGCCTGCTGATTCTGCAATTGGCCCGCACGATGGGGGCGGGGCGGCTCATCGCCACCGATGTCCTGCCGCACCGGTTGGAAGCGGCGCGGCTGCTGGCGGCGGCTGAGACGTTTCAGGCAGACGGTGGCCGGGAAGCCGGCGAGATCGTCGCGGCGACAGGAGGGCGAGGGGTGGATGTGGCCTTTGAGGTCGCCGGGCAGAACGATGCTGTCGAGGCTGCCGTGGCCTCACTCAGGCCGGGCGGCTGCCTGGTCCTGATCGGGATTCCGGCCGACGACCGGACCTCCTTTACCGCCTCGGTCGCCCGGCGCAAGGGGCTGACGATCAAGCTGTCGCGGCGGATGAAGCACACCTATCCGCGCGCCATCCACCTGGTGGAGAGCGGAGCGGTGGATGTGCGCTCGCTGGTGACCCATCGGTTCCCGCTGGCCGAATTCGACCGGGCTTTTGACGTGGCGCGCCGGCGGGAAGGGCTCAAGGTAATCGTCGAGCCATGATCGTTGAAAAAGAGCTTTTGCACGGTGGCCATGTCGGCCATCGGCATGTTCGGCACCGGGGGTGGCTGGGGCATCCCGGTCGCCAACCACACCCTCAGTGTGATCCTGGGCGGCATCGCCGTCAAGCCGGTCCTGATCGACGGCCGGCTGGAGAACCGCGAGTACCTGTGCGTGACGGTCAGCTTTGACCATGTCATCGTCGACGGGGCGCAGGCGACCCGTTTTGCGCAGTGGCTCAAGGAGCTGATGGAGAGCGGTCACGGACTGTCTGATTGAGTTTTGCTTCTCTTCTCAGCCGGTGTATAATCACCGTGCATAGCTGCATCCAATCTCCTGAAGGGGATCTGCGATGATGACAGGGGGGTTCATGTCTGACGATACAACCGTTGGCTCCGATGCAGTGGTCAGCCTGCGCGAGGTCACCGGCGAGACGGTGCGCACCATCTGCCGGCTGAGCAACACGCTCACGCCGCCCCAGAGCTGCGTGGTGGCGCCCAACGCGGTGTCGATCGCCGAGGCGCACTTTGAACCGCGCGCCTGGTTCCGGGCGATCTATGCCGACGAGACGCCGGTGGGCTTTATCATGCTGTACGACGACCCGGAAGAACCGGTCTATTTCCTGTGGCGGCTGATGGTCGCCGCGCCGCACCAGGGCAAGGGGTTTGGCCGGCGGGCGGTCGATCTGCTGATCGATCGGGTCAAGACCAGGCCGGGGGCCACGGAGCTGCTGGTGAGCTGTCACGAGGGTGACGGCAGCCCGGAGGGCTTTTACCGCAAGCTCGGCTTCAAGCGCAATGGCAAGATGTACGACGATGAGATCGGGCTGAGTCTGGCATTATAGAGATTACGGAGGGGAAATGGCTGCATACGTTGTCGTCGATATCGAGGTGCTCGAGCCGGTCGAGTACGAGGAGTACAAGAAGCTGGCTGCCCCGACGGTGACTGCCTATGGCGGCCGGTACGTGGTCCGCGGCGGCCCGGCGGAGGTACTGGAGGGCGAGTGGATCCCAAATCGCTTGGTGATGCTCGAGTTTCCTACCGTGGCCCAGGCTCAAGCCTGGTGGGCTTCGCCAGAGTACAGTGTCGCCAAGGAGATCCGCCAGCGGACGGCCAGGACCAACATGGTGCTGGTTGCAGGTATGTGAAGTGAGCACCCACGCTGCCGGCGTCTGGCTTTACCTGCTGAACTGCGCCCTACTGTTCAGCCACGAGATCGATTCGGCCTATTGGCAAGAGTGGGATCTGTTCGGCTTACCCGGCGGCATCCAGCTCTTCCTGGCGCTCAACCTGCTGCTGTTGGTAGTGGCCCTGTACGGCTTCAGGCAGGTTGTGCTGGGCGGCCCGGGCCGGCGTTTTTTCCCACTGTTGCTGGCGGGTGCGGGTCTGTTCGCTTTTGGCATTCACACCGCCTTTTTGCTGACCGGCCACCCCGAATTCAAGCTGCCGGCGTCGCTAGCGCTGTTAGTGCTCATTCTGCTTGTCTCCCTGGCTCAGGGGTTCGTGACGCTCAGGGATTGGAGGAAAAAGGAATGAACCGCCGCCTTTGGCCTGTGACTGGAGTCGGGCTGCTGCTTGTGGCGGCCCTGCTGGCCGGCTGCGGCTCGATTACCTTTGGCAGCAGTGGCGGGATCTTGGGCCAGGGGCATATCAGCCGCCAGACGGTCGGCCCCGCGAACAGCAACGTTGACAGCGATGACTTTCGCGTTGGGGAGGGCAAGACGATCGTCGTCAGTTACACGGCCAACGTCAAAGGGGGCGATCTGCGCATCTATGTTCGCCAGGCGTGGCTGGGCGGCGACCGCCTGTACTCGATCAAGGTCAGCCGGAGCGGCAGCGACCAGGTGCGCGTGCCGGTGCCCAGGGCCGGCAACCACAAGATCTCGGTCAGCCTGTGGGGTTTTGACGGGGATTTCGACGTGTCGTGGAAGGTGGAGTGATCCGCACAACGAAAGCCCTGGTTTCTTCCCTGGCCCGCTGGCGCAAGCCAGGGCGGGCAAGAAACCGTGGCTTTTCCTACGTCAACCCTCCTTCACCGGCGGTTTCCACAGGATCATCAGCACCGCGGCGCTGAGCGCCATCACCGCCCCGAACAGGAATGGCGCCGGCGCCCCGAACCCCTGCCAGGACCCCACTCCCTCCCACAGCACGCCGGCGATGACAGAAGCCGGTAGGTCGATAATCCCGAGCACCGCGTTGTAGGTGCCATAGGCCGTCCCGCGCAGCTCGGCCGGCACCAGGTCGGCCACCAGCGCCTTGGTGGTGCCGTAGGCCAGGCCATAGTACACCCCGTATAGTGCGTACAGCACCCACACCTGCCAGCCGGCGCCGGCCACGGCAAAGCCAAAGTAGATGGCGGCATAGGCCAGCCAGCCGCCGACGATCACCTTCCGCCGCCCCACTCGGTCGGACAGCGACCCGGCCGGCGCCGAAACCAGGGTGTAGACCAGGTTAAAGGTGATCAACATCCCCAGCACACCCAGCACGTTGAGCCCTCGTTCCTGCGCCCGCAACACCAGGAATGCGTCTGACGAGTTGCCCAGGTCGAACAGGCCGACGATGAGCAGGAACACCAGGAACGGCTTGCCCAGCCCGCGGAAGCTGATGACTGGCCGCTCCCGCTGGCCTTTGACCGGCACGTCGCGCGTGCCGATTGCCAGGGCGATCACGGCTAGGAACGCCGGCACCAGGCTGACCAGCACCACCGTCTGGAAGGTGCTGCGCCCTAGCTCCAACGACGACGACTGGGCCAGCCAGACGACAACCAGGGCAACGATCAGCCCCAGCACCGCCCCGGCCGTGTCGGAGGCGCGGTGAAAGCCAAAGGCCAGGCCTCGCTGGCGCGGTTCGATGCTGTCGGCCACCAGTGCATCGCGCGGGGCGGTGCGGATCCCCTTGCCTACCCGGTCGGCCCAGCGGACGGCGGCGATGGCGCCCCAGGTGTTGGCAAAGTAAAAGAACGGCTTGGACAGGGCCGACAGGCCATAGCCGGCTACCGCCAGCCACTTGCGCGCCCGCAGCCGGTCCGACAGCCAGCCGGAAAAGACCTTGAGCAGGCTGGCCGTCGCCTCGGCGATGCCCTCGATCAAGCCGATGACGCTGGTGCGTACCCCCAGCACGTTGGCCAGGAACAGGGGTAGAATGTTGATGACCATCTCGCTCGAGATGTCGGTCAGAAAGCTGGTCAGGCTGACCGCCCACACGTTGCGGGGCAGCGACCGCCAGCCGGTTCTGACTTTTTTGTCGTCGGCCATGAGCCCTCCTATGCGTGCCCGATTATACTCCTTTTTTCGCCCGTTGGCAAATAGTCGAAAAGAAACTTGGTTTCTTCCAAGAAACCGGCTTCTCACCGCGAGCGATTTAGAGTTCGACCCGATTTGTGGTATCATCCTGCCGTTGAACAGTGGAAGGGGGCCTGGAGGATGCACGGAACCGTCAAGTTTTTCGCCGCCCTGCGGGAAGCGGTGGGGTGCTCGGAGGTAGAATGGGAGTTGGCCGAGGGAGCGACCGTCGAGACCTTGATCGCTCACATGCAGGGCGCTATGCCTGGCATGGCGTCGTGGGGGGGGCGGGCCTGGATCGCCGTCAACCGGAGCTATGCCGCGCGGGACACCCGGCTGAGAGACGGCGATGAGGTCGCCCTTTTCCCGCCGGTCAGTGGGGGGTAGGATGGACAAAAAGCTTTTCGAGATCACGTCCGAACCGGTCTCAGCCGATGAGGTGAGCCTGCGGGTGATCGACCCGGCGGTAGGCTCGGTGGTTACCTTTATCGGCGTGGTGCGCGGTAATAACCTGGGGCGCCAGGTATGCAGCCTGGAGTACGAGGCCTATCCGGAGATGGCCGAGCCGATCCTGGCTCAGATCGGCGATGAGATCCAGGCCCGCTGGCCGGTCGAGCAGGTGGCCATCGTTCACCGCGTCGGGCATTTGCAGATCGGCGAGGTGAGCGTCGTCATTGCCATCGCCTCGG
The DNA here is from genome assembly GCA_034429215.1 of Anaerolineae bacterium. Classification (GTDB taxonomy): domain Bacteria; phylum Chloroflexota; class Anaerolineae; order JAAYZQ01; family JAAYZQ01; genus JAFGOG01. The sequence goes on along the minus strand of DAOUGI010000006.1, from coordinate 10,153 downwards.
CCCATCGCCAGGGCGCCTTCGAAGCCGGCAGTTATGCCATCGACCGCATCAAACAGATCGCCCCGGTGTGGAAAAAGGAATACCTGGACGGCGGTGAGGTGTGGCTCGAAGGGCCGGAAGCGAATGGGCACTAGTTTGACCTTTTACCCGGTTTGGAGTATACTGATCCCGTTGCGGGAGTAGCGCAGTGGTAGCGCATCTGCCTTCCAAGTAGAGTGTCGCGGGTTCGAATCCCGTCTCCCGCTCTACAATGGGCAACGGCCTCGGCCATATGGGTGTGGTCGGGGCCGTCCTAGTTTATAGAAGAGTGGTGTGCCATGATCCCTCTCAAATTGCATGTCCGCAATTTCATGTGTTACAGGGACAACGTACCCCCGCTTGATTTCAGCGGCATCCACTTGGCCTGCCTGACCGGCGCCAACGGTCACGGCAAGTCTGCCCTGCTCGACGCCATGACCTGGGCGCTGTGGGGCAAGGCCCGCGCCAGGCGCGATGACGAGCTGATCCACCTTGGCCAGTCGGAGATGGAGGTCGAGTTTACTTTCGATCTGGGCGGCACGGTGTATCGCATCATCCGCAAGCGCGACAGCAGCAAGGGAGGGCGGAGTGTGCTCGACCTTCAGGTGGCAAGCGAGGGCACTTTCCGCTCGATCGCTGAGCCGTCAGTACGCGGCACTCAGGCGGTCATTGACCGTCTGCTGCGGATGGACTATGACACCTTTACCAATTCGGCTTTCTTGCTTCAGGGGCGGGCCGATGCCTTTACGGTCCGTACCCCCGCCGAGCGAAAGCAGGTCCTGGGTGAGATCCTGGGGTTGAGCTTGTACGACGAGTATGAGCAGCGGGCCAAAGACCGGGTCAGGGAGACCGATCGTCAGGTGGCCGAAGTGGAGGGGATGCTGCGCGACATCGACCGTGAGCTGGCCCGCCGGCCCGAGTATGAAGTTGAGCACGCCCAGGCCGAGGCGGAGGTGGCCCGGCTAAGCGCAGCGGCCAAGGAGGCCGAGTCGGCGCTGCAAGCCCTACGTCGCGAGCTGCAGATGCTCGATCAACAGAAGATGCAGCTGCGTGACCTTGATAAGCGCCTGGCGCAGAGGGAGCAGGAGCTGGCCGAAGCCGAGTCGCACATCCGGGCCGGGCGGCAGCGGCTGGAGCTGTATGAGCAGACGCTGGCCGAGCGGCCTCAGATCGAGAAGAGCTATGCCGACCTGGCGACTGCCCGGCAGGCCGAAGGGGGCTGGAATGAGCGGCTAGCCGGGGTGGTCCGGGTGCAGGAGCGGCAGCGGGATCTGGAGCGGGCGGTGGATGGGGCCCGGCGGGAGCTGGACCTGGAACTGGGGCGGCTGCGGGAACGGACCGGCGAGCTGGAGCGGCGGGCGAGAGAGCTGCCTGGTCACGAACGCGACATAACGATGGTGCGCGCCCGCCTGGCCGAGCTGACCGAGCATCAAGCCGAGCGTGATCAGGCCCAGACCCAGATCCAGGAGCTGAACGGCGAGGCGACCGCTCTCAAGGTGCGCAATGATCAGCTCCGGATCGAGATGGATGCGCTGAAGGACAAGATCGATCTGCTTGAGCGCGAGGCGGCCGAGGCGCAGTGCCCGCTGTGCGGCCAGACCCTGTCAGAGTCGCACCGCGATCAACTGCTGGCGCAGTTTCGGGGCGATGGCAAGTTGCAGGGCGATGCCTATCGTGCCAACCAGGCCCGCTGTGACGAGATTGAGGCGGCTGCCGCCAGGCTGCAGACCCGGAGCCGGGAGTTGGACCGAGAGCTGGTCGGGCTGGTGGCCCAGCAGAAACGCGAGGCGCAATTGGAGCAGGCTCTGTCTGAGGCGCAACGGGCGGCGGGCGATCTGGAGGGCGTCCGCCACGAGCTTGGGCTGATCGATCGGCGATTGGCCGGCGGCGACTATGCTACCGCGGAGCGGGCCAATCTGGCCCAACTGGCTGCCGAGCTGAAGGCGCTGGGCTATGACGCGGCGGCCCACCGGCAAGCGCGCGAGCAGGCAGCGGAGCTAGCGCCGTACGAGGCAGCGTACCAGCGGCTCCAGACAGCACAGGAACGGCGCGATCAGGAGCGGACCGGGCTGGAGGAGTGGCAGGCCCGCCAGGCCCGCTGGCAGGAGGCGGTGGCCGAGGACCGGGCGCGGCGCGACCTGCTGGTCGCCGACGCGGCCCGCCTGCCGGGGGTGGAGGCCGAGGCGGAGGGCCTGGCGCGGGAAGTGGAGGATCTGCAAGCGCAGTCGTCGCGGGCGCGGCTGGCGTTGGGCGCTGCCCAGCAAAAGCTGGAGCACTGCCGGTACCAGGCTGTCGAGCGGGAGCGGCATGTGGCCCGGCGGCAGAAACTGGCCGAGGAAAAGGCCGCTTTTGACGAGCTGCGACTGGCTTTTGGCAAAAGGGGCATCCAGGCTATGATCATCGAGTCGGCCATTCCCGAGATCGAGGTCGAGGCCAATCGCCTCTTGGCGCGCATGACCGGCGGCCGGATGAACGTCCGCTTTGAGACACAGCGCGAGACGCTGGCCGGCGACCAGGTCGAGACGCTTGACATCAAGATCTCCGACGAGCTGGGCACGCGGGATTACGCCCTGTTCAGCGGCGGTGAGGCGTTCCGTGTCAATTTCGCCATACGGATCGCTCTGAGCAAGCTCTTAGCCCGGCGGGCCGGCGCCCAGCTTCAGATGCTGGTGATCGACGAGGGGTTTGGCACGCAGGACACCGAGGGGCGCGAACGGTTGGTGGAGGCGATCAACTCGATCCAGGACGACTTTAGCCGCATCCTGGTTATCACCCACATCGAGGAGTTGAGGGACCAGTTCCCGGCGCACATCGAGGTCTTTAAGACGCCTGATGGATCGCAGGTGACCCTAAGCTAGACCGCCTCTGGCCAAGTCACGAGCCCGGCAGCTCTTGATGCTGGGCTCGTGACTTTTCTTGACCTTTTCTTGACCTTTCAGCCTTCTGTCTTGTCCCCCACTTGACGCGATTTTGGGTATACTGATATCTTGGGTTTTGGGCAAAAGAGGATTCCAACAATCCGGCTGCGAAACGACCGGGTGCCTGGATCATCCGGGCGCCCGGTTGGTGCTTCTGAGCCTGACTCGAGAGATACTATGGCTACAATGATCGTCGACGATGCCAACGGGACAACGGTTGTGCGGCGCACAACCGAATATGCGCCTCCTCGCTCGTGGCGGGCCTGGCTGATCGGCCGACCCCTGGCCACGGCCGATGCGCCGCACCAGACGATCCGCAAGATCGTGGGGCTGGCCGTCTTTGCCTCAGATGCGCTCTCTTCTACTGCCTATGCCACCCAGGAAATGCTGGTCGTCTTGGCCGTGGCCGGCACTGCCGCCTTCGGCTATGCCTTTCCGCTCTCAATCGCTATCGTGGCGTTGCTAGCCATCGTGACCATTTCTTACGTGCAGACGATCCATGCTTATCCTGGCGGTGGTGGCGCGTACATCGTAGCCCGCGATAACCTGGGTGAACTGCCGGCCCAGACGGCCGGGGCAGCATTGCTGACCGACTATATCCTGACGGTGGCGGTGTCGATCTCGTCCGGTGTAGCGCAGCTCGTGTCGGCCTATCCAGAGCTGTTTCCCTATAGGGTGTGGCTGGCGGTAGGGCTGGTGCTGTTCGTCATGCTGATCAACCTGCGCGGCGTGAAGGAATCGGGCACAGCTTTTGCCATCCCGAGCTATTTCTTTGTGGGAATGATGTTCTTGACCGTAGGCGTCGGGTTTGTCCGCTACCTGGCAGGCAGTCTGGGGACGGTGGTCGATCCGCCGCCCATGGAGATGGTGCACACTGCGCAGGCGCTCTCGGTATTCCTGGTCCTGCGGGCTTTTTCCAGTGGCACCACGGCCTTGACCGGCGTGGAGGCCATCTCCAACGGAGTTACTGCATTCAAGGAGCCCAAGAGTCGAAATGCAGGGATCACTTTGGTCTGGATGGCATCGATCCTGGGAACACTGCTGATGGCCATCACTTTCTTGTCCAGCCAGATCGGCGCCATCCCTTCCGAAGAAGAGACGGTCATCTCTCAGTTGGCGCGTACCGCTTATGCCGGGCGAGGGATCCTCTACCTGGCTATCATCGCTGGGACGGCCGTCATTTTGATCATGGCCGCCAATACATCGTTTGCCGGTTTTCCACGGTTGAGCGCGCTGCTGGCGATTGACGGCTTTCTGCCCCGGCAGCTAGCCTACCAGGGCAGCAGGCTGGTCTACTCGCGGGGCATCATGGTCCTGGCCTTGGTTGCCTGTCTGCTGATCATCATATTTCGGGCGAGCGTGACAGCCTTGATCCCGTTGTATGCCATCGGCGTGTTCCTGTCTTTTACCCTGTCGCAGGCGGGCATGGCCCGCCGCTGGTCCAAGATCGGCCGCCTGGCGCCCGGCCAGGAGGTGCACGAGCGCGGCTCGACCCTCCGTTATGAGACGGGCTGGCAGCTCAAGATGGTCAGTAACGGCATCGGTGCTGTGACCACGGCGATGGTGACCGTCATCTTTGCGATCACCAAGTTCCACGACGGGGCGTGGGTGGTCCTGGCCCTCATTCCCGTCCTTGTCTTGGTGCTCACTGCCATCAGTCGCCACTACAAGAGCCTGGCAAGCCACTTGTCGTTGGAGCATTATGCCGCACCGCCGGGCATTGCGCCGCGCCACCGGGTGATCCTGCCGCTCAGTGGTGTGCACCAGGGCACGTTGGTAGCGCTGCATTATGCGCGTGCGTTGTCGCAGGACGTGACGGCGGTGCACGTGTCGATAGACCCGGTCGAAGCCGACAAGGTCAAGCAAAAGTGGGAGATGTGGGGTGACGGGATCCGGCTGGTGATCCTCGACTCGCCTTATCGGCTGCTGCTGGAGCCATTGCTCAGTTACGTTGAGGAGATAGCTGCCCAGCGCCAGCCGAATGAGTTGATCACGATCGTGGTGCCGCAGTTCGTGCCCAAACGCTGGTGGCATAACCTGCTGCACACCCAGGCGGCCATGACGTTGCGCTTGGCGCTGTTGTTCAAGCCGGGGATCACCGTAACCGATGTGCCGTATCACGTAGACTGACACGTTCTGCCTTGTCGGTAGACCTCGGGGGTCTTCAAGGTAGACGAACGGGGTTAGATGGAGTACAATAGACAAAGGACGCTTTCGTCCTTTGTCTATTTTTCTGGCTTGGTGTGATATGGCAAAAGAAACCAGACTCTCTGGATCTAGCGACCCGCCAGTGGACCTGCAGTTGCAGCCAGGGCAGGGTGGGCTCGGAATCCTCTCGCGGCGTAGTTCCTGGCTGCGATATGGCTATGCACTTTTGTTGGTGGTGGCAAGTTTCCTGTTGAGTGAGCTGGCCAGCCGTGTTTTCTCGCCCGCCAACCTGGTGATGATCTATCTGCTGGCGGTAGTTGTCGCCGCAGTCTATCTGGGACGTGGCCCGGCTGTCCTGGTGGCGATCTTGAGTGTGCTGATCTTTGACTTCTTTTTTGTGCCTCCCAGGCTGACACTGGCGGTCTCGCATGCAGAATATGTCTTTACCTTTGTAGCCCTGTTCATTGTGGGGCTCGTTATCAGCAATCTGACTGCTCTGACCCGTGAGCAGGCGGAAGCGGCCGAGCACCGAGCGGCGCAGATTGCCGAGTTATACGCTCTGAGCCGCGATCTGGCCGTTGCTGCGGGCCTGGATGCGATCGTACAGGCTGTGCTCACCCATGTGCGCCAGACGTTTGGCGGGCAGGCGGCTGTTTTCATGCCGGCGGGTGACGCAGTCAGACCCTACGCCGCCAGCCCTGGATTTATCGTGAGCGGCGATGAACTTGACGTCGCCTCGCGGGCATTCCGGAATGGTCAGGCTGCAACTCTGCCTGGTGGTGCCCTGTACCTGCCGCTCAGAGTGACCCGCGGCATGGTCGGGGTCCTTGGGTTGAAATCTTCCAAGCCGGCGAGGCAACTGACGGCAGATCAGCGCCAGCTCCTGGATACATTTGCCAGCCAGGCCGCGCTGGCAATCGAGCGCGCGCAGTTGGCCGAACAGGCGCGCCAAACCGAAATCCTGCAGGCGACCGAGAAGCTGCAAACTGCCCTGCTCAACTCGGTCTCTCACGATCTGCGCACGCCGCTCGTTTCGGTTGTGGGCGCTCTTAGCAGCTTGCAGGAAGATGGCGACGAGCTGGACCCTGCCAGCCGCCACAGCCTCGTCGATAACGCCCTCGGCGAGGCCGAACGGCTCAATCGCCTGGTGGGCGACCTGTTGGACATGACCCGTATCGAGTCTGGGGCGCTAAAGGTGATGTGGGAGTCGTGCGACGTTGAGGATCTGCTCGGAGCATCCATAGAGCAGTTGGGACCCCGCCTGCACGACCGGTCGCTGGCGATCGATGTGCTGCCCGATATGCCGCTGGTGCCGATGGATTTTGTGCTGATGGAGCGGGTGCTGGTAAACCTGTTGGATAATGCGCTCAAGTATTCGCCGTCCGACGGGCCTGTTGAACTGGCGGCGCGCGTAGAGGGACGGGAAGTGCGTTTTGAGGTGGCCGATCGTGGCCCAGGGATTCCCCCCGCCGACCTGACCCGGATGTTCGACAAGTTCTATCGCGTGCAACAGCACGGCAGCGCGGGAGGAACGGGACTGGGGCTATCGATCTGCAAGGGGATCGTCGAGGCGCACGGTGGGCGCATTTGGGCCCAAAATCGAGCCGGAGGCGGGACGTTGGTCAGCGTCGCCCTGCCCCTGGTTAGCTCTGGTGAGGAAACGAGATGACCCAAGATGGTGTCCGCGTCCTGGTTGTGGACGACGAGGCAGCCATTCGCCGGTATCTGCGCGCATCCCTTTCGGCGCATGGCTATGTCGTATTCGAAGCAGATTCAGGCCAGGCGGCCCTGTCGTCTGTTCCTGCGGTCCGGCCTGATCTGGTGATTCTGGATCTGGGCCTGCCGGATCTGGATGGCGTCGAGGTGACGCGCCTCCTTCGACAATGGACGCCGATCCCCATTGTCATCCTTTCGGTGCGGGGGCAGGAGGCAGACAAGATTGCCACCCTCGACGCGGGTGCGGACGACTATTTGACCAAGCCGTTTAGCACAGGCGAGCTGCTGGCGCGGATGCGGGTGGCGCTGCGGCGGTCTAGCCAGTCGAAGGTCGAGCCTGTCTTTAGTGTGGACGATCTCTTTGTTGACCTGGGACGGCGGATGGTGACTGTGGCCGGGCGCGAGGTTCAACTGACCCCCACCGAATATGACCTGCTGCGGGTGTTGGTGACTCATGCCGGCAAGGTGCTTATCCACCGTCAATTGCTGCGTGAGGTGTGGGGCGTGGGATATGAGCAGGAGACCCACATGCTGCGGGTAAATATCAGCAATCTGCGGCGCAAAATCGAACCAGATCCTACACGCCCGCGCTATATCCTCACCGAGCCGGGTGTAGGGTATCGGCTGCGCGCCAATACATAACGCTTGCTAGAACATTTGCGCTAACGGCCGGGTTGGAGTATAATAGGCTCGAAGGTAAACCATAACGACATGACAAAGAGAAGCAGGACCAAGAAATCGAGAGGCGGCGGGCTGAACCTGGGCGCACTGTTTCGCCCGCAGGTGATCGGCATTGTGTTTCTGGTAGTCGGGCTCGTGACGCTGTTAAGCCTGATCCCCGGCGAGCGCGGGAGTATGATGGGACCGTGGATGAATCTGCTACAGCAGGCAGTGGGCTGGGGTGTATGGCTGATGCCGGTGGTCTTTTTCGCGCTGGGGATATGGCTAATCCGTCTGGGACTGGGGCGGAACTCTACCGCCGACTGGGAAGAACTGGCGGGAGCTGTGGTCCTATTTGTGTTTGGGCTGGCGTTTGTGCACCTGCTGGCCGGCGGCGATGAGCCCAAGGCGCTGGCCGCGGAGGGCGGCGGCGGCTATCTGGGCTATACCATCAACCGGCTGCTCGTCTCGTGGTTTGGCGAGCTGGCGGCGGGGATCATTCTGGCGGCGCTGCTGCTTGTCGGTCTGATTGTCATACTCCCCATGTCGCTGAGTGAGATGGGGCAGGCCATAGCCGGCGCGGTCCAGCGTTTGCGCGACCGGCCGCGCCTGCCGGCAGTTAACTATAGCAACGGCAAGAACGGAGCGAAACCGGTGGCGTCCGCGCCCAAGCTGTCCGAATCCGAAGCGGAGCCGGAGCCGGCTGCCGCGCCGCTTCGGGGCAGCATCTTTCCGCGCATCCTCGGCGGCGACCAGGTTTGGCGCTTGCCGCCTGTCAGCGAGATCCTGGAAGAGGCTACGGAGCAGGAGCTGAGCCAATTCGAGATCCGCGAGCGGGTCAAGATCATCGAGGAAACGCTGGCCAGTTTTGGGGTGCCGGCCAAGGTGGTCGAAGTTAACCAAGGGCCGACTATTACCCAGTTTGGGGTCGAGCCGGGCTATATCGAGCGGCGCGACACGAACGGCCGGGCAAGCCGGGCCAAGATCAAGGTCAGCAAGATCGCTAATCTGGCCGATGACCTGTCGCTGGCTCTGGCTGCGTCGCCTATCCGTATTGAGGCGCCGGTCCCGGGCCGGTCGATGGTCGGCATCGAGGTTCCCAATTCGGAGATTGCCCTGGTGGCGCTGCGCACGGTCTTGGACAGTGACCTGTTCCAGAAGATTAAAGGGCCGCTGCCGATCGCCCTGGGCCAAGACGTGGCCGGCGTCCCCTATGCGACCGATCTGGCAGGAATGCCCCACCTGCTGATCGCCGGGGCCACCGGGTCGGGCAAGAGCGTGTGTGTCAATGCCATCATCGCCTCGTTGCTGTGCACCCGGACCCCGGATGAAGTGCAGTTCATTATGATCGACCCCAAAATGGTCGAGCTGACTACTTACAACGGCGTTCCTCACCTGCGGGCGCCGGTGGTCATCGAACTGGAGCGGGTGGTCGGCGTGCTTAACTGGGCAACGCGCGAGATGGAAAGCCGCTACAAGCAGTTTAACCGGGCGCGGGCGCGGAACATTGAAGCCTATAACCAGATGCTGGTCCAAAAGCGCGAAAAGCCGCTGCCCTACATCGTGGTGGTCATCGATGAGCTGGCCGACCTGATGATGGCCGCCCCTGACGAGGTTGAGCGCTCGATCTGCCGCATCGCCCAGATGGCGCGGGCCACCGGCATCCACCTGGTGATCGCCACCCAGCGGCCCAGCGTCGACGTGGTGACAGGGTTGATCAAGGCCAACTTTCCGGCGCGGATCAGCTTTGCCGTGACGAGCCAGGTGGACTCGAGGGTGATCATCGACACAGTCGGCGCCGAAAAACTGCTGGGTCGAGGGGATATGCTGTTTATGGCCCCCGATTCGAGCAAGCTGGCGCGCCTCCAGGGCTGTTATGTTTCAGACAAGGAGCTGTCGGCGTTAGTGCGATACTGGAAAGGCATGCGCCTGGTCGAGGAACCGGCTCGCTCTGGCGAAGCAGTCCAGCAATCGATGTGGGATGAGATTGAGGCCAGGTCAGAGCCGGCAGCGGGAGGGGATGAGCTGTTGCCCAAAGCGATCGCCATTGTCCAAGAGGACAAGCGGGCATCGATTTCGATGCTTCAGCGGCGGCTGCGGATCGGCTATTCGCGGGCGGCGCGGCTCATCGAAGAGATGGAAAAGCGCGGGCTCATCGGTCCAGAGCAGGAGGGTGGCCGGCCACGGGAGGTATTGGTGGGCGGCGGCGCCGCCAAGGAGGCGGAAGAGGACGATCTGCCGCCTCTATGATCTCGCCTTGCCTTTTTCCACAAAGAAGGGGTGGGGCCAGGATCTCTGAATCACACCTGGGCAAAAGTTGCCTGCCTTGGCGATTTCGGCTATAATAGCGGCAGGCTGTACAGTAGGAAGGAGGTGGTGGTTCATCGGCCAGATCACAGACTTCCTGTCTTTGTGAACCAAACCAAGAAAATTCTTGAGGAGAAGAGAAAATGCGTAAATGGATGTATGGCATGCTAGTTGTAGTGCTCGTCTTGTCGGCATTGGCTGGCTGCGACACGGGCACGCCCACCGAAGTGCCCGCCACCGCAGTGCCTGCCACCGCAGCGCCTGCCACCGCAGTGCCTGCCACCGCGGCCCCGTCAGAACCCCTGAAGGTCGGCATGGTCTCTGACGTTGGCGGCATCGACGATGCCAGCTTTAACCAGAACACCTGGGACGGCCTGCAGAGAGCA
>DAOUGI010000005.1:0-5176 GCA_034429215.1 Anaerolineae bacterium | reverse complement strand
ATCCACGAAGCGGTCGCCACCGCCGTGCCGGGCATCAAGTTCGGCCTGGCCTTTTGCGAGGCCTCGGGCAAGTGCCTCATCCGCTGGAGCGGCACCGACCCGGCCATGATCGACCTGGCCAAGCAAAACGCTTCGGCCATCGGCAGCGGCCATACCTTTGTCCTCTTTCTGGGCGAGGGGTACTACCCGATCAACGTCCTGAATGCGGTCAAGATGGTGCCCGAAGTGTGCCACATCTTTTGCGCCACCGCCAACCCCACCCAGGTAGTCGTCGCCGAGACCGAGCAGGGACGCGGCATCCTGGGCGTGATCGACGGCTCTTCGCCCCAGGGGGTCGAGGACGACGACGGCATCGCCTGGCGCAAGGGCTTTTTGCGCATGATCGGCTACAAGCTGTGAGCCGACCGGCGGGCCCGGCTGCCCCATCCGGCGGCCGGATCCTGTTCGTCTTTCTCGATGGGGTGGGCCTGGCGCCGGCCGGGCCTGACAACCCGCTGAGCACCGCGCCGATGCCCAGATTGCACCGGCTGCTCGGCGGGCCGTTGGTGTTGGGCGCTGCACAACAGGACGGCATGTTGTCCCTGCGCCCTATCGACGCTTGCCTGGGTGTGCCCGGCCTGCCGCAGAGCGCCACCGGCCAGACGGCGCTGTTCACCGGTGTCAATGCCCCGGCGCTGGTCGGCGATCACGTTACTGCCTATCCTACTACACCGCTGCGCCAGGCAATCGCCGAGCACAGCCTGCTGAAACAGGCCACCGAGGCCGGGGCGCAGGTCACCTCGGCCAACGCCTATTCGGATCGCTACTGGACCATGGTCCGCGAGGGCGAGCGGCGCCTGTCGGCGTCGACCCTGACGATCATGGCCAGCGGCGCCCCGTTCCGCACCCTGCAGGACCTGCTGGAAGGGCGCGCCGTTCTATGGGACATCACCCACGAGGTGGCCACCGGCCATCTTGGCTTTGATCTGCCGCTCGTGGCCCCTGAGGAGGCCGGCGCCCGCCTGGCGCGCCTGGCCGCCCAGTACAACCTGGTTTTGTACGAGTCGTTCCTCACCGACCTGGCCGGCCATGGCCGTGTCGACCCGGCCTGGGTGCTGGCCCGGATCGATGCCTTCCTGGGCGGCATCCTCGATGCCCGCTCGCCCGACACGACCCTCGTGGTGTGCAGCGATCACGGCAACCTGGAGAACGCCGCGACCAAGATGCACACCACGAATCCGGTGCCGCTCCTGGCTTTCGGCCCGGATGCCCGCCGCTTTGGTGATGCGGCCGCCATCACCGATGTGACCCCCGCTATCCTTCTATCTCTGAAAGGCGACGATGGATCACGACAAACTGCTTGATCTGCTGCTGGAGACAATGACCCTGAAACGGATGCCCCGCACCGGGTGGGTCATGCGCGGTGTGCCCCACGTCGAGAGCGTGGCCGAGCACAGCTTTGGCGCCGCCCTTGTCGCGCTGGCCCTGGCGGAGGCCGTGACCGGCGAGGGGCAGGGTGGGCCGTTCGACCTGGAGCAGGTGCTGACCATGGCCCTCCTCCACGACCTGGGCGAGGTCCGCCTGACCGATCTGCCCGCCGCCGCGGTGCGCCTGATACCGCCTGAGGTGAAAAGCCAGGCCGAGACGGCCGCCATCACCGATCTGCTGGCCCCGCTCCCGAGCGCCGGGCGGCTGGCCGCCCTGTGGCAGGCGTTCGAGGACAGCTCCAGCCCCGAAGGCCGGCTCGTGCGCGACGCCGACAAGCTGGAGATGATGGTCCAATGCCTGCGCTACGAGCAGGCCGGCTGTCGAGGGCTGGACGAATTCTGGCAGGCGATCGACGGCCACCACTGGCACTATGACCTGTCGGCCGGCCTCTACCGGCGGCTCAAGGCCATGCGGCCGGCGGCTGATCTTTGCATGGAGTGCGATGATGCTTGTCAACGTAACGACCGCTGAAACCGTCGCGCGCCGTATCGTGCGCTGCGACACCTTCTGGAAACGGGGCCGGGGCCTCATGTTCCGCGGCGAGGGCGCTGTAGCCGATGGCCAGGTCTACCTGTTCGTCGAGCGGCGTGAGAGCATCGCCCAGACGGCGATCCACATGTTCTTTTGCTTCTTCCCGATCTCTGTCTTGTGGCTCGATGCCGGCAAGCGGGTCGTGGACAAGGCATTGGCCCGTCCCTTCCGGCCCTACTACGCCCCGCGCCGCGCGGCCAAGTACTATGTCGAAGGCCACCCATCCCTCCTCGATCGCGTCAGCGTTGGCGATCAGCTGGAGTTTGAGATCTGAGTGTGAAGCGCGTTCTCTTTCTGATCCTGCTTTTTTCCTTGGCCGTACCGGCCTATGCTCAGGACCCGACGCCTGTGCCGGATGTCACTGCCGGCCCTGTGCCGGATGTCATTGCCGGCCCTGTGCCGGATGTCACTGCCGGCGTCACGCAGATTACCTATGTGGTCCGGCCGGGCGATACCTTGTACGCCATCGCCCAGGCCCATGGCACCACCGTCGAGGCGATCGTTGCCGCCAACGACATCACCGACCCGGCGCAGATCGCCGCAGGGCAAAAACTGATCATCCCTGTCGCCCAGGCCGCGGCCGTGCCGGCGGCTCTGCCGCCGCCGGCGCCCAACCGCCGGGTGCATCCGGTCCGGCCCGGTGAGACGCTGCCGTCCCTGGCCTTTCGCTACGGCACCACCATCCTGGCTCTGCGCGAGCTGAACGGCCTGGGCCGGCTCGGCCTGCTGGCGGCGGGCCAGGAGCTGGTCATCCCGCCGCCGGCCGCGCCGGCGATTGAGGACCGCCGCTTTCCCGCGGTCTCGATCAGGCCATCGCCAATTGTCCAGGGCCAGACGATCTTTGTTGGCGTTGAGAGCGACGCCAGCCTGAAGTTGAGCGGCTCGTTCCTGGATCAACCTCTGGCCTTTATCCGCGACCGCGAACGGTACTGGGCGCTGTTCGGCGTGGGCGCTTTGACGTCGCCCGGCGTCTACCCGCTCGACCTGGTGGCCGTGGAAGCGGCGACCGGCGACCAGATCACCATCCGGGAAACCTTGACCGTCACCGCGGGCAGCTTTCCAACCTACAACATCGTCGTCCCGGCCAACCGCCAGAACCTGCTCGACCCCACGCTGAGCCGCGCCGAGCGGGAAAAGGTGGAGCAGGTCTTTGCCCAGGTGAGCCCCTGGCGGTTGTTCTCGGCCCCATTCGGCTACCCCCTGACCGGCGAGCTGCTGCCGACCTCGCCGTTCGGCCAGCGCCGCTCCTACAGCGGCGGCCCGGTGAGCAGCTATCACTCCGGCCAGGATTTCGCCGCTGCCACCGGCGTGCCGGTCTATGCCCCGGCAGCGGGCGTGGTGGCCCTGGCCGAGACGCTGCAAGTGCGCGGCAACGCCATCATCCTCGATCACGGCTGGGGGGTGTTCAGCGGTTTCTGGCACCTGTCGCAGATCGACGTCACGGTGGGGCAGCAGGTGGATCGCGGCGATCTCATCGGCCTGGTGGGCAACACCGGTCTGTCGACCGGCGCGCACCTGCACTGGGAGATACAGGTGCGGAGTGTTCCTGTCGATCCTTTCCAGTGGACGAAAGAGTCGTTCTCCGAACCGGAAAGCAGGGGAAATGAGCGGCAGGACAAGTAAGGAGACTGTCTGCCATGGAAGGGCAGACGGCCGTCTGCCCCCACAGGTTCATTGTGAGTAAGGATCGTGTCATGCGGCGCCGTTGGCTATTGGTAGCGATCCTGCTGCTTGCCTTTGGCCTGCGGCTGTATCGCCTGGGCGCTGAAAGCCTGTGGTACGACGAGACGGTCAGCGTCCACCTGGCTGCCAAGAGCCTGCCGGCGCTGGTGGCCCATACCGCCGGCGACATCCATCCGCCCGGCTACTACCTCCTGCTCCACGCCTGGACCCGCCTGGCCGGCCACGGCGATTTTGCCGTCGCGTTCCTCTCCCTCTTTTTCGGCGTCCTGCTGGTCGCCTGGGCCTGCCGGCTCGCTGCGCGGCTTTTTGGGCCGCAGGCGGGCCTGCTGGCCGCGTTCCTGGTCGCCATCTCGCCCTACAACCTGTGGTATTCCCAGGAAGTGCGGATGTACACCCTCGCCGCGGCGCTGGGAATGGGATTGCTCGAGGCGATCCTGCCGCTGCTCGCCGCGCGGCCCGGCGCCTTGCCCTCCTGGCCCCGCCTGGCGGCCTATGCCGTCTGCGCCGCGCTCGGCCTGTGGGTGCTCTACTACTTTGCCTTCCTGCTCGTGGCGGTCAACCTGATGGTCCTTGCCTGGTGGCTCCTCAGTGCCCGGCTCGCTGCCGGGTCCGGTCTCCGGCCGGGCCGCCATCCGTGGCGCTGGCTGGGGCGCTGGCTGTTGGCTCAGGTGGCGGTGCTGCTGTTCTACGCCCCCTGGCTGCCGGTGGCCTGGCGCCAGGCCACCAACCCGCCCGTCCCACCATGGCGCAGCTTTACCGCTCTCGGCGACCTCCTGGCTCAGACCTGGTCGGCCCTGAGCCTGGGCCAATCGGTCCAACCTGCCGCCGCCTGGGTCTGGCCGGTCCTGATCCTCGTAGCCGTCCTGTTCGGCCTTGGCCTGTTCCATCGCAGTAGACAGGCAGGCCGGCCATCCTGGTTCCTGGCCGGTTACGTCTTCCTGCCGGTCCTGCTCATCGGCCTGACCTCGCTCGTCACGCCCCTTTTCCACGTCCGCTACGCCTTTACCTACTCCACGCCCTTTTACATCATCCTGGGCGCTGGGTTGGCCGCTGCCGGTCGATGGCGGCCCCGTGCTTGGCGGCCGGCGCTGTGGCTGGGCCTGGCCGTGCTGGTCATCGCCGGCGGCTTGTCGATCCGCGCCTACCACGCCGATCCTCGCTGCGCCACCGACGATCACCGGGCGGCCGTGCGCTTTCTGAGCGAGCGTTGGCGACCCGGCGATGCCATCCTGGTCAACGCCGGCTATGCCTACACGGCGCTGCTGACCTACTGGGACGGCGACCCGATCGCCTGGCAGGGCCGCCTGGTCGCCGATTATGAAGGTGACTGGAGCACTGCCGGCCAGGGGCCTGTTGTGATCCAGACCGGGACCGTCGACGGCGATCCGGGCTTGGGCTGGGGCGACCCTGCTTCCGACTTTTACGCCATGACCCAGGCCGAGACCGGCGATGCCCTGGCCCGGCTGTTCGACCGGTTTGACCGGGTGTGGGTCTA
>DAOUGI010000004.1:0-9622 GCA_034429215.1 Anaerolineae bacterium | reverse complement strand
GACGCCGGCGGATCTGTTTGGCCGGCTGCGGGGACAATACGCCATTACGGCCTCCAATGTGGCCAAGTACGATGCCTGGCATGGCGTGATCATCTTTGACGAGCACCATCCGCTGCACTTTACCGACGAGCAGGTGGTCGATTACCTGGACCTGGCCCAGGCGTGGGCACACGAAGCACACCAGGCCGATCCCGAAGCGCAGTATCCCCTGCTCATCTGGAACTGCCTGTGGCGGAGCGGCTCCTCGATCCTGCACGGCCACGCCCAGATCGGGGTAGGACGGGGGATGCACTTTGCCAGGGTCGAAGCCTGGCGCCGGGCAGCGCTGCGCTACCGGGCCGCCCATGGCGCCGACTATTTTTCTGACCTGAGCGCTGTGCAGCGCGCCCTGGGCCTGTCTGTGGAGGTTGGGGCGGCCACGATCTTGCCGTCGCTGACGCCGATCAAGGAGAAGGAGACGCACATCGTGGCCCCGCGCCTAGACGCCGATCTCAAGGCAGCGCTGTGCCACGCACTGCACACATTCGTCGAACGGCTGGGAGTGCGCAGTTTCAACCTGGCGCTTTATCAGCCGCCCTTTGGCAAAGTGGAGGAAGATTGGAACGGCTTTCCGTTCGTCGTCCGCCTGGTGGACCGCGGCGCCCTTGACAACAACACGTCGGACATTGGGGCGATGGAGCTGTTCGCCGAGAGTGTGGTGACGACGGATCCGTTCCAGGTCGCCGAGGTGATGCGTGGACCTAAAGATTAGCGATCAGAAACCGGCCGCAAGGGACGGGAGAGCAAAGGTAAAACTGGCCATTCGGCGCATCAGCCTGCAATCGCTGGGCAAGCTGGGGTGCGTCCTGGGCCTAGTGCTCGCGATTGTGCCGAGCGTGTTGTGCGGAATACTTGGGATGGCCATCGTTCAGGTCTTGCGCCGCTGGCTGGAAGGGTGGCAAGGGATTAAGATCGAACTGTTTGGCCAAGTGATTGCCAGCGTTGACCTGGTGGAAAAGCTAGGGCTGACCGAATTCCTACAGCGGCTGCAAGCAATCGGCGACGCCTCGTGGCTGGTGGTAGCCCTGGTCGTGCTGGCCATGGGCCTACTCGCCGGCCTGGTGCTGGCCTCGATGACCATAGTAGCCGGGCTAGTTTACAACCTGCTGGCCTCGGCCACAGGTGGAGTGGTGGTGGATGCGACCGTGGTGCGAGAGCGACCAAAGGCGATCGGCGGGCGGAAGCCGGCCCCCAGCCGCCGGGAGTCAGCAAAAGACCGCTGAATGTCCAATTGCCCGCAAACCACACGCGACCCGTATTTTGGTATGGTTTGCCAAGCGGAGTATAATGGGGCTGCGATTTTTTACAAGCTTAAGGTTAGTGGGAAATGCCGATTTATCTATATCAGTGTGACACGTGTGGCGTCCGTTTTGAGCGACGGCAACACATATCAGAGTCGCCGCTGGAAGACTGCCCGGAATGCGACGGGCACGTCCGCCGGATCATCCAGCCGGTAGGGGTCATTTTCAAAGGGTCGGGATTCTACATCACCGACAACCGCCAGGTATCCTCGCCAACGCTGGGGCCAGCCAAGACGTCAACCGAGACAGACAAGAAAGAAACCACCCCGAGCGAGCCTGCGACCCAGACAGAGACCAAAACAGCCCCAGAGGCCAAAGCCGACCCGCCGGCCAAGGCCTAGCCGAAAATCCAGCTCCTACATCTGAAAGCGGCCGGTCGCCGGGACCACTCGGGACCGGAAATTCGTGACATAGCGCAGGAGATCCTGCTTCAGCTCTTCCCATTCCGGGCTGTCGAGGATTTCGCGCATCTTGTCCGCGCTGTCGGTGACACCGCCGGTCAGGATCTGCGGGGCATCGCCGAACAACGTGTACCAGGCCTCGGTGGGTTGCAGGCCCAGCTTGATCATACCTGGGGCGAAAGTTTTCATGACAAAGTCAAAGTAGCTCTGTTCTTGCCCGGGGCGGATGTCCCAGTTCATCAGCAGTTTAACTGACACGACGTTTCTTTTCCTTCCTTGAAGTTCTTCACTCGCCGTGATCGCTCAAAACGACAGCAGGGGGCGGAGGCGGTCGCCGTCACCGGAAAAAGGGCCAACCACTGCAAGGTTCAGCCGCTCCGGACGGAAAAGAGCCTGCGCCAGGCGCTGGATATCGGCCGGCTGGACCGCCTCAAAGCGTTCCATCACCGCTTCCGGAGCCAAGACCTGCCCATCGGACAGCTCCTGGCGGGCATACCAGGCAGCCACCGCGAACGAGTCCTCCATAGAAAGGGCCATCCGTCCACGGACAAACTCTGACGCTCTCCGCAATTCGTCTTCGGGCACCAGATCCTGACGAAGGCGATCCAACTGGCCCAGGATGGATCGGAGTGTCTCTTCGACCTTGTTGGGTGCGACGCCGGCGTAGACGCCCACCGAGCCGGTATCCTGCAGCTCGCCGACATAGCTGTCGACGCTGTAAGCCAACCCCAGCCGCTCGCGCACCTCCTGGAATAGGCGGGACATCATCCCATCGCCCAGGACGATGTTCAGCAGGCGCAGGGCGAACCGATCGGGATCGTGGTGAGACAGGCCGGAAAAGCTCATATTGAGGTGCGCCTGTTCTGTCTGCTTGAACTCGACGCGGACGCCCTTGCCCGATGGTTCCGCCGGCGCGGCCTCGTAGGCCACGTCCGGTCCCGGCGCCCATCCGGCCAGGTGCGCCTGGGCCCAGGCCACCGCGTCGGCGTGGCTCACCCGGCCGGCCATGCCGAGGACCGTCTGGCCGGGGCGGTAGTGATCGGCCAGGTAGGCCAACAGGGCGCCACGGCCCAGGCCGCCCACGCTCTCCCGTGTCCCGGCGATGTCGCGCCCCAGCGGATGGTTGGGCCACTGGAGCTGATTGCTCAAGATGTCGACCAAGCTATCGGGGGCGTCGAGAGCATAATTGATCTCCTCGACGATCACCGCCCGCTCTTTTTCCAGCTCGACCGGATCAAAGGCGGCGCACAGCAGCATGTCGGTCAAGACATCGAGCGCCTCGGACAGGTGTGAAGCGGCCACTTTGGCCCAATAGAGGGTTGTCTCCAGCCCAGTGCTGGCGTTGAACACCCCCCCCTTGCCCTCGATCGCCTCGGCGATCTGCAGCGGCGTCGGGCGGCGGGCTGTCCCCTTGAAGAGCATGTGCTCGATAAAGTGCGAAGCGCCGGCCAGCTCGTTGCCTTCATAGCGCGAGCCGACGTTGAGGAAAAAGCCGATGCTGACCGACCGGACATGGGGCATGGACACGGTCAGAACGCGCAGGCCGTTGTCCAGGGTGGTGAGATCGTACACTATTGGCCCTTCAACTGCTCCAGCAATTGCACTGCCTGGTCGGTCATCGCCGAGTTGGTGCCGTCGTCGTACTGCTGGAACTGATCGAGGGCCTTGATGGCCTGTTCCTTCTGGCCCAACTGCGCATAGATCAGGCCCACGCCAAAGTGGGCGGCAGGGAGCGTGGGATCGACCTGGAGGGCCTTTTGATATTCGACCAGGGCCGTTTCGTACTCGCCCTTTTCCAGGTAAATGGCGCCCAGATAGATGTTGGCCTGGGCGGTGGCCAGCTTGTCCGAGCCATCGTCGTACTTTTGGAACTGCTCAAGCTCGGCGAGAGCCTGGTCATTTTGCCCCTGCTGCAGATAGACAACGGCCAGCCCAAAGTGCGCCTGGGCCAGCTCTGGCTTGATCTGGAGCGCCTTCTGGTACTCGGCCTGGGCATTGGTCAGATCGTTCTTTTGAACGTAAGCAGCCGCCATGTTGGAGCGGATATCGGCGTCGTCCGGCCCGACCTCGAGCGCCTTTTGGTACTGGGCAATCGCGTCGTCCAGGCGGCCGACGTTGTAATAAGCCACCCCCAGGTTGGTCAAAGCCGAGATCCGTTCCGGCTCGGCCTTGAGCACCGCCTCAAACTCGACAACGGCCTGGTCGAACTGGCCGGCCTGGATATACTCGTTTCCCTTCTGAAAGTGCTCCTCGACGGTCGTTTCGGCCACCGATGTAGTGCCGGGAACGGCAGTCGCTTCTTCGCCCGGTTGCTGGCCGCAGGCCGCCAGGGTGGTCGCGATCAGCAGCGCCGCCAGGCCAAGCCCGGCCAATTTTCGATACAGCCCCATCTTCTTCCTCCCTCGAATTGACATCCTCGTAACTTCCTCCTAAATAATGCGGAAAGCATCCACCAGGGTGCAGCGACGCACCCGGGTAAAGTCCAGGACACTGGTCAAGCCCTCACCGGTGGGGCTGGCGATGGAGAACGAGGTGAACCCCTCGCCGCCAAAGCCCAGGCCCGCCAGGCTGGGGCCGTTCTTGATAAAGATGCTGACGTTCATCTCCCGCGCCATGCGGCTCAGGACATCCAGGTTTTTGGAGTGGATCGCCGCCGTGTGATACATGCCCTGTTCAGCCGCTTTGGCCAGGTCGATGGCTCGATCGGCATTGGGCACGCGCACCAAGGGCATGACCGGCATAAGCTGCTCGGTCCAGACCAAGGGGTGGTCGGCGTCGGTCTCGGCCAACACCAGGCGCACCTCGTCGCCGACATTGACGCCGATCTCGCGCAGGATGACGCTGGGCGACTTGCCGACGAACGTCTTGTTGATAACCCCATGCTCGCCCGGGCCGTGATCCTCGGCCATGATGACCTTCATCAGGCGGCCAAGCTGCCACGGCGAGATCTCAACCGCACCCCGGTGGAGCATGATCGCCTTGAGCTGGTCGGCGATAGAGTCGACGGCGATAATCTCCTTTTCCAGGATGCACACGACATTGTTGTCGAACGAAGCGCCCTTGATAATGTCCCGCGCAGCCTGCTCAAGGTCGGCAGTCTCGTCGACGACCACGGGCGGGTTGCCGGGCCCGGCACAGATCGCCTTCTTGCCCGAGTGCATCGCCTCGCGGACGACGCCCGGCCCGCCGGTGACGACCAGGAGGCGGACGGCCGGATGGTGCATTAGCTTCTGCGCGCTGTCGATGGTCGGCTCGGCCGGGCAGGTGATCAGGTCGGGTGGGCCGCCGGCCCGCTGGATGGCCTGATTGAGGATCTGCACCGTCTGCGCCGAGCACAGCTTGGCGCTGGGATGGGCGTTAAAGACGGCAGCGTTGCCGGCGGAGATCATGCCGATAGAGTTGCACAGGATCGTCGACGTAGGGTTGGTGCTGGGGGTAATGGCCCCGATGACGCCATAGGGCGCCCGCTCGACCAGGGTCAGCCCGCGGTCGCCGGTCCAGGCGCGGGCCTGCAACTGTTCCGGGCCGGGCGTTCGCTCGGCGACGAGCAGGTTCTTCTCGGTCTTGTCCTCCGGGCGGCCCATGCCGGTCTCTTGCCAGGCAGCTCGGGCCAGGAGGGGCGCGTTGTCCAGGGCGGCCTGGCGCATGGCAGCGACCAGGGCAGACCGCCGCTCCAAGGGCAGATCGGCCAGGCGCCTGAATGCGACGGCCGCCGCCGCCACGGCAGAATCGAGGTCAGGATAGACGCCATTTTGCCCGGCGACGACTGCGGCCGGCTTGGCCGGTGGCTGTCCCGCCGCCGGTCCGGCGGCCGGCGGTGCGGGCGCAGGCACAGCACCGCCAGCGCCGCGCAGGTCGGCCACGACCCGCTCTACGATCTCGGCAATTCGTTTGTCATCGATCACAGAGATTACCCTCACCCTACCCTCTCCCAGAGGGAGAGGGAGTGCTGCCCTCACCCGGCCCTCTCCCAAGGGGAGAGGGAGTTAGGCGGAGAGGTCCAGCAGCTCATAGATCACCACCGGCTCGGTGCGGCCGCGGACGAGGACGGGACCCAACGACCTGACGCTGGCGCCTGAGCCCAGCGCCTGGCGGGTGCTCTCAGAGATAAAGACCCTTCCCCCGCCGGCCATCTCTTCCAATCGCTGCGCCAGGTTGACCACGTCGCCGACAGCCGTATAGAGCTGCAATTCCCGCGCGCCGAGGTTGCCCACCACCGCCTCGCCGGTGACGATCCCGACGCCGAAATTCATGCGCAGCTCTGGGGCCAGGCTCACATGATGGCGGGCCATGCCCTGGTGCAGAGCCAGAGCCGTCCGCGCCGCACGCAGGGCGTGGTCGGGCTGAGGCAGAGGGGCATTGTAGATGGCCATCGCCAGGTCACCCACGAAGGTGCTGATCGTCCCCTCCTGGGCGAGGATGGCCTGAGCCGCGACGGTCAGGTGGCCGTTGAGCACATCCACCAACTGCTCCGGCGGCAGCGCTTCGGCCATGGCGGTGTAACCGCGCAGATCGGCGAACAGGATAGTCACCGGCTGCTGCACGCCGCCCAGCCGCACCTGGGAAGGATCGGCCAGCAGCCGCTCGACAACGCGGGGAGAGACGTACCGCTCGAAGGTGTGACGGATGGCCTGCTGCGCCGCCCGCAATTCATCGGCCATCTGCTTGGTGCGAAGCCTGGCCCTGACCCTGGCGATCAGCTCCCGATAGTCAAACGGCTTGGTCAAATAGTCTTCAGCGCCAAGCTGCAAGCCCCTGACCCGATCGTCCGGCTCGGCCAAGGCGGTAAGCATGAGCACCGGGATATCGGCGGTCGTCGGATCCTCTTTAAGCCGCCTGCAGGTCTCGTAGCCGTCCATGCGCGGCATGTTGATGTCCAGCAGAACGACGTCAGGCAGATTCAGGTGGATCTTGAGCAGGGCTTCCTCGCCGTTGTAAGCCGGTATGACGTCATACCCCTCGGCGGCCAGCAGGTCTTGGACCAACGCGACATTGTCTGGTGCGTCGTCGGCGACCAGGATCTTGGGCCTGACACTCATCAGCCCGGTCTCCTATTCTTTCTGATACTTGACGATGCCGTTGACTTCCCAGGTGTCGACGACGGCCATGATGACCGCGTCACACGGGCGCTTGTCGGTCACGGCGGTCTGCCGCGCCGAGGAGCCGGTGGCGTACATCACGACGTCGCCGACGCCGGCCTGGACCGCATCGGCAGCGACGACGTAATCGCCGACCTCCTCATTCTCGACGTTGAGCCGCCTGACCACCAGGAACTTGAAGCCTTCCAGCTTTTCGTCTTTGCGGCTGGCTACGAGCGTGCCGACTACTTTGCCTAACAGCATGGCAGCTATTCTTCCAGGTCCTTGAGCACCTGCTCGCGGCGGCCCAAGGGCAGCACCATGTCGATGTTGGGGTGCGGCCGCGGGATGACGTGGACCGATACGACCTCGCCCACCTTTTCGGCGCCCCGGACTCCGGCTTCGACGGCTGCCTTGCAGGCCGCCACGTCGCCACGAACGATGACCGTCGTGTAACCGCCGCCGATCTTTTCATAGCTCACCAGCTCGACCTTGGCAGCCTTGACCATGGCGTCGGCCGCCTCGACGGCTGCGGCAAAGCCCTTGGTTTCGATCATGCCTAATGCTTCTGCCATTATTGCCTCCTGTTGTTTAGTGCACGGATTATTGTTTGCGTGTCGTCTCTATCACCCGTCCAGTGATGTCCTCGATGGCCTGGATGGCCGCGGTGTAGCCGGCCATGATGTCGCGCTCTTCGCCGCCCAGGTAGACGCGGCCAAAGCTGCCGAACGGCCGGACCTCGATGATGTTGATATTGGCGGCCTTTTCGGCTTCGTTGGCTGCCAGCACCGCATAGGCCGCCGGCTCGAGCTCCATGATGTACAGGGTTTGGTCGGCGATAAGCATCATGCCGCCGCGATTGCGGTTGACGAGCTGGGCCTGGTGGGCATCTACCCGGCGGATGACCTGGCTGGACAGGACCTTGGGTTTCCAGCGCTCCTCGGCCCGCACGCCCAGCGCTTCGAGGATGGCAACCCCAGAAGCCCGCACGTCGGCCTGGTCGGACGAGTGGACCTCGAGCAAGCCGAACAACCGCTCAACCACCTGGACGGCCGGGCGGACCTTGGTGGCCTTGAGCGCGATGTCGGTGATGCGGTTGATCTCGATGCCGGGCGAAATCTCGACCCACAGCGAGGCATCGCCGGCCAGTGGCAAAAAGCCCCGCGCCGTAGAGCCGATAAAGGACGCCATCTGCGGTTGCAGACTGTCCAAGAAAACGTACGCACGCAGATCTACACTCAAGGAACCCTCTCCTTCCTGGGGGGCGCACGCCGGCCCCCTCCCTGGGGGCCATGCGCCCCTACCTGTTACAGGTGCGTGCCCCTATGCGGCTTGCGCCTGCTGCAAAATCTTGATGCTGGCGCTGGCGCCGATGCGCGTCGCGCCGGCAGCGATCATGGCCTGGGCATCCTCGAAACTGCGGATGCCGCCGGCCGCCTTGACGCCCATCGCCGGCCCGACGGTGCGGCGCATCAGCTCTACGTCGTGGGCCGTGGCCCCGCCGGGGCCAAAACCGGTGCTGGTCTTGACATAGTCGGCGCCGGCGGCCTTGGCCAGCTCGCAGGCCTTGGCCTTTTCGTCATCGGTCAGCAGCGCCGCCTCGATGATCACCTTCAGCAAAGCGCCCGCGGCATGGCAGGTGCGCGCCACAGTGGCAATGTCCCGCTCGACCAGCGCATGATCCTTGCTCTTGAGCGCGCCGATGTTGATAACCATGTCCACCTCGGTCGCGCCGTCGTCCAGCGCCTGCTGGGCCTCGTAGGCCTTGACCTCAGGCGGCGTCGCCCCCAAGGGAAAACCGACGACGGTGCACACGCCGACCGGCGATCCCTTGAGCAGTTGGGCGCACAGCCGGACGTTGGTCGGGTTGACACAGACGGTGGCAAAGCTGTACTTGCGCGCCTCGTAGCAGAGCTGGGCGATCTGATCCTGGCTCGCCTCCGGCTTGAGCAGGGTGTGATCGATCATCGCCGCGACCTCGGGCCCCATGTTGACTCCACCGAGGGTGGAGCTGAGGCGCGAGGCGCCGGCGTCGACGACCTGGCGCACCTTGTCCTGGCACTCCTGGGTGCACTGCCCCGTGCACTGGGCGCACCGGTCGGCGCCGCCGGCCTGGGTGCGGCCATCTTGCCCGCTGCCGCCCTCGGCGAGCAGCAGGAGCACTTCGCGGGTAATCCGTTCGACCAGGCGCTCGACTGTGGCTGCGTCGTAATTCACTCTGACCTCTTGTAACGCTTTTCGATCTCACCAATCTTGTCCACGCGGCGGGCGTGCCGGCCGCCGCCAAAATCGGTGGCCAGCCACGTTTTCACAATATCACGGGCCAGGCTGCGGCCGAGCAGCATCCCACCCAGCGTCAGCACGTTGGCGTCGTTGTGCTCGCGCGAGTTGACGGCCGTGGCATGGTCATAGCACATCGCCGCCCGCACCCCGGGCACCTTGTTGGCGGCCATACACGAGCCGATGCCGGCGCCGTCGACGACGATGCCTCGCCAGGCGCGCCCGTCGGCCACCAGGCGGGCGACGGCGTAGGCGAAATCAGGATAATCGACCGCCTCCGGGCCAAAGGTGCCGCAATCGACCACCTGGTAGCCCAGCTCGCCGAGATAGGCTTTCAGGTCCTCTTTCATGGCCAAGCCGCCGTGATCGGCCCCCAGGGCGACGATGCGGCTATCCTTGGCTCCTTTGTCATTCTGAGCGGAGCGAAGCGCCTCGCCCTTGCGGCCGGCCTCGACCGCGGCGCCCGGCACCGGATCGAGCTGTACGCGGCGCTCGGAAGCCGTCTGGCGGGCCAGCGGTGTGA
>DAOUGI010000003.1:0-54545 GCA_034429215.1 Anaerolineae bacterium | reverse complement strand
GAGGGTGGAACACGGTGTACCGTGTTCCGGTGAGGTTCCGGTCATGATCCGGTAAAACGGAACACGGGATCCGGTTGGAGTCGATAAAGCGGAACACGAGCGGAACACGAAGGGCTCAAAACGGAACACGATAAAAAAGCCCGCCGGCAAGGCGGGATGTACCTTAAGAATCGATGGTAGATCTCCCTGGCGGGATCAACAGAGGGTGGACCACACCCCAGTTTTCACAAAATCGGGTATAATGGGTTATGCACGCTCGACAGCGGACCCGACCTGCAAAGCCTTGACCTGGCGTTGGTGGATTCGCTGCAGGGCGTGCAAATTGATCAGCACATAAGTCAACGTGTTGTGGTTGGCGATGGCCACCTGGGTGCGCAGCTTGGGCCGCTCGATGCCCAAGTCCACCGCCTGGCTGTTGATCCGCTCGGTGGTCGTGCGTTGCTTGTAGAGCTGCTTGTACTGGTCGCTGTCACGATCGATCTGGTAGCGCAGCCGAGCACCCGGGCTGGTGGCCAGGGTTGAGGCACAACCGCCTTTGGCCCAGCGCTCGTGCTGGATGGGGCATGTTTCACCCGTCGGCTGCGGATAACGCAAAGGGCAGACATAGTGACCGCGTTCGTGCGGTATGAGTGTAGCGCGGCTCTGGAAGGTGTAGCGCAGCACCATGGGCAGCCCGGCGGCACATAGTGGCCGCCCATCGTCGCTGAAGGCGCGTTGTCCACGGCCACCGCGCTCGACGAACGGCACGGCGGCAAAGCCACCGGCCTCGGCAAAGTACTGGTAGACGTAAAAGGCATCAAAGGCGGCGTCAAAGGCGCCGAATTGCGGCCGGTGACCCAAGCGGCGTTCCACATCGGCCATGAGCCGGTAGAAGTAGCTGACATCCGACTGGTCGAAGGGCTGGGTCAGCTCGGCGAGCACGAACTCACCCCAGTCCGGGACCTTGGTGGTGACGATGCCAGAGCCGTAGCCCCAGTAGTATTCGCCGATGGCGAGGTGCTTGGCCGGGACGGGATTGGTAGTTGGTGTGGCGATGGCTTCGACCCCTTCTTTGCCTTTGGCCTGATTGTGCTTGCGCTTGCAGCCCAGGCGGCAGTCGGGGTCACCGGTAGGTTGCTTGGCCTTGTCGTAGCGACCGTCCTTGATGTAGGCTTTGGGGTTGTTCTGCTTGACCCAGGCGATGATGTGTTTGGTGTCGAGCGCCACACAGTCACCGAAATCGGGGACTTGGCCTTGCAGAGCGGCCTGGATCAGGCGCACCGTGTCGTCGAGCAGGAACTGGGGGGCAGCATTGGGCAAGGTGCGCAGCAGACGACTGAGATGGCGATGGTTTGGCAGGCTGGCTCGGACGTCAAAGCCCCAGGAGAAGGCCGAGGACGGGGCCAGGGGGAAGCCCAGGACCCACACGAGCGATGGATGGTACACGAGGTACTCATGCAGGTCGGCCATGTGCGGGAGGCGCTGATCGATCTTGACCAGGTATGCGCCGACGAACGGCACCAGGGACAGCGGCGGGTCGTTAGGGTCAAAGCGTTGGTCGGGGCGATCGGGAAAGTGTTGCCAATCCAGGGGTCCGAGTAGCCGCAAGTAGTTCATGGCTACCTCGGATTCGCGCACGAACCTGGGCAGACGGGTTTCGGCCATTCGTGCCAGGTCGGACAGGTAAGGACGCCCAGCGGGGGAGCGGGCAAGAAAACTCGGCCAGCGTGTTGAACGCCGCCGGTTTAGCCAGTTTGGGACAGAAAACGTGAACATGAGCATCTCCTTTCCTGGCTGAGGTGTGGTCCAAGGTGATTGTAACTGCAAAGGAGATGCCGAAACAAAACGGAACACGGCGATCACCGTGTTCCGTTCAGGCGGAACATGGGAGCTATCGCGTTCCGGTGGTGATCCGTTTCAGCGGAACACGATCAAGTGCGGGTTCCGAAAAAGCGGAACACGGGACCGATCATGTTCCGCCCAGGATCCGAAAAACGGAACACGGGGTGGGATCGTGTTACACCCTCATAGGGCAGAATTTGGGCCGCCAGAAACATGCGGCGCAGGGATTTTGGATTGGCGGACTGCCTGCCAATGGTAATTGCAACTACTGACATGCCAGGGGCAACGGACCGGATGGTGCGTTGCCCCTGGGGCTTTCAGTTGACCAGGATCTTGTCGATCTCGGCCAGCTCCTCACCGGTGAAGGCGAGGTTGTTCAGAGCGGCAATGTTATCCTCGACCTGGCCCACACTGCTGGCCCCGACGAGCACCGAGGTCATGCCTTTGTGACGCAGCACCCAGGCCAGGGCCATCTGGGCCAGGGTCTGGCCGCGCTCCCGGGCCATTTCGTTCAGCCGGCGGACCCTGGTCAGCTTGTCGTCGGTGATGTGGGCCGGGCGGAGAAAGCCGTGCGGCTTGGCCGCCCGCGACCCCTCTGGGATGCCGGCCAGGTACCTGTCGGTCAGCAGCCCCTGGGCCAGCGGGGAAAAGACGATGCAGCCGATGCCCTCCTCGTCGAGGACCCCGAGCAGCCCATCCTCGATCCAGCGGTTGAACATGTTGTACACCGGCTGGTGGATCAGGCAGGGGGTGCCCAGCTCGCGCAGGATCTGGGCCGCCCGGCGCGTCTGCCCGGCATCGTAGGAAGAGATGCCGGCGTACAGCGCCTTGCCCTGGCGGACGGCATGGTCGAGCGCCCCCAGCGACTCTTCCATGGGCGTCTCGGGGTCGGGCCGGTGGTGGTAAAAAATGTCCACATACTCCAGCCCCATCCGCTTCAGGCTCTGGTCGAGGCTGGCGATCAGGTACTTGCGCGAGCCCAGGTCGCCGTAGGGGCCGGGCCACATGCCCCAGCCGGCCTTGGTGGAGATGATCAGCTCGTCCCGATAGCGGGCCAGGTCCTGGCTCAGGATCCGGCCGAAATTCTCTTCGGCGGAGCCGGGCGGCGGCCCATAGTTGTTGGCCAGGTCAAAGTGGGTGACGCCCAGGTCAAAGGCGCGGTGGATCATCGCCCGGGCATTCTCCAGGGTGTCGACGCCGCCAAAGTTGTGCCACAGCCCGAGCGACACGGCCGGCAGTTTCAGGCCGCTGCGGCCGCAGCGGTTGTAGCGCATGGCGTCGTAGCGGGTGTCGGATGGCAGATAGATCACGGGTTCCTCCTGTATCTTATTCGGGCCGCTGCTCGGCGGTGAGCCTGAACAGCACGGCGCCGTCGGGGCAAAGGAAGGTTATCTCCTGCAGGCCGGTGCCCCCCAGGTTGCGCAGGTCGCCGCCGCAGCGGACGGCTTCCAGGGCCGGAAAGATCTTGACGAACGAGGTCGGGCAAAAGCCGGCGGGCGTGCCGTAGGTGCACTCGAACGTGTCGCCCGGCTCCAGGCCCAGCCGGCATTCCTCGGCCTTGCCCTCCTTGCCGACCCGCAGCACCTCGATCTTGAACAGCCAATCTTCGTGGTACCACTGTTTCATCTGCATCACCGCCCGTTACTCTTGCTGTTGGATCTGGCCCCCCGCGAGCATGGATCTGTGACGATGGGCCGGAGATATCTATATCATATCACAGGCTTGTGATTCCGTCAAAGGGTGTGTCAACGGTCCTGCCCTCAATTGACGCCAGGGAAAGCGTCCGTTATAATGGAGCCAAGACAGACCGCGCGGGAGGTTCCATGACCATCAAACGCAAGGCAGCCGTCACCCCAAGGGGCGAGCCGCTGGCCGTAGCCAGGGCGCTCGCCTGAGCGTCATAAGAGGACGCCATGACCCTCATCTTGGGCATCGAAACGTCGTGTGACGAAACAGCCGCAGCGGTGGTCGCCGACGGGCAGACGATCCGCAGCAGTGTCGTCGAGTCTCAGGTCGACATCCACCAACGCTATGGCGGCGTGTTCCCCGAGGTGGCCTCGCGGCAGCACGTGCTGAGCATCCTGCCGGTGATCGGCCAGGCGATGGTCGAGGCGGAGGCCGATTGGGACAACCTGGACGCGGTTGCGGTGACCCACGGCCCAGGGCTGGCCGGCTCGCTGTTGGTGGGGGTCAACGCCGCCAAAGGGCTGGCCTGGGGACGCGGCCTGCCCCTGGTAGGCGTCAACCATATCGAGGCCCACATCTACGGCAACTGGCTGGCCGGCGGGGCGCCGCCCGAGTTTCCATTGATCTGCCTGGTGGTGTCCGGCGGGCACAGCGAGCTGATCTGGATGACCGGGCACGGCCGGTATCGCCGCCTGGGCGGCACGTTAGACGACGCAGCGGGCGAGGCGTTCGACAAGGTGGGCCGGCTGCTGGGCCTGCCCTACCCCGGCGGGCCAAGCATCCAGAGGGCGGCCCGCGGCGGCTCGCCGACGGCGTTCAAGCTGCCCCGCGCCTGGCTGCCGGGGAGTTACGATTTCAGCTTTTCAGGGCTCAAGACGGCCATGCTGCAGCTCGTGCAGAAATACCAGCCGGAGGGCGATGGCCCGCCGGCGGGCCGGAAACGGGCGGCCGGCTCTCAGCCGCCGCTGATGCGGGTGCTGCCGGCAGCCAACATGGCGGCCAGTTTCCAGGCGGCGGTGATCGACGTCTTGGTGGCCAAGACGGTGCAGGCGGCGCAGGATATGAACGCCAAGGCGGTGTTGTTGGCCGGCGGGGTGGCGGCCAACGAGCTATTGCGGGCCGAGATAGTGCGCAACAGCCCGGTGCCGGTGCGCTACCCGCCATTGGAGCTGTGCACCGACAATGCCGCCATCGTCGCCACGGCCGGGTTCTTTCATTTCCAGGCCGGCGAGCGATCGGGCTGGGACCTGGACGTCACGCCCGGCCTGCGCCTGCCGACCGAGCAGGACGCCCCGGCAAGCTAAGGGCTCTCTTCTCACCCCCTCCGCTTTGACAAATCGGGCTAAAGCGGTTAAGATCGGGCACGTACCCATAGGGGGTATCCAAAGAGAGGGCGCAAGAATGGAACACGGGGAGATCACCAACCGCCTGAAGCGGGTCGAGGGCCAGGTGCGGGGCCTGCAGCGGATGATCGAGGAGCAGCGCGACTGCGAGGCGATCCTGACCCAATTGATGGCCGTCCGCGCCGCCCTGGACCGGGTCGGCCTGCTCATTGCCGACAACTTTATCCAGGATTGCGTGCTGACCGCCGACGGCAACCTGGCCCGCGAGCGGATGGGCCGCGTGTTAGAGCTGGTATTTTCCCGCTTTTCGCTCCCGGTGGCAGCGGCAGATATACCCGAAGCGGAT
Source organism: Anaerolineae bacterium (assembly GCA_034429215.1). GTDB lineage: Bacteria > Chloroflexota > Anaerolineae > JAAYZQ01 > JAAYZQ01 > JAFGOG01. Next base: position 49,349 of record DAOUGI010000003.1, on the reverse strand, counting down.
TTTGAACCAACCCAGGAGGACCCCAATCAATGACCAAGCCGATTGAAGTGACCGACGCTACCTTTGAAGAAACCGTGCTCAAGGCAGAACTGCCGACCTTGGTGGACTTTTGGGCGGTATGGTGCATGCCGTGCAAAAAGATCGCCCCGCTCGTCGACGAGATTGCGGCGGAATATCAGGACAAGCTCCAGGTGGTCAAGCTGGACGTCGACGGCAATGCCCAAACGGCGATGCAATACAACGTGATGAGCATTCCGACGTTGATGGTCTTTAAGGGTGGGGAAGCAGTGGAGCGGATAGTGGGATTGAAGAACAAGGCCGAGCTGCTTTCCAAGATCCTGCCCCATCTCACGTCTTAGGCGGCCTTAAAGGGGACGATCCCCGATTTGACAAATCTGGCGAGTTGTGGTATCGTCTCGCCCACAAGTGAATAGAGGAACGACTGCGATCAGGACTAGTAGTCGCCGAAGCGAGGTTCAGAGAGTCGGGGGGGTGGTGGAAGCCCGATACCGGCGCCGGCGGTGAATGGGCCTGGGAGTTGCCCACCGAACACCCTGCCGGGGTCAGTAGTCTGGGCCGGAGACGCCACCGTTATCAGGGCTGAGGGTATCGCTCTCCTTTGAGGAGGCCGTACCTGCACAGAGTGAGGCTGGCCCTATTCCAATCCGCCGTCACCGGCGGATTCTTTTTTTGTAGAGCAGGTCAACCGGCCTAAGTGAGGTGGCACCACGGGTGTCTGCCGTATGGCATAGAGACGCTCGCCCTCTGATGAGGGCGGGCGTCTTTTTATTTGCGGCGGAAAGGAGGTAGAGATGGAACGCAAGAGGTTATTGACCGGCGACCGGCCGACCGGCAAGCTGCACCTGGGCCATTATGTGGGCAGCTTGAAGAACCGGGTGCAGCTACAGGGCGAATACGACTGCTACTTTATCATCGCCGATCTGCACATGCTGACTACCAGGCCGGAGAAGGAGCGGATCAACCAGGTGGCCCAGAATATCCGCGGCATGGTGCTGGACTATTTAGCAGCAGGCATCGACCCGGAACGGAGCGTCATCTTTGTCCAGTCGGCGGTGCCCGAGACGTACGAGCTGAACCTGCTGCTGGAGATGCTGGTCACCGTGCCGCGCCTGGAGCGGATCCCCAGTCTCAAGGAGATGGCCCGCGACGCCAACCTGGACACCATGCCTTTTGGGCTGCTCGGCTACCCGGTGCTGCAGGCGGCCGACATTCTGCTGCCCCGGGCACACCTGGTGCCGGTGGGCAAGGACAACGAGGCGCACGTCGAGCTGAGCCGCGAGCTTGCCCGGCGCTTTAACCAGATGTACGGCGAGGTGTTCCCCATCCCCGATCCGCTGATCGGCGAGGTGCCCACGCTGATCGGCACCGACGGCCAGGCCAAAATGAGCAAGAGCCTGGACAACGCCATCTATCTGTCCGACGACGCTGCGACGGTGGAGCGCAAGGTGGCGGGCATGTACACCGACCCGGCGCGCATCCGGGCCGACATCCCCGGCCGGGTGGAGGGCAACCCGGTGTTCATCTACCACGACGCCTTTAACCCGGACGTGGACGAGGTGAACGACCTGAAAGAGCGCTACCTCCTGGGTAAGGTGGGCGACGTGGAGGTTAAGCGCAAGCTGGCGCGGGCGATCAACAGCTTGCTGGAACCGCTGCGCGAGCAGCGAGCGCGCTATGAAGCCACGCCGGGGTTGGTGGACGACCTGCTGGCGCAGGGCACGCGACGCGCCCGGGCGAGCGCGCAGGAAACGATGGAGATGGTCCACGACGCAATGGGCCTGTACGGCCCGCAGATGCTCAAGGCCGACAAGATCTGATAACACAAAATCATGCAGAAAAAGGAGAAAACGAAGATGAGTATCAATGAAAACAACCGCATACTACTGTCCGAAGATCGTATCCCAAAGGCGTGGTACAACATTACGGCCGATGCGCCGGTGACCTTTCCGCCGGTGCTGCACCCCGGCACCGGCCAGCCGATCACTCCCGACGACCTGGCGCCGCTCTTCCCGATGGATCTGATCGCCCAGGAGGTGACCACCGAGCGGTTCGTCGAGATCCCCGAGCCGGTGCGCGAGGTGTACAGGATATGGAGACCCACGCCGTTGGTCCGGGCGCGCCGCCTGGAAAAGCTGCTGGACACGCCGGCCCACATCTACTACAAGAACGAGTCGGTCAGCCCGGCCGGCAGCCACAAGCCCAACACCGCCGTGGCCCAGGCCTTTTACAACAAGCAGGCGGGCGTCAAGCGGATCTCGACCGAAACGGGCGCCGGGCAGTGGGGCTCGGCCCTGGCCTTTGGCTGCCAACTGTTCGGGCTGGAGTGCAAGGTGTTCATGGTCAAGGTCAGCTACCGGCAAAAGCCGTACCGCCGGTCGATGATGCAGGCGTGGGGAGCGACGGTGTCGGCCAGCCCCAGCGACGAGACCGAGTCGGGCCGCAGCATCCTGGCCGAGCATCCTGATTCAAACGGCAGCCTGGGCATGGCCATCAGCGAAGCGGTGGAGGTAGCGGCCAAGAGCGGCGGCGACACCAAGTACTCGCTGGGCAGTGTGCTCAACCACGTGCTGATGCATCAGACGGTTATCGGCGAGGAGGCGCTGGAGCAGATGGATCTGGCCGGGGAATATCCCGACGTGGTGATCGGCTGCGTGGGCGGCGGCTCGAACTTTGCCGGGATAGCCTATCCCTTTATGCGCGTCAAGTTCGCCAAGGGGCTCAAGACGCGCTTTGTGGCAGTCGAGCCGACCGCCTGCCCGACGCTGACGCGAGGGTTGTATGCCTACGACTATGGCGACACGGCCCACCTGACACCGCTGCTCAAGATGTTCACCCTGGGCCACACCTTCATGCCTGCCGGCATCCACGCTGGCGGGCTGCGCTACCACGGCATGGCGCCCACCCTTTCCGCCCTGCACAAAGCCGGCCAGATCGAGGCGCGGGCCGTCCTGCAGAGGCCGGTGTTCCAGGCAGCGCTGCAGTTCGCGGCGACCGAAGGGCTGATCGTGGCCCCCGAGTCGGCCCACGCCGTCCGGGTGGCGATCGACGAGGCGCTGGCGGCCAAGGAGGCGGGCGAAAAGCGGGTGATCCTGTTCAACTTGAGCGGCCATGGCTACCTTGACTTGGGCGCCTACGATAACTACCTGGCCGGACAGTTGACGAACCACGAGCATCCCCGGGACGAGATCGACGAGGCGCTGGAGCACCTGCCAAAGGTGGATTGATAGAAGCTTTAGGCGTTAAGAGGTTCGAGGGGCGCCCCTCGAGCCTCTTACTTGAGCTTGGCGAGGGGCGATCGTGTTGTGGGCCTATTGACTAGGGCGCAGAGTATGATATAATGGGATCATCCTGACCCGGCTCCGCCGGGCTTGAATCCCAAGAGCAAAAGGAGAGGAAAATGGCGGAAAGTGTCTACAAGGTGATCGAGCTGATCGGCACCAGCACCGAGTCGTGGGAAAAGGCGGCCAAGGCCGCCGTCGAGACGGCCATGAAAACGCTGAAGGACCTGCGCATCGCCGAGGTCACCAAGATGGATATGCAGATCGAGGACGGGGAGATCGTCGCCTACCGAACGAAGGTGAAGGTGTCGTTCAAGTATCACCAGGAAGAGGACTGAGCCGGCCCAGGCAGGAATAGCCTCGATTGACGGGCGCCTCGGCGAGCGCGGCTAGGGGGAGGGCGAGCTGCCGGGCACGGCCATAATCCCGATAACGCCCGGGCCGGCATGAACGGCCAGCACGCCCTCTGTCTCTTGCAGCCAGATGCGCTCTCGGGGAAAGCCGACGCGCTGCGCTAGCTGCTCGGCCACCTGCTGTGCGGTCGACAGGTTGCGGGTGTGGACCACGGCCAGGTGCTCGACGGGTCCCATCTGCGCGATCGCATCCAACACGCGGGCTACCCCGCTCTTGAAGGAGCGGGACGCGCTTGACAGCCGCAGCTGACCTTCTTCCATGTTGATGATGACTTTGATGTTTAGCGCCCGCGCCATCCGGTCGGCGACGGCGATGAAGGCGGCTGCCCGTCCGCCGCGCCGCAGGTTCTCCAGTGTATCCAGCACGATCAGCAGCCGCATCCGGTCCCGCAGGCTCTCCAACAGGGCGAGGATCTCGGCCATGGAGCGCCCGGCCCGCGCCGCCTCGGCCGCGACCAGGGCCTGCACTCCTTGGCCCAGGGACAGGGAATAGGAATCAAAGACGGTCACCGCCTCGCCGAAGCGTTGGGCGGCCAGGCAGGCGGAGTTGAAAGTGCCGCTGTGCTTGCCGGTGATCGTCACGCACAACACCTGCTTGCCGAGGGCAACTAACCGTTCAAATACTTCTTCGTAGGCTCCCACGGGAGGCTGAGAGGTCTGGGGATGATGAGGGCCGGCGGACTTGGCCCAGAATTCGTCTGCCGTCAGCTCGCCCTCGTGATAGACCTCTGACCCAAAGTGCATGGTCAGCGAAACGGATTCAATGTCCAATTGCTGCCGCAGATGGGGCGGCAAATCACTCCCGCTGTCGGTTACGATCCTGACCGTCTGTTCCACGTCCACCTCCCCCACCGATGTATGGCCGGCTCCACAGCAAAGGGGCGCCATCACGGATGAGAACACCACGACAAGCCGAGGGATACGATCCCCCGATCATCACATGAGAGCGATCTAGGCCGCCATCGGCACGGTAAAGCTAAAGGTAGTCCCTTTGCCGACCTCGCTCTCGACGAAAAGCTCGCCGCCGTGCAGCGCCACCAGGCCGCGGGTGATCGACACGCCCAGGCCGGTGCCCGGCTGCTCGCGAACCAAGGGCTGGTCGGCGCGGAAGAACTTTTCCTGGAGGCCAACCAGCTCCTGCGGCGACATGCCGATGCCGGTATCGCAGACGCAGACCCGCAGATGACCGGGGGGTACCTGCTGCTCGTCGTGCCCATCGCCTGTCTCACCCGCAGGGCAGGGAACGGCGATGCGGATGCGGCCGCCTTCGGGCGTATACTTGTAGGCGTTGCTCACCAGGTTGGTCAGGATCTGGATCAGGCGCTCCCGGTCGCCCATGACAGGCGGCAGGTCGTCGGGGACGGCCACCTCCAGGGTATGGTGGCGGGCATCGATCTCGGTGCGAGTGTTGATCAGCGTCTCGTCGATCACCTCGCGCAGATGGACCGGCTCCAGCCTGAGGGTGGTGCGGCCCGCCTCCAGGCGCGAGATCTCGAGCAGGTCGTTGACCAGCTTGCCCATGCGATCCACATTGGAGGTAATGACCTGCACGAATTGGGCCTGCATCGGGGCCAGCTCGCCGCCGATGCCCATGGTCAGGAGCCGGGCGTAGCCCTGCATCGAGGTCATCGGCTGCTTAAGCTCGTGGGCGACAAAGTCGATGAACTCTGACTTGGCCTGGTTGGCCTGGGCCACCCCTTCGTACAGGCGGGCGTTCTCCAAAGCAGCGGCAGCCTGGTTGGCGAGCGTCTGAACCAGGCCGATGTCGGTCTGCGTAAAGGGCCGATCCTCGCAGGCCTGGAACGGCTCCAGCATGCCGACCACCTCGTCATGGACGATCATCGGCACCATCAACAGGTGGTGGACATCCTGTTCCAGCATCAAGCGCACCTCAGCCGGATCGGCGTCCGGATCGCCGGCCCGGATGGCGATCGGCTGGCGGCGTTCCAGTACCTGGCGCGACGCCGGGTAATCGGCCAGCGGGTAGACCGCCGGCATCTCCTTACGCCCCTGCGCATCGAGGGTTGACTCATCCCGGGTATAGTCCAGCATCGTCACCAAGGCATCCTGCTCCCGGTCCCAGTTCGAGATGGCACAGCCGTCAGCACCCAAAATGGCGGTCACCTGCCGGGCGATGATGTGCAGCACCTCGTCCACGTCCAGGGTGGTTGACAGGGCGGCGCTGGTGTCGAATAGCACGCTGAGCTCCCTCAGCCGCTGCTGTGTCTCCCGGTACAATCGGGCGTTCTCGATGGCGACGGCGGCGTGGTCGGCCAGGCGGCGGATAAAGGCCAGGTGCTCGTCGTTAAAGGCGCCCACCTTGGGACTTTCAACGTCGATGACGCCGACAACCGACCCTTCGCGGCGGATGGGGACGGTGAGCTGGGAGCGGGTTTCTGCCAGGGCAGGGTAATAATCGGGGTCCAGGCTCACGTCGTCGACAAGGGCCGGCTCGCCGGTAAAGATGACGCGGCCGGCGATACCCCGCCGGAGGGGCCACGATTCCTGTTGGTAGTAGCCGGGAGGAAATCCCCGGCTGGCCAAAAGCAAGAAACCCTGACGGCCTTCGCTTCGCTCGCCCACAGCCGCCGGCGTTCCTGCCTGTCCGCTGGCGCTCCAGGACTCACGGTCATCGCGCAGGCCGATCACACCTACCGTGGCTCCTGTGCCCCGCAGCGCCCACTCGATGGTCATATCCATGACCCGGTCAAAGTCGAGGGCAGCGTTCAGCTCCCGATCGATGCGCTGCATAGTCGACAGCTCGTCGACCCGTTGGGCCAGGGCCTGGTCGGTCATGGTGTACAGGCGGGCATTTTCGATGGCGACGGCGGCCTGACCGGCAAAGGCGACCAGCAGGTCAGATTCGCTTTGCCGGAAGGGGGTACCATCACGGTGGTTGATCGCCTCAATGACGCCGATCACCCGGTCGCGGCTCATCATCGGCACACACAGGATGCTGCGGGTGGCCAACCCGGTGTCCTTGTCCACGTCTCGCTTCCAACGAGGATCGCCATGCACGTCGTTGACGATCTCTGCCTGTCCGCTCTGGGCCACGTGACCGGCAATGCCGCTGCCCATTGGATGGTGGCGGCCAATCAACACTTGGCTGCCGCCCGCTGCGCCCGCTTCGCCAGGGTCCTGGGATGGCCGCGATTCCCCGGTTGGGGATCTCGGCGATCTCCGCCGGCCATGCTTGTCCTTTTGGCCGGGAGCGCCCAGGGCCACTTGAAAGACCAGGTCGCCTGATTCCTCGTCCAGCAGGAGCAGCGACCCGGCCTCTACGTCCAGGATCTCGACCACCTTGTTCATGATCAGGTTCAGGACGTTGTCCAGGTCGAGCGTGGAGTTGATCGTCTGGCTCACCTCGTTCAGTGTGGCCAGCTCGGTGGCGCGGGCTTTCATCTCCTGGTACAACCCTATTCGCTCGATGGCGGCGGCGGCCTGATCGGCGATGGCCAACATGACCTGGATCTGCTCGGGGGTATAGCGATAGTCGGGCTGGAAACTGGAGACGTTGAGGACTCCCAGCACCTGATCCCCGGCTATCAGCGGAACGCCCAACCACGCCCTGCCCGGCGTGCCGCTTGCCGGAACCCCCCGCCGCTGGCATTCGGTCAAATAGTCGTCGGTGATGATCGGCGAGCGCAGCCGGACGATCTCGCTGGTCAGTCCGGTGCCCAGCGGCCAGGTCTTGGGCGTAGGCTCTCGGCGCTCTCCCTCCTCGACATAGTAAGCGAAGGTGAACTCTTGGCGGCGAGCATCGTACAGGGCCACGTAAAAGTTGTCAACCCGCATCATCCGCTCGGTCTGCAGGTAGATCTGGCCCAGCAGATCGTCCAGGCCGCGCCGCAGGTCGACCGCCTCACCGATCTGCCGCAGAGCGTCCAACTGGATGACCCGTCGTTCCAGGTCGACAAATAGCTGCGCGTTGCGCAGGGCGATGGTGGCCTGGCTGGCAAACAAGGCCAGCAGCCATTCGTCCTCGTGGCTGAAGGTTCGGGCCGGGTTGGTATCGACGACATCGAGCACGCCCAACACCTGGCCATGGCTCATGAGGGGCACGCCCATGATGGCGTGAAAAGGAGCGTCGGCAAATGCTTCGGCCTTGCCAGTAAAGCGCCGGTAATCGTCGACCCGCAGCGGCTGGGCGCGCAGAGCAACCCGACCGGCTATGCCTGTGCCCCGTGGCAGCACGAGGTTGTCATAGTTGCCCCCCAGGTTGTGGCTGGCTACCAAGCGCAGCTGCCGGCCATCGTCTTCGACCAGGTAGATCGCACCGCCGGTCGCGCCCAACAGGCGGGTTGCCCGCTCGATGATGGCCAGCAATAGGACCGGGAGCTCTTGCTGGGCCGAGATGTCGAGGGCGGTTTCCTGGAGCGCGATCAGCTCGTCGGCCTGGTGGCGCGCCCCCGCCAGCAATTGAGCATTGTCTACGGCAATGGCCGTCTGGTCGGTCAAGGCCGCCAGGAAGGCGATGTTGTCGGGAGAGTAGGGCTCGCCCGATAGACGGGGGCCGAGCGCAATCCATCCCTGCAGCCAATCGTTGCCCGCTCCGCTGGCGCTCCGGGCCTCGCCTCGCTTGCCACGCAGGGGCAGGAAAAGGACCAGGCCCAAGGCCTCTAATTCGTCCCTTTCTTCAGAGGGCAGCTTTTGCCCGATCGAACGGAGCTCGTCACCCAACAGGTAAAGGGGATGGTCGAGGCTATTCAGCCAGCGGGCCAGGCCGCAATCGGGCTCAAAACGGATCTCCTGGTCGGGCCTCGTGGCAAAACCGGTGGCCTGCTGCAAGGTGTACTGATCGGTGTGGGGATCGTACAGAAAGACGAGGGCCGGCGCCGAATGGCTGACCGGCTCGATCTGGGCGAGCAGCCGGCTCAAGATGGCCGGCAGATCGAGGGGCATCGTCGCCAGATCGCGGCTGAAGGTCTGCAACGCCTGGCGATAATCAAAGTGGCGCCAGCCCAGCAGCCGCTCGGCAAGGTGCTCTGCCCCTTTACGCAATGGGGTAAGGACAAAAAGAAGGATCAGGACCACAAAGGCCAACAGCAAGGACGGCCCATGGACAAGGCCGACTTTTAGCGTCCGGCTCAACACTGTCAGGGCCAGGAGATAGGCGCCAATACTGACGATCACCAGGATGGCATAGCCCAACCCCCGGCTGACCAGCAGATCCATACCAAGCAGCCGGTAGCGCAAAATGGCGTAGGCGATCGCCAGCGGGAAGATGATCAGAGTAGGCAGGTAGAGAGCATCCTGGAAGCGGATAGCGACCCCCAGCCCGGTCAGGGCCAGGAAGACGGCCATTGGCACAAAGGCCAGGGCGCTGCCGATCAGGATGATGCGCACCTGCTGGCGCACGATCGGCGACAGGGTCCGGCTGCGAGAGTGGAGCATCAGGATGAAAAAGGCGACCACTGCCAGGCCCATGACAATATAGTTCAACCGCCAGGTGGGGAGGTAAGCCCGCGGGTCGCCGGCGGTATACAACCGCCATTCCGACACAACAACCAGCACCGCGGCGATTGGGTAGGGGACGAAGCGAACCAGCGGCCAGCGGCGGATCACAGAGCCTTCCTCGGGAAAGACGAGGGCCACGTGCATGAGCGCAGCAGCGGTCAAAGGCAGCGATGCCACCCAGATGCGCGTCAGGGTGTGGGTAGAACTGATGTCGAACAGGGTGCCGGTGGCCAGGGCGACAAGGGCGCAAAACATGGCAAAGCTCTGGCCGGGGCGGTGATCGCCGCGCAGCCAAAAGACCCATATTCCAACCGCCAGGTAGATCAACCCAACACCGTACGGCAGCCAGAACATCGTCAGCCAGTCCTTCGTCCGGAACTGGTGGACGGTGGTCTCGATATAGGTGGGGGATGAGCTGTCCATCCGCTGCAGGGTCAGTGTAACCCGCTGGCCCGGTGTCAGGCCGCGCAACGCTTGGGTGAGGTCCTCGTCGCCGGTCACCGGCCGGTCGCCGACGGCCACCAGGACCGGGAACCCTTCCTGGGTGATGTCGGTGCTCCAGTCCGACCGGTGGTCGCTGCTGACCAGCAGGGTATGCTCAAGCAGCAGGTCTAGGAAGGGCAGTTGGGTCCAGCGCCAAGATAGGATCGGGGCGACCAGGTTGACCGCGATCGCCGCGCACAGCGACAGGGCGATCACCAGCCAACTGACTCTTTCGTAGGGCGTCCGCTGCCGCCAGCGGTCCTGTATTTGGTCCCAGCGACCCCCACTCTGCCGGCGCTCCGCCCGCTCCGCCGGCTCTGTGTCCGACGGGCTTCCCCCCGGTTGGATCATAACACCTGTTTCTCCAGCACCTTGGGAATCTGGTGCATCGACATGCCCATGCATTTCATACGGTCTGAAGCCTAGGCCTGCTCTACGAGATCCATTACTTCGCCGCCGGTAACGGCCACCAACCGGCTGTAGGCGATCGGAAAGACAGCGTTGGGGCTGCCGGCCGCCGCCCAGACGACGTCAAAGCGGCCCAGAGTGCGGTCGATCACGGTCCGCGCCGCCATCCCACCTGCGCCCGCGATGCTCTGCTCACTCTGTGGCCTACTGTGCCGCTCTATATTACGATCCAGGGCTCCCTCTGGTTGCGACTCTCCCGGGTCATGACCGATGGGCGGCACGCCGCCCACCTCAAAGCCGGTACGGTCCAGCACCTCAGCGGGCTGGGCGATGCGCAGTCGCTTCTTGCTCAACCCCAGCGCTGCCCGCAGCCGGTGGACGTCGGCGCGCTGATCGCCAGATACCAGGACCAGCAACGGCGCTCCGTCAGCCAGGAAAACGAGCGATTTGACGATGCTGCCCAACGGCGCATCCACGGCCCGGGCAGCAGCTTCGGCAGTGCTGGTGTCGGCCGGCAGCTCCCGGACCAGGTTGGGATCTAGCCCACAGGCAGCCAATGCCCGCTTGACCCGTTCGACAGGGGATATTGCCTGCTCGCGTGACATGAGCTAACCCTCGGCCGACTCGACGCGGATGGTGCCCGCACCCAGCAGCGACCGCAGCTCCCGTTCGAGGCCGGGCGAGTGGCGCGTGGTGTCGTTGGGGAAATCGATCTGCACCCGCCCTCGCCCGCCATTCTCCACGTACAGGCTGAAACGGTCACCGCCCGGATGGCTTTGCAGCAGCTCGTACACCTGGCCCAACCGCTTGATGACCGACTGCAGGTCGTCGCTGCGCGGGATGGTGATATACAGGTGGAGCGGACCATCCCCCACCCCCGCCCGGCCACCCGGCTGCCCTTTTGGCCGTCCGCCGACGGGCGCCTTGGCAGAGACCGGCATGACCGGCGTTCCTGGGCGGCGGCCTGGGCTAACCCCTGACGGGCCTGATCCGCGCCGTGCAGCGGCGGGCTGTCCCAAGGGAGCGGGAGTCTCTTCGTCGAGGCCCTTGGGCACCACAGAGGTGATCTGGTTGGTGGCCGATTCGACCAGGACGCTGGGCTCGCGCCCGCGCAGGCTTACTTTGCCTCGCACTAACAGGATGCGATCCGCCTCCCACAGATCCCTGGTCTGTTCCCAGATACGGGGAAAGATCACCACCTCGATGGTGCCCTGCAGGTCTTCGAGCTGGGCAAAAGCCATCGGCTCGCCTTTCTTGGTGACGATCGTCCGCACAAAGTTGACTATACCGGCCAGCGTCACCTGCTGCTCGGCCATCGTCTCGTCGATCTGGCCGGTCAAGACGGTGATCGCCTTTTCTATGTCGAGCCATATTCGCGCCAGAGGATGCTCAGAGACATAGGTACCCACCAATTCCTTTTCCCAGGCCAGGATCTCTTTCTGCGGCGCCTCGGGAACCTGGGGCAAGTTGGACTGGATGCTGGTGGCCGCGAAAGCCGGCATGTCGAAAAAACTCGCCTGTTGGATTCCAGAGTGGAACTTTTGGCTGTCGCTGATCATCAGGTCGATGGCATCCAGCAGTTGGGCGCGAGCGCCAAAGGCATTCAGCGCTCCGGTCTTGATCAAGCATTCCAACGCCCGGCGGTTGACTTGGCGCAGGTCCACTCGCTGGCAAAAGTCGTCGATGTCCTTGAACGGGCCGCCCTGTTCCCGCGCTGCCAGGATGAATTCCACCGCCGACTGACCGACGTTCTTGATCACGGCCAGGCCGAAGCGGATGGCAGATCCGGATACCCCTTCGACCTTGTCTTCAATGGTGAAATCGATCCCGCTGTGGTTCACGTCGGGCGGCAGAACCGGGATGCCCTGGCGATGGGCCTCGGCGATCAGCAGGCCTACTTTGTCGGTGTTGTTGCGCTCTACGGTCAGGAGCGCAGTCACGTACTCAACCGGGTAATAGGCCTTCAGGTAGGCGGTCTGGCAGGTGATGACGGCATAATCGGCCGCATGAGCCTTGTTAAAGCCGTAGCGGGCAAAGTATTCAAAGGCGTCAAAGATCTGGTTGGCTGCGCCCTCGTCCAGGCCGCCGTGCTTTTGGGCGCCTTTCACAAAGCTGGCCCGGTGGCGGACCAGTTCCTCTTTTTTCTTTTTGCCTACTGCTCTGCGGACCAGGTCGGCGTCGCCGGCGCTATAACCGGCCAGGTCGGTCAGGATGCGGATGATCTGCTCCTGGTAGACGCAAATGCCAAAGGTCTCGCCCAGGATCGGTTCCAGGGCCGGGTGGGCATATTCGATCTCTTTCTGTCCATGCATGCCGGCGATGTAATCGTCGATGAACTCGATCGGGCCGGGGCGGTAGAGGGCGATTGCGGCAACGACGTGGTCGAACTTGGACGGTTTCATCGAGGTGAGAACCCGGCGCATCCCCGCACTTTCCACCTGGAACAGGCCGATCACGTCGCCGCTGGACAGCAGTTGATAGATCTTGGGGTCGTCCAGGGGGATATTCTGCTGGGTATAGCAGACGCCGTGGCGCTCGTTGATCAGATCCACCGCCTTGCGCAGAATCGTGAGGGTGCTCAGCCCCAAAAAGTCGATCTTGAGCAGGCCGGTGTCCTCCAGCACGTCCATGGTGTACTGCACCACCGGCATCCCTTCGTTAGAGCCGCGGGTGGGACGGTGGAGCGGCGTGTATTCCACCAGCGGCTTGTCGGCAACCACCACTCCTGCGGCGTGGGTGCTGGCGTGGCGCGATGCCCCCTCGACCTCACGCGCGGCATCGACCAGCGTGCGGACATAGTCAACGCCCTCGTACATCTGGCGGAGGTCCGGCACTTGTTCCAACGATTCATCCAGCTTGACGTGGGGCCCGCCCGGCACCAGCCGGGCAACCTTGTCCACCTCGCCCAGGGGGATATCCAGCGCCCGGCCCACGTCGCGGATGGCCGCCCTGGCGCCCAGCGTGCCAAAGGTGATGATCTGGGCCACCTTGTCGGCGCCATACTTGTGCAGCGTGTACTGGATCATCTCTTCGCGGCGGTCGTCGGGATAGTCGAGGTCGAAATCGGGCATGGTCACCCGGCCGGGGTTCAGAAAGCGTTCAAAGATCAGATCGTGGGCCAGGGGATCGAGGTTGGTGATGCCCAGGCCGTAGGCAACGATGCTCCCCGCCCCCGAGCCGCGCACATTCCACCAGATGTCCCGCTGTCGGGCAACCTCGCACAGGTCCCAGACCAGCAGGAAATAGGTGTCGAACCCCATGCGGTGGATGATGTCCACTTCATAGCTCAGCCGGCCCTGCACCCGCTCGCTATCGAGATCGGCGCCGTACAGCCGGCGCAGGCCGGCCTCGGTCAGGTGGCGCAGGTAGGTCTCGGCAGTATGGCCCTCCGGGACGTCAAACGGCGGCAGATGGAAACCGGTGTGATCGAGGTTCACGTTACACCGCTCGGCGATGGCCACCGTGTTGCGCAGCGCGTCTGGCAGCTCGGGGAAGAGAGCCGCCATCTCCTTGAAGGAGCGCAAGTAATAGCTGTCGTTGTTCATCCGCATCCGGGCCGGATCGTTGATCGTCTTGCCGGTCTGGATGCAGAGCAGGATCTCGTGGGCGTAGGCCTGGTCACGCCGGACATAGTGCACGTCGTTGGTGGCCACCAGCGGGATGCCTGTCTCGCGGCTAATGGCCACCAGGTCCCGATTGACCGGCCCCATTTCGGGGATGTCGTGCTCTTGCAATTCGAGGAAAAAGCCGTTTGGCCCGAATACCTGGCGATACCACTCGGCGGCGGCGCGGGCCCGCTCAGGGCGGTTCTCCTGCAGCAGGCGCGGCACTTCACCGGAACCGCACGACGACAGGGCAATGAGGCCCTCGGCGTGGGCAGCCAAATAGTCCCTGTCCACCCGCGGCCTGTAATAGAACCCGTCGAGCTGGGCGGCGGTGGCTATCTGCATCAGGTTATGATAGCCGATCTGGCTTTCGGCCAGGAGGACGAGGTGGTATGGCCTGGTGTCGAGCTTGGGGTCCCTGTCGACCATCCGCCGGGGGGCGATATAGATCTCGCAGCCGATGATCGGCTTGATGCCGGCGTCCTTTGCGGCGTGGTAAAAATGCAGGGTGCCGAACATGACCCCGTGATCGGTCAGGGCCAGGGCGGGCATGCCCATATTTGCCGCCGCCTGGGCCAGGTCCTTGACCTTGCCCAGACCGTCGAGCAGAGAGAAATCACTGTGAACGTGAAGGTGAACCAGGTCAGCCATCGGCCTCACATCCCAGATCGGATTATACCATAGTTGCCGGTTTTGGGGAAGAGGCGGGCCGGCGGTGACAAGGTTTTGGGATGGGGGCAGACACCGTCTGCCCCTGAGGGAGGCTTGAATAAAATCGGAACCTGGGTTATGATGGTGCGGTCATAGGAAAAGGGGGAATCATGTCTATCATTCCGGATTTCATCCTCAAGAGGCTATATGTCAAGGGCAGCCTGCGCAATACGCCTTCAGGCTGGCAGTTTGAGGTGCGCAATGACCTGGCCCAGGGCTCTGTCATCTCTATCCTGGTGCTGGAAGTAGACGGAACCGTCTGGCCGTTGGAGAGTATGACCGTCCTGCTCCCAGACGGCAGCCCGCGGCCGGCGGCAACGGTCACACCGACCGCGCCCCTGCCGCTGCCCGTGGGTGTGTCTATGACCGCGCAAATGGTGGGGGACAGCCTGGCGCCGGGCAACCACACGCTCAAGCTGTGGCTCCAGACCCAGGAGATCGGCGACTTGACCATCACGGCGACGGATGCCGTGCGGCAGACAGAGGCAACGCCGGCCGTCCCCGGCCCGGCGGCTGCAAAAAGCGCCGAGCCGGCGCCCGCCGCCCACCCGACAAGCCCCATTCGGGTCGCCATCTTGGGCGCGGGCAGCACCGTCTTTGCCCGGCAGTTGATGACCGATCTGCTGTGCACGCCGGGGTTGAGCGGGGGCACCTTTGCCCTGGTGGACATTGACTCGGAACGGCTGGAGCTGGCCCAGGCGATAGGCGAAAAGCTGGTGGAGATGAGCGGCGCCACGGGCAGGTGGCACGTGGAAGCGACCACCGACCGCAGGCAGGCGCTGCCCGGCTGCGACTATGTCATCAACAGCATCGAGGTGGCCGGTCTGCGCAACGTTCGCCCCGATTACGACATCCCGCTCAAGTACGGGGTAGACCAATGCATCGGCGACACGATCGGGCCGGGCGGCATATTCAAGATGCTGCGCACCGGACCAACGTGGCTGGAGATCGTGCGCGACGTGGAGCGGCTGTGCCCAAACGCCGTGGTGATGAATTACACCAATCCGATGTCGGCGCTGACGCTGCTGGCGCTGCGCGCCGCGCCGCTGCAGATCGTCGGGCTGTGCCATTCGGTGCAGGGCACGTCGCGCCAGTTGGCCGGGTACCTGGACGTGCCGTACGAGGAGATGCGCTGGCAGTGCGGCGGGATCAACCACCTGGCCTGGTTCACCGAGCTGACCTGGCAGGGCGAGGATATGTACCCCCGCCTGCGCCAGGCGGCGCTCAAGCCAGAGATCTATGAGTGCGACCCGGTGCGGTTCGAGGTGATGCTCCACTTTGGCGCCTTTGTCACCGAGTCGAGCGGCCACTTTTCGGAGTATGTGCCCTATTTCCGCAAGCGGCCCGACCTGATCAAGCGCTACACGCGAAGGGGCTATTTGGGGGAGAGCGGCTTTTACGCCAACAACTGGCCGAGCTGGCGGGCTGCTTCTGCCGAGACGATCCGGGCGGTCCTGACCGGAAAGAGCGAGATGACCCTCAAGCGCAGCAGCGAATATGCTTCTACTATCGTCGAGGCGAGGGAGATGAGCCGGCCGGCCATCATCTACGGCAACGTGCTAAACGCCGGGCTGATCGACAACCTGCCGGCCAAGGGGTGTGTCGAGGTAGCGGTGCTGGTCGACGGCACCGGCCTGCACCCGATCCGCTTTGGCCCGCTGCCGCCGCAGTTGGCAGCCCTCGACGCGGCGCATATGTACGTCCACGAGCTGCTGGTCGAGGCGGTGGTGGAACGCAGCCGGGAAGCGGCGCTCCACGCACTGCTGCTCGATCCGCTGACGGCGGCGGTTTGCTCGCCCGCCGAGATCCGGTCGATGTTCGACGAAATGTGGGAGGCGGAACGGGCGGACCTGGCAGCGTTTTGAGCCTGCGGTTTATTTGATCAATCCGCCGTGATAGACGAGCCGGTAGACCTCCACGCCGTCGCGCATGATCCGCTCGATGCCGGTGAACGAATCGACGGCGCCTTCGTTGCCGTCCACGTAGGTGCTGTCACCCACGGTGTGCTCGAATCCGCCCAGAAAGCGGCCCTGCCGGTACATCTCGGACAGGCTGTGCTGGATAACCTGGCCCGTCTCCTGGGCCTCGATCCTGCCCGGCTTGAGGATGCGGCCGTAATAGTTCATGGCCCACACCGGCCGGCCCTCAAAGTAGACGACCTCCTGGCCGATAAAGTCGGCCCCGCCAAAATAGCTGTCAAGGTAGGAGAAGCTGCCTTCGTGGAACTGGAGGTCGTGGGAGCCGGGGCGGTAGGACAGACTGCGGGTGCCGCCGCCTACGTAGGTGGACGCCTTGGCATGGACGATAAAGCCGTTCAGTTCTTCCAGGGTAAAACCTTCCATTTGGAACCTCCTTATAGCTTGGAAACAAGCTCCAGCAATTGGGTATAGAACCGCAGGTTGTGCAGCGTCGCCAGCCGGTAGGCCAGCGCGTCGTTTACGTCGAACAGGTGGTGCAGATAGGCCAGGGAATAGTTGCGGCAGCAGGGGCAGTCGCACGCCGTCGAGATAGGCCCTGTCTGCCGCGTGTGCTTTTTGTCGCCGGCGTACACAAAGTGGTAAAAGCCGGCGGCCCGGAGATCCACCTGGTCCAGGTACGGCGCGTCAAAGGCGTAAAGCCGCTGGTGGCGCGCGTCGCGCGTCGGCAGCACGGTGTCAAAGATGCGCCAGCCCATCTGGTAGCAGCGCACGATGTGCTCCGGCTTGCCGACCCCCAGGGCAAACCTGGGCAGCGGGTCGCCAAGTACTGATGCTGTCTCGGTGGGGATCAGATCGGCCGTCAAGGCCAGGATCTCCTCCGCCAGATCCCCTCCAGGCGTGAGCGGCCAGCCGCCAAAGCCAAAGCCGTCGAAACCCAACGGCAGGAGCTGCTCGGCGCACCGCCGGCGCAGCGCCGGATCGTAGCCGCCCTGGACGACGCCAAACAGCAGGGGCCTCGGCCCCGAGTCCTTCTTGCGAACCGCCAGGAGCCGGTCGAACTCGGCCCGGCAGCGCCCGGCCCATTGCACCGTCCGCTCAACCGCAGCCTCAACCTCCTCACGCGAGGCGGTCGGGCTGGGGCAGTCGTCCAGGCAGATCATCAGGTCGGCCCCCAGGTCGAATTGCAGCCGGATGCTCCGCTCTGGGGTGAACAGGGTCCGCTCCCGGGCGCCGTCGGCGTCGACGAAATGGATCCCCCGCGCCGAGACTGTGCCGTAGCGGGGGTTCTCGCGGATCATCGACATGAGCTGGAACCCGCCCGAGTCGGAGGCGACCGGGTGGGGCCAGCCCATGAAGGCGTGGACGCCCCCGGCGCGCTTGAGCAGCCCGGCGCCGGGATGGGCCGACAGGTGGAAGGCGTTGACCACCACGCCCTGCACGCCGCACGCTTCCAGGTCGCGGCCGTCAACGCTGCGGACTACGGCCCGCGTCGCATCGGGGAAATAGGCCGGCAGGCGAAGGGGCCCGTGGGCGGTCTCGATCATGGTTCGCTCCTTGTGCCGCATGCTTCTGGCGGCCCTGTGCCGGCAATGACCAGCGTGTATTCTCCCCTCGGTGGTTGCCGGCGGAAATGGGCCAGCAGATCGGCTGCCGTGCCCCGGCGGACCTCCTCGTACAGCTTGGTCAGGTCGCCACACACGACGACGGCCCGCTCGCCGAACAGGGCTTGCACGTCGGCCAGAGTATCGACTAGGCGGTGGGGCGCCTCGTAGGCCACCAGGGTGTAGGGGAAGGCGACCCACTCTGCTAGCAGGTCACGGCGGGCGGTCACGGCGCGCGGCAGAAATCCGAGGAAGGCAAAGCGCTCGCCGGGCATCGCCGCCACCGACAGGGCAGCGCCGAGCGCGGTCGGGCCGGGGATGGGGATGACCTCTACGCCCCGGTCGAGGGCCGCCTGCAACAGCTCAAAGCCGGGGTCCGACAGGCCGGGCATGCCGGCCTCGGAGACCAGGGCCACGTCGCCCTGCTCCAAGGCGGCCAGCACTACCTCCATCCGGCGCTTTTTCTGGCGCTGGTAGGCGTCGGTATAACGGGCCATCGGGGTGTGGATGTCGTAGCGGGCCAGCAGGCGTTGGGTGCGCTGCGGGTTCTCTGACGCGATCAGGCCGACCCGGCGCAGGACGTCCAGCGCCCGGGCGCTGATGTCCTCCAGGTTGCCGATCGGCGTGCCGACGATGTACAAGATACCCACGAGGTTTGCCTACTTTTCTATCACAAAGACCAATTCGGTGTCAAAGGCCAGCTCCTCTACGCGCCAGGGCCGGCCATGGGCCGCATGCTTCTGGCGGCCGTCGACCATTGCCTGGAACTGACGCCGGTAGTGGGCCGGCATGCCCTTGTCCCACCCACCCAGGCTCTTGACGGCAAAACTAACCACTACGAACGGCGCCTGGAGCGCCTCCACGAGGCGCACCGTGGCCCCCTCTTCCTGGCGCTCTAGGGTAGAGCTTGTCTTGAGCAGCAGGGCCACGCCGGCCGGGTCCGCTGGCGGCTGGGCCAGGATGTCGCGCCGGCAGGCCAGCGGCTCAAATCCTGCCAGTTGCAGGTAGCGGTTCACGAACCGGATGCCGGCCGCGTCTATGTCCAGGGCAGTGTAGCGGCTGCCGGGAGCCAGCCCCATCCAGGGCAAGGTCACCGGGTTCAGGCCGCAGCCCAGATCCAGGATCGAGTCCGGCCGGCCGGTTAGCTCAAAGATCCGGGCGTAGAACCGGTCGAGGATCGGCAGCCGCTCGCGGGTCGAGCTGTGCAAAGCCAGGGCGCGCCGGCAGGCTGCCTCGATCTCTGCCCTGGACCCGGCGCGATAAGCGGCATCGAGCTGTTGGTAAGCAGCTTCATAGTCCAGGGACTGGTCAAAAGCGCCGTAGATCTGGTGCAGCCCGCGCTTGGTCGCCTTGACGAGGGTTTTGACGCCGGCGTGAGGCTCTGCCGCAAGCTCGCGCCCAGCGATGCGGCGGATGGTGTCTGGGCATATGGTCCCGTACTTTTTTGACGAGGCCACCGCAGAGACGACCTGGTCCAGAATCGGCTCGGTCACGACTCGGGGTGCATCGGATAGTTGGGCGCCTCTTGAGTGACGAATATGCTGTGAGGATGGCTCTCGATCAGGCCTGCATTGGTGATCCGCACGAACTGAGCTTTTTGGCACAGCTCGGCCAGGGTGCAGGCGCCGATATAGCCCATGCCAGAGCGCAGGCCGCCCATCAACTGGAACACAAAATCGGCGAGCGGCCCCTTGTAGGGCACCCGGCCTTCGATCCCCTCCGGGACGTGCTTGCCGCTCCCTTCGCGCAGGCCGCGCCCATAGCGGTCACGGGCCAGGCCCTTCATCGCCCCCAGCGATCCCATTCCCCGGTACTCTTTGAACCGGCGCCCTTCGTAGATGATCGTCTCGCCGGGCGACTCGTCCAGGCCGGCCAGCAGGCTGCCCAGCATCACCGCATCGGCGCCAACAGCCAGGGCCTTGACGATGTCGCCCGAGTAACGCATGCCGCCGTCGGCGATGATCGTGGCCCCCCGGCGGTGGGCCTCTTCGGCACAGGCCCGGATGGCAGTGATCTGCGGCGCGCCCACGCCGGTCACGATCCGCGTGGTGCAGATCGAACCGGCGCCCACTCCTACCTTGATTACGTCGGCGCCGGCGGAGATCAGATCGCGGGTGCCCTCGGCGGTCACGACGTTTCCGGCGACCAGGGGCAGGTGCGGGTACGCCGACTTGACCCGCTCGACCGTATCCAGCACGGCCTCCGAGTGGCCGTGGGCCGTGTCGATCACTACCAGGTCGAGGCCCTTGGCCAGGGCCGCGAGCCGCGCCATGGCCGCGTCGCCGACGCCGATGGCCGCGCCGCACAGCAGCCGGCCCTGGGTGTCGGTCGCCCGGTAGGGATAGTCCCGCTTGTTCATGATGTCCTTGACGGTAATCAGGCCCTTGAGCGTGCCCGATTCGTCGACGAGCGGCAGTTTTTCGATGCGATGCCGTTGCAGGATAGCGACCGCGTCGTCGAGCGTGGTGCCCACCGACGCCGTCACCAACCTCTCGGCAGGGGTCATCAGTTGGTGGATCGGGATGGTCATGTCGGTGACAAAGCGCACGTCGCGGTTGGTGAGGATGCCCACCAGCCTGTTGCCGTCCTGGGTGATCGGCACGCCAGAGATGTGATACTTGGCCATGATCGCCTCGGCGTCGCCGAGGGTGGCGTCGGGCGGCAGGGTGATCGGGTCGACGATCATGCCCGACTCGCTGCGCTTGACCTTGTCCGCCTCTTCGGCCTGCTGCTCGACGGTCAGGTTGCGATGCAGCACGCCGACGCCGCCTTCCCGGGCCAGGGCGATGGCCAGCCGCGCCTCGGTCACCGTGTCCATGGCCGCCGACAGTACCGGGATGTTGAGCCGGATGCCCGGCGCCAGCGAGACGCTAAGGTCTACCTGGTCGGGCATCACGGCCGACCGGCCCGGCATCAACAGCACGTCATCGAAGGTCAAGGCTTCGTTCATGGAATTAGTACAGGAACATCGGCTTGCCGAGCATGTCGGCAATCTTGGGCCGATACTGCTCGACGTCGTACATCTCGTCCACGTCTACCCGCTTGGTGCCCGAGATGACCCGGTTGAGCGGGACGTGGGTATAGACCCCGTCGCGCAGAGCCACCATCCGTCCCGACCGCCCTCCGGCCACCAGGTCCATCGCCAGCAGCCCGTAGCTGACCGCCACCATACGGTCCAATGAGTCGGGAGCGCCGCTGCGCATCAGGTAACCAAGCTGCTGATAGATGGTGTTCTCGCCGGTCAGTTTTTTCAGCTTTTCACCGACCAGGGCACCAATGCCGCCCAGTTTCTTGTGGCCGTAGGCGTCCTCGTCGCCACCGTAGTGGATCAGGTCGCCTTCCACTTCCCGTGCCCCTTCGGAAATAGTCATGATGCAATAGTCGCTGGGGTTGGCATGCTTGTCCTGGACCAACAACATCGCCAGCTTTTCCATGTCAAAAGGCACCTCGGAGATGATGGCCCGGTCGACGTCGGCCAGGTAGGCCGAGACGAGCGATGTCTCGCCCG
Organism: Anaerolineae bacterium; assembly: GCA_034429215.1. Classification (GTDB taxonomy): domain Bacteria; phylum Chloroflexota; class Anaerolineae; order JAAYZQ01; family JAAYZQ01; genus JAFGOG01. The sequence continues at coordinate 27,945 of DAOUGI010000003.1, read as the reverse complement.
AGTTGCGGCCAAACAACTCCACGATCGCGATCCGCTCGTGGGAGCCGCTGGGTGTGCGCAGGGAGGTGATAAACTCCACGCTGCGCGTTACTGCCGTGGAGAACCCGATGCAATAATCGGTGCCATAGACGTCGTTGTCCATCGTCTTGGGGATGGCCACCACCGGAAAGCCTTCGTTGTGCAGCCGCGCGGCAAAGGACAGGGTGTCGTCGCCGCCAATTGGGATCAGGGCGTCGATCTCCAGAGCCTGCAGCACCTTGAGGGTGTGAGCGGTAAAGTCATAAATGGCTTTGCTGCCTTCGCCTTCGACGGGTGCGGCGGTCCCTTGCAGGAATTCGGGCACATCGGGCCCTTTGACCCGCTGCGGGTTGGTGCGCGAGGTGTGCAGGAAGGTGCCGCCGCTGCGGTCGATGGTGCGCACGATGCTTGGGCTCAAAGGGGTAAACAGGTTCTTGCGCCCATGAGGGCTGTCCAGGTTGCAGTTCAGCAGCCCACCCCACCCTTTGCGGATGCCCATTGTCTCCCAGCCTTCTTCGTGGGCTCGTTCAACTACTGCTTTCATGGCCACGTTGAGGCCGGGCACATCACCGCCGCCGGTCAGGATGCCCAGTTTTTTTGCTCTAGTCATTTCTGTATTACCTCCACAAACGGCGGCACGCGAGCCGCCTATGATGTCATTTAATTCTCGTCAATGCTTGAGTATAGCACACAGCCGGCCAAAATTCAACCTGATTGTGGCTACGGGTCAAACAGATTCGCGCAACCAGGCGACCTCGGCGGCCAGCCCATCGCGCAGGGCCACCTTGGGCGCAAAGCCCAGCACCTGCCGTGCAGCCGACGCATCGGCCCAGGTATGATGCTGGTCGCCGGCCTGCCAGCCCTGTCGATCCAGCCTGGCCGGCCGGCCGATCAGATCTTCCAGCGTGGCGATGACCTGGTTCACGGTCACCCGCGACCCGCCGGAGATGTTGAACACGCCCCCGGGTGGCGCATCCACAGCGCGAACGTTCGCCTCGACCACGTCGTCGATGAAGGTAAAGTCGCGCGTCTGCTCGCCGCCGCCGTAGAGCGATAACGGCTCGTCGTGCAGCATGGCCCGGATGAACTTGTGAAAAGCCATGTCAGGCCGCTGGCGGGGGCCGTAGACGGTAAAGTAGCGCAGGCTGACGGCCGGCACGCCCCAGTTGACCCGGTAGAGGTTACACAGGTGCTCGGCGGCCAGCTTGGTCACGCCGTAGGGCGACACCGGATGGGGCAGCGTGTCCTCGCGGATCGGCAGCGTCTCGACGTCGCCATAGATAGAGCTCGACGAGGCATAGACAAAGCGGTGCAGGCCGCTGCCCTTGACCGCCTCCAATATCGCCTGCGTGGCAAGTATGTTGTCGTGGGTATAGACCTCAAAGCTGGTGCCCCAACTGGCCCGCACCCCTGCCTGGCCTGCCTCGTGAAACACGACATCGACGCTTTTGACCAGCGGAGCCAGGTCGGTACCCCCTGCGGTCACCAGGTCGGCTTCGACAAAGGCAAAGCGGGGGTGGGCCTTGAGCGCCGCCAGGTTCCGCTCCTTGACCGAACGGGCGTAATAGTCGGTAAAGCAGTCGATGCCGGTCACCTGCCAGCCGTCGGCCAACAGCCGCCCTGCCAGGTTGGAACCGATAAAGCCCGCCACCCCGGTTACCAGAGCTTGACTCATTTGCGCGCCTCCCGTATGCTTTGGATGATATAGATAACCACGCCGACCAGGCCCGTCAACAGAACGCCGATGTCATAAGCGGTCGCCAGCGCCAGCGCATGGGCCTTGTCTACCCCCACCTGGGCGAACAGCAGGACGGTCCCTCCTTCGCGGACGCCGAAACCGCCGACAGACGGGACCAGCAGCAAGGCCGAGATGATCGGCACAAAGAGGAAATAGATCCACAACGGTTGATCGATGCCCACAGCCAGGCCCAGCAGGTAATAGGCGAAAATCAGCATCAAGTTAAAGGCTATCGAGGCCGCCGAGGCCTTGACCAAAGCTGCCGGCCCGTAAAGGTGGACCGACTCGTACAGCTCACGCAGGATCTTGATCCGCCCCACCAGGCGGTCTATCTTGAGCCGGCGGCCCCACCGTTCGATCCAGGTGCGCTGCAGCAGCAGCGCGACGCCGATCGCGCTGGCGGCAAACACGACCGCGATCAAGATCCGCACCTGAGAAGGCACCATCTCCCAGCCGGCTGCCAGGGCTACCAGCGCCATGGCGAACAGGAAAAAGAGGCCGAGGAAGCGGTCGACAATGACAGAGCTGATGACAGATGCCGTCTGCTGACTGTCGTGGGCCAGCTCATAGACCCTGACGGCGTCGCCGCCCACCCCGGTGGGCAGGAACTGGCTGAAAAAGGCCCCGACGAAATAGAGCTTGACCAACCGCCACCAGCTCACCGGGATGCCCAACGCCCAGACCAGCACCCCCCAGCGATAAGCCCGCACCAGTATGCCGGCCATATAAAGAGCCATCGCTGCCAGGAAAGGAAGCCAGTCCATCTGGGCCAGGTGCTCCAACGTCTTGCCCACGTCCACCTGGCTGATGATCACCGCCAGCACGCCCAGGCTGATGACGATTTTGAGGATATTCGATAGCAGGTTGCGCCGCTTCTTAGGCTGCGGCAAGCTGCGCTGCCCCGTACTACGGTCGTCCAACTGTCACCTCTCCCCCGAAGGGGATCTCCCTTGGCGAGAAACGGCGAGACCATACGCCCCTAACAACTGCCGGGCCGTTTTCTCCCAGGAAAAACAGTCCACTACCCGCTGCCGCAGTCGAGCGCCCAACTGCCGGCTGCCCTGTGGGTCCTCCAACAGGCGGGCGATCGCCTCGGCCAGGGCCGCCGAATCGCCGCGCGGGGCGTACACACCCAGGTCGCCCAGGATCTCGCGGCTGGGCGGAGTGTCAAAGGCCACGGTAGGCAAGGCGCAGGCCATATAGTTGTACAGCTTGCCGTTCGACTCGGTCTCGGACAACTTGGGGCCGACGGCCACCTCACCCAACGCCAGGTAACGGGCGGCCTGGCGGTAATCGATCCGTCCCGGAAAGGCCACGTGCTCGGCTACGCCCAGCTCGGCGGCCATTTCTCTGTAGTAATCTTCCTTGGGATAGCCCATCACCAGAAAGTAGGCCTCCGGCACCCGGGCCAGCACCTGGGGGATCGCCGCCAGGAGGTGATCCACTCCCTGATAAGCGCTCAGCACGCCCAGGTAGACGATTGCCCGGCGGCCGGGCGGCACCAACGCCTTGAGCTCACCGCCATCCGCGCCGGGGTGAAAGATCTGCGTGTCCACCCCATCGAGCGCCAGAATGACGTCGCGGACGCCGAACCGCTCGGCCAGCTCGCCGGCTATGTCGCTGCACGAGGCGACGGCCACCTGCGGCAGATGGTCGATCCATCGCTCATTGTGGGCCACAAAACGGTAGAACCAGGCATGTTGGCCGGCAAAGCGGTGGGCCTTCATCTCGCCCGACAGACTGCCCTGAAAATCGCCGACCACCGGCACGCCCAGCAGCCGGCCGACGGCCCAGCCGATCGCCGCACCCTCGTGCAGGTGGCCGTGGATCACGTCTGGTCTGGACCGCCGGGCAACGCTCCACGCCTTGACCAGCAGCAATGCGTCGACATAGAACTTGTGCCACGACGGGCCGGCCGCCAGTTTGTTGTACCAGGGTATGCGCGGCGTGCGATGGATGGTCAGCCCGGGCCGGTCGTCGCCGAGGTGGTAGGTGCAGATCTCGACGTGGCAGCCCAGCGCCTGAAGAGCGCGCGTCTCCTCATAGATGCGAACGTGACACCCCCGGTCGGCGAAAAAGGGGGTGGGAGCGATCATGAGGACCTTGTAGGCGGCCTGCGGCTCCTCTACCCGCATTAGCCGTCCCCCGGGCTCCCCAGCTCTTCGCGCACGGTATAGATCGACTTGCCCGAACTTTCGTAATAGGTCCGGGTGGTCAGCTCGGCCAACAGGCCGGTGGTCACCAACTGAACCCCAAGCATCGTCAGCAGGATGGCGAACAACAGCAGCGGCCGTTCGGCAATCGGCTGCAACAACAACAGCCGCACCACCGCCAGGTAGATGAGCAGCACCGCGCCGACCAGGAGCGACAACAGCCCCAGCAAGCCAAAGACGTGGATCGGCCGGGTGGAGAAGCTCATCAGGAAACGGACCACCAGGATGTCGAGCATGACCTTGAGTGTGCGCGACAGGCCATACTTGGATTTGCCAAAGCGGCGGGGATAGTGATTCACCGGAATCTCGGTGACGCGGGCGCCGGCCGACTGGGCCAGCGCCGGGAGAAAGCGATGCAGCTCGCCGTACAACTGCACGTCGGCCAGCACCTCGCGGCGGTAGGCCTTCAGTGAGCAGCCATAGTCGTGGATGCGCACCCCGGTCGCCCAACGGATCAGGCCGTTGGCGATGATCGACGGCAGCCGCCGGTCAAGGAAGCGGTCCTGGCGATTGACCCGCCAGCCGCTGACCACGTCGTACCCCTCGTCAAACTTGGCCAACAGGGCGGGGATGTCGGCCGGGTCGTTTTGCAGGTCGGCGTCGATGGTGATCACAATGTCGCCCTGCGCCCGGTCAAACCCGGCGGCAAAAGCGGCCGTCTGGCCATAGTTGCGCCGAAAGCGCACCACCCGCAGGCGCTCGTCCTCAGCTTGTAGGTTGCGGAGGATCTCGAAACTGCGGTCGGTGCTGCCATCGTCGATGATGATGATCTCGTAGCTGCGCCCGGTAAGCTGCAGCGCCTCGGAGAGGCGCTGGTGAAGGTTGGGGATACTTTCCTCTTCGTTTAGCACCGGTACGACGACTGATATGTCCAAAAGACCTCTCCAGTCCGGGTAGTCGAACCCCCTAGTTGGGAGCGTCGCCATTATAGCACCTCCAAGAGGGGGTGTCAACCGTTGCAGGGCCCTAAAAGAGCAAATTCGCCTGCCGTGCCTCATTGCTTGCCGCTCCTCCGCTGTTGCGCTATAATGCCTGCCAGGCGAACGATGCGTCTGCCGGAAATCTATCGCCTCAGGAGGTGCCTAAAGTGTCCAGCTCGACCAAACTACTGAATTTCCCCGCGAACCGGCTCATCGGCGACATGCCCAGGATCGGCATCCGGCCGACTATTGATGGCCGGTGGGGAGGCGTGCGCGAGTCGCTGGAGGGGCAGACGATGGCCATGGCCCGCTCGGCGGCGGAACTCCTGTCCGGCACCCTGCGCCACGCCAACGGCCTTCCGGTGGAATGCGTCATCGCCGATAGCTGCATCGGCGGTGTGGCAGAGGCCGCCCAAGCCGCGGCCAAGTTTGGCCGGGAAGGGGTGGGCGTATCGCTCACCGTTACGCCCTGCTGGTGCTACGGCTCGGAGACGATGGACATGGACCCGCTGACGCCCAAGGCGGTGTGGGGTTTTAACGGGACCGAGCGGCCGGGGGCGGTTTACCTGGCCGCCGTGCTGGCCGGCCACAATCAGAAGGGCCTGCCGGCGTTTGGCATCTACGGCCGGGACGTCCAGGACGCGGACGACCGGTCGATTCCTGCCGACGTGCAGGACAAGCTGCTGCGCTTTGTCCGGGCCGGGCTGGCGGTAGCGGCCATGCGAGACAAGTCGTACCTGTCGATGGGCGGGGTGTCGATGGGCATCGCCGGCTCGATCGTGGACCAGTCGTTCTTTGAGAGCTACCTGGGCATGCGCGTGGAAACGGTGGACATGAGCGAGTTTGTCCGCCGGGTGGATGAAGAGATCTATGACAAAGAAGAGTACGCCCGGGCCATGCAGTGGGTAAAGCAGCATTGCCGAGAAGGCCGCGACTATAACGCGGCCGAAAGGCAACGCAGCCGGGCGCACCAGGACCTCGACTGGGCATTCGCGGTCAAGATGACGCTGATCGCCCGCGACCTGATGACCGGCAATCGCCGGCTGGCGGAGCTGGGCTTTGGCGAGGAGGCGCTGGGCCACAATGCGATCGCGTCGGGCTTTCAGGGCCAGCGGCAGTGGACCGACCATTTCCCCAACGGCGATTTCCTGGAGGCGATCCTCAACAGCTCGTTCGACTGGAACGGCATCCGCGAGCCCTACATCGTCGCCACCGAGAACGACTCGCTCAACGGCGCGTGCATGCTGTTCGGCCACCTGCTGACCGGCGCCGCCCAGGTTTTTGCCGACGTGCGCACCTACTGGAGCCCCGAGGCGGTCAGGCGGGTCACCGGCTATGGGCTGAGCGGCCCGGCCGGAGGCGGGATCATCCACCTGATCAACTCGGGCGCGGCGTGCCTGGATGCCACCGGCCGGCAGACGATCGACGGCCGGCCGGCCATGAAACCGTTCTGGGAGATCACCCCCGACGAGGTCGACAAGTGCCTCGAAGCCACGACCTGGAGCCCGGCCAGGTTGGGATACTTCCGCGGCGGCGGCTATTCCTCGACCTTCTTGACCCGCGGCGGCATGCCGGTGACCATGTCGCGGCTGAACATCGTCAAAGGGCTGGGGCCGACCCTGCAGGTGGCCGAAGGGTACACGGTGGACCTGCCGGAAGAGGTGCACCACACGCTGAACGAGCGCACCGACCCCACGTGGCCGACGCACTGGTTTGCGCCCATCCTCACCGGCAGCGGGCCGTTCCGCGACGTCTACTCGGTGATGAACAACTGGGGGGCGAACCACGGCGCGCTGAGCTATGGCCACATCGGCGCCGATCTGATCGCGCTGGCGTCGATGCTGCGCATTCCGGTGTGCATGCACAACGTGGCCGAAGACAGGGTTTTCCGGCCCAGCGCCTGGACCGCTTTTGGGGCGATGGAGCCGCAGGGGGCCGATTTTCGCGCCTGCGCCAACTTTGGGCCGTTGTACGGCAGGTACTAAACGCCATGCCGGTGCGTTGCATCTGCCTTTGGTGCAATGCACCCAAGTTTCAAGAGTTTGTCACCTTGGGTACAATTACCGCCGGGGCGATAGGATGACACTCAAGTACAAAGTGCTGGCTCTATACACAACCGTCGCCGTGGTGATCCTTGCCGTCGTCGGAGGATTGCTATTTGCACGCTTCCGGCATGACCGGCTCCAAGATCTCCACGAGGGGTTACTGAGCCAGCTCAAGCACATCGACTTTGCCTTGACCAGTTTCATGACGGAAGCAGACAGAGACGTCGCCGCCCTGGCCGCCAACGAACAGGTTCGCGCCAGGCAGGACCAAGAGTTCACCACCTTTCTGGAGGCAGACCCGGCGACCTTTGCCTACAACGTGAGCCAGGCAGAACAGGACATCGTCGACCTGTTCAACACCTTTCGCCTCACCCACCCTTATGTGAACTCGGTCTACATGGGGCGAGAGAACGGGAGCTTTATCCGCTCCCACCCCCGAGCAGAGCCCACCCAGTATGATCCGCGCACCAGACCCTGGTACACCCTGGCTCGGGACAACCCGGGAAAGGTCATGCGCACCGCCCCTTACCAATCGGTGACGACCTCGGATGTGAATATCGGCGTCGTGACTGCCCTAGTCGACGACAATGGTGTGGTATACGGCGTCGTGGGGACCGACATCACCCTGGCCAACCTGTCCAAGTACCTGTCCGGTTTTGAGGTTGGCCATCAGGGTCAGATCCTGCTCCTCGACCAGAGCGGAACCATTTTGGTCAGCAAGGACGAATCGCTGCGTTTTCGGCCTGTCAGCCTGATCCTGGACAAAGAGGCTGATGCCCTGCTGGGCAGCCCGGAAGGCTCATTGCGCTTTGTCACAGCATCCGGTGCCGGCCACCTGTTTTTCTATACCTCTCCCCACCTGGGATGGAAGCTTGCCATCGCCGTTCCCGACGACGAGATCCAAAGCGAGATCGTGAGCGCCGTATTGCCAGGGCTTGCCGGGCTGCTCGTAACCCTCATCCTGCTGAGCGGCCTGACCTTCGCCGGCCTGAATCGGGCAGTGATCCGGCCCTTGATGCGGCTTCACGACGTCACGCGCGATGTTGCCCGCACCGGCGATCTGCGCCGGCAGGTCGATGTCAAGACGCGGGACGAGCTCGGCTCGCTGGCCGCATCCTTCAATCAGATGATGTTGAGCATCCAACAAGCGCAGGAGGCCCTGAGGCGCGAGCGCGACCTGGCCGAGGCGCTCAAGGATACCGCTACCACCCTGACCACGACCCTGGATTTCGAGGTGGTGCTGGATTACATTTTGGAGCAGGTCGGCCGGGTCGTTCCGAATGAGGCCTGCAACTTTATGCTCATCGAAAGGGAGCGGGTTCGGGCGGTGCGTTGGTTGGGATATGAACGGCTTGGAGGGGAGGAGTATATCGCCCAAACCGAGTTCCCCCTCTCGGAAACGCCCACCTTCAAACAGATGGCAGTGACAAAAGAGCCGCTGCTTATGCCTGACGTTGCCGGGCACCCGGCCTGGCAGGGGATTCCCGGGATGGCCTGGCTGCGTTCCTACGCTGCCACGCCCATCATCGTGCGCGATCGCGTCATCGGCTTTTTGAACGTGGATAGCTCTATTCCCAACTTTTTTCAAGAGCGCCACCTGGAGCTTTTGCGCACCTTTGCCGGCCAGGCCGCCGCCGCTATCGAAAACGCACGGCTGTACGAGCAAGTCAAGCGCGGCGCGGTCGAATTGGAGGCGCGCATTGCTTCCGCCACCCAGGAGCTTCGCCAGCGGGCCGAGGAGCTGGCCGTGCTGAATGAGCTGAGCCGGGCCCTTACTGCCCACCTCAGCGTGGAAGAGGTGCTGATCGAAACCCACCGGGGCGCTTCCCGCCTGATGGACGCGGCCAACTCTTTCATCACCCTGTACGACGCCGGCCAAGACCGGCTTACCTCTGTGCTGCGGGTTGTTGGCGGGCAAATTGAGCAGCCCGCCCCGGCCTCTCCGATCGAGCCATTGCCCGCGCCACGGGAAGGGCTGACCAATCGCCTGATCCACACGCGGCAGCCGCTGCTTCTGCCCGACAGGGTAGAGGAGCGAGCGGCCGAGCTTGGACTGGAGCAGGCGGCGTTTGACGAGGGTAGAACCCCTGCTTCCTGGCTGGGCGTGCCGATAGTGCTTGGCAAACAGGTGTTGGGGACGATAGTTGTGCTCAGCTACACCACTCCGGGTGTCTACCAAGCGCGGGAACGCGACCTGTTGTGGGCGCTGGCAAACCAGGCGGCCATCGCCATCAACAACGCCCAGCTCTATCGCAAGTCGGAGCAGCATGCGGTCGAGCTGGCCATCCTGTACGAGATCAGCCAAGAGATCACCGCAACCCTGGAGCTTGACACTATGCTCCAGGCAATCGTGGACAACGCGGTCCAGTTGGTCGGAGCCGACAAGAGCCTCCTGGCGTTGATCGACGTGCACAAGGAAAGGCTGGTCGAGGTCGTGGGGCATGGGTACGACCGGGCGCATCTGCAAGCGCACACCTTCGAAGAGCTCCGGTCAGGGCTCAGCGGTTGGGTGCTCCGGGAAAAATCTGCAACGCTGGCCGGCGATCTGCAGAACGATGAGCGGCAGCAGGGCGCCGCCCTGGCCAGCGCTCGGAAGAGTGGGGATCGCTCGGCGGCAGTTGCCCCGCTGCTTATTGGGGATCAGGCGCTCGGGACCCTCACCGTGGTGAACGGGCCTTCGAAGCAGATCTTCACCCCGGCCGACCTGCACCTGGTGACCATGCTGGCCGGCCAGGCAGCCGTCGCCATCCAAAAGGCGCAGCTCTACGAGGCCGCCCAAGAAGCAGACCGGCTCAAGTCGGCCTTTTTGGCCAGCATGTCCCACGAGCTGCGCACCCCACTCAATTCGATCATCGGCTTCACCGGCATCCTGCTGCAAGGGTTGGTGGGGCCGCTCAACGGCGAACAACAGAAGCAGCTAGGCATGGTGATGCAGAGCGCTCGCCATCTGCTGGCCCTCATCAACGACGTGCTGGACATATCCAAGATCGAGGCCGGCGGGCTGGAGCTGGCCGCAGAGCCGTTCGACGTGCGCCAATCGATCGAGCGCGCCGTGCAGACGGTCACCCCTCTGGCCGGCAAAAAGGGGTTGTCTCTCACCGTCGAGGTATCCCCTGATATAGGGCTCATCGTCGGCGACCAGCGACGCGTAGAACAGATCCTCATCAACCTGATCAACAACGCCATCAAGTTCACCGACAAGGGAGAGGTGCGCATTAGAAGCGAGATCGTAAACAACAGGCTGGTTACCCAGGTGATAGACATGGGCATCGGCATCCGGCCCGAGGATGTCGGCAAGCTCTTCCAGCCGTTCCGCCAGATCGATACCGGCACAGCCCGCCGGCACGAGGGGACCGGCCTGGGCCTTGCCATCTGCGATCGGCTGGTGAGCATGATGGGGGGCCAGATCTGGGTAGAGAGCCAATGGGGTGAGGGCAGCACCTTCACCTTTGTGCTGCCGGTCGGAGAAAGAAATGAGACCCAAGATTCTCGTCATTGAGGACAACGAACAGAACCTTTATCTGACGACCTTTATCCTGGAAAGGTACGGCTATGAGGTCATCCAGGCACGAGAAGGCGGCGAGGGGATCAGGCTGGCCGGCCAGGTCTGGCCGGACATGATCCTCCTCGATATCCAGCTACCCGAGATGGACGGCTACGAGGTAGCGCGCGCGTTGAGAAGCGATCCGGCGCTGGCGCGCGTGCCCATCGTGGCGGTCACGTCTTACGCCATGGTCGGCGATCGGGAGCGCATCCTCGCCGCCGGCTGCACCGGCTACATCGAAAAGCCGATCAATCCGGACACATTTGTCGCCCAGGTAGAGGCATATCTGCCGGGCGATACGGCTGGCAAGGGAGGTGGCACATGCCTCGAGTCTTGATCGTGGACGACCAGGAGCAAAACCTGTACATGCTACAGGTACTGCTGCAAGGGTATGGCTATGAGGTAAGGTCTGCGCGGAACGGCATCGAGGCGTTGGACATGGCCCGGCGCGACATGCCCGATCTGATCGTCACCGATATCCTCATGCCCGGCATGGATGGTTTTAGCCTATGCCGTGAGTGGATGGCAGACGAGGGCTTGCGGCGCGTGCCGCTGGTCTTTTACACCGCCACATATACCGACCCCCGTGATGAGGCGTTTGCCCTGAGTCTGGGGGCAACGCGATTCATCGTCAAGCCTACCGAGCCAGACGCCTTTGTCGAGATCCTGCGCCAGGTCCTGGAAGAGCACGCCGCGCAGCGCCTGGCCCGGTCCGGTGGGCCGAGCCAGGCTGCGGAGGCCTATTATCAGCAATACACCGAAGCCTTGATCCGCAAGCTAGAGGACAAAATGGCGCAGCTTGAAGCGGCGAACCGCGCGCTAGAGCTCGACATCGCCGAGCGCAAGCGGACCGAACAGGCGCTGCAAAAGGTCGAGGAACGCTTCCGCCTCATCGCCGACCACATCGACGACATCGTCTGGCAGCTAGACATGCAAATGCGCTTAACGTATGTCAGTCCGGCCGTCGAGCGGGTCTTGGGCTACAAGCTGGATGAGGCGATCGGCACCGAGATTACTACCCTGTTGGACCCAGACGGCCGAACCCAATTGAAGCAAATCGTCCAATCCAAGCTGTCCGGCGCGGGGCAACCCTCTATGAAGCCTACCGTGTACAGGATGAAGCACAAGAGCGGCCGTTGGGTGGGCGTAGAGGTCAAGTCGTCCCTGATCTACGATCCAGAGGGACGCCCTAACGGATTCGTCGGCATCACGCGCGACATCACCGAGCGGCTGCAAGCGGCGGAGGCGCTGGCGCAGCGCAACCGGGAGCTGAGCCTGCTCAACCGGGTCATCGCTGCCACCGCGGTGGCGCCCGGTCGAGGCATCGGGCCGATCCTGCAAGCCGTGTGCTGCGAGCTGGCCCAGGCCTTCGAGGCGCCGCAGGCCACCGCTGCCCTGTTCAACACGGAAAAAAGCGAGGCCGTCGTCGTGGCCGAATACCTGGCCCCGGGCCGGCCTTCTGCGCTGGGTGAGACCATTCCGGCCGCACACAACCCTGTTTTCCGGCGCCTGTTGGCCCACAAGTCTCCCCTGGTCATCCCGGCCGGCGAGGTCGAAACCGTCGACAATGCGCCGCCGGGCGGCCGGTGGGATGCCGTCCCGCTCCTCCTCCTGCCGCTCCTGGTCGAAGAAGAGGTGGTCGGCAGTCTGTGCGTTCATGCCGTCGAGCCGCGCCGCTTCACCGCCGAGGAGGCGGACCTGGCCCGGCGTGTGGCCGAGCAGGTCTCCGGCGCGCTGGCCCGTGCCCGGCTGGAAGAAACCCAGCAAATGCTGAGCGCCGCCGTCGAGCAGGCGGCCGAGTCGGTGATGATCGCCGACACCCAAGACACCATCCTGTACGTCAACCCTGCCTTTGAGCAGATCAGCGGCTATCGCCGTGACGAGATTCTGGGCCAGACACCCGCTCTCCTCAAGAGCGGTGAGCACAACGCCCAGTTCTACGACGAGCTGTGGGAGACCATCGGCGCCGGCCAGGTGTGGCACGGGCGTTTCGTCAACCGCAAAAAGGATGGCAGCCTGTACACTGAGGAGGCCACCATCACCCCGGTGCGGAATCGGGCCGGCGACATTGTCAACTATGTGGCCGTCAAGCGCGATGTGACCCACGAGCTGCAACTGGAGGACCAGTTCCGCCAGGCGCAAAAGATGGAGGCCGTCGGCCGTCTGGCCGGGGGTATCGCCCACGATTTCAACAACCTGCTGACCGTCATCCTCCTCAGCGCCCGGGTCCTGGGGCGCGGGCTGCGCCCTGAGGATCCGCTGTGGCCCAACGTTCAGATCATTCAAGAGACCGGCCAGCGGGCTACCAACCTGACCAGGCAACTGCTGACCTTCAGCCGGCGCGAAATCGTCGAGCCGCAAGTGGTCGACCTCAATCAGGTGGTGGGTGGGCTCGACAGGATGCTGCGGCGCCTCATCGGCGAGGACATTGGGCTGGTCGTGTGCTCGGCTCACGATCTGTGGCCGGTCCTGCTCGACCCCACCCAAATCGAGCAGGTCATCGTCAACCTGGCGGTCAATGCCCGCGACGCCATGCCCGGCGGAGGCAAGCTGACGATCGAAACGGCCAACACAGTGCTCGACGAGGCCTATGCGGCCACACACTTGGAGGTAAAACCGGGCGAGTATGTCTTGCTGGCCGTCAGTGACACGGGTGTGGGCATGGACGAGCAAGTCAAGGCCTGCCTCTTTGAGCCGTTCTTCACCACCAAGGAAAGGGGCTGGGGCACCGGCTTGGGGCTGTCCACTGTGTTCGGCATCGTCAAGCAGAACCATGGGCACATCTGGGTTTACAGTGAGGTAGGGCAGGGCACGACGTTCAAGATCTACCTGCCCCGCGTTACCGGCGGCCGGCCGTCTCCTGTGCGTCCATCGCAGCAGCCGGCGGCGGTGCGGGGCGCCGAAACCCTGTTGCTGGTGGAAGACGAGCCTTTGGTGAAGCAGATGACGCGCGACATCCTGCTCAGCCTTGGCTACCGGGTGCTGGCCGCCGGAGATGGAGACGAAGCGCTCCAGGTCGCCGAGGCGCACCATGGCCCGATCCAGCTACTGCTGACCGACGTGGTCATGCCCCGCATGAGCGGCAGAGAGCTGGCCGACCGGCTGCGGTCCGGCCGCCCCGAGATGCGGGTGCTGTATACCTCAGGCTATGCCGACAACGCCATCGTGCACCACGGCGTGCTGGCCGAGGGCACCCATTTCTTGTCCAAGCCCTATGAGGCGGAAGCCCTGGCCCGCAAAGTGCGCGACGTGCTGGATGGAGAGGTCTGAGATGACTGAAAAACAAGTTGTTGGGAGAGGATTACCATGAAAGCAGTTCGCCTGGTCCACATCGGCCAGCCCTTGGAGGCGCAAGAAATACCGGTTCCGCCCATCGGCAGCGGAGAGATCCTGGTCCGGGTGCGGGCTGCCGGCATCTGCCATTCGGACGCGCACTATCGCGCCGGAACGTCGCCCGTCCGGACGCCGCCGGTGACGCCCGGCCACGAAGTGGCCGGCGTCGTCGAGCGGGTCGGCCCGGAAGTCACCGCCGTCAAGCCGGGCGACCGGGTTGCCCTTCATTACCTGGTCACCTGCGGCGCCTGCCGCTATTGCGCCGCCGGCCACGAGCAATTCTGCCCCACCGGCGCCATGATCGGCAAGCACCGCGACGGCGGCTATGCCGAGTATATCGCCGTGCCTGCCCGCAACGCCGTCCCCCTGCCCGATGCCATACCCTTCGAGCACGGCGCCATCCTGATGTGCTCGTCGGCCACGTCATTTCACGCCCTGCGCAAATCGCGGCTGCGGCCGGGCGAGACGGCCGCCATCTTTGGGCTGGGAGGGCTGGGCATGTCGGCCGTCCAGCTTGCCCGCGCCTTTGGCGCCTTGGACGTGTATGCCGTCGACCTCAGCCCGAACAAGCTTGCCCTGGCCCAGGCATACGGCGCCGTCCCGGTGGACGCCCGGGCCGGCGACCCGGTCGCCGAAATCCGGCGCCTGACCGGTGGGCGCGGCGTCGACGTGGCGGTCGAGCTGATCGGCCTGCCGCTGACCATGCGCCAGGCCGTCCAGTCGCTGGCCGTGTTGGGCCGGGCGGTGATAGCCGGTATCACCCGCCAACCATTCGAGATCTATCCCTATGGCGAGCTGTTGGGCAAAGAGGCCCAGGTCATGGGCGCCGACGATCACCTGCTGGCCGAGCTGCCCCTGCTGATCGAATATGCCCGGCGGGGCATCCTCGACCTGTCGCAGGTGGTCACCGGCACCGTCCCACTGGACGCTCAGGCGATCAACGCCGTGCTGGACGCCCTGGAACGCTACGGCTCGCAAGTGCGAACCGTGATAGTGGGCTAGGGTCGATCCAGATCTGATTGAGCTATCGCCCGCCTGAGGACGCCAGCTCCAGCAGCCTCTGCTTGGCCTCCGGGGATAGGTCCAGGTCCTCCAAACCGGCCTGCAGCGCGGCCAGGGTCAGATACCCCCCCAGGTAGCCGTTGACGCGCGCGGCGGCCGTCGAGCTGACAAACCCGTCGCCCTGCGGATAGATGGCCCGAAACTCGCCCATCAGGTCCGGAGCCTGCTGGAGCCGGTACTTTTGGTGGTAGGCCTCGGCCAGGTAGAACCCGGCAAAGGGCACGATCTCGGTATAGATCCTGCCCCCGCGGCCGGCAGCTTCGCGGTCTCGACTCGCTTCCGCCAGCCGCTTCTGCTCCTCGTCGTGGTAGAAAATGATCGAGGCATACTGCGTCGACCAGGGCCGGGAGGTGGGGCTGTGACTGCTCCAAAAGACGTTCAGCAGCTCCTGGTAAGAGATCTGGGTTGGGTCGTAATCGATCTGGATCGTCTCGCTGTGATCGCCCAGGTCGTGATAGGTTGGGTTGGCCTTGCTTCCGCCCGCGTACCCCACGCGGGTGCGGACGACGCCGGGGAGGCTCCCGAACCGGGAGTCAGGTCCCCAGAATCAGCCCAGGGCAAAGGTCGCCGTTTCCGTCTTGGTCGCTCCATCCGCATCCGGCGATGGGCCGGCCGGCCGGGATGCTACAGCGGGCGCGGTAACAGGCTGCGGGGCCAAATTGGAAAACAGCCCGGCCCTGCCCAGGACCAACCATGCCCCGAACAACACCACCAACAGCAGCCCCACAACAGCCATAGTGGCCTTTACTGGATCTGCCATCAATAACCCTTTCTAGGCCTCGTCTTCTCGTTCTTCCTCGTCCACGAACTGGAGGGCGGCCGAGTTGACACAATAGCGCAGTCCTGTCGGCTGGGGGCCATCCTCGAACAGGTGCCCCAGGTGGCCGCGACACTTGCTGCACAGCACTTCGGTTCTGACCATGCCGTGGCTGGTATCCCGCTCGGTCTCGACGTTCTCCTCCAAAGTGGGGGCCCAGAAGCTGGGCCAGCCCGACCCCGACGCATACTTGGCGTCCGAACTGAACAGGTCGTTGCCACAGGCCGCGCATTGGTACCTGCCGTGGCCCTTGAAATGATAGTATTCGCCGCTAAAGGGCTGTTCGGTGCCCTTTTGGCGCATGATCCGATACTGCTCAGGCGTAAGCTGCTCCCGCCATTCCTTGTCGCTCTTGACTATCTTATCGGCCATAGGTCCTTTCCGCTTCCAGGATGATCTGGTGAGCCCTTTCCTGCCGGCTCGCCATGTGCAGCTATCTTAACACAATTTGCGCCCTTTTTATGCAAGCCAGACCACAGTCGCTTGGCGTCCGGCCCGATCCCTGGTATAATGCCGGCCATGAACCGAAAGCGGAGACTGCCCTGGCGAGCGGTTGTGGCCCTCTTTCTCGCCCTGTTGGCCGGAGCGCCGGCCCCGGCCCTGGTCGCCCTCGGCCCGCAGCAGGCGGTCGCCGGCCGCAACCCCCTCATGGGCATCCACACCCGGCTGACCGACGAGGTAGAGCCGTGGAAGATCAAGCGCACCCTGGAGATGGTGCGCGAGATGGGCGCCTCGTGGGTCGTCGAATACTTCCCGTGGGCCTATTACGAGCCGTCGCCGGGCCGCTACGACTGGTCGCACGCCGACCTGGTGGTTGACCATGCCCGACGCCAGGGGCTGACCGTCATCGCCCGGCTGGGCATGGTCCCCGACTGGGCCAGGCCCAACCCCGGCGTCAAGCCGACCACCACCACCTACCTCGACGAGGAGCACTATGCCGCCTTTGCCGATTTTGCCTACGCCTTTGCCCGGCATTTCAGCGGCCGCGTGGACTGTATCGTCATCTGGAACGAGCCGAACATCAGCCTGGAGTGGGGCTACCGGCCGGTGGACCCGGAAGCCTATACCGAGCTGCTGCGCATCGTCTACCGGCGCGTCAAAGAAGCCAACCCCGACGCGATCGTCCTGGGTGGGGCGCTGGCCCCCACGCTCGCCCCGATAGGCGATCCGGAGGGGATGAACGACCTGGACTATTTGCAGCGGATGCTGGCGGCCGGCGCCGGCGAGGCGATGGACGGGCTGGCCGTCCACGCCTACGGCTGGCGGATGGCGCCCGACGCGCCGGCCGACCCGGCCTACGTCAGCCTGACCCGCGTCGAGCTGCTGCGCCAGATACTGGTCGACGCCGGCTATGGCGGCATACCGGTCTATGTCACCGAGGGGGGCTGGAACGACCATCCACGCTGGACCAAGGCGGTCCAGCCGTCGCAGCGGGCGGCGTTCACCGTCCGCGCCTACGAAAAGGCGCTGGCCGAGTGGCCCTGGTGCCGGGCGTTTGTCGTGTGGGCCTTTCGCTACCCCCGCCCGGCCAATACCTACGGCGACTATTTCACCTTCGTCACGACCGATTTCACCCCCAAGCCGATCTACTATGCCGTGCAGCGCTACGCCCGAGGGGAGGCGCCGTGAGCCACCCCGCGCCCATCGGCCTCCGCAGATCAAGCCTGCTAAAAAACCTGCCAAAATGGGCCTGGCCGCTTGCCGGGCTGCTGCTCGCCGCCCTGCTGGCCTTCGGCGTCTGGCTGGCGGTGCAGGTCTGGCCCGAAGCGGAGGACCTGACCTGGCAGGGGATCCTGGACACCGGCGTGATCCGGGTGTGCACCGACCCAAGCTGGCCGCCCTTCGAGTTCATCGACGAGCGCACCGGCGAGATGAAAGGGCTGGACGTGGACCTGGCCTCGGCCCTGGCGGCGCGGCTGCGGCCGCAGGGGCCGGCCATCCGCGCCGAGATGGTGCCTGTCGGGTTTGACAGCCTGTACGACGCGCTGCTGGCCGGCCGGTGTGACGCCATCCTGTCGGCCCTGCCCTATGAAGCAGAGCGGACAGAGGACGTGGCGTATGCCATCTCTTACTTGAACGGCGGCATGGTGATCGTAGTGCGCGACGAGACGGCCGATATCACCGGGCTCGACGACCTGCCCGGCCGGGTGGTGGGTGTCGAGTGGGGGTTCGTGCCCGAGGGCGACGCCCAACAGCGGCTGCTGCTCCAGGCGTTGTCGCTGCGCCGCTACGACACGGCCGGCGACGTACTGCGCGCGTTGCAAGCGGGTGAGATCGACGCCGCGCTGGTGGACCAGGTCTCGGCGCTCGACTTTTCGCGCGAGTGCCGGGGGCTGCGGATCGTGGGGCAGCCGTTCACCGACGTGAGCTATGTCATTCCGGTGCGGCTCGATGCGTTTCGGCTGCTGGCCGAGGTCAACCGGGTGTTGATCGAGATGCGGGAAGATGGGACGATAGCGGGGCTGCTGGACAAGTGGTTCTAGACTGACTCGCAAAACGAACGCAGAAAAGCCAGCGCATCCCTCTCCAACGTCTCCAGGCGATACCCACCCTCCTGGACGAGGACAGTCGGTACCCCCTCCGACCGCAGCCCGGCGATCCGCCGGCCGATTTCACCCAGCCCGCCGGCCGTCACGTTAAACCCTCCCGCCGGATCGCCGGCCACAATGTCGAGCCCGGCCGACACGACGAGCGCATCCGGGCCAAACTCGCGAATGGCCGCCAGCGCCTGGTCCAAAACCGCCAGGTAGCCGGCATCGTCCGTCCCCTGGGGCAGGGGCCAGTTGCGGTTGAGCCCTTCGCCCGGCCCCTCGCCGCGCTCGCCCGCCTCGCCCCAGTAGTAGGGATAGTCGTCGTCGGGGTGGGCGTGCAGCGAGCAGTACAGCACGGTAGGGTCGGCGTAAAAGATCGCCTGCGTGCCGTTGCCGTGGTGATAGTCGATGTCCAGGATCGCAACTTTGCCCGGCTGCAAATAGCGGGCGGCGATGGCGGCGTTGTTGAGGTAGCAAAAGCCGCCGTACAGGTCGCGCGCCGCGTGATGGCCGGGCGGCCGGCACAGGGCGTAAGCGCAGCGCGCGCCGGCCCTCACCAGGTCGGCGGCGGTCAGCGCGCATTGGGCGCTCCAATAGGCGGCCGTCCACGTGCCCTCCAGGATCGGGCTGCCCCAACCAAAGGCATAATAGCCCAACAGGCCGCGCACGCTCTTGGGCTTGCGGCCGGTGTGGCGGGTGGCAAAGGTCCAGGTGAAAACCGGCTCGGGTGCGGCCCCCGGGTGCAAAGCCGCGCTGTCGGCATAGGCGCTGCGCAGAAAACCTACGTAATCTGGATCGTGGACGGCCAGGATCGGATCGAGGCCATGATCGGCCGGCGGGATCACCGGTCCCACCTGTCGGGCCGCCGCCAGCAGGATCTCGGCCCGCGCCGGCGTCTCCTCCGTGACAAAGGGATGCCCTTCCACCTGGACCCGGTCGGTGTCGTGCCGCCGGTGGTGCTCAGAATATACGGTTTCCATAAGCCAGCATGGCATAGGCCAGCGTCGCCAGCCGCAGCTCCTCGACCGGCACGAACTCGGCCCGCGAATGGGCCACCCCCAGGTCGCCCGGCCCAAAGATGACGGCCGGCATGTGGCCAAAGTTGCTGAGCAGCGCGCCGTCGGTCCAGCCGCCAAAGGCGCCGATGCGCGCCGGTTGGCCGGTGAGCGTCTCCAGCACGGCCTGCAGCGAGGTCACCAGGGGGTGATCCAGGTCGATCTCGAGCCCGCCATGGTCCATCGTCGCCATGTTCTCGGCCATGCGGCTCATCTGGCAGTTGAAATCGGGGTCCTCGGCGGCCAGCGCGTCCAGGATCTGTTGGTACTCGCCCCACACCTGCTCCAGCGTCTCCGAGGGCAGCCGGCGGCGGTCCACCTGCAGCACGCACCGGTCGGCCACCATGCTGGGCTGGGTGCCGCCCCGGATCACGCCCCAGTTCATCACCGCCGGCCCGATCAGCGGGTGCCGCCGCCGGGCCAGATCGGGCGCCAGCTCGGCCTCCACCCGCTGGATGAACCGCGCCGCCATCCGGATGGCGTTCACCCCCCGCTCGGGCGTGCCGCCGTGCGCCGCCCGCCCGATGAACTCGAACGACAGCCACTCCAGCCCGCGGTGCCCGGCGTGGATCGCCAGGCCGGTCGGCTCGCCGACCACGGCCCAGTCGGCATGAGGGCCGTTGAGGATCATATGCTCGGTGCCCTCTGACTGTTCCTCCTCGCCGGCGACGGCGGCGAACAGGAGGTCTCCGGGCAGCGGCACGTCCAGGTCGCGCACCAGCTTCACGGCGACCATCATGCACGCCAGGGCCCCCTTCATATCGACGGCGCCCCGGCCCCACAGCTTGCCGTCGGCCACGGCCGGCTCAAAGGCAGGCCGGTCCATCTCATAGCCGGGCACGGTGTCCAGGTGGCCGGTCAGCATCAGCGCCGGGCCTTGGAGCTGCCCGGCCAGCCGGACATAGACGTTGGGGCGGCTGCCGGCGACCGGCGTCACCTCCGGCTCGAACCCCCAACCGCGCCAGATGTCGGCCATCCGCTGCGCGCAGGCCGTCTCCCTGCCGGGGACGTCGCGGTGGCTGGGGACGGCGATCAGCGCCGATGCCACCTCCACCACCTCGCCGGCGTCCAGCCGCGCTTCCAGGCAGGCTCGCAGACCCACCAAATCGCTCGGGCTCATCTCACACCCCCCGGGTCAAGAATCATCCACCCGGATCATAGGCCAAGTCCACCAGATTGTCAACCCCCTCTCCCACCCTCTCTCCCTCTCCTCGCCCTCTGCCCGATTTCCAAATCTAGGGGCTTGCCAAAGCTCGAAATCTGTGCTATAATAGACCCTACAAACCGAAATTCAAACTAATCAATGCGAAGGGATTGGTAGATGCATATGGCGCCCGAACCACAGCCCTCCAAAGGGTTGATAAACGAGCTGGATCGCCTCATCTTGCAGACCTTGCAGCAAGATGGGCGCACGCCGTTTACCCAGATTGCCAGGCAGGCAGGTGTGTCCGAGACGACGATCCGCGACCGCTACCGCCACCTGGTCGAGATGGGCATCGTCCGCACCGTCGGCATCGTCGATCCCTACGCCATGGGCTTCCAGGCGCCGGCCCTCATCGGCATCTCGGTCGAGCCCAACCTCGCCGAACAGATCGCCCAGACGGTCGCCGGGCTGCCTGAAGTGAGTTATGTGGTCATGACCCTCGGATCGTTCGACCTGATCGTCGAGGTATTTTGCCGCGACCTGCCCCACCTGGCCGAGCTGATCACCCAGCGGATCTATCAGATCCCAGGTGTCCGCACGACCGAAACGCTGATGATCGCCCGCAGTTACAAGCTGACCTATCGCTGGTCGCCTACATTGGAGCTGTAAAGAAGGAGAATAGCATGGACGAATTCAAGATTCCAACCCTGGCCACACCGGTGCCCGGGCCCAAGGCCCGCTCGGTCGTTGCCCGCAGCACGCGAGCGCTGACCCCCTCGCTGCCCCACGCCTACCCACTGGCCGTCCGGCGGGCCTCGGGCATGACCGTCGAAGACGTTGACGGCAACCGGTTCCTGGATTGCGCCGCCGGCATCGCCGTCTGCGCCACCGGACACTGCCACCCGCGGGTGGTCAAGGCCATCCAGGAGCAGGCCGGCCAGTTGATCCACATCTGCGGCGCCGACTTTTACGACACGCGCTACCTGGCCCTGGCCGAGCGCCTGGCCCCGCTGGTGCCCGGCAGCTCGCCCAAGAAGGTGTTCTTGGGCAATTCAGGCGCCGAAGCGGTGGAGGCGGCCCTCAAGCTGTCCCGCTACCACACCGGCCGGTCACAGGTCCTTGCCTTTTTCGGCGCGTTCCACGGCCGGACGATGGGCGCCGTGTCGCTGACGGCCAGCAGCGCCAAGTACCAAAAGGATTTCCGGCCGCTGGTGGCGGGCATCACCCACGTACCCTACGCCTATTGCTACCGCTGCCACTACAACCTGAGCTATCCGGCCTGCAACCTGGCTTGCCTGGAGTATATCGAGGAGGGGTTGTTCGCCCGGTCGATGGCGCCTGAAGAGGTGGCTGCCATCTTTGTCGAGCCGGTGCAGGGCGAGGGGGGCTATATCGTTCCCCCGCCGGGCTGGCTGCCCAGGCTTCGCGCGCTGTGCGACAAATACGGCATCCTCCTGGTCGCCGACGAGGTCCAATCGGGCATGGGCCGCACCGGCAAGATGCTTGCCGTCGAGCATTGGGGCGTGGAGCCAGACATTGTCTGCCTGGCCAAAGCGCTGGCCTCGGGCATGCCCCTGTCGGCCATGATCGCCCGCAAGGACGTGATGACCTGGCCGTCGGGCGCACATGGCAGCACCTTTGGCGGCAACCCGGTCTGCTGCGCCGCCGCCGAAGCCACCCTGGACGTCATTGAGGAAGAAGGACTGCTGGACAACGCGACCCGCGTGGGCGGCCGGCTCATGGAGCAGCTGCGGTCGCTGGCCGAAGAAAGCCACCTGATCGGCGACGTGCGCGGGCTGGGGCTGATGATCGGCGTGGAGATGGTGCAGGACAAGCAGACCAAGGCCAAGGCGGTGAAGGAGCGGGACCAGATCGTGCTGGAATGCTTCAAGCGAGGCCTGATCCTGCTGCCCTGTGGCCCCAACAGCATCCGCTTCTCGCCGCCGCTGATCATCACCCAGGACCAGGCCGACACCGCGCTCGGCATCTTTATCGACGCGCTGGACGTGGTCGAAAACCACCGCGCCATTCCCACTCCCTCTCCCTCTGGGAGAGGGTTGGGGTGAGGGCTGGGGTGAGGGTGCCATGACCCTAATGAAGATGCGCGACGCCATCGCCGCCCACGTCCACGACGGCGACACAGTGGCCATCGAGGGCTTTACCGCCTTTATCTGCTTCTCGGCGGCGCACGAGATCATCCGCCAGGGCCGGCGCGACCTGACCCTGTGCCGGATGACGCCCGACCTGATCTACGACCAGATGATCGCCGCCGGCTGCGCCCGCAAGCTGGTCTTTAGCTACCTGGGCAACCCCGGTGTCGGCGCGTTGCACTGCATCCGCCGCGCCGTGGAAAAGGCGATCCCCGGGCCGCTCGAGATCGAAGAATACTCGCACTTTGGCATGGTCGGCCGCTACACAGCCGGCGCGGCCCGGCTGCCCTTCTTCCCGCTGCGCAGCTACCTGGGCGCCGACCTGCCCGCGGCCAACCCAAGAATCCGCTTCGTGGACAGCCCCTACGGCGACGGCCGGGTCGCCGTCGTGCCGCCGCTCAACCCCGACGTGGCGATTGTCCACGCTCAGCGGGCCGACGCGGCCGGCAACACCCAGATATGGGGCCTGCTGGGGGTGCAAAAGGAGGCGGCCTTTGCCGCCCGGCGGGTGATCGTCGTCGTCGAAGAGATCGTCGACGAGGCGGTCATCCGCAGCGATCCCAACCGCACCGTGATCCCCGGCCTGGTGGTCGACGCCGTGGTCCACCAGCCCTACGGCGCGCACCCCTCCTACGTGCAGGGCTACTACGACCGCGACAACCAGTTCTACCTGGAGTGGGACCGCCTGTCGCAGGACGAGACGGCGGCCCGCGCCTGGCTCGACGAGTGGGTGTACGGGGTAGACGGCTGGCAAGGCTACCTGACCAAGCTGCAATCGCGCGAGCCCGACATCTGGACCCGCCTTGCCCCTGGTCAGGCCCTGTCAGAGCCCGTCAATTATGGAGTTTATGGCTAACCACTCCTGCCCCCTCTCCCCACGGGGGAGAGGGTTGGGGTGAGGGGGATTTGTGGTTTAAAGGAGTTCCTATGAATTACACGCCATCTGAAATGATGATAGTCTCTTCGGCAAGAGCCCTGGCCGGCAAGCGGGTTGTCTTTGTCGGCGTCGGCCTGCCAAATATCGCCTGCAACCTGGCCCGGCGCACCGTGGCCCCCGACCTGGAGCTGGTCTACGAGTCGGGCGTGTTTGGCGCGCGCCCGGCCCGCCTGCCCCTGTCGATCGGCGATCCGACCCTGATCAGCGGCGCGACCTCGGTCTGCTCCATGGCCGACCTGTTCATGAACTATCTCCAGGGCGGGCGCATCGAGGTCGCCTTTCTGGGCGCGGCCCAGATCGACCGTTTTGGCAACGTCAACAGCACCGTCATCGGCGACTATCACCGGCCCAAGGTCCGCCTGCCCGGCAGCGGCGGGGCGTGCGAGATCGCCATCCACGCCGGCGAGCTCTTTTTCATCGTTCGCCTCAAAAAGCGGGCCTTTGTCGAGCGGCCCGACTTTGTCACCAGCGCCGGCCACCTGGCCGGCCGGCCGGGCGAGCGGGCGGCGCTGGGCATGCCCGGCTCGGGGCCACAACTGGTCGTCACCGACATGGCCGTCTTCCGCTTTGACCGGGAATCGGGCGAGATGACCCTCGCCTCGGTCCACCCTGGCGCGACGGTCGATCAGGTCCAGGCCGAGGTAAGCTGGCCGTTGAAGGTAGCGCCCGATCTCAACACAACCGAGCCGCCGACGGCGGACGAGCTGCGGATCATCCGCGAGGATCTGGATCCGCACGGGATCTATGCGTGAGGTGACATAATGGAAGCAACGGATGTAGTCGTTCTCTCGGCGGTGCGCACCCCGATCGGCAACTTTGGCGGCGGGCTGAAAGACCTGTCGGCCGCGGCCCTGGGCGAGATCGTGGCCCGCGAGGCGATCGGGCGCGCCGGCCTGGCCCCCGATCAGATCGACGAGGCGGTCTTTGGCTGCGCCCGGCAGGCCGGCAACGGCCCCAACGTCGCCCGCCAGATCCTGGTCCGGGCCGGGATACCCCAGGAGCGGCCGGCCTACACCGTCAACAAGGCCTGCGGTTCGGGGACCAAGGCCATCACCCTGGCCGCCCAGTCGATCATGACCGGCGAGAACGAGGTCGTCCTGGCCGGCGGCGTGGAGCAGATGTCGCAGATCCCCTACCTGCTGCTCCAGGCCCGCTGGGGCTATCGCCTGGGCAATAGCCCGCTGGTCGACGCCATGTACCGCGACGGCTACCTCTGCCCGCTGGCCGAGATGGTGATGGGCGAGACGGCCGAGCTGCTGGCCGGCCGTTACGGCATCAGCCGCCAGGCGCAGGACGAGTTCGCCATGGACAGCCACCAAAAAGCCATAGCCGCCTGGAACGACGGCGCGTTTGACGCCGAGGTTGTGCCGGTCCAGGCCGCCGATGCCAAGGGCAGGCCGCTGGCCGTCGAGCGCGACGAGCGGCCCCGCGCCGACACCACGTTGGAGGGCCTGGCCAAGCTCAGGCCGGCCTTCCGGTCCGACGGCACGGTCACCCCGGGCAACGCCTCGGGCATCACCGACGGCGCCGCCGCCCTGGTCCTGATGAGCGCCGAGCGCGCCCATGCCGACGGCCTGCGGCCGCTGGCCCGGCTGGCCGGATTCGCCGGCGCCGGCGTGGACCCGAAGGCGATGGGCCTCGGACCGGTGCCGGCCACGCTCAAGCTGATGGAGCGCACCGGCCTGGCCCTGGCCGACCTGGACCTGGTCGAGCTGAACGAGGCCTTTGCCGTCCAGGTGCTGGCCGTGGAGCGCGAGCTGGCCTGGGACCCGGCCCGCCGCAACGTCCACGGCGGCGCCGTGGCCCTCGGCCATCCGACCGGCTGCAGCGGAGCGCGCATCGTCGTCACCCTGCTCCATGCCCTGCACCGCCACGACAAGGAGCTGGGCCTGGCCACCCTGTGCATCAGCGGCGGGCTGGGCATGTCGCTCCTCTTCCGGAGGGCCTGACCTATGCCACAACATCCCGAAGGCCACGTCTTTTACCGCAACATGGCCCGCGCCTACCCGGTCATCGAGCGCGGCGAGGGCGTCACCCTGTACGGCGCCGACGGCCGCCGCTACCTCGACGCCTCCGGCGGCCCGCTGGTGGTCAACATCGGCCACGGCGTCCGGTCCGTGGCCGAGGCGATGGCGGCCCAGGCGGCCCAGGTAGCCTATGTCCACGGCGAGCGGTTCACCACCGCCGCCCTGGAGGCTTACAGCGGGCGGCTGGCCGCCCGGGTGCCGCTGCCCGATCCGCGCTTTTACTACCTGTCGGGCGGCGCCGAGGCGGTGGAGGCGGCGGTCAAGTTCGCCCGCCAGCTCCAGGTTGCCCGCGGTGAGCCGGCCCGTGACCTGGTCATCTCCCGTTGGGGCTCGTACCACGGCGCCACGCTGGGCACGCTGGCCCTGTCGGGCAAGCCGTCGATGCGCGCCCTGTTCGCGCCCATGTTCCGCGACGCGCCCCACGTCGAGCCGCCCTACTGCTACCGCTGTCCCTTTGGCGCGGCGCCCGCCGATTGCGGCCTGCCCTGCGCCCGCCGGCTCGAAGCCGAGATTCTGCGCCAGGGGCCGGGCCGCGTCGCCGCCTTTATCGGCGAGCCGGTGGGTGGGGCGACGCTGGGCGCCATCGTGCCGCCGGCCGGCTACTGGCCGCTGATCCGCGACATCTGCAACCGCTACGGCGTGCTGCTCATCGCCGACGAAGTGCTGACCGGCTTTGGCCGGACCGGGACCTGGTTTGCTGTGGAGCAGTTTGGCGTCAAGCCCGACCTGATGGTCATGGCCAAGGGCGCCGCCGGCGGCTATTTCCCGCTGTCGATCCTCGCCGCAAGCGGCGCCGACGTCGAGACGATCCGCACCGCCCACGGCAACTTTAACCACGGCGGGACCTTTTCCCACCACGCCGTCGGCGCGGCGGCGGCGCTGGCGACGATCGACTATCTGGAAACGCACGATCTGATCGCCAGGTCGGCAGCGCTGGGCGCGGCGCTGGGCCACAAGCTGCACGACAGCCTGGGTGACCTGCCGGCGGTGGGTGACGTGCGGGGCATCGGCATGGTGTGGGCCGTCGAGTTTGTCGCCGACCGGCAGACCAGGGAGCCCTTCCCGGCCGGCGCTCATTTCGCCGACCGGGTCTGCGCGCGGGCCATGGACCTGGGCGTGCTCTTTTACCCCGGCCATGGCGGCGCCGACGTCGTCCGCGGCGATCACCTGCTGATCGCGCCGCCCTACGTCGTGACCGAGGCCGAGCTGGACGCCATCGTCCAAACCCTCCGCCAGGCGATTTTGGAGGAAATGAATAGTCAGTGATAGCACCCGACCCAACCCTGCACGACATAAAACTGGCCGGGCAGCGGATCGCCGGCCTGATCCGCCGGACTCCCCTGCTCCACTCCGCCGGGCTGTCGGAGCGCGCCGGCGCCGCCGTCCATCTCAAGCTGGAGAACCTGCAACAGACCGGATCGTTCAAGATCCGAGGGGCGGCCAACAAACTGCTGAGCCTGACCGCCGAGGAGCGGTCGCGGGGCGTGATCGCCGTGTCCAGCGGCAACCACGGCCGGGCGGTAGCCAATGTCGCGCAGCAGCTCGGCATCTGGGCTGTGATCTGCGTTTCGGAGCGCGTGCCGGCCGGCAAGATGGAGGCGATCCGGCGCCTGGGCGCCGAGCTGGTGGTGCACGGCGCGGGCTATGACGAGGCCGAAGCCTGCTCGCTCCACCTCCAGGCCGAGCGAGGGCTGGTCCGGGTCGATCCGTTCGACGACCCGGCGGTCATCGCCGGGCAGGGCACGATCGGCCTGGAGCTGATCGAGGACCTGCCCCAGGTGGACGCCGTCGTCGTCCCCCTGTCGGGCGGCGGCCTCATCTCGGGCATCGCCGTCGCCCTGAAGGCGGCCAACCCGGCCATCCGGGTGATCGGCGTTTCGATGGACCGCGCCCCGGTCATGGTCCACAGCCTGCGCGCTGGCCGGCCGATCGAGCTGCCGGAGGAGGACACCCTGGCCGATGCCCTGGCCGGCGGGATCGGCCTGGACAACCGCTACACCTTCCGCCTGGTCCGGCGCCATGTGGACGAGACGCTGCTGGTGTCGGAGGAAGAGATTGCCGGGGCGATGGCTTTTGCCCTGGAGCAGGAACGCCTGGTCGTAGAGGGCGGCGGAGCGGTGGCGCTCGCCGCCGTGCTCTACGGCCACGTGAAACAGCCGGGCCGCGCCGTCGCCGTGGTCATCAGCGGCGGCAACGTCGACCTGTCGCTGCTGCAAGTCATCATGAGGAATTGACATGCCCCTCGGGGCGTCACAAAAGCGTCGCCACGACCTTTGTTGCCTTTGTGTCCTTCGTGGTTAGGCTATTTTATCAGGAGGTGCACATGAAGACCTACAAATTACCAAGCGTGCCGCTGTTCGAAATAAGCGGCTCGCCGCACCACATGGGCCGGATGCTGGGCGAGCAGGCTG
>DAOUGI010000002.1:0-2703 GCA_034429215.1 Anaerolineae bacterium | reverse complement strand
GGGCGGAACAGGCTGGACAGGTCGGCCAGGCGCTGGCCCATGTTGCGGTGGATGCTGCCCCGATCCTCGATCAGCCCCATCAGGTTCTTGGTGCCGAGGGTCAGGCGGGCCATGCCGTGGGTTTTGGCAATCGGCACGTCGATCAGGACCGCCCGGAGGGCGTCCTGGTATACGGACCATTCGCGGATGTCCTGGCCCTGAGGGATGGCCGTCTGGCCGAACTTGAAGGAGCTCATCAGCTCCATCTCACCGCCGGCCGCCTTGACCGCCTCTTCGATGCCGCTGATGCTGTAGGCCTGTTCGGCGGTGCCGCCAAAGGGGGAGTCCATGACCCGAACCCGCCTGGCGCCGGCCCCCAGGCAGAGGCTGACCAGAGCCGCGACTACCTGCGGATTGGTGGTGGCGGCGTACTCGGGGCCATGGTAGGCGACGCAGATGTTGGGCTTGACGATGACATCGTCGCCGGGCCGGACAAAGCGCTCGATGCCGCCCAGGGCGGCGATGGCCCGCCGGGTGATGGCCGTCGGGTCGGCGCCGTGGACCGCGGCCAGGTAGGCCTGGCTGCCGCCGGCCGCCGTGGCGGTGGCACCCGGCCGCATGGCCGTCGGGGCCAGGGTGGGCGCGGCGCCGGCCAGTCCGGCATCGGCCGTTGGGGCCGGCGCGGGCTGCCGGGGGCCGCAGGCGCCGACCGACAACAGGGCACCGGCTCCCGCCGCGCCCAGGCCCAAGGCCGCCGCCTGGCGGAGGAATTGTCTTCGGGTGATGGTCATGATCTGCCTCGCGATCCGAGTGTATGTCTGGCTCTATTATCTCCTAAAAGGACGGGTTGTCAAGAATGCTGCAAGCTTCTGAAAGGGGCGGGCAGGGTCTGGCGTTTGGCGAAATTTCATCCAGATGCTACAATATGGCCGGTCATCTGACCGGGAGGAGGAGGGAATGTCACACGAGGTCAAAACTATTACTCTGTTTGGCGTGAACTGCTACCTTGTACAGAGCAGCCCGGCAGCCGGGCGGCAAATGTGGAGGTGAACGATGGCAGGCATGGGCGTCAGGGATTTCGATTGTACCCTTTGCGCGCGGCATTTCGAGATGATGTATGGGGATCTGATCATTATAGAGGAGCTGATCTGCGATGAATGCCGGAAGGAGCTGTGGCCGCTGGAAGGCGAGGAGCTGAGGGAGCGTGTATCTCGGAAGCTGGCCAAGAATGCGCGGTGGCTCGAGGAGCGCTATGGATGGCATGGTGAGAAGGGGTTCGAGGACAGGATCGTCCAAAGCATCCAAGAGATCAAGCGGCGCGAGGCAAATATCGCCGGATTAATGCAGGCCATACAGAAAGGCGCAAGTGGTGCGCCAGAAGGGAAAACAACGGCTCCCAAAGCTCAAGAAGTCGTAATCAGCCGGGCCATCCTCGCATCGCCGGCGCAGGTGTATGCGGCTTTTACCCAGGCGGAAGGCTGGCGGGCGTGGTGCTGCGAGCGGGCCGAGTGCGATGCCCAGGTTGGGGGCAAGCTCCACATTTACACCGACGGGTACAACGCGTACGGCGAATTCACGGAGCTGGAAGAGGATAGAAGCGCCGCGTTTAGCTGGGATGGAGATGGAGAGCCACGCACGATCATCCGTGTCTCGCTGGACAGGCAGGATGACGGCACCGTTATGACGTTTCAGGTCACAGGTCTGTGCTCGGAGCAGGAGTGGGCAGGCTTTGCCGGTACCGTGGAAGGCATCTGGGGCCGGGTTCTGAGTAACCTGAAGGAGACGCTGGAAGCCGGAATCGATTTTTGATTTTGGATTTTTGATTTTGGATTTTAGATTTTCGGTGCTCGCGCACAGAGGCCTCTGCGCAGGGGCAAACCGGCGCATTCGCCCAGCCGCGGGGCGACCACCCCCAGGAAGGGGGCTGGCATGGGCCGGCAGGCCGCCATCCCCAGCCGCGAGTCCCCTGAAGGGCCGCCAGAGGCATGCGGCACAGGGGATCTTCGTCGGCCCTGCATGTGACGGGGATCTGCGTGAGACATGCGGCACGGGATGCATCCGGCACAGGGGTCGCCCCTATACTGTTCCTTCGACCTTGACAGGACCCTGTCCACAGGGCCTGGCGTTTTTGACAAAATAGAATGTATGTTCTATACTTGGGCCAAACTGAACCCCTCAGGAGGTTGAGAAACCATCCATGAGCCCGAGCCATCTGACCCTCGAACACCACGCTGACGCCCTGCGCCAGGCCGGCGGCGACAGGAACATTGCCGCCAAGATCCTGGGCTGCTCGCGCAGCACCATCGACAGAGCCGCCCAACGGCTCGCCAAGATCACGGCGATGTGCGCCCCCTACCTCGAACTGCCCAGCAACCGCCGGCGGTACCGGCCGGAACAGGTGGCCGAAGCGCTGCGCCAGGCCGGCGGGAGCCAGACGCAGGCCGCCAGGCAGCTCGGCTGCCGAAAGGAGACGGTGGCAGCCTACATCCAGCACTATCCTGAGGTAAAGGCTGCCCTGCACGGCTGCCCTTCGCGCCTCAAGAGCCCAGAGGAGATCGCGGAGGCGCTGCGCCAGGCCGGCGGCGACAAGCGCCGGGCGGCCGAGCTGTTGGGGGTGTCCCTGTCCACGCTCTACCAGTACGCGCACCGCTACCCGGCGGTCCGGGAGGAGTGCGCCGCCCTGGACCAGGCCCGCCGGGCAAAGCAGATCCCATATACCCCCAG
>DAOUGI010000001.1:0-3529 GCA_034429215.1 Anaerolineae bacterium | reverse complement strand
CCGCCTTTTTCTTTTAACGAGGGCCTGTGCGGCGATACAGGCTCACCATGCGCTGGATACAGGCGCTGCGAATTCGGTTGGCGGATCATGTAGCTGGCGACCAGTTCAAGACTTTGGGAAAGCTGCTCCTGGACTGGGGTGCGACTGACCCGATGGCCGAGACGTTGCCAGGCGGTTGCACCGGCTCGCCGTGACCCCAACCGCCGAGCGCACGGCACGGGTCTCTTTGCACAGAGAAATCTCCGCATCCGGCCAGGCAACCCTCACCGCCGCGGCCACCTCCCGATAGATCGCCACCCGCTGCTCGGCAGGCAATTGCTCGTGCGTGCCATCCCGGACCATGGCCGGCGGCTGCCATCCCAGCGGCGGCAGCCCCCAGCGCCGCGCCCAGGCCGCGAGCTGCCCGGTCTGCTGGCGAAACAACCCCAGCGTCACCCGGCCCGGCCTCAAGCCTGCCGCGGCCGCTTGTGCGAGGAATTGGCGATAAAGGTCCTGCCAGCCGGGGATAGGGAGAATGGGGTCCAGGCGCAGCCTGACCACAAAGCCCATCGCCTGGGCCGACACCAGCGCCCGCACCCGCTCGTCGATCGGCCGGGTCACCCGTTCGCCATCGGGCCAGACGTTCTCCCAACAGTCGGCCACGGCCTGCGGGTTGAGCGACATCGACACGACGACGTTGGCCGCCGTCGGGATTGCTCCGCTCGCTGGCAAAGAGGGGCACCAGGACGCGGGCATGCCTGGTGACGCCCTCGAACAGCAGCGAGTCGGACTGGTCGATGCCCAGGCCCAGCGTGCGCTGCGTACACGCTTTGCGGGTATAGGCGTAGCGGCCCTCGCTGCGCAGCCAGGCGGCCGCCTGGGACCAGAACTCCTCGACGTTTTCGTACAGCAGGTGGCGCCACGGATCGCGGCAGATACGGTGGGTGAGGATGAGAAAGCACGCCCGGCACAGGCCGCAGGCGCCGCTGCCGATAGCCAGGTTGTCGTACAGGGGTGGCAGAAGGTGGTGCGATCCCCATGCCATTCGGATACGATCCAATCGCTTTTGCGCCGGCCGCCTCGCACCGCCAGATCCCCGCCGGGTACGATGTTGCCGACCGCCTTCTCGATCACCTCGCCGGTCAGGTGCGAGGGGTGCACGTGCCACACCGGCCGCTCCAACTGGCTGGCTACGTCACCAAACCCGCCGGAGCCCATCTGCCGCAGATTGACCGCGGCCATGAACGCGCCCATCTCGACTCGCGCTCAGCCTCCCGACTCGATGCCGCAGTACACTTCGCAGCCGGCGACCACCAAGTCGAGCGCGTCAACCTCAAGACAACGGCATCAAAAGACTGCTGACGCAGCAGAGGACGATGCTGTTGTTCTGGTTCGTCAAGTACATGTGGGCATGACGCCAAGGATTCGCTTGTTAACGTGCTCACTACAGAAACTGGTTATTCAGGCCGCTTCTCACGGTCGATGACTTCCAGCATCGGCCGTACTTCCTGACGCAAGAAAGGATCGGGATCGTCCACAAGCGACCTGAGGATCTTCTCTACGTTGGTATTCACATCCCGCATGCTGAACAGAGCCAAGAGAGCATCGCCGCGTACCGCGAGTTCGGGATCTCGCAGCAGGTGCTGAAGGTGCGGAATCGCAGGCTCATGGCGCAACGTGCGCAGAGCGAGGATCGCAACGTTGCGTATCTTCACATGCGGGCTGTTTGGATGTTCCAGAAAAGGTAGGAGTTTAGGAGCAATGCTGCTATCTCCAAGCTCTCCCAAGGCGTAAACAGCCGAGCCGATGACTTCTTCATCTTCGTCCTCCAGCATAGCCACTAACCGCTTCACAGCTTGCCTCGCCACAGGTCTCACCTTAGGGATACGACCCAACCTACCCAAGCTGTCGGCGGCAGCACTACGGACGTACGGTACAGAGTCATCAAGTGCTTCGATCAGTGGTTCGACAGCTCGAGGATCATTGTAGGTTCCCAACTCCATAGCGGCAAAATGGCGGTCCCAAGGGTAGAGAGCTTTCAGCCACTCGAGAAGTTCATCAAGTGTCAAAGAGCGTCCGATCGGCCGGGGCAACCTTGTCAGCTCAGTCATCGCGCAGTCACCTCCACGTACAGGTATGACTGAGGGGTGTGTATAGTTTGCAACGGGATTCCAAGTGGGTTCTGGTCAGATCGGATCAAACTCTCGTTCAGCATCTGGCTCGAAGATACCAGGCCATACTCGCAGTGTAGCGTGCGCAACCCTCGTAATTTGAGGATCTCATCCAGGTCATGCAAGATTTCTTTAATGTAAGGGCTACCTCGCTCGAGGGTTGGTAGATCTGTGACAACATAGATACGACCTTCAGGTCCGACGATCGTCCCTGCGGCTGTGATTGCATGATGAATATCTTCAGGTCGTCCCCCTGGAGCTACGGAAATCACCTCTGCAGCTGTGGCTGCCAGTGGCGGCTTTCTGTAGTCAGCTCGTGCTATCAGAATACGATCCCCTACGTCTGACCTTGTGGAGATTATACGAGCCAGTGTTGCGACCTGAGGATCCCAGTCCAATCCCACCACCCCTGCACCGGGACGTGCTTGAGCAATGTTGACGAGATTCTTGCCTGTGCCTGGTCCTAACTCGACTATTAGTTGCGGTCGTGGCTCAACTCGCCCATTATCTTGCATAAAGGGTGCCGCCCGCCGCGTCGCCTCCGCCGCATCGTTCCCGGCGAGCCACCGCCGTGCGGAAGGCTCTATGGCGTACAGCCGCTGATCGTTAACACTCTCCCAGATCACCCCAGCCGCGCGGCGGCCGATCTCCCCGACAGTCCCGGCGGCCTGGCGACCGCCCTCCACCAGCAGCTCGCCGCCGGGCACGATGCTGCCTACCCCCCGGCCGGTCACGTCGCTCGCCAGGTGCGACCAGCGCACGCTCTCCACCGGGCGCTCCAGCGCACTCACGACGTCGGTGCCGCCCGAGCGCAACTGGCCGGCATTGACCACCATGCCGAACAGGCCCATCTCGACCTGGGCCGCATCGCCCGACCGGAGCCCGCGATAGGTCTCTCGGCCGGCTACGGCCAGGTCCAGCGAGTTGCCCGCCAGCCCGGCGCCGGGGATGATCTGCGCTACGCCCGCCGCCGCCCGCAGGTAATCGCCGTCTTGCATCCCATACCGGATGTCGCCTGGCGCTCCCTTTAGCGTAAGGTCAAAGGCAGCGAAGGTCATCTCGCCCATGGCCCGGTTCCACTCGGGTGAGCCGATGGCCGTCCGCGGGTCAATGGCCAGGGCATGATAGCGATTGAACTGCTGGACAGAGTCGTTGATGCGGACTGCCTGCCCGGCGATGATGTTGCGGGTCAGCCGGACGTCCGTTAGCCCTGTCAGGTGGAGCATGTACACGGCGCCCTGGCCGATAGCGACGTCCTTGTCCCCTTCCTCCCAGGCTTTCGTGATCGCGCGAACGTCCTTCGTCAGCTCGGCCCGCTTGCGCAGGCTGTAATCGGTCACGCCTTTGCCGAAGGTCGTCAGCGCCTTGGCCGTTTCGCG